>LNDQ01000111.1 GCA_001464695.1 Betaproteobacteria bacterium Ga0077523 | reverse complement strand
GCGACCAAGTTCACCGAAGTGGGTTACGTCGGGCGCGACGTCGACACGATCGTGCGCGACCTGGTCGAGATGGCGATCAAGCAGACGCGCGAGCAGGAAATGAAGAAGGTGCGTCACCGTGCCGAAGATGCCGCCGAGGACCGTGTGCTCGATGCCCTGCTGCCGGGCACTCGCGACGCCGGGTTCGGCAGCACTGCCACCGAAGGCGAGAACGCGACGCGGCAGAAGTTTCGCAAGAAGCTGCGAGAGGGCGAACTGGACGACAAGGAGATCGAAATCGAAGTGAGCCAGGCCGCCCCCAACATGGAGATTCTGGCGCCCCCCGGCATGGAGGATCTCACCCAGCAGATCCAGGGCATGTTCCAGAATCTCGGCGCCGGTCGCCGCAAGCTGCGCAAGCTGCGCGTACGCGAAGCGATGCAGCTCATCACCGACGAGGAAGCGGCGAAGCTCGTCAACGACGAGGAGCTCAAGACCCGCGCCCTGGCATCCGTCGAGGCCAACGGCATCGTGTTCCTCGACGAGATCGACAAGATCGCGAGCCGTTCCGAGGCCCATGGCGCCGATGTCTCCCGCCAGGGCGTGCAGCGCGACCTCCTGCCGCTGGTAGAAGGCACGACCGTCAGCACCAAGTTCGGCATGGTGAAGACCGATCACATCCTGTTCATCGGCAGCGGCGCCTTCCACCTGGCAAAGCCGTCGGACCTCATCCCGGAGCTGCAGGGGCGCTTTCCCATCCGCGTGGAGCTCGAATCGCTGTCGGTCGAGGACTTCCAGCGCATCCTCACGTCCACGGACGCCTGCCTCACCCGCCAGTACGAAGCACTGCTCGCGACCGAAGGCGTCACGCTCGAGTTCACCGAAGATGGCGTTCGCCGACTCGCCGAAATTGCCTGGCAGGTGAATGAACGCACCGAGAACATCGGCGCCCGCCGCCTCTACACGGTGATGGAAAAGCTGCTGGAGGACATCTCCTTCGATGCCGCCAAGCTGGAAGGCAGGTCGGTGACCATCGACGCCGCAATGGTGGACGCCCGCCTGGGAAGCCTCGCGGCAACGGAAGACCTCGCGCGCTTCGTGCTGTAGGGCGGCGGTCCCTTGGGCGCACCACTGTGGTGCGCCCGGTGAGTCCCCGGAGGGTGCGCGCTACAATCGGTCACACCTCCTCCCTCGGATCGCACCGCCATGCCATCCGGCAACACCTTCCTCCTCGAAGTCCACCCGAAGATCCCGCGCCGCCTCGCCCGCCTCGAGGAACTGGCCGACAATCTCTGGTATAGCTGGGACCGACCGACCCGCTCCCTCTTCTCGCGGCTGCACACCAGCCTGTGGGACGCGGTGGGTCACAGTCCCAAGGCGTTCCTGAAGCGCGTCGACGAGCAGCGCCTCATCGAGGCGGCCGACGATCCGGTCTTCATCAACTCCTACAACCGGGTGCTGTCGGCCTACGACAGCTACAAGGACGAACCGCTGCGGCGCAACGGCTCCGAGTGGTTGCGCCAGAACGACCTCATCGCCTATTTCTGCGCCGAGTTCGGGTTCCACGAATCGCTGCCCATCTACTCGGGCGGCCTGGGCATCCTCGCGGGTGACCACTGCAAGGCGGCCAGCGACATGCGCCTGCCATTCGTCGGCGTCGGGCTGCTCTACCGCCAGGGCTACTTCTCCCAGGCCATCGACGCCGACGGCAATCAGCACGCGTCCTATGGCGATTCGGACTTCGAGGATCTGCCGATCTCGCCGGTTGCCGGTACCGACGGCACCGACATCTTCGTGTCGGTGGACTTTCCCGGCCGGAGGATCTGGCTCAAGGTCTGGCAGGCGCGTGTCGGCCACGTCACGCTCTACCTCCTCGACGCGGACATCGAGAAGAACGCTCCGCACGATCGCGACATCACGCACCGCCTCTACGGCGGCGACCGCACCGACCGCATCGAACAGGAACTGGTCCTGGGGATCGGCGGGGTACGCGCGCTAGCGGCGCTCGGCTTGAAGCCCACCGTCTGGCACATCAACGAAGGCCACGCCGCGTTCCTGGTGCTGGAGCGCATGCGCGAGCTGGTGGTGCAGGGCCACCCCTTCGCCACGGCGATGGAGGCGGTCGCGGCCAACACGGTGTTCACCACGCACACGCCGGTGCCGGCGGGCCACGACCATTTTCCGATCGACATGATGACGAGCTACTTCGAGAAGTTCGTCGGCGATCTCAACATCACGCGCGAGCAGTTCCTGGCACTCGGTCGCATGGGGGACGGCGGCGAGTTCAACATGACCGCGCTCGCGATCCACGGCTCGCGCTTCCACAACGGCGTGTCGCGCATCCACGGCGGCGTCTCGTCGCGCATCCTGTCGGCCATGTGGCCTCAGGTGGACCCGCGCGAGAATCCGTTGTCGTACGTCACCAACGGCGTGCACGTGCCCACCTTCCTCGCGCAGGAGTGGGCTGACCAGTTCGACAAGTTCCTCGGCTACGAATGGACCCAGCACATCACCGACGCCGGGTTCTGGCAGCGCATCGACGAAATCCCCGAGCACCTGTTCTGGAGCGTTCGGCAGTCGCTCAAGGCGCAGATGCTCTATCTCGTGCGCCATCGCATCTCGCGCCAGCACTTCCGCAACAACGGCTCGGAAGCGCACCTCGACCGCCTGCTCAAGTTCACCGACCCGGCGAATCCGAACGTGCTGACGATCGGATTCGCGCGCCGGTTCGCAACCTACAAGCGCGCAGCACTCCTGTTCGAGAACCTCGACCTGCTGCGCCAGATCGTCTGCGACGACCAGCGTCCGGTGCTGTTCATCTTCGCCGGCAAGGCCCACCCGGCCGACGTGCCCGGCCAGGACCTGATCCGTCGCATCAACCAGATCTCGCGCATGCAGGAGTTCGAAGGGCGCGTGCTGCTGGTGGAGAACTACGACCTGCGCCTCGCGCGCCGGCTCGTCTCCGGCGTCGACGTGTGGCTCAACAACCCGGTCTTTCCGCTGGAAGCGAGCGGCACCTCCGGCATGAAGGCCGGCATCAACGGCGTGTTGAACCTGTCGGTGAGTGACGGCTGGTGGGACGAGGGCTACGACGGCAAGAACGGCTGGGCCATCAAGCCGGTTTCCGAATCCCTCGACGAGCACCGGCGCAACTTCGAGGAATCGAAGACGCTCTACGAACTGCTGCAGGACCACGTCATTCCCAGCTACTACTCGCGCAACGAGATGGGCTTTTCACCCGAGTGGGTGAAGATGGCGAAACATTCGATCGCGACCCTGCTGCCGCGCTTCAACTCCACCCGCATGGTGAACGAGTACGTCGCCAAGTTCTACCTGCCGGCCACGCGGCAATGGCGCCGGCACAGCGAGAGCGACTACGCCAATGCGCGTCGGCTGGCCGAATGGAAAACCCACATCCGCCAGTGCTGGAGCAACCTCCGACTACGCCGGCTGGACGCGGCACCGCGCCGCATCGCCTTCGGCGAAGGCATCCGGCTCGAAGTGGCCGTGTTTCTGGACGGGATGAAACCCGAGGACGTGGTGGTCGAACTGGAACTGGCGCGCCGCACCCATCTCGATTCGCAGAAGCGCGTAAACCACTTCCGGTTCGAACCGGACGGCACGGTCACCGACGAGAAGGAGCACCGGTTCGCGCTCGCGCTGACCCCCGAGATGTGCGGGCGGCTCGAGTATCGGATCCGCGTCTATCCGCACCACGAACTGCTGACCCACCGTCTCGAGCTGGGGATGATGCAGTACCTGTAGCGCCTGCGGACGCCGTGTCTTCCGAGCTCGCGAACGTTCAGTATCCGGCAGCGCGGTCGACGGCGCCGAGCGGCGGTTCACCGCGTTCGAGACGCTGCAGATTCGCGATCACCTGGGCGGCGGCTTCCGAGGCGAGGGTCACGGCAGCGACGTGCGGTGTGACGATCACGCGTGGGTGCCGCCAGTACGGATGATCCCTGGACAGGGGTTCGTCGTGGAACACGTCCAGCAGCGCACCGCCGATCTGTCCGCTGTCGAGGGCGGCGACGAGGTCGGCATCGACGACGTGGGCGCCGCGCGCGAGGTTCACGAGGCATGCGCCCTGCGGCAACTTCGCGAACAGGCGCGCATCGAGCATTCCCGTGGTGGCCTGCGTGAGCGGCAGAAAGTTCACCAGCACCGCCGTATGCGCAAGGAATCGGTCCAGGTCGTCGGCGTCGTAGCATTTCACGCCGGGAATGCGCTTCGGCGTGCGACTCCAGCCGAGAACCGGATAGCCCATCGCAGCGATGTGCCGTGCGGCCTCGCCGCCCAGGACGCCGAGCCCCATGACGCCGACGGCGAAATCTCCGGTCGCCGTGGGCGCCAGCGGTTCCCATCGGCGTTCGCGCTGCTGCAGCGCGTACTCGTGCATGCGGCGATGAAAATGCAGCACGCCGTAGGCGGCGTACTCGGCCATCTGGCGGCTCAGCCCGGCATCGAGCAGTCGCAGCACCGGAACGCCGGGTGGCAGCTGCGGATCAGCCAGGATCGCGTCGACGCCGGCACCGAGCGACAGGATCGCCTGCAAATGGGGAAACCGGCCATGCCACCCGGCCGGCGGTTTCCACACGAGCGTGTAGCGGACGGCCGCCGGATCGCCGGTCTGTGGCCATACATGGAACGGCAGCGACGGCAGTGCGGCGCGAATGGCTTCGCGCCAGGGTTCCGGCGCATCGGTGTTGCTGTAGAAGACGAGGCTCATGCGTGCCGGCGAGGCATAGGTCGACGCGCGATGATAGGCGAGCCACACCGATTGCGGATCGCGCCGGGCACGGCTACCCTCGCGGACTCGATGCGCGAACCCGACCATCACCGCGAGTGGGACGCCGGCGACCTCGGTTGCGGCGATCTGGTCATCCGGCTGCGCTTCCTGCTGAAGGAGATGCAATCGGGCGAGGTGATCCGGGTGCATGCAACCGATGCCGGCGCCCGGCTCGATCTGCCGGCCTGGTGCCGCATGACGGGTGAGCGGCTGATCGAACACGATACGCGGCGCTGCCTGTACTGGATAGAGCGGGCATCCCCGAACACCACACGCTGATCATCGAACAAGAGGAGACTCCACCATGCCGGGTACCGGAAAATTCTGCGTAGCACTCGCCTGCTCCACCGACAACACCGACAAGGCCACGGTCGCGTTCGTCGTGGCCAACGCCGCCGTGGCCTCGGCCCAGGACACGCTCGTGTTCCTTTCGATCGAGGGCGTGCGCCTGTCGCAGAAGGGTGTAGCCGATGCGATTCACGAAGAGGGCTTCGCGCCACTCAAGGAACTCATGGAGAACTTCGTGAAGGCCGGCGGCAAGGTCTGGGTCTGCTCACCGTGCTTCAAGAAGCGCAAGCTGGACGAGGGCGGGCTGATCGCAGGTGCAACGATCGTTGGCGGAGCCAAGCTCGTGGAGTTCCTGTCCGATGGGACTCCGTGCCTGTCGTATTGAGCAGCGGAAGAACCTCTTTCAACACGAAGGACGCGAAGGACACGAAGGAACTCGAAGGAAAGTCTCCTGGGGTTTCCTTCGTGCTCTTCGTGTCCTTCGTGTTTCAGGCGTTGGCCTTTCCTTGACTACCTCTTCACTCACGCCGGATGCGAGTTTCGACGGCGGCGATCTCGATTGCGGCAACGGTTTGCTGCTCCTGATCCGCCGCCACATCGACCCGCTGCCGCGCGGAGCGCTGCTGGAGATCCTCTCCACCGAGACTTCGGTGCAGGAGGATCTGCCCGCATGGTGCCGGCTAACGGGCAACGCGTTCGTGTCAATGGAGCAACGCGAGGGTCGCGAACGGGCCTATCTCGTCTGCAAAGGTGCGTTGGCAGAGCGAGCTTCGACGACGGTGCGGGCACCTCAGGTTGCACCGGTTGCACGACAATCGACACCCGTGAGCAAACCCGATCGCCTGCCGGCGCCGGCCCCCGCACCGGCGATCGCCCCTCTGGCGGTCATGGGCATCGGCAGCTGGCCGCGACCGCGCTGGTTGATCCGGGCTCTGCACGAGCGGCTCGAAGGCCGGCTGCCGGAAGCGGAGTTCGAATCGACCGCGGACGATGCCGTGCGTCTTGCCGTGGACGCTCAGATCCGCGCCGGCGTCGACGTCATCACGGATGGCGAACAGCGCCGCGACAGCTACGCGAGCTTCGTCGGCGCGCGCCTGGACAATTGCCAGCTCATTCCACTCACGGACCTGCTGCCGTTGGTCGACGACCCGGAGGAGTTCGCCGAAGAGCTGCGTGCGCTCGACGTTCCGGCCGGTGACGTTCGTCACCCCGCCGTGTTCGGCCCACTCGGGCGCAGTCGTCCGATCGCCCTGCACGAAGCCCGGTTTCTCAAGACGCTGAGCGACCGCCCGGCGAAAGTGGCGCTGCCCGGCCCCTACCTCCTCGCGCGCACGCTGTGGCTCGAATGCCTCACCGAGAATGCCTACGCTTCGCGCGATGACATCGCCCGTGACATCGTGCGTGTGCTGCGGGAGGAACTCGCCGATCTGCTAGCGGCCGGCGTGGCGTTGGTGCAATTCGATGAACCGGTCCTGTCCGAGGTGGTGTTCACCGGACCGAAGCAGCGCCGTAGCTTCATGTGCGGTGCGCTTTCCGAAAGGGGCGATTCATCCACGGAGCTCGCTTTCGCGCGCGATCTGGTGAATGCCGTGACGGCCGGCTTTCCGCTCGAGAGAACCGCCCTGCACATGTGCCGCGGCAACTGGACCCCGGACGAGAGCACCTGCCTCACCGGAGACTACACGCCGCTGGTGCCGACCTTTGCCGCGATGAACGTCGGCACATTGTCGCTCGAGCTGTGCACGCCACGCGCCGGCGAGATCGACGTCCTGCGGTCGCTGCCGGACGACCGACGGGTGGGCGTAGGCGTGGTAAACCAGAAGCACGCGCGCATCGAATCGGTCGACGAGATCGTGACCCGGGCGGAAACGGCGATCCGCGTCTTCGGCGTCGAGCGGGTGCTGCTCAATCCCGATTGCGGTTTTGCCACGTTCGCAGACAATCCGGTCGCTTCCCAGTCCATCGCCGAGCAGAAGCTCGCGGCGATCGCAGCGGCGGCGCGCACTCTGCGCGGGGGGGGGGAGGGGATGTACTACGCCTTCCCCCAGCTTCGCTGGGGGAAGGTCGGGATGGGGGCGGATGCGCGAAGATACCGCGCTACCACCGGTACCCCAGACTGAAGATCAGCTGCCGGTCGACGCTCTCGCGCTCGGGCGCCGGATTGCCGTCCCAGTCGAGATTGAACAGGAGGGAGGCGAGGATGCCGCTGCGCAGCGGAAACCGCAGTCCGGACTGGGTGCGCAGGAAACTGGTCCGGATGTCCTCCAGGCTCGCGTAGAGCTGGTTGTTGTTGAACACCTGGATCACGTCGTCCCACAACCAGCGATCGAAACGCGACCCCAGACGCAGCGCGAAGAATCGCTCGTCCGGCGCATCGAAGAACACGGCATTCACGCGATCCACGCCGAGTTCGAGCGCCAGATTGGTGGGCTGGCCCTCGAAGACCTGGAAACCCATTCCGGCGCCGTAGGTGGAACGCAGGCGCAGGTCCTTGAAGCGATCGTGCTCGAACGTCGTGGCGCCGTAGCCGTACAGCCGCTCGTCGACGAACCGGTCGTACTTGAGGCCGACGATCGCGTTCATCTCGGTCTCGACCTTGCTGTCGGTCGCCTCGTTCGCGCGTGCCGTGGCGGTCCAACGATTGCGATCGCGCCGCGCGATCGCTTCGCTGTCGAAGTTGTAGCGGCGCAGGTCGGTGTTCCCGTCGGTGTTGGAGATGCCGAGATTGATGCGTCCGGTGAACTGCCAGTCCTTGTCGCCGAGGCGCCCGGGCTCGAGCGAGGCGACGCGCTTTGCATCCACCGGGATCGGCGCTGTATCCGGCGCGGTGATGACGCTCACACGGCCCACACTTACGGCAAGCCGGCCGATCAGGCGCGTGTAGTCTTTCATCAGCACCGTCACCTCGCCGTCGGTGACCAGGGACTCCACCTCGTCGGTGTCGATGGTCACGGTGCCGGCGTAGCTCGTGTCGAGATCCAGCTTGCCGGCGCGAAAGCGGCTCACCGTTCCGGTGAGGCGGTCACCGTTCTTCATCACGACCACGTCGGCGTGTGCGCACGGCGCAAGCATCGCACCGGCCAACACCATGCAAAGCCTCGCCAACCCTCGCCGCAACACTATCGACAACCCGACATCCTCTAACGCAACTCGGCGGCGCCGACTACCCGGCTCCACAACAGGACGCCGTCCCCGTCGTACGCCTCGAACGTCAACGTGCGGTTGCCTTTCGGACCCGCGAGCCGGACCATACCGAAGCTGCGCTGGGTGACGAGCGTGTCGGGTACGAGGTCGGGATTGCTGCGTTCCAGCCCGTCGGGATTCGCGAAGGCGCCGGCGGTGAGCGGGGACGAAGTGAACTCGTACAGCGGGTAGGTACCCTCGCGCGGCAGGCGCAGCAGCTCCGAGAAGTGTCGGTCGCCGGACAGGAAGACGACACCCGCGATGCGTTGTTCGCGCAGCCAGTCGCGTAGCTTCTGCTGCTCGTCAGGGTAGTTCTGCCAGGTTTCGAACCGGCTGACCCGATTCCAGAACTGCGTGCCCATCGCGACCACCTTGAAGGTCGCGTTGGAGGACAGCAGGGCCTGCTTCAGCCATTCGAGCTGCTGCGGTCCGAGCAGCGCCTTTTCGGGAACGTTGGGGTAGCGGTTCGGGTAGCGATACCAGCGGTCGTCGAGCAGGAACAGGTCGGCGTCGGCCACGCGCACCTGCGTGAACACGCCAGGAACGCCGGGCATGCCGTGGGTGGGGTTGGGCCAGT
This sequence comes from Betaproteobacteria bacterium Ga0077523, assembly GCA_001464695.1. Lineage (GTDB taxonomy): Bacteria > Pseudomonadota > Gammaproteobacteria > Burkholderiales. The sequence continues at coordinate 93,512 of LNDQ01000111.1, read as the reverse complement.
AGCGCTTGAAGGTGTCGAGCGCCGCGTCCTTCAGGATGAACGAGGCATCGCCGTCGTTGGGGCCGTAGTCGTGGTCGTCCCAGATGGCGAGATGCGACGTCGCGCGCCACAGTCGGTGCAGATCAGGCAGTTCACGATAGGCGCGATACCGATCGTTCATCGCTTCGGCGGACGTCCACTCCGGCTCGCGGAAATACACGTTGTCGCCGAGCCACAGCATCAGATCGGGTGCCTGGGCAGCGATCGCGTCGAAGATGCCGTAGCCGCCGCCATAGGGCGCGCCGGGCCGGTCGAAACGGCCATCGTTCAGGTACGCGCACGAACCGACGGCAATGTTCACGGCCGGCGGATCGGTACGCCATTCCCACAGCGCCTGGGTGCGAAAAGTGCCGACATCGCCCGTGGGCTGGCCGTCCACCAGTAGCCGGTAGCGATAGCGCGTGCCCGGTTCGAGCCCGGCCAGGCGCAGCGCCACGGCGAAATCGTGATCGCGCGAAGCTGCGGTTTCGATGCTGTGCACGGCCGGATTGGCGTCGAGCTCCGAGAACTCGACGCCGATTCGGCCTGGTCCGCGCTTCTGGGCCCAGAGCGTGAAGCTGGTCTGGTCCGCGAAGCCGTGCATCACGGAAAGCTGCTCGGCTGCCGATGGGCCGGGTACGGCGAGCAGTGCCAGTACCAGCATCGGGACCACGCGGCGGCCCACGGCAACGATCGAGTCAGCCTGCATCCGCGACCGCGCGACCCGAGGGGCAGACGAGTCCGTCCAAGTCGGCGGCGAGCGCGGCAGCTCGGGCACGCACGCGCTTGCTCTGAGCTTCGTCCATCGCATTGGCGACATCGACCAGGAGGTCGATCGTCAGGTTGCGGTTCGCCTCCACCTGCTCGAGCAGTCCCTGGGTCCAGTAGCGGTCGGGCTCTGCCAGCAGGGACCGTATCTGCGCCATGCGCTGCATATCCCGGCTGCGATACTGCAGCGTGCGGACGAGCTCGGACTGCCAGCGCGTGCGACTCGCCAGCGTATCGGGGCCGGTCATCCGCAGCTCGCGGCTCCAGGCCTCCACCAGCGCGCGCATGCGCGCTTGCAGGCGCTTCGCGCGCTCGGCCCGGACCGTTGGCTCGGGCACGTCGATCCATCGGTCCCGGTACTTCCGGTTGCCCTTGTCGAAGCTCCGCTGCAGTTCGGCCAGCTGAGCGTCGCTCAAGGAGTGGCTGATCGCATCCAGGCGCGGCGCAGCGTGGTCCCCCATCACTCGAGCGAACTGCTGGAGATCGGCGAGGCGCCTGGCGACACGGTCAGCATTCACGCCGGGCTGGAACTCGTCGCCCACCTCGCGCAGCCATGCAGCATAGCCGGCCAGCTGGGTGCTGCAGTGCCACTGCTTGAAGTCCTCGAGCTGCTGGCCGAGCAGGCGGCTTTGCTGCCGGTCGAGCGACACGTAACTCTCAGCGTACCAGACCCCCACGCGTTCGGCCTGGCTGTAGCTCAACCGGATCGTGCTGCACCCTGCGCACAGCAGCGCGATGCCGACCAGTGGAACGAGGATGTGCAAGCGGCGCATGGAACCAGTCCGACCTGTGTTGTTCCGTTCAGGTTCCCGTCAGGATAAACGTCCGAACTGAACGCGGGTGTCGTATTCGAATTCGACCTGACCGCCGACCTGCTGGGCGTCGAACAACGCCCGCAACTCGAGCATGCCTGCGTCGTGTCCTGTCTTCGGCACGAAGGACGACGAGCGATGCCGTGCCACCAGCCCATCCCAGTCGAAGCGTTGCCGGTTGTCCAGCACGACTTCGGCGTAGCCTTGCGGACCGTAGAACCGCTGCAGTGCCGGAGCATCGACGTTGCGATGGACGACCTTCAGATAGTCGGGGCAGTGCCGCACCAGCAGATCCTCGTACCCGCGCAGGAACGGTGTGGCTTCGAGGCGACGATCGTTCCAGATCAGCACGACCCACCCGCCAGGCTTGAGGATGCGGGCGAACTCCTGTCGCGCGCGTTCCCGGTCGAACCAGTGGAACGCCTGGCCCGCGGTCACGAAGTCGACGACGGCACCCGGTAGAGTCGTCGCCTCCGCACCGCCATCGACGCTGCGGAACTGCGGATAGGCGCGCAGGAACTCCTCGCCGGCCGCGCGCATCTCGGCGTTCGGTTCGATGCCGAACACGCGGTTGCCATGCTCGAGGAACAGGCGGGCGAGCAAACCGGTACCGCTGCCGACGTCGGCAATCGCGGCACGCGGGGTGAAGTCGCAACGTCGCGCCAGCACGTCCACGAGCTCGGCCGGATAGCCCGGTCGCGCACGCACGTAGTCGGCGACACGATCGGAGAAACGTCCGGTGGGGTTGTGATTGGGCAACGTCGGCATGGCGCGCTGCGGCGCGGGAATTCGTTGACAGCGTTCTCGAGCGGACCATAGCATACGGCCCCGCTCGCCAATCCACGGGTTGCGTCGGGCCGGCGCCGGCAGAAAGAGACTCGGGATGAGGGTCCGCGGCGCGCAACAGCACGAAGGGAGGGGAGATGCGCCGTCTTGCCGGAATCGCCGCGGCTGCGTTGGCCGCAGCGTGGATCGTCTGCGCTCACGCGGAGGACACGGTGAAGATCGGGCTGGTCAACGAGGCGACCGGTCCCAACGCCGAGGCCGGCGTATACACCCACAACGGTGCGAAGCTCGCTCTCGCGGAAATCAACGCCGCCGGCGGCGTGCTCGGCAAGAAGCTCGAACTCAAGCTCGAGGACAACCAGAGCACGAATCCCGGCACCGTGCTGGCCTTCTCCAAGCTCTTCGGCGAAGGCGGGATCGTGGCCATCATCGGGCCGATCCGCAGCACGCAGATCCAGGCCGCCTCGCCCACGGTGGCGAAGGCCGGCATCCCGACCATGATCGGCGGCACGGACCCGAGCCTCACCAAGGTAAACAACCGCTGGGTGTTCCGGGCGCGGCCGAACGATTCCTACTCTTCGCGCGTGATCGCTGATTTCGGCGTCAACACGCTCAAGAAGCAGAAGTGGGCCATCATCCATTCGACCGACGCGTTCGGGTCAGGAGGCATGAATGCGCTCACTACCGCGCTGAAGGATCTGGGTGTAACGCCGGTTCTGGTGCAGGGCTACACCAACAATTCGCAGGACTTCACGCCCGTGGTTCTCGCGATCAAGAAGTCGGGTGCGGACGTCATCGGGTCGTACATGACCAACTCGCCGGATGTGGGCATCTTCGCGAAGCAGCTCCGGCAACTCGGGGTCACCGCGGAGTGGGTGGGTTCGCCCTCGGTGGTCACCGACACCGCGATGAAACTGGCCGGCCCGGCGTTGCATGGCGTCTACGGCATCGCCGATTTCACGCCGGACGCGACCCCCGAATCCAAGGCCTATGCCAAGAAGTACCGCGATACCTACAAGCTCGACCCCGACGTGTATTCGAGCTGGGCGTACGACGCGTTGCGGGTCCTGGCACTCGCGATCAACACGGCCAAGAGCACCGACCCCGAAGCCATCCGCAAGGCGATCGTCTCGATCAAGGGCTGGAAGGGCGTCGAAGGGAACTACAACTTCGACGAGAACGGCGACGGCCTGCGCGGCTACAACGTGGTGAAGAACGAAGCCGGCAAGGTGAGTTTCATCAAGCACATCGATTTCAAGGATTGATGGCCGCGAGAATGCCCGCAGCCGCGACAAAGTTTCGAAGCTGTTGATTTGCGCCGGGCGCCGGGCCGCCCCAAGCCCGGCGCCTGATCAACTCGATCGAAGTACGTTGCGCAACAACGCACTTCAATCGATACACACAAGGGGGAGGGGAACCCGCCGCCGGACCGCAGCAGTCAGAAAAGACGGTCCGGCGGCAAGGGTTCCGAGCGAGGCAGACCGTGGAGTTCATCACTGAAAACCTGCAGATCCTGTTCACCGGCCTCGGGTTGGGCAGCATCTATGCGCTCGTGGCGCTCGGCTTCGTACTCATCATCCGCGCCACGAACGTCGTCAACTTCGCCCAGGGCGATTTCGCCATGCTGGGCGGCTACGCGATGGTGCTGTTCTTCACCGGGCTCGGCTGGCCCTACTGGATCGCATTCATCGGGGCCTTGCTGGCGATGGCGGTCTTCGGCGTGCTGTTCAACTACGGCGTCTACTACCCGCTGCGACATCGGTCGTTCCTGCCGGTGCTAATCAGTACCCTGGGCGCGTCCATCTTCCTGCAGAACACCGTGCTCTACGTGGCCGGTCCGCAACCCAAGCCGCTCGACAAGCTGCTCAACTTCGACGGCATCACCCTGGGCGGCGTGTTCCTCGACAGCCAGTACATCGTGATCCTGGTGGCGACGGTGGCGCTGGTGTTCTTCACCTTCCTGTTCTTCGAGAAGACGCTGCTCGGCAAGAAGCTGCAGGCCACGTCCCAGGACAAGGACATGGCCCGCCTGCTCGGAATCCCCGTGGCGTTGATGATTGCCATCACCTTCATCTACAGCGCGGTGCTGGGCGGAATCGCCGGGGTTCTGGTGGGACCGATCCTGTTCGTGTCCATCGGCATGGGCTCCATCATCGCGCTGAAGGCCTTCGCCGCCACGATCATCGGCGGCTTCGGTGACGTCAAAGGAGCCATCGTGGGCGGGCTGTTGCTCGGCGTGATCGAGAGCCTCGCGGCACAGCACATCTCCGTGCCCTACAAGGACGCCTACGCGTTCCTGGCGCTGTTCCTGTTCCTGCTCTTCCGGCCCCAGGGGATCTTCGGGGAGAAGGTGTCCGAGAAGGCTTGAGAATGCAGAACCGGATCTCCCTGCCGGCGCTGATCGTGCTCGCGATCATCGCGATCGCGCTGCCGCTGATTCCTTACCAGCTGCACGTCAGCACCTACGTGGTGCAGATGTTCATGCAGGCGGTGACCTACGCCATTGCCGTGCTCGGCATGGTGGTGGTGCTCGGGTACACGGGGCAGATCAATCTCGCCCAGGCTGCGTTTTTCGGGCTTGGAGCATACGGCGTTGCACTGGGCACGGTCGGCGGCGGCATCAATTTCTGGATCTCGCTCATGCTCGGTGTCGGGGCCGCGACCGTGGCCGGCCTGGCACTCGGCCTGACGACACTGCGCCTGGGCGGTCATTACCTCGCCATGATCACGATCAGCTTCCAGCAGATCTTCGATCTGATCCTGGTCAACTGGGTCGAGTTCACCCGTGGACCCGACGGCATCGCGGGTATCGGACGGCCGTCGCTGTTCGGCTGGGAGCTGGCGGATGACAAGGCGTACCTGGTGCTGTGCACCGCCGTGCTGTACGCGCTCGTGTTCGCGGTCTGGTATCTGCCCAGCACACGGCTCGGACGCGCCATGCGTTCGGTGCGCGAGAACGAACTCGCGGCCGAAGTGGTCGGCGTCCATACGCTGCGCACCAAGGTGATCGCATTCGCGCTCTCGGCATTGCTCGGTGCCATCGGCGGTGCCCTCTATGCAGGGGGCTTCGCCTACATCAGCCCGGACAACTTCAACTTCGCGCGTTCGATCGAGTTCCTGACCGCCACCCTGCTGGGCGGTGCCCAGTCGCCCTTCGGCGGGGTCATCGGCACGGTCCTGATCGTGCAGCTGCCCGAGTGGCTGAAGCACCTGCCCGAGTCACTGCGCTTCATCAAGGACGTCTACCTCGCGGTCTACGGCATCGGAGTGATTCTGATCATGGTGTTCCTCTACGAGGGCATCTGGGGCCTTGTCAAGAATCTGCGGGCGAAGTACTTCACCACGCCGCAGATCACGACCGACACCCGCGGGGTGCAGCCTCTGGTACTCGACGTCCAGGGCGACGGCTCGCGCCCGCTGCTGCGACTCGAGAACCTCCAGAAGCACTTCGGTGGTCTGAAGGCCGTGGACGGCATCGACATCGACGTGCAGCGCGGCACCGTACATGCATTGATCGGCCCGAACGGATCGGGCAAGACGACGTCGCTCAACGTGGTGAGCGGCATCTACCGGCCCACCGGCGGCAAGGTGGTCCTGGACGGCGAGGACGTGTCGATGCTGAAGCCGCACCAGCGCGCCGGGCGCGGCGTCGGTCGCACGTTCCAGAACATCCGCCTGTTCGCGTCGCTGTCCGCACTCGAGAACGTGATGGTGGGCGCGCAGCGCGACAACAATCCGATCCCGAAGGGCGACAAGGCCCTGCGCGACCGTGCCATGTCCGCACTGCAGTTCGTCGGCATGGCGGACCGGGCCCATGTGATCGTCCGGAACCTGCCTTACGGCCACCAGCGCCTGGTGGAGATTGCGCGAGTACTCGCCGGACATCCGAAGCTGCTGCTGCTGGACGAGCCCGCCGCGGGCCTCAACCAGACCGAGAAGATGGAGTTTGTCGAACTGTTGAAGCGCCTGCGCGGCCACGGCCTCACCATCTTCCTGATCGACCACGACATGGGTCTCGTGGAGAAGGTGTCGGATCGCATCACCGTGCTCAATTTCGGTCGCAAGATCGCCGAAGGCGCGCCGGCCGAAGTGCTGCGCAACCCGGATGTGATCGCCGCGTATCTCGGCACCGCGGGAGAAGCGAATGCCGCTGCTTGAACTCACCAACGTCGCGAGCTACTACGGCAACGTCCAGGCGTTGAAGGGCGTCAGCCTGCACGTCGAACAGGGCGAGCTGGTCACCTTGCTCGGCGCGAACGGGGCCGGCAAGAGCACGACCCTCAAGACCATCTCCGGCCTGGTGGTCCCGGCGCAGGGCGAAGTGCTGTTCGAAGGCAGACCGATCCACAAGCTCGGCCCGGAAGCGATCGCACGCCTCGGCATCAGCCATGTGCCGGAAGGTCGCCGCATCTTTCCCGGCCTGACCGTGCGCGAGAACATCCTGCTCGGCGCTTCGAACCGCAAGGGCGTGCCCCGCCGACTGCTCGAGGAAGAGGCCGACGAGAAGTTCACCATCTTCCCGGAGATCAAGTCGTTCGAGAACGCGCTCGGCTGGACGCTCTCCGGCGGGCAACAGCAGATGCTCGCCGTGGCGCGCGGCCTGATGGCGAAGCCGAAGCTGCTGCTGCTGGACGAGCCGTCGCTCGGTCTCGCGCCGCTGATCGTGCAGAACCTGTTCGGCACCATCCGCAGGATCCGCGCCACCGGGACCACCATCCTGCTGGTGGAGCAGAACGCCAACATGGCGCTGTCGGTGGCCGATCGCGGCTACGTGCTGGAGACCGGCACGCTCACCGTCGAGGGCACGCCAAAGGAGCTGCTGGGGAACGAGGAAGTGCGTGCCGCCTACCTGGGCGGCCATCACGCCTGACCCACGGTCGACTACTCGTGAGGGAGCGGCCGGCGCTGCTATTCTCCGCAACGTCGGATCGTGGAGGTGCGGCATGCAGCTGTCCCAGGAACAACTGAAGGCTTTCGAGCGCAACGGTTACGTCACCGTGCCGGCGCTGTTCTCGCGCCCCGAGGTCGCCCGGTTGCGCGATGCGCTCGATCGCATCAAGACCATGACCGATCGGCCCGAAGTGGTGCGCGAACGGAGCAACGACGCGGTACGCGTGGTCTATGGAGCGCATCGGTTCGACGACGTGTACCGGCGGCTGTCACGGCACCCGCGATGGATCGAGCCGGCGCGCCAGCTGCTGGGCGGTGACATCTATATCCACCAGACCCGCCTCAACCCCAAGGCCGCCTTCGACGGCCAGGGCTGGTGGTGGCATCAGGACTACGCCACCTGGCGCTTCGAAGATGGCATGCGCTCGCCGCAGGCCCTGATGATCGGCCTGTTCCTGAACGACATGACGGCGGCCAACGGGCCGCTCATGGTGATTCCGGGGTCGCAGCGTCACGGCCACATCGATGACACCGCGCGCGACCTCGACCGCAGCGGCTACTCGGTGATGGAATTGCCCAAAGCGCTGATCGCGGAACTCACCGAAGAGGGCGGCGTCGACGCCGTCACCGGGCCAGCCGGAACAGCGCTCTTCATGCACTGCAATCTGGTGCACGGGTCGGTGGGCAACATCACGCCCTTCGAGCGCACCATCGCTTATCTCAACGTGGCGTCGTGCGACAACCCGACCACCTCGGGCAAGCGCGCCGAATGGTTCGCGAACCGGGATTTCTCACCGCTCACGACCCTCGCCGACGATTGCCTCCTGGAAGGCAGCGCGGCACCAGCTCTCTAGAATTTCAGATTCTTCAGCAGATCCAGGCCCTGCGCGACCGTGTCGTCCTGCACGCTGCCGTTCGGCGTGAGGCGGTCGACCACGCCCGGCAACATCTGCGCGAGCCCGCCCATGGCATCGCTCTGCTGCATGCCGAGCTTCGACAGCATGTCCTGCAGCTGACCGCCGCCACCGCCGAACACCTTCATCAGGTCGTCGGCAGAGATCGGCAGGTTCTGGCCGGTGCCGACCCAGGAAGCGGCTTGTGGTCCGAGCCCGGCCCGGGTGAATTGTTCGATCAGTCCCTGCAGGCTGCCCGGTTGGTTCTGCAGCAGCTGCATGACGAGCTGCAACATCTGGTTCTGTCCCGAGCCGCCGCCCGCCTGGCCGCCGAGTGCGCCCGCGATCTGGTCCAAGAGTCCCATGGTTCTCTCCTTGATAAGCGCTGCGAGTCAAAAACCTGAAGCCTCATCCAGCACGAAGGACGCGAAGGATACGAAGGAAAAGCAAGGACTGCTGCTCGGGTTTCTTCGTGTACCTTCGTGTCCTTCGTGCCCTTCGTGTTTCAGGAAGTACGGAAGTACTCTTTACCGAGGCGCCTGCAGCACCCGCAACGCCGCGCAGGCAGCACCGAAACCATTGTCGATGTTGGTCACCAGCAAACCGGACGAGCAGCTCGACAGCATCGTATTGAGCGCCGCCGTCCCGCCCGTCGCCACGCCATAGCCATTGGACGTGGGACAACCGATCACGACACCCGGCACCAGGCCGCCCACCACCGTGGGCAGCGCGCCGTCCATGCCCGCCACCACGATCACCACGGGCATGTGGCGGATCTCCTCGATGCGCTCGAGCAACCGCCAGACGCCGGCCAGCCCTACATCCGTGACCTCCAGCGCAGGCTCGCCGTACCACTGCAGGGTGCGCGAGATCTCGCGCACCACGTTGATGTCGGAGGTGCCGGCTGCAACCACGGCGATGCGCGTCTGTGTCAACAGCGGCATCGGATCGCCGAAATACCCGGTACGGGACAGATCGTCGTAGTCGATGCGGGAACGATGCTGTTCCGGCAGCGCGTCCCTCTGCTCGCGCGTGAGACGAGTGAACAGGAAGCGCGCGTTGTGCTGCGCCGCTTCGTCGAGTATGGCGGTGAGATGGGCGACCGTCTTGCCACTCGCGAGGATCGCTTCGTCAAGACCGATGCGGGCGCGGCGCTCGAAGTCGAGCTTGATGTCTCGGTGGATGTTCACGAGTCAGCAGGTGATTTCAATTCGCGGATGAGAAAGGCACTGCCGGTGCGATAGGGCGCGAACGAGACTGCAAGATCGAAGCCGCGATCGCGGAAGAGCTTCGCCATCTCGCCGGACAGCGAGATGCGACGGGATTCGTCGAGGCCCGCCAGCGCCTCGCGATCGAGCTCGATCACCGCACCGCCCGCACGCACACGGCAACGCACGGTGCGCGGTTGCAGCGCGGCCGTCACCCATTGCTCGGCGGCGTGCACCCCTGCCAGCATCGCCGGGTCGATGGCAATCCCGGTCTCGATCCGGCTCGACAGACACGGTGCAGAAGGAAGTTCGGCGACATCGTCGAGCCCGAGATGGCGCGCGATCTCGCGCACGCCGGCCTTGTCGATGCCGGCCTCCACGAAGGGGTGCCGGACATCGTGGTCGCGCGCGGCCTCGAGCCCCGGGCGGTACTCGCCCAGATCGTCGAGATTGGTGCCCGACACGATCTGCGCGCCAGTGGCAGGCCGGATCGCACCGTACAGGCTGGTCTTGCAGTAGAAGCAACGATTCACCGGATTGGCTCGGTACTCCTCACGCGCGAACTCACCGGCGTCGATCACGGCGAAGGACCAGCCTTCCGTCTGTGCCAGCCGTTGCGTGCGCGATGTCGCCTCGGGCGGCACAGCGGGCGAGGTGGCGTGGAACATCTCGACGCGCTCGCCCAGCCGGCGGTGCGCGAAGGTGGCGAGAGTCAGGCTATCGACGCCGCCGCTCACGGCCACCGCGATTTCGCCCATCTGGGCGAGGACGGCTTCGAGCCGGTCGAGTTGTGATTGGGTTGCGCCCATCTTAGTCGTGGTCCTTGAGGCCCTCAGCCTCCGCGGTACGACGCAGCGCGGAGCGTGGCTTTCGCGGTCGTCGACTGCGGCCGCTGCGCGATCTTGACGCGCACGGCCCGATTCTCGACCTGCACCACCTTGAGATCGCGCGGCAGCGTCTGGCGTTTCACCATCTGGTGACGCAATCCGATGGTCGCTGTTTCCAGGAAACACAACTGCGCCACGGCCTGGAGAGCCTGCGGGTCGGCGAGCACCTGGATATGCGCCGCAATGCGACCCTTCTTGGCGAAGACGGGGCTTTGAAACACATCGAGCACCGCAGGATGGGAACGCAAACGATCGAGCGCGATCGCGAGATCCTCCGGTGTCTGGTCGTCCACTTCGAACTGGATCAACGCCACTTCGGAACCGGACTCGTCCGACTCGAGACCGGCCGTCTCGAAGGCCAGCACGCGCAGCACGTTGCTCAAGCCGATGAAGACCTTCGTGCCGAAACCATAGCCACTGTGCTCGAGCCTGCGCGTGGTGCGATCTGGTTCCTGGCTGCATTTCAGATGCCGCACGATCGCTGCACCGGTCGGTGTCACGCGCTCGCCCGGAAAGCCGTCGTCGGCGCACGCAAAACCTTCCAGCAACAGTGCCGCAGCGGGTGTCGGCACCGGCAGTCGCCCATGGGCAGTCTGCACGAAGCCCGACCCCAACGGCAAGGTGCCGATGGACCACGACTCGGCACCGAGCGCCGTGATCAACCAGGCGGCGCCCACGATGTCCGCGATGGAATCCCACTCGCCTATCTCGTGGAACGAGACGTCCTCGGGGGCGACCCCGTGGATCTTGCCCTCCGCCGCAGCAAGCAGGGTGAAGATGGCCACCGCGTGGTGTTTCACCTCCGGACTGAGGTCCGACTCGAGCAGGTGCTCGCGGATATCGGCGAAATCCCGATGCTGGTGGTGCTTCGGATCATCGCGATGTTGCTGCTCGTCCACGATGAACCGGCTACCGGTCAACGCGTGATCGCGATGCGCTGCGAATCGGCACTCGATGTCCGGCGGCAGTCCGGCCTGCGCGATGGCCTTCAACATGCCCTCGCGCAGGTGCGGAAAAGCGTCGGTGACCGCCGCGATGAACATGTCACCCGCGACGCCACCGACCGCATCGAGGTGGACGTGCACTGCCGCTACTCCGGAAAGCCGTGCGTTACGCGGTCGCGTGCTCGCGGTGCTTGCCGAGCATCGGATAGAGCGTGCCCTTGGCGTCGAACTTGAACGCTTCCAGGTCGCCCACGATCTCGAACATGGACGGGTTCGCCTTGACCAGCGGCAGCAACGGCTCGGAGACGTGGATGTCCATGATCTCGAGCGTGTTGGCGACGCGCACGATCTTCGTGTCCTGCGGTTTGACCCGCACCACGGTCTTCACCGCGAGCTGGATCGCTTCCTGGTCGGTGTTCATGATGATCGGGATGCCGGCGCCGTCCAGGTAGGTGGACGTGATCACGTTCGCGTAGGTCTTGGCGATGTCGATGTCGCGATACAGCCGCATGGTGATGACGTCGGCCAGGCCGAGGCCGGTGGCATTGCCGTGGGTCTCGGGAGTCAGGCCCAGGATGGCGATCTTCTTCACGAGCGGCTTCATGTCCCACTCGGTGAACCTGCAGTTGCGGCCAGTGATGTTCGGATCCATGCCCGAACCCGAGATGTTCTTGCCGATCCTCTCGACCACCAGGACGTCGATCTCGTCGAACTGCAGGCGCGCCATCAGCGACTTCGCCTTGGCCTGCAGCACCGGCTCGCGATCGAACACCTGTTCGCCCGGCACCGCCTCGATGATTGCGGTCTCATCGGCGGCGTTCTCGACCATGGCGACGCCGATCAGGAAGTTCTTCTTCGCCATGATGAGGCGCGCCGCATTGGGCAGCAGCTCACCGAAAGCGTCCATACCGTCCGTGTGCAGCGTGGTGGCACCGATGATCTTGCCCATGCCGATGGTCATCATCTTGACGATGCCCGACTCGATCGGCGCGCGGAAATTGGTATGCGGCTTGACGCGGCAGATGAGCACCACGCCGTCGGCGGCGGCCGCGAGCTTGTCCATGTAGACCGGCATGCCGCTGTCGAGCTTGCCGAGTTCCACCACGTCCATCTGCGAATGCACCGGGCAACCCATGGTGGCCTCGGTGATGCCGTAGCCTTCGAGCACTTCGCGCTGGCCTTCCGCGGTGGCGCCACCGTGGCTGCCCATGGCGGGGAAGATGAAAGGCTTCGCACCCAGCGCCTTCAGTTCGGCGATGACCTGCTTGGTGCACTCGGCGATGTTGTTGATGCCGCGGCTGCCGCAACCGACGGCGATGGTCATGCCGGGCTTCACCTTGGCACGGACTTCGGGGCGCTTGAACTGCTCCACCACGGTCGCGGTCACGCTGGCGAGGCGCGGGCGGTCGAATTTCTGCCGCACGTGCACCATGCGCGGCAGCGGCACGTCAAGCCCGCCCGCGATGTTGGTTTCGATCCTGTCTCCGATCATTTCACCCCTCCACCAGTCGTAGCGGCCCGCGCGGGGCCGTATCGTTATGCTCCGGAACCGCGATTTTGCCACCCTTTAGAGGGGGGCCGCCACCGAGTCATAGAGTGCCGAATACCCCTTCGCCGAGGCATCCCAGCTGTAATCGCGGTCCATGCCCTGGCGCTGCAGCTGCCGCCACAGGCGCCGGTCGTGATACGCGGCGACGGCCCGCTCCACCGCTGCGTACAGCGCGTCGGGGCTTGCCTCCTGGAACAGGAAGCCGGTCGCGGTCCCGGCGGCCCGGGTCTGCGGCGTACAGTCGACCACCGTGTCGACCAGGCCGCCAGTAGCCCTGGCAATGACAGGGGTACCGTAGCGCTGGCTGTACATCTGGTTGAGGCCGCACGGTTCGTAGCGCGACGGCATCAGGAAGACGTCGGCCCCGGCCTCGATCAGGTGCGACAGCGCTTCGTCGAATCCCACCTGAACCGAGATTGCACCGGCGTGCTGGCGCGCCAGTTCCCGAAAACCATTCTCCAGGATCGTATCTCCGGAACCCAGCACCGCGAGCTGCACCGGCAGCTTCAGCATGCGCTCGGTCGCGGCGACCACCAGGTCGAGGCCCTTCTGGTAGGTGAAGCGGCTGACCACGCCGAGGACCGGCGTCGAAGCGGACGGCTCCAGCCCCATGCGCTCCTGCAGTGCCCGCTTGTCGTCGATCTTGCGCGCCAGCGTGGCCGACTTGTAGCGCCTCGGGATCAATTCATCGGTCGCCGGATTCCAGGCGTCGGTATCGATGCCGTTGACGATGCCGGTCAGGTCCTTCGCCCGCCACGCCAGAAGCCCCTGCAGCCCGAAACCGAGGGGTTCGCTCTGGATCTCGCGGGCGTAGGTCGGGCTCACCGTGCTCAGCCGGTCGGCATAGTGAAGACCGGCCTTCAGGAACGAGAGGTTGCCGTAGAACTCCACCCCGTCCACCTTGAACGAGTCCCAGGGCAGGCCGACCCTTGGCAGCGACGTCGGCGGAAAGATGCCCTGATAGGCAAGGTTGTGGATAGTCATCAACGTGCGGGCACGGGCACCCGGCATGAAGGCGAGGTACGCCGGCGCGAGACCGGTCTGCCAGTCGTTGCAGTGGAGCACGTCGGGACGCCAAGGAATCGGACTCGCTTCGTGTGCCAGCGCTGCAGCGATACGGGACAGCAGGCCGAACCGGATGTCGTTGTCCGGCCAGTCGTCGCCGCCGACCTGTTGGTACGGACCGCCGCCACGCGCGTAGAGCTCCGGACAGTCGAGCACGAGCAGCGGAACCCTGGAAGGGAACGTCGCCGCGAGCAGGCGCACCGGCGGAAACGGCGCGATGTGGAGTTCGGCAACCACCTGCGAGCGACCGTCGATCCAGCCCAGCACCGGACCATAGCCGGGCAGCAGCACCTGCACATCGACGCCTTGCTTGCGCAGCGCGTCCGGCAGGGCGCCGCTCACGTCTGCGAGACCGCCGGTCTTGATGAGCGGCACCGCTTCCGAGGTCGCGAACAGGACTTTCATGTCAGCAAAGGGGACCAGCGGCCTGCGCAGCCGGGCCACCCCAGATCGCTGCCGCCCTCTCGGGCGGCAGCGACCGCAGGGAACCTGTGGGTCGTTTCATTCTGGAAGCAGGATCACCGCGCCGAGCGGCGGCAAGGTGGCGACCACTGAGAACGGCAGCCCCATCCACGGCATGCGTTCGGCATCGAGGCCAGCGCCGTTGCCGACGTCCGCGCCGCGGTAGTGGCGCGAGTCGCTGTTGAAGGCTTCACGATAGTGACCGCCCTGCGGCACGCCAATGCGATAGCCTTCGCGCGGGACCGGCGTGAAGTTGAGCAGCACGATGGCGATGCTGCCGTCGCGCGCGCGGCGAACAAAGGCGACCACCGACTGATCGGCGTCGTGGCAGTCGATCCACTGGAAGCCGGACGACTCGAAATCGAGTTCATGCAGCGCCGGCGTGTCGCGATACAGGCGATTCAGATCGCGACTGCAACCGTGCACGCCGCGATGCCAATCGTGTTCGAGCAACCACCAGTCGAGCTCGCCGCCGACACGCCATTCGCGACCCTGGCCGAACTCGCCACCCATGAATAGCAGCTTCTTGCCGGGTGAGGTGGCCTGATAGGCGAGCAGCAGGCGCAGGTTGGCGAACTTCTGCCAGACATCGCCCGGCATCTTGTCGAGCAGCGAGCGCTTGCCGTGCACCACTTCGTCGTGCGACAGCGGCAACAGGAAGTTCTCGGAGTAGGCGTAGAGCTGGCCGAAGGTGAGCTTGTCGTGGTGGAAGCGGCGATGGATGGGATCGTGCTCGATGTACGCGAGCGTGTCGTTCATCCAGCCCATGTTCCATTTCATCGAGAAGCCGAGCCCGCCGACGTACGTGGGGCGCGACACCATCGGCCACGCGGTGGACTCCTCCGCGAAGGTGAGTGCGCCCGGGTACTCGCGATGCACCAGCGCATTCAACTCGCGCAGGAAGTCGATGGCGTCGATGTTCTCGCGACCGCCGAAGCGGTTCGGCAACCATTCGCCGGCCTTGCGCGAGTAGTCGAGGTAGAGCATCGAGGCCACGGCATCCACTCGCAGCCCGTCGATGTGGAACTCGGCGAGCCAATAGGCCGCCGAGGACAGCAGGAAGCTCTTCACTTCGTTGCGGCCGAAATTGAAGATGTGCGTGCCCCAGTCCTTGTGCTCGCCGAGGCGCGGATCTTCGTGCTCGTAGAGCGCGGTGCCGTCGTAGCGCGCAAGCGCCCACGCGTCGCGCGGAAAATGCGCCGGTACCCAGTCGAGGATGACGCCGATGCCGGCGCGGTGGCAGGTATCGACGAACGCGCGCAACTCGTCGGGGGCGCCGTGGCGCGTGGTGGGTGCGAAGTAGCCGGTCGCCTGATAGCCCCAGGATTCGTCGAGCGGATGCTCCGACAGCGGCATCAGCTCGATGTGCGTGTAACCCATCTCCACCACGTAGGGCACCAGGTGTTCGGCCAGTTCCCCATAGCTGTAGAAGCGGCCGTCCGGATGCCGTTTCCAGGAGCCGGCGTGCACTTCGTAGGCGTTGAGCGGTGCATGCAACCAGTCGCGACCTTCGCGCGCCGCCATCCAGGTGGCGTCGCCCCAAGCGTAGTCCGAGCTGGCGCACACCCGGGCCGCAGTGCCGGGACGCAACTCGAAGCACCGCCCGTACGGATCGGCCTTCACGGCCACCGCACCCGTGGCGCGGTGACGAATCTCGAACTTGTACAGGGCATCCACCGCAACACCTGGTACGAACAACTCCCACACGCCGCTCGCCCCGCGGCTGGTCATGGGAAGACAGCGCCCGTCCCAGCGGTTGAAATCGCCGACCACGCTCACCCGCTCCGCATTTGGCGCCCAACAGGCGAAACGCACGCCAGGCACGCCGCTGCGCACTACGCGATGCGCCCCGAGCATGCGCCAGCCCTGGGTGAGACGGCCCTCATTGAACAGATACAGATCGTGATCGGAGAGCGCCGGTGCGAACGCGTAGGGGCTCACCACGTCGGCCTTGGCACCACCGTCGTACTCGATGCGCACCTGGAGCGGCGACCAGGGCGCCAGGCTGCCGCGCCACTCGAACAGGCCGGCCCCGAGCCGCGTCATCGGCTCGAAACCCGTGGCGGTGCGTACCGCGGCTGCCTTGCCATAGGGGTCGAAATGGCGGGCGACGTTACCACCGTTCTCGGCGTGCGCGCCGAGAAAGCCATGGGGCTCGTGCAGGCGGCCTTCGAGTAGTGCAGCGATGCGGGAATCGGTCACGGGAAGGGAGGAAAGCTCGCGCCGATGCGGTCGGAAACTCGGCAAGGGCGCTATTATAGGAACCGAGAGTGGGGCACCGGCAGAGGATGCGGCCCGACGCGCGTGTCGAATCGGTGCGCAGGGTCTACGATACCCGCTCGAGCCCGTCCGCGTGCCTTTTCCGTCGTCCGCCGCAATGTCCACCGAGCCAGCGACCCGCTTCGTCAGCCGCCTCACCAAGAGCACGTACGCGCTGGTGCTCGCCGGCGGCAGAGGCAGCAGGCTGCGCAACCTGACCGACTGGCGCGCGAAGCCCGCCGTTCCTTTCGGCGGCAAGTTCCGCATCATCGATTTCGTGCTGTCCAACTGCGTCAACTCGGGCGTGCGTCGCATCGGCGTCGCGACCCAGTACAAGGCGCACAGCCTGATCCGCCACCTGCAGCGCGGTTGGAGTTTTCTCGACGGCCGCTTCGACGAGTTCGTCGACGTGTTGCCCGCGTCCCAGCGCCTCGACGAAGGCTGGTACGCCGGCACCGCCGACGCCGTGTATCAGAACCTCGACATCATCCGCGCGGCCGGTCCGGAGTACGTGCTGATCCTGGGCGGGGATCACATCTACAAGATGGACTACGGCCGGCTGCTCGCCGACCATGCGAGCAAGCAGGCCGATCTCACGGTGGCGTGCATCGAAGTGCCGGTCGCGGAGGCGAAGGCCTTCGGCGTCATGGGTGTGGACAACGAACTGCGCGTGCGCGAGTTCGTGGAAAAGCCCCCGCAGCCCAACGAGGTGCCGGGCAAGCCCGGCGTGGCGCTCGCCAGCATGGGCATCTACGTGTTCAACGCCAAGTTCCTCTACGAACAACTGGAGCGCGACACGCTGACACCCGAGTCGAGCCACGATTTCGGCAAGGACCTGATCCCTTACCTCGTGCCGCGCTACCGCGTGTACGCCCACAGCTTCACCGACAGCTGCGTGGGCAACAAGGAAGATTCGCCGCCCTACTGGCGCGACGTCGGTACGGTGGACGCGTATTGGGAAGCCAATCTCGATCTCGCCACGGTCGACCCCGAACTCAACATGTACGACGAGGAATGGCCGATCTGGACCCACCAGGAACAGCTGCCGCCCGCCAAGTTCGTGTTCGACGACGTCGGTCGCCGCGGCTTCGCCGTGGATTCACTGGTCTCCGGCGGCTGCATCGTCAGCGGGTCCATGGTGGCGCGCTCGGTGCTGTTCTCGCGCGTGCGCGTACACAGTTTCGGCTCGATCGAGGACTCGGTCCTGCTGCCCGAAGTCACCGTCCAGCGCCACGTGACCTTGAAGCGCTGTGTCGTCGACAAACGTTGCGTGCTGCCCGAAGGTCTGATGGCCGGCGTCGATGCGGAGGAGGACCGCAAGCGCTTCCACGTGACCGAGAGCGGGCTCACGCTCATCACTCCCGAAATGCTCGGCCAGGAGGTCTTCCGCCAACGCTAGCCTCATGACCGCTAGCCGCGCACCGTCCGACGACTCGTGAGTTCTTCATCTTCTTCCTCTATGGCCGAACCCAAATCTCTCGACCTGGTGCTGCTGTGGCACATGCACCAGCCGGACTTCCGCGATTGCGCAACCGGTGAATATCGCCTGCCGTGGGTGTACCTGCACGCGATCAAGGACTACTCGGACATGGCCGCGCATCTCGAGCGTCATCCCAAGGTCCGGGCCGTGGTCAATTTCGTGCCGGTGCTGCTCGATCAGCTGGAGGACTACGCCCAGCAGTTCGAGACCGGTGTCATCCGCGACCCGCTGCTGGCGATGCTCGCGTGCGACGATCTGAACGACCTCGACGCCGCGGCGCGCGAACTGATCCTCGACCGCTGCTTCCGCGCCAACCACACCAAGATGATCGAGCCCTACCCGGCCTACCGGCGGCTGCTCGATCTGTTCCGCTACACCGAGGAGCGCGGGGCCGCCGCCCTCGACTACCTGTCGGGCCAGTATCTCGCGGATCTCCTCACCTGGTACCACCTTGCGTGGACCGGAGAGACGATCCGGCGCGAGCACGTGACCGTCGTCCAGTTGATGTCCAAGGGCGAGCAGTTCACCGCGACGGATCGACGACGCCTGTTCGACCTGATCGGCACGATCCTGCGCGACATCGTGCCGCGGTGGCGGCGTCTCGCCGCATCGGGCCAGGTGGAGATCTCCTCCACGCCGCACTACCACCCGATCGGTCCGCTGCTGCTCGACTTCGCGACTGCACGCGAAACCCAGCCGGCATTGCCGCTACCACAATCGTCGCACTATGCCGGCGGGCGCCAACGCCTGACCGACCACCTGGCGCTGGCAGTGGCCTCGCACACGCAGCGATTCGGTGCTCCGCCCACCGGCATCTGGCCGGCCGAAGGTGCGATCTCCGACGGCGTGCTCGACATGTTCGCCGCACAGGGCGTGGGCTGGTGCGCGAGCGGCGAGGCGCTGCTGGCCGCCAGCCTCGCAGCCAAGGGTCCGTTGCCCCCACAGGCCGACTACCTGTATCGCGGCTATCGTTTTCGCGGCAGCGGGCTCGCCTGTTTCTTCCGCGACGATCGGCTGTCCGATCTGATCGGTTTCGAATACTCCAAGTGGCACGGACGCGATGCCGCTGCCCATTTCGTGCAGGAACTCGCCAACGTTGCCGCTGCTGCGGCCGCACCGCCGCTCGTGAGCGTGATCCTCGACGGCGAGAACGCCTGGGAGTACTACCCGTACAACGGCTACTTCTTCCTGGACGATCTCTACGCGGCGCTCGAGGATCACGCTGCCATCCGCACCCGCACGTACCGCGATGTCCTGGCAGACGATTCCGACGCGCGGTTCGGGTCGCTCGATCACGTGGTCGCCGGCAGCTGGGTGTACGGCAACCTCTCCACCTGGATCGGCTCGCGCGACAAGAACACCGCGTGGGACCTGCTGTGCGACGCGAAGCGCAATTTCGATCTGGTGATGGCCTGCGGCAAGCTGTCGGGCGATGCAAGGGCTCTGGCGGAACGGCAACTCGCGATCTGCGAAGGCTCCGACTGGTATTGGTGGTTCGGCGACTACAACCCGCCCGAGTCCGTGATCGCCATGGACCGCGTGTTCCGGCTCAATCTCGCCCACCTCTACCGCCTGCTCGACCTTCCCGTCCCCGCGGTGCTCGAGCACCCGATCAGCCAGGGTGGCGGGCATGCGGAGATGGGCGGGGCGATGCGCCGCGCGTCCTGATGCCATGAGTTCGGTTTCGCTTCTGCTCGGAGTCCATGCGCATCAACCGGCAGGTAACTTCCCCGAGGTGGTGGATGAGGCGCATCTCAAGTCCTACGGACCGTTTCTGCGCACGGTGCACCGCTACCCCGAGTTTCGTTTCGCGATCCACTTCAGCGGCTGGCTGCTCGCCTTCCTGCTCGAACGCTACCCGCAGGACATGGCGTTGCTCGCCGAGATGGTGGCGCGCCGTCAGGCGGAATTGTTCGGCGGCGGCGACATGGAGCCGGTGCTCGCAGCGATTCCGGCGCGCGATCGCGTCGGGCAGTTGAATGCCCTCGCGGACCGTCTCGAACGTGCGTTCGGCCAGCGGCCCCACGGGGCCTGGCTCACCGAGCGCGTCTGGGAAGCGACCGTCGTACCGTCGCTGGAAGATGCCGGTGTCGAATTCGTCACCGTCGACGACTATCACTTCCTGTGCGCGGGACGCGAACTCGGTGAACTGCGCGGCTACTTCACCACCGAGGAAGAGGGCCGCTGCCTCGATCTCTTTCCGATCTCGGAACAACTGCGCTACCGCATCCCGTTCGCCCCGGCCGACGAGACGGTGCGCTACATCGAATCGTTCGCGAGCACCGATGAGACGGCTGCCGCGGCGATCTACTTCGACGACATCGAGAAGTTCGGCATCTGGCCGGAGACCTACGAATGGGTCTACGAGAAAGGCTGGCTCGAACGCTTCATCGAGGGTGTGCTGGCCTCGTCGGTCATCCGCACCCGGCACTTCCGCGAGTTCCGCCGCGAAGCGCGCACGCGCGGCATCGTCTACCTGCCGACCACGTCGTACATGGAAATGGGCGAGTGGTCGCTGCCTGCAGCGCGCGCCGACGATTTCGCCGCGCTGATCAATCAGGAGAAATCACACGGCCGCTACGAGCGCTTCAAGCCGTTCCTGCGCGGCGGCATCTGGCGCAATTTCTTCAGCCGCTTCAGCGAAGCGAACTGGATGCACAAGCGCATGCTCGGAATCTCGGCACGGGTCGAGGCGCTGCCGCCGGCCGCGCGCACCGATGCGATGGTCGCGCTGCTGTATCGGGGCCAGGCGAACGATGCTTACTGGCATGGATTGTTCGGCGGTCTCTACCTCCCGCATCTGCGCCGTGCCGTGTGGAACGCACTCATAGAACTCGAAGCGCTGCTCGATGCCGCTCGGCCGTCGACTGTACTGCCCGCTTCGCAGGACATCGATCTGGACGGGCATGAGGAACTGTTCCTGCGCACGGCAGCGCTACTGGCCGTGGTGCGCGATGACAGCGAGGCGGCCGTGATCGAGCTGTCGAGCTACCCGTTGCGTCACAACTTCGGCGACACGCTGATGCGTCGTCGCGAGCACTATCACGCCAAGCTGGCCCAGGGCGCCGAAGCGATCGCGCACGGCGACGGCATCGCTTCCGCGCACGATCGCGTGGCCTTTCGGCATCAGGTGACACTCGCCGATGCCGAGCCGGACGATCGGCCGCGCGCGTTGTTCGTCGATCGCTTCGTCCCTGGCGACGGCGCAGCACCGCAGGCGCCGCACTATCGCAGGGTGGCGAGCACGGCTACGGAGTTTGCCGGCACTGTCGGCGGCGGCAGCATGCGCAAGCACTACGCCGTTCAGAACGATCGACTCGTCGTACGCTATCGCTTCGACGTGCCGCAGGCCGGCCGGTTCCGGACCGAGATCAATCTCGCGATGCCGAGCTGCGACGGCTTCCTGGGGCGCTACCGAGTCGCCGGAGATGTGCCCGGCGGTTTCGGAGATCCGCTCGCCCTGGCCGCGCTCGACGCCATCACCCTCGAGGACGGTGTGCTCGGCGGCAGCCTGTTCGTGCAGTGTCAGCCGCCCGGCAGGCTCGATGCGAGTCCGCTGCACACGGTCTCTCAATCCGAAGCAGGATTCGAGAAGATCATGCAGGCCGCGGTGCTGACTCTCACGTGGCAGGTGCCCGCCGGATCGAGCGATTTCATCGTCACGGTGTCGGCCGCCACAACCTGACGTACAGTCACGAATTGTCATAGGCCGCCCGCTAACGGACGGTTGACATCGGTGCGTCCGAGCGCGCATCGTGTAGGCGAGATGCAGGACAGAGATGTAACCGCCGTCCCCCGCGCGATGCTTGGGTATCAGGCTTCCAGGCCCGCTTTTATCCGCATCGTCGCGCCGCTGGACCGGTCATTGCCTCGAGCCACCGATCCGCTGCGGTTCCGGTGAACGTCCTGCCGTTCCATCACTCTCACCGAGGAGATCCGTCACCCGCCTGAATGCGGGCACGCAGGCGTGCAGCCGTGTGCCGCACCGAAGTTGCACGATCGATGTCGTACGCGAAGGAGACAAGAGCATGCAGACACCGTTGCAAATCACGTTCCGAGACATGCCCCATTCCGCAGCAATGGAAGTGCACATACGCGAGAAAGCGCTGAAACTGGAGTCCCATTTCTCGCACATCATGGGCTGCCACGTGACCATCGAGCAGCCGCACAAGCACAAGCATCAGGGCAAGCATTTTTGCGTACACGTCGATGTCCGCGTGCCCGGTGCCGAGCTCGTGGCCAACCACCACGAGAACGAGGACGCCTACGTCGCCCTGCGCGACGCCTTCGATGCAGCCCGGCGCCAGGTCGAAGACTATGCCCGTAAACTGCGCGGCGAGGTGAAGACGCACAACGGTGCTCGCTCACCTTCCGTCGCGCCGGCCGAGGAACTGTCGGGCGACTGACCCCGATCGTCCAACTCGCGATGAACGGGCGGCCCACAAGGCCGCCCGTTTCGTTTCACCGCTCACGACGCTTGATATAGTCGCGGTCTCGAGGAGGAGGACCCATGACCCGACGGAAACTTGCGGAGCACCTGCGCAGCCAGCGCTGGTTCGCCACCCGCGACCTGCGCGGCTTCGGCCATCGCTCGCGCGCCCTGCAGCTCGGCCTCACGCACGAGGACACCAAGGGCAAGCCGGTGATCGCGATCATCAACACGTGGAGCGACGTGAACCATTGCCATTCGCATCTGCGCGAACGGGCCGAGGACGTGAAGCGCGGCATCTGGCAGGCCGGTGGCGTGCCGATCGAGATGCCCGCCATTTCGCTCGCGGAAGTGTTCCAGAAGCCGACCACGATGATGTACCGCAATTTTCTGGCCATGGAGACCGAGGAGCTGCTGCGCTCGTATCCCGTCGACGGCTGTGTGCTGATGGGCGGCTGCGACAAGACCACGCCGGGCTTGCTGATGGGCGCCATCAGCATGAACCTGCCCGCGATGTTCGTGCCCGCCGGCGCGATGCTGCGCGGCAACTGGCAGGGCCGGACACTCGGTTCCGGGTCCGACGTCTGGAAGTACTGGGACGAGTTGCGCGTGGGCAACATCACCGAGCGCGACTGGAGCGAGATCGAGGAGGGCATCTCGCGCTCGCCCGGCACGTGCATGACCATGGGCACGGCGTCGACGATGACGAGCCTCGCCGAAGTGCTCGGCTTCAGCCTGCCGAACGCCTCGTCGATTCCCGCGCCCGATTCGAACCACCGCCGCATGGCGGCTTACACCGGCCAGCGCATCGTCGAGATGGTGTGGGAGGATCTCAAGCCGGGCGACCTGCTGACCGAGCAGTCCTTCGACAATGCCATCCAGGTGTTGATGGCGCTCGGCGGTTCCACCAACGGCCTGATCCACGTGATCGCCATGGCCGGACGCGCCGGCTTCCGCATTCCGCTCGAGCGCTTCGAGGAACTGGGCCGCAAGACGCCTTATCTCGTCAACATGCGACCGGCCGGCAAGTACCTCATGGAGGACTTCTACTATGCCGGCGGCCTGGTGGGCCTGCTGGAAGGCATGCGCGCGCTGCTGCACATGGACGCCATGACGTGCACCGGCAAGACGCTCGGTGACAATGTCGCGGGCTCGAAGATCCACCAGCCCGACGTCATCCGGACACCCGCCAATCCGATCCAGCCGGAAGGTGGGCTGGTGGTGTTGCGCGGCAATCTGGCGCCGGACGGCGCGGTGATCAAGGCCAACGCCGCTGAGCCGCGCCTGCTGCAGCACGCCGGTCGCGCCATCGTGTTCGACGACTACAACGACATGGCGGCGCGCATCGACGATCCGAACCTCGATGTGGACGCCGATTCGGTGCTGATCCTGCGCAACGCCGGCCCGCTCGGTGGCCCCGGCATGCCGGAGTGGGGCATGCTGCCGATCCCGAAGAAGCTGCTGAAACAGGGCGTACGCGATCTGGTGCGCATCTCGGATGCACGGATGAGCGGCACGAGCTACGGCACCTGCGTGCTGCACGTGGCGCCCGAGTCCTTCGTCGGCGGTCCATTGGCACTGGTCCGGACCGGCGACATCGTCAAGCTAGACGTGCCGGCGCGACGCCTCGATCTCGACGTGAGCGACGCCGAACTCGCGCGCCGCAAGGCGGCATGGGTAGCACCGCCACCGCGCTTCGCGCGCGGTTACGGGGCGTTGTTCTCGCAGAACGTCACGCAGGCGAACGAGGGGTGCGACTTCCGGTTCCTCGAAGGTACCGCACCGATCGCCGAACCGGAGATTCATTAGGGTGCGACATTCCCCCACGCTCCCTGGCAGTCGCTTCCCCCTTGGGGGCCGCCCCAAGCCATTGAGATGTCACCGGCCGTGAGCGGGCAACGCACAGCCTCTCTGTGCATCTTGGGCCGTGCGTGAGCCCATCGTGGCGCGGCTCATCAAGTTCGCTCACGTCGTCGCCACGATCGGACTGGTCGGATCCCTGGGGCTCTTCGCGGCGCTGACATTGTGGCTGCAGCGCGTCCCGGCGGTCGACGCACCCCCGGTACTTCAGGCGATGTCGTGGTGCTTCGCGCGCATCACACTGCCGTCGGTTGCATTACTGTGGATCACCGGGCTGCTGGCGCTGGCCGTGCGGCCGGCGTTGCTCGACAGCGGCTGGTTGTGGGCGAAGATGATCCTCGGCATGGCGCTCGCCGGGATTGCGTTCATCGGTATCTGGCGGACGCTGGAGCGGTTTCCGGAGGGACCCCTCACCATCTGGCTCGGCGTCGCTGTCGCTCTCGGCCTGACCGGCGCTGCCTTCGGCGTATGGCGGCCGCGTCTGTGGGGACGCAAGAGCGCTGCCTCCTGAGATCGGTCAGGCCTTGGGCTCCCGGTGGATGTCATCCACCCAGTGCACCGTCTCCGGTTGTTCCACAACGGGGATGTCGAGGTTGACCACCACCGGCTCCTGGCCGCTGCGGCACAGGACGCAGGACAGCGGCTCGGTGTCGGAGGCATTGATCTCCTGGTGCGGCACGAACGGCGGCACGTAGATGAAATCGCCGGGGCCGGCCTCGGCCGTGAACTCGAGCGCGTCGCCCCAGCGCATGCGGGCCTTGCCGCTCACCACGTAGATCACGCTTTCCACGGGGCCGTGGTGGTGCGCACCGGTTTTCGCCTTGGCGTGGATCACGACCGTGCCTGCCCACAGTTTCTCGGCGCCGCAGCGGGCGTGGGTGATCGCGGCGGCGCGATTCATACCCTGTGTCTGTGCGGTGTTCGTGTCGAGTTCGGTGCTCTTCACCACCCGCACGCCATGGAACTTCCAGTCGGCCTCGCTCACGTCTTCAGGTCACTCCGGTTTGGCCCGCGCCGGGCCGCCCCAAGCGGGCCAGCCCCCTTGGGGGGAGGGGCCGCAGGCCCATCGGGGGGTTCATCCTAGCTGAACAGGAACAAAACCAGCAGCAGGATCGTCGGCACCCACATGTTGATGAGGGACAGATAGAGCAACCGGCGCGGCCCGGTGTCGCCGAGCACCAGTTTCGAGACCGCCGTGGCGCCCGAGATCACCATCACCAGGCCGCCGAGCGCGTAGAACCCGGCGAATGCATGCAAGCCGAGGTCGCGCTCGTTCTCCGGCACCCACGCAAGCTGCCACACGGTGAATGCGACGAGCAGCAGGTTGAGCGCGACCGGCAATGCGTAGAGCGCGACGAAACGCCATTTCATCGTCGTGCGTCACCCGTGATCGGCAACGCCTGCTCCAGAACCTTCGCTACGTGGACGGCTTTTCGGCCCGTCCCATCGGCAATCTGGTGCCGACAGCTCGTACCGTCGGCCACGATCAGCGCATCGGCCGACACATTGCGCACCGCGGGCAAGAGCGCCGCTTCACCCATCTTCATCGACAGGTCGAAGTGCTCCGCCTCGTAGCCGAAGGCGCCGGCCATGCCGCAGCAGCTCGACGTCACCGTCTCGACCGCGAGGTCCGGCACCAGGCGCAACGCCTGCTCCACCGCCCCCACGGCATCGAAGGCCTTCTGGTGACAATGGCCGTGCAGGAGTGCGTGACCGTTGGCGACCGGCTGCAACGACAGCGCGAATCGTCCGGCAGCATGCTCGCGCACGATGAACTCCTCGAAGGACACGGCGGCCAGTGCCAGCCGCGCCGTCTCGCCCGCGGGGAGCATGGCGACGTACTCGTCCTCGAAAGTGAACAGACATGAAGGCTCCAGCGCGATGACGGCGAGGCCGCGATCCAGCGCCGGGGTCAGGGCCTGGAGCACGCGACGCGCTTCGATGCGCGCTTCGTCGACCATGCCCGCCGCCAGGAACGTGCGCCCGCAGCACAACGGGCGGCCGCCATCCGTGGGCGTGGCCACCTCCACGGCGTAACCTGCGGCATTCAACACACGCATTGCGGCACGGAGATTATCGGGCTCGAACCAGCGGTTGAAGGTGTCGGCAAACAACACGACGGCCTTCGCGGCGCCCTCGGCCGGTCCGCCTTCGTGATCGCGAAAGGCGTCGCGGCGCCAGCGCGGCAGCGAGCGGCGCGCCGACAGGCCGAACCATTTCTCCGTGAGGCGCGGCAGCCCCGGGACCCCATTGCGAAGGTTGGCGAGCGGCGCAACGGTCGCCGCCCACGGTGCGTAGCGGGGCAGATACGCGACGAGCCTGTCACGCAAGGTTCGCGGCCGGGTGCGGTGCCGCTGGTGACGCATCTCGATCTTGAGGCGCGCCATGTCCACTCCGGTGGGGCATTCGCGCTTGCAGCCCTTGCAGCCGACGCATAGATCCATCGCTGCGTCCACCGCCGCGGCATCGCCGGGGCCACCCAGCTGGCCCGACAACGCCAGACGCAGCGTATTGGCCCGGCCGCGCGTCGAATGGATCTCGTCGCGGGTGACACGATACGACGGACACATGGTGCCGGCGTCGAACTTGCGGCAATGCCCGTTGTTGTTGCACATCTCGACCGCCGGCGCGAGGCCACCCCAGGCGGACCAGTCCAGCGCCGTGTCGATCTTCGCCGCCGCATAACCGGGGTTGAAGCGGAACAGGCTTCGATCGTCCATGCGGGTGGCACGCACGATCTTGCCGGGGTTGAACAGGTTGTGCGGATCGATGAGATCCTTGATCTCGCCGAGCGCGATCGTGAGGCGTTCACCCAGGATCGGTTCGATCCATTCCGAGCGCACCAGGCCATCGCCGTGCTCGCCCGAGAACGCACCCTTGAATTGCCGGACCAGCGCACAGGCCTCTTCGGCGATGGCGCGCATCTTCTGTGCCCCGTCGCGCCGCATGTCGAGCACCGGCCGAACGTGCAAGGTCCCGACGGAAGCGTGCGCGTACCAGGTGCCGCGCGTGCCGTGGCGGGCGAATACTTCGTCGAGCCGCTGAGTGTATTCGGCGAGATGCTCTAGCGGCACGGCGCAATCCTCGATGAAGGAGACCGGCTTCCCGTCGCCCTTCATCGACATCATGATATTGAGACCGGCCTTGCGGACCTCCCAGATGTCCCGTTGCGCGCGCGCGTCCGTGACTTCGACGACGCTGCCAGGCAAGCCCAGATCGGCCAGCAACTCCACCAGACTCCGGAGTTTCGCGAGCTGGGCCGCACGATCGTCGCCCGCGAACTCGACCAGGAGGATCGCATCCGGTTCGCCGACGAAGTAGCGCTCCACCACGGGCCGGAAGGCCGCCTGGTCGCGAGCGAGCCCGATCATCGTGCGATCCACCAGCTCGACCGCATCGGGATCGAGCTTCACGATTTCCTGCGTCAGCTCCATCGCGCGCTGGAACGTCGGGAAGTGCGCCACGCCCAGCACCTTGTGAGCAGGCAGCGGCGCGAGCTTCAACTTGAGGCGCCGCGACCAAGCCAGTGTGCCTTCGGAACCGACCAGCAGGTGCGCGAGATTGTGCGGCGCCACCGGCTGCACCATGTCGAGGTTGTAGCCCTGCACACGCCGCAGGACCTTGGGCCAGCGCGCCTCGATCTCGGCCGCCTCGCGGCGCGCGATCGCGTGGATGCGTTCCACCAGCTTGCGATAGTGCAGGGGGCCACGGTCCACTTCATCGGCGGGGCCAAACCCGCACTCGCTGCCATCGGCCAGCCAGACATCGATGCCCAGCACGTTGTGAACCATGTTGCCGTAGCGGATCGAACGCGCACCGCAGGAGTTGTTGCCCGCCATGCCGCCGAGCGTGGCCTGCGCGGCCGTGGACACATCCACCGGAAACCACAGACCATCGGCTTTCAATTGCGCGTTGAGGCGATCCAGCACCACGCCGGGTTCGACCCAGGCAGTGCGCGCCTTCGCATCCACTTCAAGCACGTGATCGAGATGCTTGGAGGTGTCGATCACCAACGCCGCACCGACGGTCTGCCCGCATTGCGAAGTTCCGGCGCCGCGCGGCAGGATCGGCACGCCCTGCTCGCGCGCGATGCCGAGCGCCGTGGCGACGTCCTGCTGCGTCCTGGGCACGACGACCCCGACCGGTTCGATCTGATAGATCGATGCGTCGGTGGAATAGCGGCCGCGGCTCGCGGCATCGAACAGCACTTCACCTTCGATCTCGCGACGCAACCGGGCGGCCAGCGCGCTATCGCCGGGACGCAGAGGTCGGTGCAGTGTGATCGGGGCGTTCATGCACGAAATGATACTCGTTGGTCTACGAGGACAGCCCTCGCCGGGCCGCCCCAAGAGGGCTGGCCCCCTTGGGGGGAGAGGCCGCAAGGCCTGTCGGGGGGATCGTCACTTCAGCCCGCGCCGGGCCGCCCCAAGAGGGCTGGCCCCCTGGGGGGAAGGGCCGCAGGCCCATCGGGGGGGGACGTCACTTCAGCCCTCGCCGGGCCGCCCCAAGAGGGCTGGCCCCCTGGGGGGAAGGGCCGCAGGCCCATCGGGGGGATCGTCACTTCAGCCCGTGCCGGTCCGCCCCAAGAGGGCTGGCCCCCTGGGGGGAAGGGCCGCAGGCCCATCGGGGGGACGTCACTTCAGTCAGCGACGACGATCGCGGCGTTCTCGACCAGGATCGGCAATGCCTCGAGGTTGCGTCCCTGGCACGGACCGTCTTCGCAGAAGCCGTCTTCGTAGCGGAACACTGCGCCGTGGGTGGAACAGACGATCCACTCGTGATCGAAGCTGACGAAGCGGTCGGGCATGTCATTCAGTGGAATGTAGTTGTGCGGACAGCGATTGACGTATCCCCAGGCACGGTCGCCGCGCCGCACGATGAGCACCCGCACGCCGCTCACCGAGTTGCCGAACACGAACTCGCGACCTTCGCCATCGGGGATCGCCGCGAGTTCGCACAGCACCGTCCCGGCGCCGGGCGCCGCCGGATAGTCGCGCCATCCCATCAGGACGGCTTCCCGCCGCAACTGCGCGGTTGCGCATAGATCACCCCATAGGGCGGCGCGCGATCGGCGAAGAACCGACCGACGAGGATGGTCTCGCACACCGCATTCACGCCGGGCGGATTGTCGGTCGCATCGAAGCGCACGCTCGGATACTCGAACCGGAGCTTGCGCTGCCACTCGGCCAGCGTATCGAACGTGGCCATCAGAACTTCTCCGGGCGCAGCACGCCGATGTCGGCGAAGAACAGCGTGGTCGCGTAGTGGCTGGAATAGGTGTCGCGCACGTGTACGGCGATGGCCTCCGCCACCGCTGCTTCGCAAATGACCTCCAGACGGATATTGCGATCCGCCTGCCAATCGGCTTCGCGCGGGCCATGCCGACCGCCGCCGCGCACGTCGGCAATGGTATAGCCCTGTGCCCCCAGTTTCAGGACATCCTTCACCAGCAAGGATTCGAGCGCCGCTTCAGTAATGATGACGAGGAGTTTGCGGGCGTGGGTCTGCATGGCGGTCATCCCAGGGGGCCGAACAGCGTCTGCGCCAGCCGATGGTAGAGCGGAATACCGAACAGCACGTTGAAGGGGAAGGTGACTCCGAGGGCTGCCGCGATGGACAGCGACGGGTTCGCTTCCGGCACGGCAATCCGCATCGCCGCGGGCGCGGCGATATAGGACGCGCTCGCGGCGAGGGTGGCCAGCAGCATCGCGCCGCCCGGCGACAGCCCGATCAGCCGACCCGCACCCATGCCGATCACCGCGAACACGCAGGGCACGACGATGCCGAACGCTGCGAGGAACGGTCCGCTGGCGCGCAGATCGCGTAGACGGCTGGCCGCCACCAGCCCCATTTCGAGCATGAACAACGCCAGCACGCCCTTGAACAGGTCGAAGAACAGTTTCGATTGCGGCGCCAGCGCCTCCGGGCCGGCGATCCAGCCGATCAGCAGGCCGCCCGTCAGCAGTACGACACTCCGGCCGAGGAACACCTCATGGGCCAATGCTCCCCAGCGCAGTGCGGTGCCCTGTCCGACTCGGGCCAGCAGGATGCCGACAACGATGCCCGGAACTTCCAGCAGCACCACGAAGAGCGGCAGATACTGTTCGTGCGCGACGCCACGATCGGCGAGGAAATTGAGCGCCAGGGCAAAGGTCACCATGCTGACCGATCCGTAGTGCGCCGCGATCGACGCGGCATCGGCACGCTTCAGGCGCCCGAGATAGCGCAAGACCGGGAATGCGAGCAGCGGCAACACGCACCCCAGCGCAATCACGCCCGCCACCTGCGGCAGCAGTGGAATCAGTTGCTGCCTCGCGAGTTCCACCCCGCCCTTCAACCCGATGGCGAGCAGCAGATAAATGGAAAGTCCCTCGTACAGCGCTTCGGGCAAGCGCAGGTCGCTCTTCAGCAGGCGCGCCAGTACGCCGAGCAGAAAGAACAGGACGATCGGATCCACGATCCGGTCAGGGCGCGTCGCCGCCGGCACCGGCGGCCGCGCGGGTCAGGCGATCGCGTACCGCAGTCCACGCAGGATCGTCGGGTGGAGCTTCGACGACAATTCGTTCAAAGCCTCCGGCATCCAGGGACCGCAGGTGCGCATACAGATCGTGCGCATAACCGGTCGCGTCGCCCGGCGCCTCGATCCATGCCACTCGCGCGGTCGCGGGTGCCGGCCGGCGCGCCAGGATGACGATCCGTCGCAACGTACTCGCGACGAGCGCGTCGATGTCGCGGGCGGCGAGCAGTTCGAGCGGTGTCGACGGCGCATAGTGCGCCGCGAGGGCGCCCGAGACCCGCGGTGATTCGTGGGTCGGCCGCGACAACGGCTGACCCAGCACGGCTTCGAGTTGTGCCGCGCCGATCATGCCCGGGCGCAGCAGCGCCGGCTGCGCACCCGAGACGTCGACGATGGTCGATTCGATGCCCACTTCGGCCTGCCCGCCGTCCAGCACCAGGTCGACGCGATCGCCGAGTTCGGCACGCACATGATCGGCTGTGGTGGGCGAGATGCGGCCGAAACGGTTCGCCGACGGCGCCGCGATGCCACGGCCGAAGGCGCGCAGCAGCGCCTGCGCTACCGGATGGGACGGCACGCGCACGCCAACGGTGTCCTGGCCACCGGTCAGGGCAGCGCTGACGCCGGCCGACCGTTCGACGATGAGAGTGAGCGGTCCCGGCCAGAATGCCTGGGCAAGCTGGCGTGCCGCTTCCGGGACGGTGCGCGCCCACGCTCCAAGATCGATCGCATCGGCCACGTGCACGATGAGCGGGTGATCGGCAGGGCGGCCCTTCGCTTCGAAGATGCGTCGCACCGCCTCCGGATTCGCGGCATCGGCGCCGAGACCATAAACGGTCTCGGTGGGAAAGGCGACCAGTCCGCCGCTATCCAGGATCGCCGCGGCGCGAGCGATCGCGTCGGTCGACATCGCGCTCACCCCAGCAGCAGGCGCGCCGCTTCCTCGTACTTGGCGGCGGTCTTCGCCAGCACATCGGCCGGCAGCACCGGAGCCGGCGGCTGCTTGTTCCAGTGCTGCGCCTCGAGCCAGTCGCGCACGAACTGCTTGTCGAAACTCGGCGGGCTGATGCCGACGCGGTACTGGTCCCTGGGCCAGAAGCGCGACGAATCCGGCGTCAGGGCTTCGTCGATCAGGTACAGCCTGCCGGCGGCATCGGTGCCGAACTCGAATTTGGTATCGGCGATGATGATGCCCTTGGTGGCGGCGAAGTCCGCCGCTTCGCGATACAACCGGATCGCCGCATCGCGCACTTCGGCCGCCCGCACCGCGCCGAGCAGGCGCTCGGCTTCGACGTAGGGAATGTTCTCGTCGTGCGTTCCCTTAGGGGCCTTGGTGGAAGGCGTGAAGATCGGTTGCGGCAACTTCGATGCTTCCTGCAGACCCGCAGGCAACGCAATGCCGCAGATCGCACCGCTCGCGCGATAGTCCTTCCAGCCGGACCCCGCGACATAGCCGCGCACGATCGCTTCGATGGGCAGCGGCTTGAGGCGTCGCACGACGAAAGCGCGGCCCGCCACCTGCGGGCGCTCGGCCGGCGCGACGACACTCTCCGGATCGATGCCGGTGAGATGGTTCGGAATCACGTGGGCAAGCTTCGCGAACCAGAAATTGGAAACCGCGGTGAGCACCTTGCCCTTGCCCGGGATCGGTGTGGGCAGGATCACATCGAACGCCGACAGCCGGTCCGTCTGGATGACCAGCAGGCGCTCTTCGTCGACCGCATAGAGATCGCGCACCTTGCCCCGATGCAGCAGCGGCAACGAGGTGAGGCTCGTTTCCTGGATGACTTGTTCGCTCATGAGCTCTGCGACTCCAGTTCCGCTGCGGCGTCTGCATCGAGCTTGGCACGGATGGCCCGAGCCGTCGTGACGGCACGCTCCTGGTCGTCGTCCAGTACGGTGAAATGCCCCATCTTGCGACCGACGCGCGCGACGTCCTTGCCGTACAGATGCAGCTTGGCGCGCGGATGGCACAGCACGTGGGTCCAGTCGGGCTCGCCGGCTGCCCACAGATCGCCGAGGAGGTTCACCATCACGCTCGGGCCGTGGGGTGCCGTGTCACCGAGCGGCAGGCTGCACATCACGCGGGCCTGCTGCTCGAACTGCGACGTGATGCAACCGTCGATGGTGTAGTGGCCGCTGTTGTGCGGGCGCGGCGCGATCTCGTTGGCGATCAGCTCGCCGCCGCGCACCACGAAATACTCGACGCACAGCACCCCCCGGTAGTCCAGCGCCTCGGCCACCCGCACGGTCGCGTCGCGGGCACGATGCGCGAGTTCCTCCGCCACGCGCGCCGGCACGATGCTGACGTCGAGAATGCCCGCCGAGTGCGCGTTCTCCGCCACCGGAAACGTGCGCACTTCACCGTCGAACCCGCGCGCGACCACGCAGGACACTTCCAGCTCGAGGTCGAGCCGCTGCTCGAGCACACAGGCTTCGGCACCCAGTGCCCAGAACGCGGCCCGCACTTCGTCGGCGCTGGCAACGCGCATCTGCCCCTTGCCGTCGTAGCCGAAGCGGGCGCGCTTCAGTATTCCCGGCAGCAGCCGCGCATCGACAGCGTCGGCATCGGCTTCGCTTTCGATCACCGCGAACGGGGCGGTGGCCAGGCCCACGCCGGCGAGAAAGCGCTTCTCGCGGATGCGATCCTGGGCCACCGCTACGCTGTCCGCCGCGGGACTCACCACGCAATGCTGCGCCAGTCGCCGCAATGCTTCGGCCGGGACATTCTCGAACTCCGTGGTGACCGCGGCGCACCGGCGCGCGAGTTCGTCCAGAGCCGTGGCGTCGAGATAGTCGGCGCGCAGATGATCGTCGGCGACCGAGCCGGCAGGGCTGTGATCACCCGGATCCACCACCACCACCTTGTAGCCCATGCTCTGGGCCGCCATGGTGAACATGCGTCCGAGCTGGCCGCCGCCGAGCAGGCCCAGCCACGCACCGGGCGCAACGGCTTTCATGACGCGGGCGGCAGCTTGATCGCCTCCACCGCCGCTTCCTGTTCGCGCCGGAACGCCTCCAGACGCGCAGCCAGTGCCGGATCGGTCGTGGCGAGCATCGCGATGGCAAACAGGGCTGCGTTGACGGCGCCGGCCTCGCCGATGGCGAACGTGGCCACCGGAACACCCCTGGGCATCTGGACGATGGACAGCAACGAATCGAGCCCTTGCAGCGCCTTGCTCTGCACCGGTACGCCGAGCACCGGCAGTATCGTCTTGGCGGCAACCATGCCAGGCAGGTGGGCGGCACCACCGGCGCCCGCGATCACGCAACGCAGGCCGCGCGCCGCCGCCGTAGCGGCGTAGGCAAACATCGCATCCGGCGTGCGATGGGCGGAGAGCACCTGCGCTTCGTGCGCCACGCCGAACTCTTCGAGCTTCACGGCCGCGTGGCGCATGGTCTCCCAGTCGCTCTGCGATCCCATGACGATGCCGACCAGCGGCTTGCCCATACTCATGTCCGTGCCCCGCCGCTTCAGGCCTTGTGCTCGCCGACCTTCACGATCTTCATCGTGTTGGTGCCGCCGGGCTTGCCGATGGGCTCACCGATGGTGAGCACGATGAGATCGCCGTCCTGCACGGCGCCGTGCCGCTTCAACTGCTCCTCGGCTTCGCGCAGCAGTTGCTCGCGATCGCTGCCGAAGTACTGGATCATCAACGGATAGGTGTCCTTGTACAGCGAGAGCCGGTAGCGGGTCGAGATTTCGGGTGTCAGTGCGTAGATCGGCACACCGCAATTCAGGCGCGAGATCCACAACGCGGTGGAGCCCGACTGGGTGAGCGCAGCGATGCATTTCACCTTGAGGTGGAAGGCGGTGAACAGGGCCGCCATGGCGATCGACTGGTCGACTCGCGTGAAGACGCGATTGAGGAATTCACGGTCGAGCGTGGTGTCGGCCGACTTCTCCGCCTCGAGGCAGATGCGGCTCATGGACTCCACGGTCTGCACCGGATACTTGCCGGCCGCGGTCTCGGCGGAGAGCATCACGGCGTCGGTGCCGTCGAGCACCGCGTTCGCCACATCCGACACTTCGGCACGGGTGGGCACCGGACTGTCGATCATGGATTCCATCATCTGCGTGGCGGTGATGGTGAGCTTGTTCTTCTCGCGCGCGAGCCGGATCATGCGCTTCTGCAGAGCCGGCACGGCCGCGTCGCCCACTTCCACGGCCAGATCGCCACGCGCCACCATGATGCCGTACCTTGGCGATGAGCAGGGCACGGCCACCTGAGGCCCGCATCAGTTCGCGCGCCATGTACATGTCGGCGCCGCTCTTCGGAAACGACACGGCGAGGAAATCGGCCTTCATCCGCGTGGCGGTGCGGATGTCTTCCATGTCCTTCGACGTCAGTGCGGGTGCAGTCAGTCCGCCGCCCTGGCGATTGATGCCCTTGTTGTTGGACAGTTCGCCGCCGTGCCGCGTGACGGTGTGGATCTCGCTGCCGCTCACCTTCTCGACAGTCAGCGTGATACGGCCGTCGTCGAGCAGCAGGATGTCGCCGGCGCGCACGTCGTTCGGCAATTCCGGATAGTCAAGGCCCACGCGCTCCTGGTTGCCGAGTGCGCACGCGGCATCGAGGATGAAGCGGGACCCGTTCTCGAGGGTGATGCGACCCTTCTCGAACTTGCCGATGCGGATCTTCGGGCCCTGCAGGTCGCACATGATGCCGACCGTGCGCTCGAGTTCGCGCGCCGCTTCGCGCACGGTTTCGGCACGGTTCAGATGATCATCCGCAGTGCCGTGGGAGAAATTCATCCGTACCACGTCCACACCCGCGGCGATCATCCGGCGCAGGACTTCGCGATCGGAGGATGCCGGACCGAGCGTGGCGACGATCTTGGTGCTGCGTTGCATGAAGGGTCCCGTGTCAGCCGGCAGCCCTGGCCTCGAGTATCTCGAGCGCCGGCAGCTTCCGGCCTTCGAGAAACTCGAGAAACGCGCCACCGGCGGTGGAGATGTAGGAAACGCGGTCGGTGATGCCGTACTTGGCGATGGCCGCGATGGTGTCGCCGCCGCCGGCGAGCGAGAAACCGCGGGCGGCGGCGATCGCGTCGGCGATCGCCTTGGTGCCTGCGCCGAAGCGGTCGAACTCGAACACGCCCACCGGCCCGTTCCAGACGATGGTCCCGGCCGCGGTCAGCATCGCGGCAAACTGTGCGGCTGTCTTCGGACCCACGTCGAGGATGAGATCATCGGCCGCAACATCCTCGACGTTCTTCACCTTGGCTTCGGCATCCGCCGCGAAGTTCTTCGCCACGGTCACGTCCACGGGAATCGGCACCGAAGCGCCACGCGCCGCGGCGGCATCCATGATCTTGCGCGCTTCGGGAACGAGGTCGGGTTCGGCCAGCGATTTGCCGATAGGCAGCCCGGCCGCCAGCATGAAGGTGTTGGCGATGCCGCCGCCGACGATGAGCTGGTCGACCTTCTCGGCGAGCGAGGCGAGGATGGTGAGCTTGGTCGACACTTTCGAGCCGCCCACGATCGCGATCATCGGCCGCGCCGGCTGGTGCAGCGCCTTGGTGAGCGCGTCGACTTCGGCAGCCATCAAAGGGCCGGCCACGGCCGCCGGAGCAAAGCGTGCGATGCCGTGGGTGGTCGCCTCGGCCCGGTGCGCCGTCGCGAAGGCATCGTTCACGTAGACGTCACACAGCGCCGCCATCTGCTTCGAAAGCGCCTCGTCGTTCTTCTTCTCGCCCTTGTTGAAACGGCAGTTCTCGAGCAGCACCGCCTGGCCGGGGGCTACGTCGACACCATTCAGCCAGTCGCGTTTCAGCGGAACCTCGGCACCGAGCAGCTCCGCGAGGCGCTTCGCGACGGGTTCGAGCGATTCGGCCGGATCGAACTCGCCTTCCTTGGGTCGGCCCAGATGCGACACCAGCATCACCTTCGCGCCCTGACCCAGTGCGTGGCGGATCCCCGGCAGAACCGCGCGGATGCGGGTGTCATCCGTGATCCTGCCGTCCGCCAGAGGAACGTTCAGGTCGACACGGATCAGGACGCGCTTGCCGCGTACGTCGATGTCGGAGAGTTTGAGGATGGCCATCTGTACGTGAAGGGTAGGACGTCAAATGCGAAGGGCGAGGTACGAGGCGAACCGGATCGGACCGTGCCTCATACCTCGCCCCTCCCCGGGACTACTTCGCGTTCATGAATGCTACTGCGGTATCCAGCATCCGGTTGCTGAATCCCCATTCGTTATCGTACCAAGACGACACCTTCACCAGCGTACCTTCGGCCACCTTGGTGAGCGACGCGTCGAAGATCGACGAACGCGGATCGTGGTTGTAGTCGATCGAGACCAGGGGCTCCTTGGTGTATCCGAGGATGCCTTTCAGCTCGCCGGCCGCGGCCGCCTTGATGATGTCGTTCACTTCCTCCACGGTCGTGGGGCGCTTGGCAATGAACGAGAGGTCCACCAGCGACACGTTGATGGTCGGTACCCGGATGGCATAACCGTCGAGACGGCCCTTCAGCTCCGGCAGCACTTCGCCCACGGCCGAGGCCGCCCCGGTCTTGGTGGGGATCATCGACATGGTGGCGGAGCGCGCCCGGCGCAGATCTTCGTGGTAGACGTCGGTCAGCACCTGATCGTTGGTATAGGCGTGGATGGTGGTCATCAGCCCGGCCACCAGACCGATCTTGTCGTGCAGCGGCTTCACCACGGGGGCGAGGCAGTTGGTGGTGCAGGAGGCGTTCGAGATGACCGTATGGGCTGGCTTGAGCGTGTGGTGGTTGACGCCGTAGACGATGGTCGCATCCACGTTCTTGCCCGGGGCGGAGATGATCACCTTCTTCGCACCACCGGTGATATGGGCCGCGGCTTTTTCCTTGGCCGTGAAGAGGCCGGTGCACTCCATCACCACGTCCACGCCGAGCGACTTCCAGGGCAGCTTGGCCGGATCGCGTTCGGCGAAGACCTTGATGGGGTCGCCATTGACCACCAGCGCATCGCCTTCCACGTTCACCGTGCCCTGGAACTTCCCGTGCGCCGTGTCATAGCGCGTCAGGTGCGCGTTCGTTTCCGGGCTGCCCAGATCGTTCAAGGCGACGATCTGGAGCTCGCCGTTGCGGCCCGATTCGTACAGCGCACGCAGGATGTTGCGGCCGATGCGGCCGTAGCCGTTGATAGCAACGCGGATGGGCATGTAGGTCTCCTCTGCTTCGAGGCGAAGGATTGTATCTCAGCACCGTGAACGCCGTTCCCGCACCGCGCATGGACAACGCGCGCGCGACTTGGGTATGCTGCCTTACGATCCCGCCTGAGCGAACGGCACGATTCGTCCCGGGGTCCAAAGCATGTACCCAGCGCGCGGCGCAGGCAGCGACCGCGCCCGACATGAATACGGGAGGAACAAACGTGAGTATTCAGCGTTCATTCGCGCGGTCCGTCGTCGCCTGCGCCGTCGGCTCGCTGTTTGCCGTCGGCGGTGCATTGGCCGGCGAAGTCGAAGTGCTGCATTGGTGGACTTCCGGCGGCGAGGCCAAGTCCGTCGTGGAGCTCAAGAAGATCCTCGAGACCAAGGGCCACAAGTGGAAGGATTTCGCCGTGGCCGGCGGCGGTGGCGAAAACGCCATGACGGTGCTCAAGTCGCGCGTCGTGTCCGGCAAGCCGCCGACAGCGGCTCAGGTCAAGGGGCCGTCGATCCAGGAATGGGGCGCGGAGGGCGTGCTGACCCAGATGGACGGCGTGTCCAAGGCCGGCAACTGGGACGGCCTGTTGCCCGCGGTAGTGAGCAACGTCATGAAGTACCAGGGCCATTACGTGGCGGTCCCGGTCAACGTGCACCGCGTGAACTGGATGTGGGCCAACCCGGAGGTGTTCAAGAAGGCGGGCGCCAAGATCCCGACCACGTGGGACGAGTTCGCGGTCGCCGCCGAGAAGATCCAGAAGGCCGGCTTCGTGGCCGTGGCGCATGGCGGGCAACCCTGGCAGGACGCGACGGTGTTCGAATCGGTCGCGCTGGGCGTGGGCGGCGCAGACTGGTTCAACAAAGCGTTCGTGAAGCTCGACACCGGCGCGCTCAACAGCCCGACGATGGAGAAGTCCTTCGCGACGTTGCGCACGGTCCAGAAGTACATCGATAAGGATGCCGCCAACCGCGACTGGAACCTGGCCACGGCCATGGTGATCAACGGCAAGGCGGCGATGCAGTTCATGGGCGACTGGGCCAAGGGCGAGTTCACCGCGGCTAACAAGGCACCCGGCAAGGACTACATTTGTGCTCCCGCACCGGGCACCGCAGGCGCCTTCACCTTCAACATCGACAGCTTCATCATGTTCGAGCAGAAGGATCCGGAGGCGAAGAAGGCGCAGGCCGACTTGGCAGCCGCCATCATGGAGCCGCAGTTCCAGGAAGTCTTCAACCTGAACAAGGGGTCGATCCCGGCGCGCTCCGGCATGGACATGGCGAAGTTCGATCAGTGCGCCAAGGATTCGACCTCGGAGTTCCAGTCGAGCAGCAAGTCGGGCAAGCTGGTTCCGAGCTGGGCGCACGGCATGGCCATGCCCTCTGCCGTTCAGGGTGCGATGTTCGACGTGGTGACTCAGTTCATGAACTCGAACATGTCGCCCAAGGATGCCGCCGCGAAGATGGCGGCAGCAGTCAAGGCGAAGGGCTGACCGTCACCTGACCGGAAGGGGCGCAATCGCCCTTTCCGGCACACCCCCGGCGTAGCCGCACGCCATGGATACCGCCGTCGACGTGCCACGTCGCTCCGCACTCGATGCGCTCGAGGCGGCACTGCCGAAGATCGTGCTCGGGCCGAGCCTGCTCGTCAGCCTGATCTTCGTCTACGGCTTCATCGCGTGGACCGCGGTCCTGTCGTTCACGAAGTCGCGCATGCTGCCGAACTACGAGTTCGTCGGCCTCTATCAGTACGTCACTCTGTTCGAGAACGAGCGCTGGTGGGTAGCGCTCAAGAACCTCTGCGTCTTCGGCGGCCTGTTCATCTTCTCCTGTCTCGCCGTGGGACTGATCCTCGCGATCCTGCTCGACCAGAAGATCCGTGCCGAAGGGTGGCTGCGCTCCATCTACCTCTATCCCATGGCCCTGTCGTTCATCGTCACCGGGACGGCCTGGAAATGGATTCTCAATCCCGGCCTCGGCGTCGAACGCGTGGTGCAGCAGCTGGGCTTTCCCGGCTTCACCTTCGACTGGCTGGTGAACCCGCAGATGTCCATCTACGCGGTGGTGATCGCGGGCGCCTGGCAATCGTCGGGCTTCGTGATGGCACTGTTCCTCGCGGGTCTGCGCGGCATCGACGATTCGATCATCAAGGCCGCGCAGGTGGATGGCGCATCGATGCCGCGCATCTACTGGAGCATCATCATCCCGAGTCTGCGCCCGGTGTTCTTCAGCGCCGTGATGATCCTCGCCCACATCGCCATCAAGAGCTTCGACCTGGTGATGGCGTTGACCGGCGGCGGACCGGGCTTCTCGTCCGACGTACCCGCCACTTTCATGTATGCCTTCGGATTCACGCGCAACCAGGTCGGACTGGGCGCGGCCTCCGCCATGATGATGCTCGCCACGGTCGTCGCCGTGATCGTGCCGCTCATGTACTCCGAAGTGCGCAGGCACCGTCGTGGCTGAGTTCGCGCGCGCTGAAAGCGCCGGCGGCAGGGCCTTCGGCAGACTCATCGTGTACGGCCTGCTGGTCCTGGTCGCGATCTACTACCTGATGCCGTTGTTCGTGATGCTGACCACGTCGGTCAAGTCGCTGGAAGAGATTCGCGCGGGCAACCTGGTGGCGCTGCCGACCAGCATCACTTTCGACGCATGGAGCAAGGCCTGGGGCACGGCGTGCACCGGTGCGGACTGCAGCGGCCTCAAGGGGAACTTCTGGGCCTCGATGAGCTTCGTGCTGCCGGCCGTGGTGATCTCCACGCTGATCGGCGCCTTCAACGGTTACGTCCTCACGCTGTGGCGTTTCAAGGGTTCGGACATCCTGTTCACCACCATGCTGGTGGGCTGCTTCATTCCGTTCCAGGTGGTGTTGCTGCCCATGGCCCAGACCCTCGGCTGGCTCGGCCTCGCCAACACGACACCGGGGCTCGTTTTCGTCCACGTGGTGTACGGCCTCGCGTTCACCACGCTGTTCTTCCGCAATTTCTACGTGAGCGTGCCGGAGGAGATGGTCAAGGCCGCCCGCATCGACGGCGCCGGCTTCTTCACCATCTTCTGGCGCATCATCCTGCCGCTGTCGCCCCCCATCATCGTCGTGTGCGTCATCTGGCAGTTCACGCAGATCTGGAACGACTTCCTGTTCGGTGTCGTGTTCTCGGGCGGCGAGCGGCAGCCCATCACGGTGGCGCTCAACAACCTGGTCAACACTTCGACCGGGGTCAAGGAGTACAACGTCGACATGGCGGCCGCCATCATCGCGGCATTGCCGACGCTGTTCGTCTACGTCGTGGCCGGCAAGTATTTCGTCCGCGGCCTCACTGCGGGTTCGGTCAAAGGTTGACATGACTTCCCCCCCGATGGGCCTGCGGCCCTTCCCCCCGAGGGGGCCAGCCCTCTTGGGGCGGCCCGGCGAGGGCTGAGGAGACCATCATGGGCGCGCTTTCCATCCGCAACGTCGTCAAACGCTACGGCAGCGTCACGATCCTGAAGAGCATCAATCTCGAGGTGCGTGACGGCGAGTTCGTCATCCTGGTCGGTCCCTCGGGATGCGGTAAATCGACACTGCTCAACATGATCGCCGGGCTCGATACCGTGTCCGAGGGCGAGATCGCCATCGGCGGCCGGGTGGTCAACAATCTGCCGCCCAAGGATCGGGACATCGCCATGGTGTTCCAGTCCTATGCGCTCTATCCGACCATGAACGTGCGCGAGAACATCCTGTTCGGCCTGCGCATCCGCAAAGCCACGGCGCAGGAGATGGAGGGCGCGCTGGCCCGGGTCGCCAAGACGCTGCAGATGGAGCATCTGCTCGATCGCAAGCCCTCGCAGCTTTCCGGTGGACAGCGGCAAAGAGTGGCGATGGGTCGGGCGCTCGCGCGCGATCCGGCGCTGTTCCTGTTCGACGAGCCGCTCTCGAACCTCGATGCCAAGTTGCGGGTGGACATGCGCACCGAGATCAAGCTGCTGCACGATCGGGTCAAGACCACCATCGTCTACGTGACGCACGACCAGATCGAAGCCATGACCCTGGGCGATCGCATCGTCGTGATGAAGGAGGGCGAGGTGCGTCAGGTCGGTACCCCGCAGGAGGTCTACGACGATCCGGCCGATCTGTTCGTGGCCGGCTTCATCGGGTCGCCATCGATGAACTTCATCCGCTGCACTGTCGAGTCCCGGAACGGACGCCTCGGCGTCAGCCTGCACGACGGCGCGGGCACGTTCTTCGTGCCGGCGCCACCGTCCATCACGGGGTTGGGCGAGCGAGCAGGCAAGGAAGTGATCCTCGGCATCCGGCCCGAACAGATCACGGACAAGGATCCGTACGCCGGCGCGAACCCGCATTCGATCGAGCAGTCGGCGCGCATCGAAGTGGTCCAGCCGACGGGGCCTGACACTCTGGTGCTGATCCGCCTGAACGGCACGCCAGTCACTTGCCGCGTACATCCTGGCGCAAGTCCGAAAGCGTCCCAGACCATGGGACTCTCGTTCGATCTGTCGAAACTGGTGTTCTTCGATCCTCAGACCGAGAAGCGGATTCGGTAGTCGAATTTCTGAAAAGAACCGATCAACGCGGCGGACGCGGGGTAAGGCGAAGGCGCTTTTGGAAGTACTCTTTTTTGCTTTTCCGCCGCGTTAAGAGCTGTCACCCGCTACTAGGGCAGATCCGTCTCCTGATCGCGCTTCCAACGCCGGCCGCTGTAGCGCACCTTCAGCGCGATGACGAGCACGGAAAGCACGAGTGTCACGACGTTCGCGACGATGATCGGCATGGCGCCCAGCGCGATCCCGTAAGCGAGCCAAAGCACGATGCCGACGCTGAAGATCCCGAACATCAGGTACGACACGTCGTCGGCCGACTTGGTCACCCAGATCTTGATCGCCTGCGGGACGAACGCGATGGTGGTCAGCGCGCCCGCGAGCAGACCGATCCAGTCGACGGAGGTCAAGAGGATACGAAGGCGCGGGCGACGCCGCGCAGGGCAGGATTGCG
The DNA here is from genome assembly GCA_001464695.1 of Betaproteobacteria bacterium Ga0077523. Taxonomy (GTDB): domain Bacteria; phylum Pseudomonadota; class Gammaproteobacteria; order Burkholderiales. Next base: position 50,564 of record LNDQ01000111.1, on the reverse strand, counting down.
CGCCGTGATCACATAGGTTGGCACCGCCGCGACGTAGTTGCGGAAGCGCCCCTTCTGTTCGAAGCGCGCGCGGAACGGCGACCGATCGAACCACGGGCCCAGGCTCGGCACGATACCGCCACCGATGAACACGCCGCCACGTGCGCCGAGCGTGACACAGAGGTTGGCGGCGGCGCTTCCCAGGATGCTGCAGAACATCTCGAGCGCCTCGACTGAGACCGGCTCGGTGCCATCCAGGCCACGACGGGCGATCTCTTCGGGCGTCAGCGCGGATGCAGCGGCACCATCGATGGCGCACAACGCGTCGCGCAAGGCCACCAGTCCGGGCCCGCTCGCGAGCCGTTCCGTCGACACGTGGTCGTAGCTGCGCCACATCACCTTGAGCACCTCGGTCTCGCGCGGCGTGACCGGACTGAACGCGGTATGGCCCCCCTCACCCTGGATCGCAATCCAGGCCTCGCCGGCCGGCACCAGTCCGGAAACGCCCAGACCGGTCCCTGCGCCGATCAAGGCGATCGGTGTTCTCTTGACCGGCTGGCCGCCGCCTACCTGCCGATATTCTTCCGGCCTCAGCAGCGGCAGCGACAAGGCCAATGCAGTGAAATCGTTCACCATCACGAGGCGGTCGAGGCCGAGCGCCATGCGCGTCTGCTCGATCGAGAATGACCAGTCGTTGTTGGTGAGCTTGATACGATCGCTCGTGATCGGCGTGGCCACCGCGACCGCAGCCTCCTTTACCGACGGAGCGCCCTGGGACTGAAGATACCGGGCCGCGGCCGCGCCGAGATCCGGGAAGTCGACGCACTGCAGGGTCGCCTCGTGCTGCGGCGTTTCGCTCCCTTCGGCCAGCAGCGCGAATCGCGCGTTGGTCCCGCCGATGTCGGCGACCAGACGCGTGAACCGCGGGGTTGACATGTCAGTGCGACATTACCTGTTGCGATAGGCCAGCGGCCGGCGCAGCCGGGTCGCACAGGCCTTCTTGCAACAAGCCTTGAGGTGGGTGGAGCCGGGCCGCCACAAGCCGCTGACGCGCCTGCCGCGAGAAGCGACCGGCCTTCGGGCCGTCCAACAGTGTGCAGGCACTGTTGGCGCCGCGGCCCTCAGCCCCCTCGGGGGACAGCGACCGCAGGGAGCGTGGGGGTCGTTTCATCTGCCGGGTCAGGCCAATACGGTCCGCGCGGCGGCCGCGACGTTGTCCACGGTGAAGCCGAAATGCTTGAACAAATCGCCTGCGGGCGCCGATTCGCCGAAGCGGTCGATGCCGACCACGGCGCCTTCGAGGCCGACATACTTGCGCCAGCAATCGGTGACACCGGCTTCGACGGCCACGCGCGGCACACCGCGCGGCAACACGGCTTCACGCCAGGCGCTATCCTGGCGATCGAAGATCGTGGTCGACGGCATGGAAACGACGCGGGCGCGCACCCCGTCCGCCGCGAGCGCCTCGCGGGCACCCATGGCCAGCGCCACTTCCGAGCCGGTCGCGATGATCACGACCTGCGGCGACCCACCGGCGGATTCCGCCATCACATAGCCGCCGCGACGGATCGCTTGCAGCGTCTTTGCATCGCGCGCCTGGTGCGGCAGGTTCTGTCGCGACAGCAGCAGCGCCGTCGGACCGTCGCGCCGCTCCACTGCGGACTGCCATGCGATCGCCGTCTCGACGGTGTCGCACGGGCGCCATACATCCATGTGCGGAATGAGCCGCAAGGTGGCGGCGTGTTCGACCGGCTGATGGGTCGGACCGTCCTCGCCCAGGCCGATGGAGTCGTGCGTGAACACGTAGATCGCGCGCTGCTTCATCAAGGCCGCGAGGCGCAGCGCGTTGCGGGCGTAGTCGCTGAACACGAGGAACGTACCGCCATAGGGCACCAGTCCACCGTGCAACGCGAGGCCGTTCATGACCGCGGCCATGCCGAACTCGCGCACGCCATAGAACACATAGTTGCCGCCCGCGCCGCCGATCGGCTTCGAACCCTTCCACAAGGTCAGGTTGGACGCCGCCAGATCGGCAGAACCGCCGATCAGTTCGGGCAACACCGGACCGAAGCCGTCGAGCGTGTTCTGCGATGCCTTGCGGGTCGCGATCGTTTCCGCCTTCGCGACGGTGGCGTCGATGAAAGCCTGCGCCTGCTTGCCCCACTCTGCCGGCAGATCGCCGTTCATGCGCCGCCGGAATTCGGCCGCGACCTCCGGAAACGCTTTCGCGTAGGCCCCGAACCGGTCGTTCCAGCCGCTCTCGGCTTGCGCGCCGGCAGCCCGCCCGTCCCAGGCGCTGCGGATGTCGGCCGGGATCTCGAAGGGCGGATGGTTCCAGCCGATCGCCGCACGAGTCGCGGCCACTTCATCCGGCCCCAGCGGTGCACCATGGGCGGCACCGGTGTTGGCCTTCTTCGGTGCGCCCTTGCCGATGACCGTGCGGCAGCACACCAGCGACGGCCGATCGGTGACGGCCTTGGCCGCACGCACCGCCGCGTCCACTGCTGCCGCGTCATGACCATCCACGCCACGGATCACGTGCCAGCCGTAGGCCTCGAACCGCTTGGGCGTGTCGTCGGTGAACCAGCTCTCCATCGATCCTTTTTCCGAATCGATCGAGATGCGGTTGTCGTCGTACAGGGCGATCAACTTGCCCAGTCTCAAGGTCCCGGCGAGCGAGCACGCTTCGTGTGAAATGCCTTCCATCAGGCAACCGTCACCCAGGAACACCCAGGTATGGTGGTCGACGATGTCGAATCCGGGGCGGTTGAATTCCGCGGCGAGCACGCGCTCGGCGAGCGCCATGCCGACGGCATTGGCGAGCCCCTGACCCAGCGGTCCGGTGGTGGTCTCGATCCCGGGAGCGCAGCCGATCTCCGGATGGCCGGGCGTCATGGAATGCAATTGCCGGAACCTTTCGAGTTCCGCCATGGGCAAGGCATACCCGGTGAGGTGCAGCAGCGCGTACAGCAGCATCGAGCCGTGGCCGTTCGAGAGCACGAAGCGGTCGCGATCGGCCCACCGCGGATTGGCCGGATTGTGCTTCAGGTGATGACGCCAGAGGACTTCGGCGATCTCCGCCATGCCCATGGGCATGCCGGGATGTCCCGAGTTGGCCTTCTGCACCGCATCCATGGCCAGCGCGCGGATGGCGTTGGCGAGTTCGCTTCTGGTTGCCATGAAACCCGATTCCGGAAATGAAAAACCGCCTCGCGGCGGAAGGGACCAGAATTCTAGCGGAAAGGCCCGACCCACCCCGTTCTTCGATGATCGGCCCCACCGATCGTCGCAGTCCTCTCCTGCCCTCGCGCGAGAGGCGTGGGGGCAGGTCGGGACGGGGGCAGACCTACGGATCGGACTTGCGCGGGGGCGCCACTCCCAGCTGCTTCAGCTTGCGGTAGAGATGGGTCCGTTCCAGGCCGACTTTCTCGGCGACGCGGCTCATGTTGCCGCCCTCGCGAGCGATGTGATACTCGAAGTAGGCGCGCTCGAAGGCGTCGCGCGCTTCGCGCAGTTCCATGTCCAGCGGCAGGCCGCTCAGCGAACTCGAGCCGAAGTCGCCCTGCGAGAGTGCCGTACCCACGTCCGACGGCACGATCTCGTCGCCGGCCGCGACCAGGGCCGACGACTTCACCACGGTCTCGAGCTGCGCAAGGTTGCCCGGCCACGGATACATGCGCAGCTGATTCAGGGCCGCCGTGCTGAACGACTTGAGCGGGATCTCCTTGGCTTCGGCCATGCGCGCGAGCAGCAGGTTGGCGATCTCGGGTACGTCCTCGGCGTGTTCGCGCAGGCTCGGGATGCGCAGCGTCACCGCCGCCAGCACGCTGTAGAGCTTCGAGTCGAAGTGACCTTCGGCCACCCGCTGCGGCAACAACGGGCCTGCGGTGGAAATGAGCCGGGCGTTGCAGCGTTCGATGCCCGGCAGGTGGTGCAGCAAGGCGCGCTGGGCGTCGCGGCCGAGCGCGTCCACGGCGCGCAGGAACAGCGATCCGTCGGAGGCCTGGGCGATCTGCTTGTCGGCCGGATCGTCGAGGAAGGCCGTATCGGCAGGCGCGATCCACGGCGTGTTCGTGCGATGCATGTAGCGCGCACACAGGTGGCGCCCGCACCCTGGTTCGCCAAGCAGCATCACGGGCGCGCGCAGATCGCGCACGCGTTCGAGCCGCGCCTTGAGGTCGGCGATGACAGGCGCGCGGCCGAGAAAGGCGATGGAACGTTCCGGTGCCGCTGCGACCGGCGCGGCACCCTGCGCCAGCGCCTTGCCCACGGTCGCCAGCAGCTTCTGCAGCGCGATCGGCTTTTCGAGAAAACCATAGGCACCGATGCGCGTGGCTTCCACCGCAGTATCAATGGTACCGTGGCCCGACATCATCACCACCGGCATGGTGAGCTGGCCGCTGGCCGACCATTCCTTGAGCAGCGTGATGCCGTCGGTATCCGGCATCCAGATGTCGAGCAGGACCAGATCCGGCCGGCCACGGCCGCGCTGCTGGCGCGCCTCGGTGGCGTTCTGCGCGACGCGCACCTGGTGACCTTCGTCGGACAGGATCTCGGACAGCAGTTCACGGATGCCGACTTCGTCGTCGACGACGAGGATCTGACTCATGAGTGCACCGCGTTCATTCGTTGGCCGCCTTCGGTGACGCCGGGCTCACCTGCGCGACCGCCGCCGCCGGTGGCAACCAGATGATGACGCGCGCACCCATGGGAACGAGATTCTCGAGGCGGATGCGGCCGCGGTGTTCCTCGACGATCTTCTGGACGATCGCGAGGCCGAGGCCGGTCCCCTTGGGCTTGGTGGTGACATAGGGTTCGAATGCCCGCCCCATCACGTCGCCGGGAAAGCCCGGGCCATTGTCGGAAACACTGAGCGCGATACCGCCACCTTCCGCGCTGACGCTCACCGCGATGATCGGTGCCGAGACGGTCGCGACCGCGTCCTCGGCGTTGCGCAGCAGATTGTGGATCACCTGCCGCAGCTTGGCCGCGTCACCGAGTATGGGCGGCAAACCCGGCTGGACCTTCAGCTGGATGACGAACCCCATCGATTCGTACAGGCCGAGCACTTCGCGGGTGAGTGGCCCGAGATCGACCGGCACGGCGCGCGTTTCCGGGGCACGCGCATATTCGCTGAATGCGTTGACCATGCTCTTCAGCGCCGCGACCTGATTGACGATCGTCTGGGTGAGACGCTCGAGCAGCTCTGCATCGGTCACGTCGAGCTTGGCCGACAGCCGCTGCTGCAGGCGCTCGGCGGAAAGCTGGATCGGTGTCAGCGGATTCTTGATCTCATGCGCAAGCCGTCGCGCCACTTCGCCCCAGGCCGCCTGGCGTTGCGCCTTCAGCAGATCGGTGATGTCGTCGAACACGACGACATGACCGCCGGGCGCGGCCTGCCGGATCGCTGCTGCACGGGCGAGCAGCATGAGCTCGCCCTGGGGTCCGTGGTAGGCGACTTGCGCCTGCCAGTCATGCTCGAGCGGTCCGGCGAGTGCGGCATCGAGCGGCACCGCGATGGCCGCCAACCGTGGTTCCCGGTACCGCCATTCGCTCACCGGAACGTCGATGAGGGCCTCGAGATCGATTCCGAGAATGCGGCTGGCGCTCGGATTGGAGGAGCGCAGCCGGCGCTCGCCGTCGAGCGATATCACACCCGCCGAGAGGGTCGCGAGAATGCTCTCGAGCTGCCGCTGATAGCGCTGCGTATCGCCCTGGGATTCGGCCAGTTCGCGTGTCATCGCGTTGAACGACTGCGTGAGGATGCCCAGCTCGTCGTAGCTGCGCACCGGCGTGCGCTGGCTGAAGTCGCCCTGCGCGACCGCACGCGTCCCTTCGGCCAGCACGCTCAAGGGTGCCGACAGTTTCTGGCTGAAGTAGATGGCAAGCAGCAGTGCCGCAAACAGCGCGAGCAGCAGCGCTAGGGTCAGCGTCAGTCCATAGAGACGCTTGAGACCCGAGCGCGAGAATGCGAGCTCCTGGTATTCGGAATGGGCGAACTGCACCGCTTCGGCATTGCGCGACACTGCTTCGGGCACCCGCTGCACGAGCTCGAGCGCCAGCACGTCGCCATCGGCCACGTTGACCGGCACCACCACCCGCAACAACAGGCCGCCGGAAGGCTCCGCCACGATCCCGGTATAGGTCTTCTGCAGCCGCAATTCACGCAGCGCGGAAGGCGAGAGCGGATCGGGCATGAGGCCGCTGTGCTCGTCGCCGGAAAACGCCAGCACGGTGCCGTTGGTGTCGAGCAGCGCCACTTCCTGCACTGCCGCCTGCTCGCGCAACGTGTTGAGGAGTGCGAGCTGTTGCCGCGGCGGACGGTCCGCCACCATCAGTGCCATCGTGTCGGCCTTGCCTCGCAGATCCTTCACCATGCTGTCGAGCACGTTGCGACCGAGTGCCAGGCCGCCGTCGAGCGCGCGCTCCACGCGCACGTCGAACCACGTGTCGACCGAGCGCGCGAGGAACTGCACCGACACCGCATAGACCAGCGCCCCGGGCAGCACCGCCACCAGCGAGAACAGCAGCACCAGGCGCAACGAAAGCTTGGATCCGAACACGCGCTGGCGCAGGCGCCGGCGCAACGTGAGCAGCTGATAGCCGGTGAGCAGCATCAACAGCAGGACCACGCCCAGGCCCACCATCAGCAGTTGCGGAAGTCCCTGCGTGAAAGTAGGCATGTCGGCGTGCGTGCCGGATAAGAGATACAGCACGACTGCGCCGACCGCCGCCACGATCGCGGCAAGCACCTTGCCGCCACGCGTCGTGAGCGAGAGCCAGAACAGGCGCAGGCGTCGGCTCATGGGCGCACCGTCCACCGGTACCAGTCGGAAGAAAGATTCCAGCCCTTGGAGCCGAGCGCGCTCACCTGGAACGCCTTGGGCAGCTGCGACGTGTCGAGCCGCAGGCGCAACTGGGCTGAATACACTTTCTCCGCATCGAGCTCGTCGCGCGGCACGATGAACCGATTGCGGATCTGACCCATGATCGCCAGTGCCTCGCGCAGCGAGTCGACGTTCTGGGTGAGAGCGCCGGCTGCGACGCGGTACTGGCGCGTGAGCGCGTTGTAGGTGAGCCGATAGCGCTGCCCGAAATCCGCCATGGTGCGGTTCCACAGATTGAGCAGGTACCAGCGCTCGTAGATCAGCTCGAAGTCGACCAGGAAGTTGAGCGCCACACCCTTGGTCAGGGCTTCTTCGAGTGTGTCGCCCAGCTCGATCTCGAAGCTCGCGTCAAGGTAATAGCCGTCGGCGCTGGAGGTGATCTCGGCCGAGCGCACGTTGATGGCCGGCTCGCCCGCATGCAACGCACCGTGCCCGCACAGGAGCAGCACCAGCAACGCCGCGGCGATCGCGACCCACCGGCGCAGCTCAACGATCGGACTTTCGCAGCGGCGCGTAATAGAAACCGTCATGCTCTTGGTCAGGGAATAGCTGCCCGCCGCTGCCCGGAAAACGGGCTAGCTCCGAATGACGCGCATCGGGATGGCGTTCGAGGAAGGCCTGGACCGTATCCCGGTTCTCCTCCGCAAACACCGAGCAGGTCGCGTAGAGCAATGTACCACCGGGGGCGAGGACCTGCCAAAGTGCGTCCAGCAGGCACGCCTGCTGACGCGCGAACGTTTCAAGATCGCCGGGGCGCCGCAGCCACTTCGCGTCGGGATGCCGTCGCACGATGCCGGACGCGGAACACGGCGCGTCGAGCAGGATGCGATCGAACGCGCGTCCATCCCACCAGGTTTCCACGGCGGCGGCATCGGCGACCCGCAGCTGCGCGCTCAAACCCAGCCGGGCCAGCAACCGCTCGACATCGTCAAGCCGCCGGCCGTCCACGTCGATCGCCAGCAGATCGACGGCCGCAAGCTCCAGGATGTGGGCGGCCTTGCCACCAGGCGCAGCGCACGCGTCGAGCACGCGCGCGCCATCACGAGCTTCGAGTAGTGGCGCGGCCCACTGAGCACCGGCATCCTGGATCGACACGAGCCCTTCGTCGAATCCGGGCAGACGCGTGGATGACACCGGACGTTCCAGCAGCAACGCATCGTTCTCGAGGCGCCGGACGCCGATGCCCGCGTGCTCGAGCCGGGCGCGATAGTCATCGAGCGAAATGCGCCGCCGGTTGACTCGGATGCTCATCGGGGGATGCTCGAGGCCCGCCGCCAATACCGCCTCTGCATGCGCGCCGAGTTGCCGTTCGAGCTTCTCGATCCACCACTTCGGACAGGACCACCGGCCTTCCGGTGCGGCGGCCGCACGTTGCAGCAGCAGCTCGCGCTCGCGCAGGAACCGCCGCAGCAGGGCGTTCACAAACCCGGTCGCGGCGTCTGCCCCGAGCGAGCGCACGGTCCGTACCGCATGGTCGACGATGGCATGGGGCGCGTGTCGCGTCCGCCAGAGCTGGTACAGGGCGACCAGGAGAAGCGCCTCGACTCGCCCGTCCGTGATGGCGCGTGGCGCCATCTGCGCGACGACGCCCCGCAGCAGTCCCAGATGGCGCAACGTGCCCTGGGTCAGGTCGAGGGCCGCCGCCCGGTCGGTCTGCGCCAGCAGATCGTCCTCGGACCGGCGCTGCGCGAGGCTGTGTCCGGCCAGCACTGCCGCGACCCGCTGGGCGGCGACCCGTTGCGCGGCGATCACGGGCCGGACGCGGTCAAGCCCCGTCCTCGAAGCGGCTGCCCACGGCCACGCCGTGCCCGCGCAGAAAGTCCGCCACGACCAGGCGCTTGCCGCCAGGGCGTTGCAGCTGGGTGAGCGCCAGGGCCGTGGCACCGCCGCAGGCAACCTCGATGCCTTGCGGGCCGACGGCAAGTACCTCTCCAGGGGGGCGGTCCCGATCGTCCGGGCGGATACCAGCCCTCCAGATTTTCAGCGGTTCGCCGTTGAATCGCGCATGTGTTCCCGGCACCGGGTCGAACGCCCGCACCTGTCGCTCGATGACTTCCGCGGAATCGGTCCAGCGGATGGCCGCTTCACGCCGGCCGATTTTCGGCGCATAGACGGCAAGATTGTCGTCTTGCGGCGTCGGTCGCAAACTCCCGCTAGCCTTGGCGGCCAGGGCCTCGACGATCGCTCGACCCCCCAGTTCGGCCAGGCGATCGTGCAAGGAGCCCGCGGTTTCTTCGGCCGCGATGGCGAGCGCGGTCTGGGTCAGGACCGGTCCGGTATCGAGCCCGGCCTCCATCTGCATGATGCTGATCCCGCTTGTCGCGTCGCCCGCCAGGAGCGCGCGCTGGATCGGCGCAGCGCCGCGCCACCGCGGCAACAACGAGGCGTGAATGTTGATGCAACCCTGCGGAAACGCTTCGAGGACCGCCTGCGGCAGGATCAGTCCGTAGGCCGCCACGATCATCGCTTCCGCTCCGGTGGCCCGCAGCGCAGCCGCAGCAGCGGGCGACTTGAGGGACGGCGGTTGGTCGACCGGCAGGCCCCGTGCGAGCGCAAGCCGCTTGACCTCGCTTGCAGCGGGGTGCAAACCGCGCCCCGCCGGCCGGTCCGGCTGGGTCAGGACGAGCACGATCTCATGCCCTGCAGCCAACAGGGCTTCGAGCGCGACCGCGGCGAAGCGCGGCGTGCCGGCAAAGACGAGACGCATCGGGGCCAGCAGGGCCGGCTATCCCGCGCGGCGCTGCTGCTTCCGCATGCGCGACGCGATGCGCGTCTGCTTGAGCCGCGACAGGTACTCGACGAAGACGCGACCCTTGAGATGGTCCATTTCGTGCTGGACGCAAACGGACATGAGCCCGTCTACCTCCAGCTCGAACCGCTCGCCACGAGCGTCCCGCGCCTCGATGCGGACCCGCTCGTAACGCGGCACCTGGTCGTACACCCCCGGCACCGACAAGCACCCCTCCTCGAGCCCGGACTCGCCCCAGCCCTCGAGCAACACCGGATTGATGAAGACCTGCAGCGCGTCGCGCCCATCCGAGACGTCGATCACGATCACCTGGCGGTGCACGTCCACCTGGGTGGCCGAAAGTCCGACCCCGGGAGCGGCGTACATGGTCTCCGCCATGTCGCGCACGAGGCGCTGAAGCTCCTCATCGAACCGGGTCACCGGGGCTGCGACGATATGGAGGCGGGGATCTGGGTATTGCAGTATGGGCAAAAGTGCCATAAAAGCTTGCTAAGTTAGGCGATTACAATCAGAATCTAAAGAAGAATATAGTAACCATGCGCAATCTCCCGTATTCCAGCGACAAATTCCCTGTCCTACAGGTGGGGACTCGTATGCGACATTCAATCATATCGGCCGTCCTCGGGCTAACCCTCGCCGCCATGCTGGCTCTGCCGGCCCTGGCGCAGGAGGAGGAGCAAAAGCCGCTCGAAATGGCGGACAACCCTCCCGACCGCTACGTCGTGGTCAAGGGCGACACGCTCTGGGGCATCTCCAGGCGCTATCTCAAGAGTCCTTGGCGCTGGCCCGACCTCTGGGGCATGAACAAGGACGAGGTGAAGAACCCGCACCGCATCTACCCCGGGAACGTGCTGATCCTGGACCTGTCCGGCGCAACCCCGCGGCTGCGCATGGAAGGCGAAGGCCCCGGCGGCGTCGTGGCTGCCGCCCAGGGCACCGGCGTGGGCAGCACCGTGAAGCTGACCCCCAAGGTCCGCGCCGAGCAGGTGGACACAGCACCGATCCCCAGCATCCCGTCGACCGCCATCGAGCCGTTCCTCAATCGGCCGTTGATCGTCGACGCGAGCCAGTTCGACGCGGCACCCAAGATCGTCGCGACGCAGGAGAACCGGGTGGTCCTGGGCGCTGGCGATGCCGCATTCGTGAAGGGCATCACGGCCGACTCGCCGCTCGTGTGGCAGATCTATCGTTCCAGCAAGCCGCTGGTCGACCCCGCCACGAAGGAAGTACTCGGCTACGAAGTGATCTACCTCGGCGATGCGCGCGTGCGCGAGTTCGGGGAGATCACGACGGTGCGCATCCTGCGTGCACGCCAGGAGATCACCACCGGCGATCGCCTCGTGCTGGCACCGCCGGCCGACGTGCTCGCCTACGTTCCGCACTCCGCGGCTGCCGACGCCACCGGCACCGTGATTTCGGCCCCGGAGACCGTCATTACCGAGGTCGGCCAGCAACGCGTGATCGTGCTGAATCGTGGCGCACGCGAAGGTGTCGAGGTCGGCAACGTCTACGCACTGTATCGCGCGGGCAAGACGGTAACGCCGCGCGCGCTACCCCGCAGCAGCTCGAACGAAGTGCATCGCTCCCGGATCGAGACCGTGCAATCGGAATTCGATCCGAAGAACCAGAACGAGCCGGTGACGTTGCCGGACGAACGCTATGGCCTCGTGTTCGTATTCCGTGTGTTCGAGAAAGTCTCCTACGCACTGGTCTTGAACACCTCGCGTCCGGTGAATCTGCTGGACGTCGTGCGCGCCCCTTAAGTCCCGCACGGCCTGACCCAACACCCCGTCGGCGATGGCGGCGGACGCAGACCTTGCAAGCTGGCTGCGACTGACGCTGACGCCCGGGGTCGGTCCGCGCACTGCCAGGCTGCTGCTGCAGGCCTTCGGTTCGCCTGACGCCGTGGTCACCGCCAGTGCTGCAGCACTGGAGCGCGTCGTACCTCGCGCCATCGCGACCGCGATCGCCACGGCATCGCACGAGGACGCGATAGCCGCGACCCGATCCTGGGCGGAACAGCCGGGCAACCACGTGGTGACGCTTGCGGATGAATCCTATCCCCCCGCCCTGCTCGAAATTCCGGATCCGCCGGTCGTGCTGTTCGCCAAAGGTCGTCGCGAACTGTTGCGCTCTGCCGCCGTCGCCGTAGTCGGCAGCCGCAATGCGACACCGCAAGGCACCGACACCGCGCGCGCCTTCGCGCACGCCTTGTCCGATGCCGGACTGACGGTCGTGAGCGGTCTCGCGCTCGGCATCGACGCCGCTGCGCACGAAGGTGGATTGGCAGGACGTTCCAGCACCATCGCGGTGACCGGGACCGGACTCGACATCGTCTATCCCGCTCGCAATCGTGCGCTCGCCCATCGTATCGCCGAGCACGGCTTGCTGATCTCCGAGTTCGCGCTCGGGACCGGCGCCATCGCCCACAACTTTCCGCGCCGCAACCGCCTGATCAGCGGGCTCGCGCGCGGCGTGCTCGTGGTGGAAGCAGCGGTCAGGAGCGGATCGCTCACGACCGCACGGCTTGCGGTCGACCAAGGGCGAGAGGTGTTCGCGATCCCGGGCTCGATCCATTCGCCGCTGTCGCGCGGTTGTCACGCACTCATCAAGCAGGGTGCGAAGCTGGTCGAGAGCGCACAGGACGTGCTCGAGGAACTGCGCCTGGCCGAGCCCGTGCGCGAGGCTCCGCAAGCACGCGCGGCGGTCGATCCCTTGCTGGAACAGCTGGGCCACGACCCGTGCGATCTCGATACCCTGGCGACACGCAGCGGCCTTGGCGTCGACGTACTGACCGCCCGCTTGCTCGAGCTCGAACTGGAAGGCATGGTCGCCAGTTTGCCGGGCGGACGCTACCAGCGGCTGGGCTGACGGGGTTCGGTCGTGCCGATGCACCCAAGCGGAGCCTTGCTTGCACCGCCGGATTTCGAGCGCTTATGATGCGCGGCCCTCGACAGCGCCCCCTACCAGGGAGCCCGACCCCATGCCCGCGACGAAGCGCGCTGCAGCACCCAAGACGAAGGCACGTTCCGCTCCGGTACGGACGCCCGCCGCAGCCGGCAAGAAGCTCGTCATCGCGGAGAAACCGTCGGTGGCAAACGACATCGCCAAGGCGTTAGGCGGCTTCACGAAGCACGACGGCTACTTCGAATCCGACGACTATGTCGTGTCGTCGGCCGTCGGCCACCTGCTCGAGATCGCCGCACCGGAAGAGTACGACGTGAAGCGTGGCAAGTGGAGTTTCGCTCACTTGCCGGTGATCCCGCCGCACTTCGATCTCAACCCGATCGCGAAGAGCGAGGATCGGTTGAAACTGCTCGCGCGGCTTATCAAGCGCAAGGACATCGCCGAGATCATCAACGCGTGCGACGCCGGGCGCGAAGGCGAACTGATCTTCCGCTACATCGTGCAGTCGACGGGCGCGAAACAGCCGGTGCAGCGGCTCTGGCTGCAATCCATGACGCCGGCCGCGATCCGCGACGGCTTCGCGCACCTGCGCACCGACGAGGAAATGATGCCGCTCGCCGCGGCCGCCCGCAGTCGTTCGGAGGCGGACTGGATCGTCGGTATCAACGGCACGCGCGCCATGACGGCCTTCAACTCCAAGGGCGGTGGCTTCTATCTGACCACGGTCGGGCGCGTGCAGACACCCACGCTCGCCGTGGTGGTGGAGCGCGAACGTCGCATCAAGGCCTTCGTGCCGCGCGACTATTGGGAAGTGCGGGCCCAGTTCGCCGCCAAGGCCGGTGTCTATGAGGGACGCTGGTTCGATCCGAAGTTCAAGAAGGTCGAGGACGATCCCGAACGCAAGGACAGTCGCCTGTGGAAGGCGAAGGAAGCCACGGCAATCGTCGACGCGTGCCTCGGCAAGCCCGGCACCGTCACGGAGGAATCCAAGCCGTCGAGTCAGCTCTCGCCGCTGCTGTTCGATCTCACGTCGCTGCAGCGCGAAGCCAACGGTCGCTTCGGCTTCTCCGCCAAGACCACGCTGTCGATCGCACAGGAGTTGTACGAGAAGCACAAGGCGCTCACTTATCCGCGCACGGACTCGCGCCATCTGCCGGAGGACTACGTCAAGACCGTCAAGTCGACGCTGGACGACATGCGCGAGTCGAACACCTACGGCAAGTTCGCGGGCCAGGTGCTGAAACAAGGCTGGGTGCAACCCAACAAGCGCATCTTCGACAACACCAAGATCAGCGATCACTTCGCGATCATTCCAACCCAGCAGATGCCGCACGGCCTCAACGAAGTGCAGCAGAAGATCTACGACCTGGTGGTGCGACGTTTCCTGGCGGTCTTCTTTCCGGCCGCCGAATCACTCGTCACCACGCGGATCACGGTGGTTGAAGGTCACCATTTCAAGACCGAAGGCAAGGTGCTGGTCAATCCGGGCTGGCTCGCCGTGTACGGCAAGGAAGTCCAGGACGAGGACGCGAACCTGGTGCCGGTAGCGAAAGGCGAGAAGCCCAAGGCCGAAACCGTGGAAGCCGTTGCACTGCAGACGAAGCCTCCGGCGCGCTACAACGAAGCGACCCTCCTCTCGGCCATGGAAGGCGCGGGCAAGTTCATCGAGGACGACGAGTTGCGCGAGGCCATGGGCCAGAAGGGCCTTGGCACGCCGGCGACGCGAGCCCAGATCATCGAGGGGCTCATCGGCGAGAGGTACCTGCTGCGCGAGGGTCGCGAACTGGTCCCCACGGCCAAGGCGTTCCAGCTGATGACCTTGCTGCGCGGTCTGGGCGTGGAAGAACTGACCCAGCCCGAGTTGACGGGCGAATGGGAATACAAGCTGTCCCAGATGGAACGGGGCAAGTTGAAGCGCGAGACCTTCATGCGCGAGATCGCACGCATGACCGAGCAGATCGTGAAGCGGGCGAAGGAGTACGACAGCGACACGGTGCCCGGCGATTACACCACGCTGAAGACGCCATGCCCCAACTGCGGCGGCGTGGTGAAGGAGAACTACCGGCGGTTTGCCTGCGATACGTGCGCGTTCTCGATCACCAAGACACCCGCGGGGCGCCAGTTCGAGATCGCCGAGGTCGAGCAGCTCCTGAAGGAACGCCAGCTCGGACCGCTGCAGGGTTTCCGCTCCAAGATGGGCCGGCCGTTCGCGGCGATCCTGCGGATCGTGCGCGACGACGAGAACGACAACCAGAAGCTCGAGTTCGATTTCGGTCAGAACGACGCCGGCGACGAGGACGGCGAGGAGATCGATTTCACCGGCCAGCAAGCCCTCGGCGCGTGCCCGAAGTGCAGCGGCGCCGTGTACGAGCAGGGCATGAGCTACATCTGCGAGAACCTGCCGGTGAAGAAGTGCGATTTCCGCTCGGGCAAGGTGATCCTGCAACAGGAAATCGGCCGGGAGCAGATGCACAAGTTGCTGGCCGAAGGTCGGACCGATCTGCTCACCGGTTTCGTGAGCAACCGCAACGGCCGCAAGTTCAAGGCCTTCCTGGTCAAGCAGCCGGACGGCAAGATCGGTTTCGAATTCGCGCCACGTGAACCCAAGAAGACCGCCGCCGCGCCCCCGCCGAAGGCGCGGGCAGCGGCCAGCGCCGTACCGAAGAAACGGGCGAAGGGCGGCTAGCCCAAGGTCGTCCGCTCTCCGAGCCAGCGGCCGGCGCCCCGCCTTTACACGTCGAGGTTGCGCACGCCGAGCGCGTTGGTTTCGATGAACGCGCGGCGCGGTTCGACGATATCGCCCATCAGCGTGCTGAATATCTCGTCGGCGGCGATGCTGTCTTCCACCTGGGCCCGCAGCAGCGTGCGCGACGCGGGGTCCATCGTGGTCTCCCACAATTGCTCGGGATTCATCTCACCCAGCCCTTTGTAACGCTGGATGCTCACGCTCTTGCGGACTTGATCCAGGAGCCAATCGAGCGCTTCGCGAAAATCGATGACCGGATGCTCGTCGTCGCCGCGGCGCACCACCGCGCCTTCACCCAGCAAGCCTTGCACGAGGTCTGCCGTCCGGCGCATCTGCGCATAGTCACCGCTTTCGATGAAGTCCTGGTCGATGATCGTGTGGCGTTCGACGCCGTGCACCCGCCGCGAGACCCGTAGCAGGCGCGCTTCGGTCAAGCCGTCCACGCCGGGCGTCACAGTCACGTTCTGACCGGCGAACGCGCTCTGCAGCCGTTGAGCCGCGTCCGTCGCGGTCGTCTCGTCCACGAACGACAGGGGCGCGCCGCGGGTGAGGGCCTGCAGAACGCTGCCATCCATGCGGCGCGAAAGCCGTTCGATGACGGCTTCCGTCAGCAGATACTCCTTCGCCACCTGCTCGAACGCTTCCCGCCCGAGCGGCTCTGCGCCGGCGCTGGGGATCAGGAGCGCATCCTTGAGCGCGAGACGCAGGAGGTAGTGCTTCAGCTCGTGCTCATCCTTGAGGTAGCGCTCTTCCTTGCCGTGCTTTGCCTTGTACAGAGGCGGTTGCGCGATGTAGATGTGGCCGCGCTCCACCAGCTCGGGCATCTGGCGGTAGAAGAACGTCAGCAGCAGAGTCCGGATGTGCGAGCCATCGACATCCGCGTCAGTCATGATGATGATGCGGTGATAGCGGAGCTTGGACGGGTTGTAGTCGTCCTTGCCGATGCCGGTCCCGAGCGCAGTGATGAGGGTGGCGATTTCCGCCGACGAGACGAGCTTGTCGAAACGGGCGCGTTCGACGTTGAGGATCTTGCCGCGCAGCGGCAGGATTGCCTGGAACTTCCGGTCGCGGCCCTGCTTGGCGGAGCCGCCGGCGGAGTCCCCCTCCACCAGGTAGAGCTCGCACAGCGCCGGATCCTTTTCCTGACAATCGGCGAGCTTCCCCGGCAGCCCCATGCCGTCGAGCACACCCTTGCGTCGCGTCATCTCACGGGCCTTGCGCGCCGCTTCACGCGCGCGCGCCGCCTCGATGATCTTTCCCACCACGGTGCGCGCGTCGACCGGGCGCTCGAGCAACCAATCCTCCAGCGCTTTCGCAACGACTTCCTCGACGACCGGGCGCACTTCGGACGACACCAGCTTGTCCTTCGTCTGCGACGAGAACTTGGGATCAGGAACCTTGACCGACAGCACGCAGGTCAGGCCTTCGCGCAGGTCATCGCCGCTGATCTCGACCTTCGCCTTCTTGTCGAGTTCGTTGGAAGTGATGTACTTCGTCATGGTGCGCGTCATGGCAGCGCGCAATCCGGTCATGTGGGTGCCGCCATCGCGTTGCGGGATGTTGTTGGTGAACGGCAGGACGGTCTCCTGGTACGAGTCGTTCCATTGCATCGCGACCTCGACACCAATGCCGTTGCGTTCGCCTACCGAATGAAAGATGTTCGGATGCAGCACCACCTTGTGGCGATTGAGATACTCGACGAAGCCCTTGACTCCTCCGGAGAACGCGAAGCTTTCCTGCTTGGCGGTGCGCTGATCGATCAGTTCGATGCGCACGCCGTTGTTGAGGAACGAGAGCTCGCGCAGACGTTTGGCGAGCACATCGAAGTGAAACTCGATGTTGTCGAAAGTGCCCACGCTGGGCCGGAAATGAATCTCCGTTCCGCGACGTTCGGTCGGACCGAGCTCACGGATCGGCGCGGACAGATCACCATGATGGAACTCGAGGTAGTGCGCTTTGCCGTCGCGACGGATGGTGAGCTTGAGCCATTCCGACAGTGCGTTGACCACCGATACGCCGACGCCGTGCAGACCTCCGGAGATCTTGTAGGAGTTGCTGTCGAACTTGCCGCCGGCATGCAGCACCGTCATGACGATCTCGGCGGTCGAACGGCCTTCTTCGTCATCGGGGTGGATGTCGGTCGGAATGCCGCGGCCGTTGTCGACGACGCTGATCGAGTTGTCGCCGTGAATGACCACCTTGATCTCGTCGCAGTGGCCCGCCAGCGCCTCGTCGATGGAGTTGTCCACCACCTCGAAGACCATGTGATGCAGGCCGGTGCCGTCGCTCGTATCGCCGATGTACATGCCCGGGCGTTTGCGGACCGCTTCGAGCCCCTTCAGCATCTTGATGCTGTCGGCGTTGTATTCGTTGTTGCCTTCCATGCGATTTGTCCCGTCCTGTCTCTAGATGCGCATCGGCATCACGACATACTTGAAATCGCTCCGACCCGGCAGCGTCACCAGCATGCTGCTGTTGGCGTCGCCGAAGGCACAGTCGACTGTTTCCACCTCGACGCTGTTCAACACGTCCTGCAGGTAGGTGATATTGAACCCCACGTCGAGGGCATCGGAGGAATACGGGATCTCCATTTCCTCCTCGGCTTCCTCCTGTTCGGTGTTGGTGCAGATGATGCGCAGGCTGCCTTCGGTCAAGACCCAGCGCACGCCCCGAAATTTTTCGTTCGAGAGAATCGCAGCCCGTTGGAGTGCTTGTTGCAGGCGAATCCGATCGGTCTCGAAATGCTTGCCGTAGTTCACCGGCACGACGCGGCCGTAGTCGGGAAACTTGCCGTCGACGACTTTGGTGATGAGTTGCAGGCCGGCGAACTCGAACTTGACCTGGTTACCGAGCAACGTCACCAGCACCGTTTCGTCGGTTTCCTGCAGCAGGCGAGCCAACTCGAGGACGGCCTTGCGCGGCAGGATCACTTCGTTGCGCACGTAGCTGTCGAGTAGTTCGCGGGTGGTGAGCGCCAAGCGATGCCCATCCGTAGCAACCAGCGTCAGTTCCTTCTTGTCGACGACCAGGAGCATGCCGTTCAGGTAGTAGCGGATATCCTGCTGCGCCATCGCGTACTGGGTGAGAGACAGGAGGCGCCGCAATTCCTTCTGGGGCAACGCCACTTCGGCGGTTGCTTGTGCGCCTTCGGCGAGGCGTGGGAAATCCGCTGCCGGTAGCGTCTGTACGCTGAAACGGCTGCGACCGGCCTTCAACTGGATCTTGGCGTCCTTCTGCTCGAGGCTGATCTGGGTGCCCTCCGGCAGCGCACGCAGGATATCGAGCAGCTTCTTGGCCGACACGGTGACGGCGAAGTCCTCGCTGAAGCTCTGCCCTTCGACCGGTGCTGCGACCTGTATTTCGAGATCGGTGGCGAGGAGAGTCATCACGCCATTCTTCGATTCGACCAAGACGTTGGAGAGGATGGGAAGAGTCTGTCGTCTCTCCACCACGCCGGTGACGGCCTGCAGGGGGCGCAGCAATGCATCGCGATCGAGTTGTATGTTCTTCATTGCTCTTTCAACCTGATAGATGTTGATGAATGAACGACAGAACGGTGGGTAACCGAGGCAGGTCCAGGTGTGGCGCGGAGTTCAGGGTGGTCAGCGCGACGCCGCAACCCGTGTATGGCTTGTGGACGAACTCTGGATGGAATCCGGCCGGCGTCGTGGACCCCGGTTTATCCACAATTAGTTCCCCGGTTATCCACGCAGTACCTGTATGAGTGAGTCGAAGTCGCGCGTGATCTCGGGCGTGGTGGAACGCAACTCGGCAATCTTGCGGCAGGCATGGAGGACCGTCGTGTGGTCGCGCCCGCCGAATGCATCTCCGATATCGGGCAGGCTCAGTGTCGTCAATTCCTTCGCGAGCGCCATCGCGATCTGGCGTGGCCGCGCGATGTTGCGCGAGCGCTTCTTCGAATACATCTCCGACACCTTGATCTTGTAGAAGTCGGCGACGGTCTTCTGAATGTTGTCCACGGAGACCTGTCGGGTCTGGACGGCGAGCAGATCCTTCAACGCATCGCGCGTGGAATCGACGGTGACGGGGATATTGGCGAAGCGCGAGAACGCAACGACCCGCTTCAATGCGCCTTCCAGTTCACGCACGTTGGACTGGATATGCGTCGCGATGAAGAAGGCGACGTCTTCGCTGACCGGTGTGTTGTCGGCTTCGGCTTTCTTCAGCAGGATCGCAACGCGCATCTCGAGTTCGGGTGGTTCGATGGCGACCGTGAGGCCCCAGCCGAAGCGCGAGATCAGGCGATCCTCCATGCCCGAAATTTCCTTCGGGTAGGTATCGCAGGTGATGATGACCTGCTTGTGCGCGTCGATCAGCGCATTGAAGGCGTAGAAGAACTCTTCCTGGGTCCGGTTCTTGTTGCTGAAGAACTGGATGTCGTCGATCAGGAGCAGATCGAGCGAGTGGTAGTACTTCTTGAAGCTGTCGAAGGATTTGTGCTGGTAGGCGCGAACCACATCGGAGACGTACTGCTCGGCGTGGGTATAGCGAACCTGGGCGTCGGGCGAGTGCTCGCGAACCAGATTGCCGATGGCCTGGATCAGGTGGGTCTTGCCCAGGCCAACCCCGCCGTAGATGAACAGGGGGTTGTAGGCCGTCCCGGGGTGTTCGCCCACCTGGATGGCGGCGGCGCGTGCGAGCTGGTTGGCTTTCCCGGCGACGAAACTGTCGAAGGTGAAGGCCGGATTGAGCCGGCCGCGAACCGGACCCGCAGGAGGTGCCGGCCGTTGAGGAGGGACTGGTGCCTCTGCCGCAACCGCTGGCTTGGGGCGGGCGGTTACCTCCGCCAGGAGCAGGTTGACCGCGAGACCACCGTCGGTCAGACGCGCCGCCAGGTCTTCAATGCCCCGCAGGAACTTGTCGCGCACCCATTCCAGCACGAACCGATTGGGTGCCACGAGTGTCAGCGTATCGCTGTCCAGCGTGGCAGCGAGCGGCTTGATCCAAGTGTGATATTGCTGCTCGGACAGGCTCTTGCGGAGCTCGTCCTGGCAGCGTTCCCAAAGTTCGGGCATGGGATGGTGATACGGTGGAGTCCAGCAGCAACGCGCCGGGTGGTGATCGATCGATGGTCGAACTCTCGATGGCTGAGATCGAAGGACGGAGTTTAGCAGAGGCCTCGACAAGTTATCCACAGGCTTGACTCGGCTGCGGCGGTTGACAACCAATCGAGCGCAAATGTCTAATACGCGGCTCTTTTTCGGGGAGTGAACGATGAAACGCACGTACCAGCCGTCGGTGACCCGACGCAAGCGCACCCACGGCTTTCGAGTCCGCATGAAGACCAAGTCCGGTCGCGCCGTGATCAATGCCCGCCGCGCCAAGGGCCGGGCGCGGCTCGCTGTCTGACGAGCCTTCCCGCCCGCGGGCGGACCGGCCGACGCAGCGATTCCCGGCCGCCCTGCGCCTTAACGATCCGGCCGCTTTCGAGCGCGCGTTCCGGGCCCGGCGGCCCGAGCAAGGCCGGTACTTCGCAGTACACAGCGCGCGCAATGCTCTGCCCTATGGCCGCCTCGGCATGGTGGTCGCGCGGCGCACAGCGCGCTCCAGCGTTGGCCGAAATGGCCTCAAGCGCCTGATTCGAGAAGTATTTCGAGTTCAGCAACAGGAGTTATCGGGGTGGGACTGGGTGGTTCGAGTGAAAGCGGTACCCCAGTCGTCCGACCGGCAAGGCGCGCGGGTCGAGCTACAGGCGTTGCTCAAGGTGCGACCATGATCGCCGCAGCGCTCTCGGGATTGATCAAGGTCTATCAATGGACCGTCAGTCCCTTGTTGCCGGCGTCCTGTCGCTTCTATCCCTCCTGTTCCCACTACGCCCAGGAAGCGGTCCATCGCCATGGTGCGATGCGCGGTTCCTGGCTGGCCGCACGTCGCATCGCCCGTTGTCACCCCTGGTGTGCCGGGGGCCATGACCCGGTCCCCTGAGCCCACCCCCCATTCATGGATACCACCCGCCTCGTTCTTCTGGTGATCTTCTGCGTCTCCCTCTTCATGCTCGGGGAGAAGTGGTACAAGGAGTACGGTCCCAAGCCGGCGCCTGCTCCCACGGCAGTGCAACCCTCGCCCGGAGCCGACTTCACGCCTGTACCCGGAACCACCAAGGCGGCGCCCGCTCCCAGCACGCCCGCGGCCACCCCGGCAGCGACACCCGAGGCGGGGCCGATCGCCGGCGGTGAAGTCGTATCGGTGCAAACGGATCTCATGCATGTGGAGATCAGCACGCTCGGCGGCGATATTCGCCGGGTCGAACTGCTGACCCACCGGGATACGGTGGATCTCGACCGCAATCTGATGCTGCTCGACTTCGGGGCGAAGCACACGCTGGTCGCGCAGACCGGGCTGATCGGTCAGTCATTGCCCAATCACAAGACGCCCTTCGTACCGGATCAGCGCGAGATCAAGCTCGGGGAAGGCGTGGACAAGGCCGTGGTGACCTTGACGGCCAACGATACTGCCAGCGGCACCAAAGTCGTGAAGACGTTGACTTTCCATCGCGGCAGCTACGTCATCGATGTGGGATATCGCATCGAGAATCGTGGCACCGGGGCGGTCGATCCGTTTGTTTACTACCAGCTCGTACGCGACGACCAGGCGCCACCCGGCGAGTCAACGTGGGTACCCACTTTCACGGGAGTGGCCTTGTTTACTGACAAGGAGAAGTACCACAAGATTTCATTCGGGGACATCGCGAAGGGCAAGACCAGCTATCCGAAGGAAAGCCAGGATGGTTGGATCGGCATGGTTCAGCACTATTTCGTGACCGCCTGGCTCCCGAAGAATGGGGGCCCGCGCGAGTTCTACACCCGATCACTGGGCAATGGATTGTTCGCGGCCGGGGTGATCGTGCCGGGCCCCAAGGTGGAGCCGGGTGCCAGTGCCGATTGGTCAGTCCCGCTCTACGTCGGGCCCCAGGAACAGGAGAAACTGGCGGTTCTTGCCCCCGGCCTGGACCTCACGGTGGACTACGGCTGGCTGACGGTCATCGCCGCACCGTTGTTCTGGGTGTTGTCCGCGGTCCATGGTGTGGTGAAGAACTGGGGTGTCGCGATCATCATCGTGACCATCATCATCAAGCTGATCTTCTTCCCCTTGTCCGCCGCTTCGTACAAGTCGATGGCGAAGATGCGGATGATGGCGCCCAAGCTGCAGAAGCTGAAGGAGATCCATGGTGACGATCGCCAGAAGCTGCATCAGTCGATGATGGAGCTGTACAAGACCGAGAAGATCAATCCGCTTGGCGGCTGCCTGCCGATCGTCATTCAGATTCCCGTATTCATCGCACTGTATTGGGTGCTGCTGGGCAGCGTGGAAATGCGTCAGGCGCCCTTCATGTTGTGGATCCAGGACCTGTCGCGACCCGATCCGTTCTACGTGCTGCCGATCCTGATGGGCATCAGCATGATCATCCAGACGCGCCTCAATCCGGAGCCGCCCGATCCGATCCAGGCCAAGGTGATGAAGATCATGCCGATAGCATTCAGCGTGTTCTTCTTCTTCTTCCCGGCGGGGCTGGTGCTCTACTGGCTGGTCAACAATATTCTGTCCATCGGCCAGCAGTGGGCGATCACCAGGCGTTTGGAGAACGCCGGACTTGGGGCCGCGAAGCGCTGAGGTGTTTCCGGCCGCGATGGGGCAGCGTCCAGCGAAGCTGGGACGCACAGCCCTTCGATCGTGTCCAGGGCCGTGACTGACACGATCGCGGCGATAGCGACTGCGCCCGGAAGGGGTGCGATCGGAGTGGTGCGTGTGTCGGGACCGGTGGCGCTGAGGATCGGTGAGGCCATGACCGGAAAAGCGCTGAAGGCGAGGATGGCGATGCATGTGCCGTTTCGCAACGCGAGCGGTGAAGTTCTCGACGACGGGCTTGTTCTGGCGTTCCCGGCGCCCGGGTCCTACACCGGCGAGGATGTTCTGGAACTGCACGGCCACGGAGGTACAGCGGTACTCGGCGGAGTCCTGGCGCGCTGCGTGGAACTCGGAGCGCGTTTGGCCGAGCCGGGCGAGTTCACGCGTCGAGCATTTCTGAATGGCAAGCTGGATCTGGCGCAGGCAGAAAGTGTCGCGGACCTGATCGAGGCCAAGACCTCGATCGCAGCGCGCTCAGCCCTGCGTTCGTTGCGCGGCGAGTTCTCGGAGCGCGTCGAAGCATTGCATCGCGGACTGGTCGAGTTGCGAGCGCTTGCCGAAGCTTCGCTCGATTTCCCCGAAGAGGGAGACGTCGAGGTGATGCAGGCTTACGGCGTTGCCGCGAGGTTGTCGTCGCTGCGAGAGCAGCTGAAGGCGGTGCAACAGGCGGCGCGCCAGGGGACCTTGCTCCGGGAGGGCGTGACGGTCGCCATCGTCGGTGCGCCGAATGTCGGAAAATCCAGCATATTCAACCGGTTGTCTGGAGACGAGGTGGCCATCGTCACGGCAGTGCCGGGAACGACCCGTGACATCCTCCGTGCTGTCGTAGCACTCGAGGGTGTTCCGTTCGAGTTCATCGATACCGCCGGACTGCGCGTCTCCGACGATCCCGTGGAGTCCATCGGGATCGAGCGAGGCCGGAAAGCGGCGCAAGGGGCGGACATCGTGGTGAGGGTGATGGAAGCAGGTGCCGATGCCAGTGCATTGCCGGGTGTGCCGTCGCACATCGATGTCGAGAACAAGATCGACGTGACGGGTGCCCCGCCGGGCATCGACCGGACTTTGGGGGTCCCGCGCGTACGGATATCGGCGCTGACGGGCGCCGGCCTCGATCAGCTGCGTGCGGTGCTGCTTGAAGCGGCCGGCTGGAAGCCGCTAGAGGAGGAAGGCGTCTTCATGGCCAGAGCCCGCCACATTAGGGCGCTCGAAGAAGCGGCGGAACGCTTGGCCGAGGCCGCGGCGCTTGGCGTGGAGCGGGAAGAGCTGTTCGCCGAAGAATTGCGCTATGCGCTCGAGGCCCTGGCGTCCATCTCCGGCAGAACGTCGGCGGACGATCTGCTCGGCGAGATCTTCGCGCGCTTCTGTCTGGGGAAATGACGCACCGTGGGGGCCACTGAGCTTCTGTTGCTCTGCGGTTGCGCCGTGCTCGCAGGATGGGTGGATGCGATCGCCGGTGGCGGCGGGTTGATACAGATTCCAGCGCTGCTGGCCGCGTTGCCCTCCGCCCCGGTCGCCGTGGTGCTCGGCACAAACAAGCTGTCGTCCTTCTGTGGGACGACAACGGCCGTGCTGCGGTATCACTCGTTGCGGTTCGTGAGCCCGCGCGATTGGGTGGTGGCCGTCGTTGCAGCGCTGGCGGGTTCCGGGATCGGGGCATTCTGCGCCACGGTGGTTCCGGGAGCGACCATGAAGCCGGCCGTGATGATTCTGCTCGTGGTCGTGCTGGTTGCAACGCTTGCGAAGGGAACTCCGAACGCGAGCACTCCAGCAGTGGCGCGAGTGCCCGGATCGGGCGGGCAAGCGGCGCTGGGGGTGGGGGCAGGGGTCTACGACGGGCTGTTCGGACCCGGGACCGGGAGTTTTCTGATCTTCGGTCTCGTGCGGTGGTGCCACCTCGACTATGTTCGGGCATCGGCCGCCGCGAAAGTGGTCAATCTGGCAACCAATTTCGGCGCCTTGGGCATGTTCATCGGGCTGGGTTTCGTGGACTATCGTGCCGGCTTGCCGATGGCCGTCTGCAACGTCTTGGGGGCCTGGTTGGGGGCAACGATGGCAGGGCGGATCGGCCCAGTCCTGGTTCGCCGGGTGTTCCTCGTGGCGGTGGCGGGGTTGTTTCTGAAGGTGGTGGCGGACCACTTTCGCGAGATATAGCGACGTTTCACGTGAAACACTGGAGCTGCGAGGGCCCTGGTTTCACGTGAAACGTCCGCGGACGGCTTCGTCGCAGCAAATTCGGCTATGATTGCCGACCCCTGAATCTCGAGTGAGATCATGCTGTTTTCCAAGCGTTTCAACGTCATCGTGGTCGGAGGTGGGCATGCCGGGACGGAAGCTGCCCTTGCCGCCGCACGCATGGGCCAAGAAACCCTGCTGTTGACCCACAGCATCGAAACGCTCGGGCAGATGTCCTGCAATCCTTCCATCGGGGGGATCGGAAAAGGCCATCTGGTCAAGGAAATAGACGCCCTGGGCGGGTCCATGGCGGCCGCGACGGATGCAGCGGGGATCCAGTTCAGGATCCTCAATCGCAGCAAAGGACCCGCGGTACGCGCGACTCGAGCGCAAGCCGATCGGGTGCTGTACCGCAAGGCTATCCGCCAGCGCCTCGAGAATCAGCCACACCTGATGCTGTTCCAGCAGGCTGTGGACGATCTGCTGCTCGATGGCGATCGCGTTACCGGCGTCGTGACCCAACTCGGGATCCGTTTCGAGGCCGATGCGGTGGTTCTGACCGCCGGCACCTTTCTTTCGGGCTTGATCCATGTCGGCCTTGCGAACTATCAGGCAGGACGAGCCGGCGACCCGCCCTCGGTGAGCCTCGCGCAGCGCCTGCGCGAACTGAAACTGCCCGTTGGACGCCTCAAAACAGGGACGCCACCGCGGCTGGACGGGCGAACCATCGATTTCTCCGTCATGACCGAGCAGCCCGGCGACACGCCGGTGCCAGTGTTCTCCTTCCTCGGGTCGGCGTCGCAGCACCCGGAGCAGCGTTCCTGCTGGATCACTCACACCAATGCGCGGACCCACGACATCATCCGCGGTGGCCTCGATCGCTCGCCGATGTTCACCGGGGTCATCGAAGGGATAGGTCCGCGCTATTGCCCTTCGATCGAGGACAAGGTCACCCGTTTTGCGCACAAGGATTCCCATCAGATCTTCCTGGAGCCCGAAGGGCTGACGACGCACGAGATCTACCCGAACGGCATCTCCACCAGTCTGCCCTTCGATGTGCAGATGGACGCGGTCCGTTCCATTCGCGGCCTCGAGAATGCCCACATCCTGCGACCGGGCTACGCGATCGAGTACGACTACTTCGATCCGCGCGGACTGAAGAGTTCGCTCGAGACCAAGGCTATTGCCGGTCTGTTCTTCGCCGGACAGATCAACGGGACGACTGGCTACGAAGAGGCGGCGGCCCAGGGCCTGCTGGCCGGGGTCAACGCCGCTCTATGTGCGCGGGGCTCGGCCCCGTGGAGTCCGCGGCGCGACGAAGCCTATCTGGGCGTTCTCGTGGACGACCTGATCACACGGGGCGTGACCGAACCGTATCGAATGTTCACGAGCCGCGCGGAGTACCGGTTGAGTCTGCGTGAAGACAATGCCGACCTGCGGCTCACGGAGATCGGCCGTACGCTGGGTCTCGTGGACGATGCGCGCTGGCAGCATTTCGAAACGAAGCGCGAGGCCGTCGCGCGCGAACTCGAACGCCTGCGTTCCACCTGGCTGAACCCTCGGCTGCTCACGCCGGAAGGCATGACCGCGGTCTTCGGTCAGGCGCTCGAAACCGACCATACGCTGGACGCTCTGTTGCGTCGCCCTAGCGTGAGCTATGCGTCGCTGATGACATTGCCCGGAGCCGGTCCGGCGGTGGATGCTGTCGAAGTCGCCGAGCAGGTCGAGATTCAGGCGAAATATCAAGGATATATCGAGCGCCAGCGCGAAGAGGTTGCCCGGCACGAGCATTTCGAAGATGCCAGGCTGCCGGCCGATCTCGACTATCGGACCGTGCGCGGGCTCTCGAACGAAGTCCAGCAGAAGCTCAATGCCCATCGTCCCGAGACCCTCGGTCAGGCGGCCCGCATCTCGGGCATCACTTCCGCAGCGATCTCCTTGCTGCTGGTCCATCTGCGCCGGGGCTTCGCCCGCCGGGCCGCAGCACCCGCCCACGACGTCCCGACGGCGCAGTCGCGGTGACCACGCAAGCGCGGGCGCTCGAGCAGGGCGTCGAGAAGCTCGGGCTCAAGCTGGCTCCGGGAACGGAATCCCGGTTGCTCGCCTATCTGGCCCTGCTGCAGAAGTGGAATCGCGTCTACAACTTGACCGCGATCCGCGAAGCGCCGAAGTTAGTAAGCCATCACCTGCTCGATAGTCTTGCGGTGGTGCCGCATCTTGCTGGGGAGACAGTTGTGGACATCGGGACGGGTCCAGGCCTGCCCGGCATTCCAATCGCGCTCGCGCGGCCGGATTGGAGGGTCACGCTGGTGGACAGCAACCACAAGAAGACGGCATTTCTGACGCAGGCGGTGGGCGAGCTCGACATCGCCAACGCCGACGTCCGGCGCGAGCGCGTCGAACAATGGCGGCCGGCTACGACGTTTCAGGTCGTCATCTCGCGTGCCTTCGCCGAGCTCGCGGACTTCGTGCGCCTTGCCGGGCATCTGCTGGCGCCAGGCGGTCGTCTGGCCGCGATGAAAGGACTCAATCCCCATGAAGAAATCGCCCAGTTGCCCGAGGGCTTTCGCGTCGATCGTGTGGTGCCGCTGGCGGTACCGGGCGTGGAAGGCGAGCGTCACCTCGTGCTGATCGAACGCACCGTAGCCTGAGCTTCGAGGACCCATGGCCAAGATCATCGCGATCACCAATCAGAAAGGCGGCGTCGGCAAGACGACCACCACCATCAACCTGGCAGCAAGCCTGTCGATGGCCGGCCGGCGCGTGTTGCTGATCGATCTCGATCCGCAAGGCAACGCCACCATGGGCAGCGGCATCGACAAGCGTCAGTTGAAAGCCACGGTCTACCAGGCGCTGCTGGGCGAGGCGCCGCTCGTCGATGTCCGCCAGCGTTCCAGCAGCGGCAACTACGATGTCATACCGGCCAACCGCGACCTGGCCGGCGCCGAGATCGAGATGGTGGCCCTCGAGAACCGCGAGACCCGCCTCAAGACAGCACTCGAGAGCGTGGATGCCGACTATGACTTCGTGCTGATCGACTGTCCGCCTGCGCTCAACCTGCTTACCGTCAACGGTCTGGTCGCCGCGCAGGCGGTGATGATTCCGATGCAATGCGAGTACTACGCGCTCGAAGGCCTCTCCGATCTGGTCAACACGGTCAAGAAAGTGCGTGCGCACCTCAATCCGCATCTCGAGATCGAAGGACTGCTGCGCACCATGTACGACCCGCGCAATACGCTCGGGCAGCAGGTCTCCGATCAGCTGCAGCAGCACTTCGGCGAAAAGGTGTATCGCACCGTCATCCCGCGCAACGTGCGTCTCGCCGAGGCGCCGAGCTACGGCATGCCGGTGCTCTCCTACGATCGCCAGTCGAAGGGTGCGCTCGCGTACCTGGCGCTGGCTGGTGAAATCCTCGGCAAACAGGCGGCCGCATGATGGTGAAGCACAAGGGACTGGGGCGCGGGCTCGACGCGCTGCTCGCTGGAGATGAAGCGGAGGAGACCGGCGATCGCATGACGCAGCTGCCGGTGACGGCATTGCAGCGTGGCAAGTACCAGCCGCGCACGCAGATGCACGAAGAGGCGATCGCCGAACTGGCCGCATCGATCAAGTCGCAGGGCATGATCCAGCCGATCCTCGTGCGCCCGATCGCATCGGGTCGCTACGAGATCATCGCGGGCGAGCGCCGCTGGCGTGCAGCCCAGCGCGCCGGACTCAAGGAAGTGCCGGTGCTGGTGCGCGACGTCCGCGACGAGGCGGCCCTCGCCATGGCGCTCATCGAGAACATCCAGCGCGAAGATCTCAACGCGCTGGAAGAGGCCGCCGGCATCCAGCGGCTCATCGACGAATTCGGCATGACGCACCAGAGCGCGGGCGAAGCGGTGGGACGTTCGCGCACGGCCGTATCCAATCTGTTGCGACTGCTGCAATTGCCCGGCTCGGTCCAGCAGAAGATGCTGGATGGGGCGCTCGACATGGGTCATGCCCGCGCGTTGCTGGGTCTGCCGAGCGCCAAGCAACTCGAACTCGCCGAGCGCATCGTGGCGCAGGGCCTGTCGGTCCGCGAAGTGGAACGGCTGGTCGCTCAGCTCGGTGCAGAAGTGCCGGTCAAGCGGCAACGCGCCGTGAGCCGCGACCTGAAAGATCTCGAGGAGGAGTTGTCCGACCATCTCGGCGCTTCTGTGGAAATCCGCTCGCGCGGCAAGGGCCGCGGCAAGCTCGAGATCGAATACCGCTCGCTCGATCAGCTGGACGCCCTGCTGGCACACCTGCGACGGCCCCGCGCCTGAAGCGTTGACGCACCGCCGCATCCACCATTACACTCTCGCGGTTTTTCTAGTCGCCAGCGGGTTCAAAAGATGGTCCGGATCCACAGCGCGCCCTTTCGAACCGTCTTGCGGTGGCAGGTCTTGACGACTGTGGTGGTCGCTGTCGTCACGGGTTTGATAGCAGGGGTGCACGGTGCGCTCTCTGGTGCACTGGGCGGGATGGTCGCTCTGGTGGCTTGTCTCGGATTCGCCATCGTCACGCAACTCGCGAAGGCGCCGTCGATCGGTACGACGTTGTCGACGGTGTTCCGTGCCGAAGGGGTCAAGATCGGCGTCAGCGTGGTGCTGCTCTGGCTGGTGCTGGCGACATACAAGCAGGTGGTTGCGGTGGCGTTCGTCGGATCTTTCGCCATCTCGATCGTGGTGTTCTCGATGGCGGTCTTCGTCCGGGATGTCGGACGAACCAGCGTGAAATGATCAAGGTTTGAACGAGCAATGTCCTCCGAAGCCGCACTGACACCTACCGAATACATCCAGCACCACCTCTCCTTCCTGGCGAAGCCGGTCGGCGGCGGCGGATCCTTCTGGACCCTGCACGTCGACTCGGTCGTGACCGCTGCGATCCTCGGTGTGATCAGCATCGGCCTGCTGTGGTGGGTCGTGCGCGGCGCCACTGCCGGCGTGCCCACCAAGCGGCAGGCGTTCGTCGAGCTGATGTTCAGCTTCGTCGACGACCAGGTGAAGGGCATCTTCCACGGCAAGCGCGATTTCGTCACACCCACCGCGCTGACGGTGTTCGTGTGGGTCCTCCTGATGAATGCGATGGATTTCCTGCCCGTGGACATCGTCGCCAAGATTCTCGGCGCCGTGGGTATTCACGAATGGCGGATGGTGCCGACCGCGGACGTCAACACGACTTTCGCGCTGGCCCTATCGGTTTGGCTCTTGATGATCTACTTCTCCATCAAGGTGAAAGGCGTCGGCGGATTCATCCACGAACTGTTCTGCTCACCCTTTGGCTCCAATCCGTTGCTCTGGCCGGCGAACTTCCTGTTCAACCTGGTCGAGTACATCTCGAAACCGCTGTCCCACTCGCTGCGGCTGTACGGCAACATGTACGCCGGCGAAATCATCTTCCTGCTGCTGTGGCTGTGGGCTGCCACAGGGCTGGTCGGCACGGTCTTCGGCGCGATCCTCGGCGTCGGCTGGGCGATCTTCCACATCCTGATCGTCGCGCTGCAGGCCTACATCTTCATGATGCTCACGATCGTCTACATCTCCATGGCGCACGAGAGCCACTGACGTACTTCTCAATCCCACTTTACGTTCCGCAACTCGAAAGGAAACTCTGATGGACAAGCTGCAACTACTCGCGATGATCCAGGCCTACACCGGCGTCGGCATCGGCCTGATGATCGGTCTCGGCGCCGCCGGTGCATGTATCGGCGTGGGCATCATGTGCAGCCGCTTCCTCGAAGGTGCCGCGCGCCAGCCCGAGATGATCCCGGCGCTGCAAGCCAAGGTGTTCCTGCTGCTCGGCCTGATCGACGCATCCTTCATCATCGGCGTGGGTCTCGCGATGCTGTTCGCCTTCGGCAATCCGCTGCTCGCCGTCATTCAGTAACTCCCTCTCCACCTTTTCCCGGTTAGGGGGCAGGCATGAACATCAACCTGACGCTGATCGCCCAGGCCGTGTCCTTCGCGATCTTCATCTGGTTCACGGTGAAGTTCGTCTGGCCGCCGCTGTTGCGCGCCATCGAACAACGCCAGTCGCAGATCGCCGACGGCCTTGCGGCCGCCGAAAAAGGCCGCCAGTCGCTCGAGGTTTCCTCGAAGCAGGCCGAGGCCGCCATCGCCGAAGCGCGCAACCGCGCCCAGGAGATCATCGCGCAGGCCGAGAAACGCGGCTCGCAGCTGATCGACGAGGCCAAGAACGCGGCGCGCGAGGAAAGCGGTCGCGAGAAGGCCGCGGCGAAGGCCGAGATCGACCAGGAAGTTTCGCGTGCTCGCGAAGCGTTGCGTGACCAGGTGGCCGCGCTTGCGGTTGCCGGCGCGGAGAAGATCCTGCGCAAGGAAATCAACGCCCAGGCGCACGCTGATCTGTTAGCTCAGCTCAAGAAAGAAATATAAGCAGCCATGGCTGAGATCAGCACTATCGCCCGGCCCTACGCGGAAGCGGTCTTCGAGATCGCCGACAAGGCCGGCGCGCTCGCCCAATGGTCGACGACCCTCGGCAGCTTGGCGGCCGCCGCCGAACATCCGGACGTGCGTCAGCTGCTCGGCAACCCGCGCGTGTCGGCGAGTGCCCTGGTCGATATGTTCGTCGCCGTATCCGGCGACAACTCACCCGAGACGCGTAAGCTCCTCGAAGCGCTGACTACGAACCAGCGCGTCGCCGCGCTGCCAGCGGTACGCGATCAGTTCGAAGCGCTCAAGAACGAACGCGAGAGCACCGTCGACGCGCAGATCGAAAGTGCCTTTCCGCTCGATGGTGCCGATCTCGCCGGTCTGGTCGCCGACCTCGAGCGCAAGTTCAAACGCAAGGTGCGACCCGAAGTGACCGTCGATCCAGCGCTGATCGGTGGCGTCCGTATTGCCGTCGGCGACCAGGTCATCGACGGTTCGGTGCGAGGCAAGCTCGAGGCCATGGCCGCCAGTCTCACCGCGTGACGCGCGTACCCACTCCAAACATCCACGAATCGGAACCGCCATGCAACAGCTGAAACCCTCCGAGATCAGCGATCTGATCAAGTCCCGGATCCAGAGCCTCGCGCTCTCGGCCGACGTGCGCACCCAGGGCACCGTGGTCTCGGTGACCGACGGTATCTGCCGCGTGCACGGCCTGTCCGACGTCATGCAGGGCGAGATGCTCGAGTTCCCCAACAACACCTTCGGCCTCGCGTTGAACCTCGAGCGCGACTCGGTAGGCGCCGTGATTCTGGGTGAGTACGAGCACATCACCGAAGGTGACCCGGTCAAGTGCACCGGACAGATCCTGTCCGTGCCCGTGGGCCCGGAGCTGATCGGCCGCGTCGTGAATTCGCTCGGTCAACCGATCGACGGCAAGGGCCCGATCAATGCCAAGGAAACCGACATCATCGAGAAGGTCGCGCCGGGCGTGATCTGGCGTAAATCGGTGTCGCAGCCGGTGCAGACCGGACTGAAGTCCATCGACGCAATGGTGCCCGTGGGCCGAGGTCAGCGTGAACTGATCATCGGCGACCGCCAGACTGGCAAGACCGCGGTGGCGGTGGATACGATCATCAACCAGAAGGGCAAGGATCTCTTCTGCGTCTACGTGGCGATCGGCCAGAAGGCCTCGACCATCGCCAACGTCGTGCGCAAGCTCGAAGAGCATGGCGCGATGGCGTACACGATCATCGTGGCAGCATCGGCTTCAGAGTCCGCGGCCATGCAGTACATCGCCGCCTATTCCGGCTGCACCATGGGCGAATACTTCCGCGACCGCGGCCAGGACGCCCTGATCATCTATGACGATCTGACCAAGCAGGCCTGGGCGTATCGCCAGATCTCGCTGCTGCTGCGCCGTCCGCCAGGCCGTGAAGCGTATCCCGGCGACGTGTTCTATCTCCACAGCCGTCTGCTCGAACGCGCCGCACGCGTCAGCGAAGCCTGGGTCGAGCGCTTCACCAAGGGCGCGGTCAAGGGCAAGACCGGTTCGTTGACTGCCCTGCCGGTGATCGAAACCCAGGCCGGCGACGTGTCCGCGTTCGTTCCCACGAACGTGATCTCTATCACGGACGGCCAGATCTTCCTGGAAACCGACCTGTTCAACGCCGGTATCCGCCCCGCCATCAACGCCGGCGTTTCGGTGTCGCGAGTCGGTGGTGCGGCGCAGACCAAGGCCATGAAGCGCAAGGACGTGGGCGCCGGCGTGCGTCTCGCGCTGGCGCAGTACCGCGAACTCGCGGCGTTCGCCCAGTTTGCCTCCGACCTCGACGAAGCCACCCGCAAGCAGCTCGAACGCGGCCGGATGGTGATGGAGCTGATGAAGCAGCCGCAGTACCTGCCGCTGCAGGTCTGGGAAATGGTGCTGACGCTGTTCGCCGTGAACAACGGCTACTTCGACGACATCGAAGTGAAGAAGGCTCTGGCCGCCGAAAAGAGCCTGCGCGATCACATCAAGGCCAAGTACGCCGCGCTTGCGGACGGCATCGAGTCGAAGAAGGACGTGAGCGCCGACGCCGAGAAGGAGTTGCGCGCCGCCATCGACGACTGGAAGAAGAACGGCAGCTACTGACCGCCCTCGACCCGCGTTCGCGAAAGAACCCACGACATGGCTGGCTCGAAAGAGATCCGCACCAAGATCAAGAGTGTGCAGAACACTCGCAAGATCACCAAGGCGATGGAGATGGTCGCCGCTTCGAAGATGCGCAAGGCGCAGGACCGCATGCGCGCGGCCCGGCCCTACGCCGAAAAGATCCGCAACGTCGCGGCCCACATCTCGCACGCGAACCCCGAGTACCGCCATCCGTTCCTGATCGAACGCGACACGGTGAAAAAGGTCGGGATCATCATCATCACCACCGACAAGGGCCTGTGCGGCGGCCTCAACACCAACGTCCAGCGGCTGGCACTCAACCAGATGAAGCAGTGGGAATCCGAGGGCGAAAGCTTCGAGGTCTGCTGCATCGGCAACAAGGGCCTGTCGTTCATGCAACGGCTCGGCGCCAACATCGTCTCGCAGGTGACCCAGCTCGGCGACCGCCCGCACCTCGAGAAGTTGATCGGTGCGGTAAAGATCATGCTCGACGGCTACACCAACGACCGCTTCGACCGCCTGCTGATCTTCTACACCAAGTTCATCAACACGATGAAGCAGGAGCCGGTCTGCGAGCAGCTGCTCCCGCTGTCCGGTGAGAGGCTCGGCGTGCCGGAAGGCTCGTGGGACTACATCTACGAGCCCGAGGCCAAGGGCGTGCTCGACCAGGTCCTCACGCGCTACATCGAGGCCATCGTCTACCAGGGTGTAGCCGAGAACATGTCGAGCGAACAGTCAGCCCGCATGGTGGCCATGAAATCCGCCTCCGACAACGCGGCCAACGTCATCGACGAGCTCACGCTGATCTACAACAAGTCGCGGCAGGCAGCGATCACGAAGGAGCTGTCCGAGATCGTCGGCGGCGCCGCTGCGGTCTAGCGCCCGACCTTACCTCATTCGAATCGAACGTTTCAGGAAAGAACGAGAATGGCACAAGCACAAGGCACCATCGTCCAGTGCATCGGCGCAGTGACCGACATCGAGTTCCCGCGGGAATTCATGCCGCACATCTATGACGCGCTGACGCTCGTCGAGGACCCGACCAATACGCTGGCGGAGAAGGGCCTCACCTTCGAGGTCGAGCAGCAGTTGGGCGACGGCGTGGTTCGGACCATCGCCCTCGGTTCTTCCGACGGTCTGCGCCGCGGCATGAAGGTGACCAACACCGGCAAGCCGATCTCGGTGCCGGTGGGCATGGCCACACTCGGCCGCATCATGGACGTCCTCGGCCGCCCCATCGACGAGGTGGGGCCGATCGCCACCGACGAGCGGCGCTCGATTCACCAGCCGGCCCCGAAGTTCGACGAACTGTCGCCGTCGGTGGAACTGCTCGAAACGGGCATCAAGGTCATCGACCTGATCTGCCCGTTTGCAAAGGGCGGCAAGGTCGGCCTGTTCGGCGGCGCCGGCGTGGGCAAGACCGTGAACATGCTGGAGCTCATCAACAACATCGCGAAACAGCACTCGGGTCTCTCGGTGTTCGCCGGCGTGGGCGAGCGCACCCGCGAAGGCAACGACTTCTATCACGAAATGTCGGAAGCCGGCGTCATCAAGCTCGACAACCTCGGCGAGTCGAAGGTGGCGATGGTGTTCGGCCAGATGAACGAGCCGCCCGGCAACCGCCTGCGCGTGGCGCTGACCGGCCTCACCATGGCCGAGCGCTTCCGCGACGAAGGCCGCGACATCCTGTTCTTCGTGGACAACATCTACCGCTTCACATTGGCCGGTACCGAAGTGTCCGCGCTGTTGGGGCGGATGCCTTCCGCGGTGGGTTACCAGCCGACCCTGGCCGAAGAGATGGGTCGCCTGCAGGAGCGCATCACATCCACCAAGACCGGATCGATCACTTCGATCCAGGCCGTGTACGTGCCCGCGGATGACTTGACCGACCCGTCGCCCGCGACGACCTTCGGTCACCTGGACGCCACCGTCGTGCTGTCGCGTGACATCGCTTCGCTCGGTATCTACCCGGCCGTTGACCCGCTCGACTCCACTTCGCGTCAGGTCGACCCCAACGTCATCGGCGAAGACCACTACAACACCACGCGCGCCGTGCAGGCGACGCTGCAGCGCTACAAGGAACTCCGCGACATCATCGCGATTCTCGGCATGGACGAACTGTCTCCCGAGGACAAGCTCGCCGTGGCGCGCGCGCGCAAGATCCAGCGTTTCCTGTCGCAGCCGTTCCACGTGGCCGAAGTGTTCACCGGTTCGCCCGGCAAGTACGTGACGTTGAAGGACACGATCAAGGGCTTCAAGGCCATCGTCAACGGCGAGTACGATCACCTCCCCGAGCAGGCCTTCTACATGGTCGGCACCATCGAAGAAGCGGTCGAGAACGCGAAGAAGTTCCAGTAACGCATGGCCAACACCATCCACGTCGACGTCGTCAGCGCCGAAGAGTCGATCTACTCGGGCGAGGCGGAGTTCGTCGTCCTGCCCGGCGAAGCGGGCGAGCTCGGCATCTATCCGCAGCACACGCCGCTCATCACCCGCATCAAGCCGGGGTCGGTACGCATCAAGCCGGCCGGCGGTGGTGACGAGGAACTGATCTTCGTTGCCGGTGGCGTGCTGGAAGTGCAGCCAAAAGCCATCACCGTGCTGGCCGACACCGCCATCCGCGGTGGCGACCTGGACGAGGCCAAGGCGGCCGAAGCCATGCGCCTCGCCGAAGAAGCGATGCGCAACTCGCAGGACAAGGTCGAGATCGCGACCATGCAGGCCGAGTACGCGATGATGGCGGCGCAACTGGCCGCCATCCGCAAGCTGCGCAAGCGCTGAGGCCTGGCGCGCCGAGCAACCAGGAAAGGCGACGCGAAGTCGCCTTTTTTGTTGGCGGCCCTGCCGAGCGTCGTCGCATCGCCGCAAGGCGTTTGACATGCGCTGATGCGCCCCCTACCCTCGCCGGCAATTCGTCGAGGGGATACGCCATGAAGTCCGCGTCGCTTTCCGTCGCGCTGATCATCGCCCTGGCCGGCCTGCCGGTTCAGGCCAAGGACACGGTCCGGATCGCTTTCATCGGGCCGCTCACCGGCGGCGTTTCGGCCAACGGCCTGGGTGGACGCAACAGCGCCGATCTCGCTGTGCGCTTGCGCAATGCCGATGCCAAGACACCGTACACGTACGAGCTGGTCGTCCTCGACGACGAGTGCAAGCCGAATGTCGGGGTGCAGGTGGCGACCAAGGCCGCCGCCGACAACGGCATCGTCGCCGGCGTCACGCACTACTGCTCGACCGTCGCGATGGCCGCGGTCGAGGTCTACCGCAAGTTCGGACTGCCCGTGGTGGTGTGGGGTGCGGTGTTGCCGGACATCACCTACGCCAGCGACTACAAGGAGGTGCACCGCGTCAACGGCACCATGATCAACCAGAACGAGGCCGCGGCGCGCTTCATGACCGGCCTCAAGTTCAAGCGCTGGGCTGTCATCCACGACACCACCGACTACGGCAAAGGACACAACAAGTACTTCAGCGAGGATCTCGCGAAAAGCGGTGGGCAGATTCTCGGGACCTTCGGCGTCACCGCCGACCAGCAGGACTTCTCCGCTGAACTCACCAAGATCAAGGAGCTCAAGCCGGAAGTCATCTACTTCGCCGGCCTGACGCCCATCGGCGTGCGTATCCGTAGCCAGATGGACAAGCTCGGCGTGAAGGCGGTTTTCCAGGGCACGTCGGGTATCGTGTCGGACGCATTCATCGAAGGGCTCGGGCCGCTCGCGGAGGGTGTCGTGGCATTCCGCGAAGGTGCTCCGGCGGAGAAGCTGCCTGGGGGTCGCGTGTTTCTCGACGCCTACACCAAGCAGAAGTATCCGGATGATCCGGAAGCCTACGGGCCCTTCGCGTTCGCTGCCACGACGCTGGTCATGGACGCCATCGACAAGGTCGGGCCCGATCGGAAGAAAGTGCGCGCCGAGCTCAACCGGACGCGCGACTATGATTCCATCGTCGGCAAGATCACCTTCGACGATCATCGGCAGAACGCGGTGCCGCTCATCACCAAGTTCGTCGTGCAGGACGGCAAGTGGCTCGTCTGGGAGGACAGCGACTACGCGAGCGGCAAGCGTGCACTCGTGAAGAAGTAGGCGGTGGACCCGGGACTGCTCGCCCAGCACGTCTTCAACGGACTGATGCTGGGCGTGATCTACGCCCTGGTGGCGGTCGGCTTCACGCTGTTCTTCGGCGTGATGGACGTCATCAAGTTCTCGCACGGTGACGTGGTGATGCTGGGTGCCTTCACGGCGCTTGCCGTGGCGGCCGGACTCACGGGCATGGGTGTGACTTCGCACCCGCTGATGTTGCTCGGCATGCTGGTCGTCGCCCTCGGGTTGATGGCGGTGGTGGGCGCGCTGCTGGCGCGCCTTCTCGTGCTGCCGCTGCGGGGAGCCCCGGCCATCAACGTCCTGCTCATTACCTTGATGGCGGGTACCGTGATCCGCGAAGGGGTCCGCCTGTTCTATCCGCAGGGGTCGAATCCGAAACCGTTCCCGCGGCTGCTGCCGGGAGGGACGGTCGAGATCGGCAGTTTCACGCTGCGCCACGACAGCGCGATCCTGTTCGTCATCGGCGTCGCCGCCATCGTCGGCGTACACCTCACTCTGGCACGGACCCGCCTCGGGCTCGCCATCCGCGCGGTGGCCCAGGATCCGGAGACCGCATCGGCCATGGGCATCCCCTTCACCGCCACGGTCCTCGCCACGTTCGCCATCGGGTCGGCGCTGGCGGCGCTCGCAGGTGTCGTGAATGGTCTGTACTACAGCGAGATCAGCTTCAACCTCGGTCTGCTGCTCGGCGCCATCGGTTTTTCCGCGGCGGTGGTCGGAGGCCTGGGCAACGTCTATGGAGCAATTCTCGGAGGATTCCTCTTCGCTGCACTGCAGACGATCGGGGCCGTCGCGCTGCCTTTCGCCAGCGCATACAAGGACGTCTTCGCGTTCGCCGCCGTCATCGTGCTCATGGCGCTGCGTCCGGCCGGCCTCTTGGCCGAGCGGTCTGCCGAGCGAGTCTAGAATGAACAAGCCCCCACGCTCCCTGCGGTCGCTGCCCCCCGCGGGGGCGCGTCAGTGGCTTGGGGCGCCCCGGCGCCCCTGACATGATCGCCCCCGTCTGGCCGGCGCTCGTCGCCCTGCTTGTCTCCACCGCCGGCGTCCTCGGACTTCTGCTGGCGGAACAGCAATGGGCCGTCATCGCCATTGTGATCGCCGCGGGTGTCGCCATGCTGATGGCGACTCGCATGGGTTGGGACGACCGCATACGCCGCAGCGGTGGAACGCATGCCCGCACTGTCTCCGGAGTCGCGGTCGCCTTGGTGATCGGCATGACGTTCGTGCTGCGCGAACACAACTTCGCGCTGCTGATGCTTTGCACGGTTCTCCTCACCATCGTGGCTGGCCTCGGCCTGACGATCCAGTTCGGCCATGCCGGCGTCGTGAACTTCGCGGGCGCGGCGTTCTTCGGCATCGGCGCCTATGCGGCAGCGGTGCTCGCCAACAAGACCGCGTTGCCGCATCCGCTGGTGATTCTGGCCGGGGGCGCATGCGCTGCGCTGATCGGCTCGGTGCTGGTGTTGCCGCTGCTGCGCACGCGCGGCCACTACGCCGCGCTGATCACCATCGCCTTCGGCATCCTGTTCAAGACCTTCCTCGAAGTGAACGACGCCCTCGGTGGCCCGCAGGGGCTCAAGGTGCCTGGCTTCGTGCTGTTCGGGCACGCGTTCAACGACCCCATCGCCATCGACGACGAAACCGAGTGGTCGTTCTATCTTGCCTATGCCGGACTCAGCCTGGTGATCGCGGCAGCCGCCTATGTGCTGGTGCGGCGCCTGGAGCGCTCCTGGATCGGCCTCGCCTTCGATGCCGTGCGCCTGGACGAAACGGCAGCGGCAGCCTTCGGCGTGAACGTCGCGGCCTGGAAGATCGCCGCCTTTTCCATCGGCAATTTCCTGATCGGGCTCGCCGGTGCCGCCTACGCGATGATGACCGGCTTCGTCGCACCCACCAGCTTCACGTTCGGCGATTCGCTGATTCTCGTATCCATCGTGATCCTGGGCGGCCTCGGCAATGCGTTGGGCCTCGTTCCGGCGGCGCTGATCGTCGTGCTGCTGCCCGAGAAGTTGCAGGTGATCCAGGAATACCGCTTCCTCCTGTTCGCGCTGCTCGTGATCGTGATCCTTCTGGTGCGTCCGGGCGGGTTGCTGCCGCGCCCGATGCGCGACTATTCCGCCGGGGAGAGCCGGTGACTGCGCCATTGCTGGATGCGCGAGCGCTGGTGGTGCGCTTCGGCGGTGTCACGGCGCTCGACGGACTCGATCTTTCGGTGCACACGGGTGAAACCGTCGGACTGATCGGGCCCAACGGTTCCGGCAAGACCACATTCTTCAATGCGCTCACCGGTTTCGTCCGCGTAGCGGGCGGCCGAGCGCAGTTGGCCGGTGCGGACATCACCGGGCTCGAGCCGCGTCGCATCGCCGCATTCGGCATCGCGCGGACATTTCAGCGGTTGCGTCTGCTGCTCGACCTCTCCGTGTTCGACAACCTCATGCTCGGGCAACACCTGACCCTCGATCACGGGCCTTGGTCGAGCCTGTTTGCGCGAGGTCGTTTCGCCGCCGCGGTTCGCGGTCAGGCGGATGTCGCTCGAACCTTGCTCGCAGCGTTCAGCCCCGGGTTGCCGGCGCGCCTGTTCGAACCGGCCCGCGCGTTGACGATGATCGATCGGCGCCGCGTCGAGATCTGCCGCGCCCTCATCCGCGAACCGGCCCTGCTGCTGCTCGACGAGCCATCGGCCGGCATGACACCGGATGAGACCGCCGAACTGATGACGGATCTGCTCGCGGTCAAGGCGCAGCGGCCGGCACTCACGGTCGTGATCATCGAGCACGACATGGGCGTGATCGAGCGCGTGAGCGACCGCTGCGTCGTGCTCGACTATGGGCGCAAGCTCGCTGAAGGATCGTACGCCGAAGTGGCAGCCGACCCTGTCGTGCGGCGCGCGTACCTCGGCGAGGACTGAATGGTCACGGGAATGAGGCTCGAAGTGCGCGACCTGACGGTTGCCTACGATCGCGCCGACGTGCTGATGTCGGTGTCGCTGGAAGCTTCCGGCGGTGAGATCACCTGCCTTCTCGGGGCAAACGGCGCAGGGAAAAGCACGCTCGCGCGCGCTGTGCTCGGCCTGACCGCACCGCGTGCCGGGACCGTGCTGCTCGACGGCGAGGACGTGACCCGCGAACCCACCCATCGCATCGTGGCCCGCGGTGTGGGCGTCATCCCGGAAGGTCGGCGAGTGTTCCCGAAGCTGACCGTCGCCGAGAATCTGCACACCGGCGCGTACCTGGTCCGTGATCGCCGCAGAATAGCCGCGCGCTTCGATGAAGTGTGCGAGCTGTTTCCGCGGTTGCGCGAACGCCTGACCCAGCTGGCCGGGACACTTTCCGGCGGCGAGCAGGCCATGCTGTCCATCGGGCGAGGGTTGATGGGCTCGCCGCGACTGCTCATCATCGACGAACCGTCGCTGGGCCTGTCGCCACGCTTCGTGAAGGAGAACTTCCAGGCGATCCGGCGCGTCCGCGAAACCGGCGTCACCGTGTTGCTGGTGGAGCAGAACGTGCACCAGACGCTGGCGATCGCACAACGCGGTTACGTGATTTCCGGCGGACGCGTCAGCGCCGCAGGCTCGGCGGAAGAACTCAAACAGCACCCGGAGCTGATCGCCGCGTACTTCGGCACCCGCTGACCGCTATACTTCCTCGACTACCGAGGATTCGTCATGGGCCATCCCGCCGAAGCCGTTCGCTTGACGCAGGAGTTGCTGCGCTTCAACACCATCAACCCACCCGGCGAGGAGGAAGCCTGCGCCCGCCACCTCGGTGGTCTGCTCGAGGCGGCTGGCTATCGGGTGCGCTACCACGGCATCGGCGCAGGGCGGGCCAATCTGATCGCGACCATCGGCGGCAACGGAACGAAGAAGCCGATCGTGTTCACCGGCCACATCGATATCGTGCCGCTCGGCGCCGCGCCCTGGACGCGCGATCCGTTCGCCGGCGAGACCGACGCCGGGAAGATGTACGGCCGCGGATCGAGCGACATGAAAAGCGGCGTCGGCGCTTTCGTGACGGCAGCCATCGCCCTGGCACCACATCTTGCGCAGACGCCGGGTGTCGCGCTGGTCATCACTGCAGGAGAAGAGACCGGCTGCCAGGGTGCGTTCGAACTGATCCGCGACAAGGCATTGCTGGCCGCGGCCGGTGCCATGGTGGTGGCCGAACCCAGCGGCAACTATCCGTTCATCGGCCACAAGGGGGCATTCTGGCTGCATGCGAAAACCCATGGCGTGACAGCGCACGGATCGATGCCCGACAAAGGCGTGAACGCAGTGTACAAAGCCGCCAAAGCGGTCAACGTTCTCGAACAATTCCGCTTCGACAATCCGCCCCATCCGATGATGGGTCAGGGGACGCTCAACCTGGGCACGATGCACGGCGGTCTCAACATCAACTCCGTGCCGGACGAAGCCGTGATGGGTCTCGACATCCGCACGGTACCAACACAGACGCACGCGCACATCCGCGACCAGCTTGTGCATGCGCTCGGACCGGAGGTGGAGCTGCACACGCTGCTCGACGTGCAGTCGGTCTACACCGATCCGCAGCACGAGTGGGTGCAGAGCGTGTTCGACGTCATGCAGCCGCATCTGGGTGTGCGCCCCGAACCGCGCGCCGCCACATACTTCACCGATGCCGCCGTGCTGAAGCCGGCGCTCGGCGATCCGCCCACGATCATCCTCGGTCCGGGCGAGGCGCAGATGGCGCATCAGACCGACGAATACTGCCGCACCGATCGCGTGGAGCAGTGCACCGACGCCTTCATCGAGATCATGCGCCGTTGGACCGGTGCGTGAGCCCGCGCTCGTTTCTCGAACTGCGCCTCGATGCGCGCGTCGGGATCCTGCTGGACGCGGGTAGCTGGGAGCCGCTCGAGCCGGTAGAAGGCAGCGGCGTGCTTGCGGGTGTCGGTGCCATCCACAACCTCAAGGTGGTGCTGGCCGCCACCGATCCGGAACGCGCATCCGGCGCCATCGACAGCGCCGATGCTGAAGCCCTGATGCATGCAATCGCGCGGGCACGGGAGCAGATGCGCCCGCTGATCCTGCTGCTCGATTCGGCCGGTGCGAAGCTCACCGAAGGCGTGGCGGTCCTCGGCGCCTTCCGGCGTCTCGAAGCGGCGCTGCTCGATGCCGCAGCGAGCGGCTTGCGGATTGCCGCCGTGCTGGGGCGCCACTGTTTCGGTGGCGCCAGCCTGCTCGCGTTCGTGGCGGCCGCGCGCATCTATCCACGCGGCGCGCTGCTAGGAGTCTCCGGGCCGCGGGCGCTGGCGGCTTTGTCGATCCCGATGGGGCGCGACGATATCGCCGCGCTGTTCGGCGTGGACAGTCGCGCCCGTCACGATGAGGACGCGCTGATGGTGACGGACGATGCCGCGGCCGTGCGCGCGGCGACCGCCGCCTGGCTCGCCGATGCGCCGGCCGGACTCACGATCGAGCAACGGCAGCGCGCGCTGATGCGGCGTTTGCGCCTGTATCGCGGCGACCCGCTGTCGATTTCGGCGGACGCCGTGCCGCCGGAACTCGAAGCGCGTCTCGACCATCTCTTTCCGCAAGGCTGGAGTGCGCTCTACGCGGGCGGCGTGATCTGGGGCGACGGCTGGGTCCACGGCCGGGAAACGCTGCTCGCCGGTTTCGTGCAGGGCCGGCCGGTGGATGCCGCTGCCTGCTGGAGGTTTTCCCAGGCGCTGCTGGATCTGGCGCGCGACCGGCCGCCCATGCCCTTTGTGATCCTGCTCGACACGCCGGGTCAGGCGGGAACCATAGACAACGAGCAACTGATGCTGTCGGAGTTCATCGCGCAGGCCGCAGCCGTCGCGCACACCTTGAGAACGCACGGCAAACCGGTCGAGCTGTGGTTGACCGGTGAAGCCGGCGGTGCCATCTACGTGGCGCTCGCCGCCGCGG
This sequence comes from Betaproteobacteria bacterium Ga0077523, assembly GCA_001464695.1. Classification (GTDB taxonomy): domain Bacteria; phylum Pseudomonadota; class Gammaproteobacteria; order Burkholderiales. The sequence continues at coordinate 6,922 of LNDQ01000111.1, read as the reverse complement.
CGACCACCGTGACGGCATGGCCGGGCGCTCGCGTGCAGACGTTGCCGGCGCGAGTCGTGAGCGGGGTTATCGGCACCGCGCGCGACCAGGTGACGCCCGTTTCGGAGCTGCTGGAAGCCCGCGTGATCGACCGCTGGACCCGCGCTCCCGGTTTCGCGGAACCACCTTCCGCATGACGGCCAACTTCTACGCACTGGTCGAAGCGCGCCGGCCCGCAGAACACGAAGCGCCATTGCTCGAAGCCGACGACGGGACCGTCTGGAGCCACCGTGCCATCGCCGACCTTTCCGGACGCATCGCGCGGGCACTGGAGACGGGCGGCGCGAATCGCGGCGATCGCGTGGCGGCGCAGGTCGACAAGTCGCCGGAGGCCTTGGCACTGTATCTGGCGTGCCTGCGCAGCGGTCTTGTCTACCTGCCGCTCAATACCGCGTACCAGCCGGCTGAGATCGAGTGTTTTCTCGGCGACGCTGCACCGGCGGTCTTCGTGTGCCGGCCCGAATCTGCCGACGTACTCCACGGCGCAGCCAAAGCTGCACGAGTGCGCTCGATGTTCACCCTGGACGCCACCGGTGGCGGCTCGTTGCTGGACGCCGCCGCCGACCGCGATCCGCATTTCCCCACGGTCGAAGCCCGACCCGAAGATCTCGCGGTACTCATCTATACCTCCGGCACGACCGGGCGCTCCAAGGGTGCGATGGTCACGCACGGCAACCTGGCCGCCAATGGCGAGGCACTCGTGGATGCGTGGGGCTTCACCGCGAGCGACGTGCTGCTCCACGCGCTGCCGATGTTCCACATTCACGGCCTCTTCATCGCCACCCATTGCGTGCTGCTGGCAGGCGCACGCATGCTGTTCCACTCGCGCTTCGAGGCGCGCCAGGTCCTGCACGATCTGCCGCGCGCGACAGTCTTCATGGGTGTCCCGACGTTCTACACGCGCCTGCTCGCCGAGGAGGACTTCAAGGCGGGCGCGGCGCCGAACGTGCGCCTGTTCGTTTCCGGATCGGCACCGTTGTTGATCGAGACATTCACCGCGTTCGAAGCGCGTACCGGCCGGCGCATTCTCGAACGCTACGGCATGAGCGAGTCGGGCATCATCACTTCCAACCCGCTCGACGGTGAACGTCGTGGCGGCACCGTCGGCAAACCGTTGCGCGACGTGCAGGTGCGCATTGCCGATGGCGGCGATCGCCTGCTCGAGCAGGGCGCGGTGGGCGGTGTACAGATCCGCGGGCCGAGCGTCTTCAAGGGCTACTGGAACCTGCCCGAGAAGACGCGCGAGGAGTTCACCGCCGACGGCTGGTTCCGCACCGGCGATGTCGGCTGCTTCGATCGCGACGGCTATCTGTCCATCGTGGGTCGCGCGAAGGACCTGATCATCACCGGGGGCTACAACGTGTATCCGAAGGAGATCGAGCTGGAGCTCGATGCACTTCCGGGTGTGGCGGAATCGGCGGTGATCGGCGTGCCTCATCCCGACTTCGGCGAAGCGGTGACGGCGGTGGTGGTGGCGAGCCCGGCTGCGCGGCCGGACGAGGCAGCGCTCATCGCCGCGCTCAAGTCACGGCTGGCCGGCTATAAGGTGCCCAAGCGCGTGGTGGTGGTCGACGACCTGCCACGTAACGCGATGGGCAAGGTGCAGAAGAACGTCCTGCGGGAACGCTACGGCCGCTGATCAGGTCGCGCTGCATTGCTGCAACAATCGGACGTTGTACGCACACTGGCGGCGGCAGCCGATCCGCGGTACGGTCCGTTCATGGTATCGCCGGCATTGGCGCTGCCGGTCCGAGCGAAACGCAGCGCGAAGCAGCGCAGCCTACGGAGAATCTCGACATGCGTTGGGGATCTGGCAGACGCAGCGACAACATCGAAGATCGGCGTGGCATGCGCATTCCCGGCGGATTCGCCGGCGGCGGCATCGGCGTCGTGGTGATCGCGCTGATCGCGATGTTCTTCGGTGTGGATCCACGGCTCGTCCTGGAAGGGGCGGGACAACTGGGCGGTTCCCAGCCGTCCCAGCAAGCGGCACCGCCTGACCCTGCCCAGGACAAGTTGAAGGATTTCGTGTCGGTGGTCCTGGCCGATACCGAAGACACGTGGTCGGAAATCTTCCGGCGTGGCAACAGCCAGTACGCGGCGCCGCGGCTGGTGCTGTTCACCGGGGCAGTGCAGTCGGCCTGCGGGCGCGCCGGCGCCGCCGTCGGCCCGTTCTATTGCCCGGGGGACCAGAAGGTGTACATCGACCTCGACTTCTACCGCATGCTGGAGCAGCGCTTCGGCGCGCCCGGCGACTTCGCCCAGGCCTATGTGATCGCGCACGAGATCGGCCATCACGTGCAGAACCTCATCGGGATTTCCGAGAAAGTGCACGCTGCCAGCCAGCGCGGCAGCCAGGAACGGGCGAACCAGTTGTCAGTGCGGCAGGAGCTGCAGGCGGACTGCTTTGCCGGGATCTGGGCAAACCACGCCAACCGCTCGCGCCAGCTGCTCGAGGCGGGCGACATCGAGGAAGGGCTGAACGCTGCAGCGGCGATCGGCGATGACCGTCTGCAGCAGCAGGGCCAGGGCCACGTCGCGCCGGAGAGCTTTACCCATGGCAGCTCGGAACAGCGCGTGCGGTGGTTCAAGCGCGGTCTTGACACGGGTGACCTGAAGGCCTGCGACACGTTCACGCCCGCGCGGGTCTGAGGCTCGGCGCTGGAAAATCGGATGTCGGGAATGTCGCAAAATCGAACAGTGTGAGTACACGCTCACACAGAATCGATTGCTGTTTTTAGACATGATCCGCGCGAGCAGTATGTCGTACGGGTAAGAAATCGAAAAAAATCTCTCGCGGATAGCGTTCCGCAGTAGCATCCCGCCTCCCGAGCAGTGGAATTCAAACAAAAAATCGCAGGGAGACCACGGGGTGAAAAACCTCCCCGCATGGGCAGCAATGCTTTTCGTACTGGCGACCGGAGGCGTATCTGCCCAGACCGACACGGGCTCTGGGGGGCCGCGCTTTGCGATCTCGCGCTACAAGGTCGAAGGCAATACGCTGCTGTCCCCGCAGCAGGTCGATACGGCCCTGGCGCCCTTCACCGGGCCGGGCAAGACCTTCGCCACGGTCCAGCAGGCTCTCGAGGCGCTCAACAAGGCGTATGCCGAGGCCGGCTACTCGGCGGTCCAGGTGCGCATTCCCGAGCAGGAGTTGAAGGACGGCATCGTGCGGTTCGCCGTGGTCGAACCGCGCCTGGGCCAAGTAATCGTCGAGGGTAACAAGTATTTCTCCGCGGCCAACATCGTGCGCTCGCTGCCGGCGCTGGAGCCGGGCCAGCCGCCGAAGGTCGACGACATCGCTCGCAATCTGCGCACGGCGAACGAGAGCGTGGCCAAGCAGACGCGCGTGGTCTTGCGTGCAGGCGACAAGACTGGCACCGTCGATGCGGTTGCGAAGGTATCGGATAGTCGTCCGCTGCGCTTCTCGGTAAGTGTCGACAGCACCGGCACGCCATCCACGGGCATCCTGCGCGCCGCGGTGGCGGCGCAGCACTCGAACCTGTTCGATCGCGATCATGCACTCTCGGCGCAGTACGTGACCTCGACCGAGAATCCACGCGACGTGAACATCGTCGGCGTCGGCTATCGGATCCCGCTCTACCGGTTCGGCGATACCCTCGAGTTCGGGTACGTGTACTCGAACGTGAACTCCGGTTCCGTCAGTACCTCCGCCGGCAACTTCGGCATCAGCGGCAGCGGCAATTTCTATTCCGCGCGCTACAACTGGAACTTGCCGCGCCGCCTCAATCTGGACCAGCGCATCAGCCTCGGTTTCGACTGGCGCGATTTCCGCAACGACGTCACCTTCACCGGGACATCGGGTAGCCAGGTGCCCGACATCACGCTGCACCCCATCAGCGCACGCTATTCCGTGAAGTGGGCCGGCGACAAGACCGATCTCTCCGGCTTCCTGTCCGCATTTCACAACATTCCCGGCGGCTACGACGGTGATGCCGCCGCGTTCAACGCCTCGCGCACCGGGGCGAGTTCCACCTACACCCTGTACCGCTACGGGATCGCCTTCACCCAGGCGTTGCCCTGGGATCTGCAGATCCGTCTGGCAGCCAACGGCCAGTACACCAATGAACCGCTCGTCTCCGGCGAGCAATACGGCATCGGCGGCATGGAGTCCGTGCGCGGTTTCACCGAGCGCGAGATCGTCAACGATCGCGGCAACCGCGTGGCGCTCGAGCTGTACAGCCCGGATTTCGGCAGCAAGCTCGCGACCGGCGCAACCGCAAGGGCACTCGCATTCGTGGATGCGGCACAGGTGACGCGTGTACGTCCCTTGCCAGGCGAATCACCGGGCGAATCCATCAGCAGCGCGGGTGTCGGCCTGCGTGCCAACTACAAGCAGACATTCTCGCTGCGTCTCGACTACGGCGTGGTGATGCAGCCCGGGGGCCTGCAGGGCCGCGGGGACCAGCGGCTGCAAGGCATCGCCGCGCTGTACTTCTGAGCCTGCGACCATGACCTCGCGACCCCGCTGCAATCGTCAACGCTTCACGCCGCGGGCCATCGCGCTGGCCGTGGCCACGTGCTTCCCGGTGGTCACGCTTGGCAACCCGCTCGATCCCACGGTCACCGTGGGCGGTGCGACGTTCGAGAACCAGGGCAACACGCTGACCGTCACGAACACGCCAGGCACGGTCATCGACTGGCAGTCGTTCTCGATCGGTCAGAGCGAAGTCACGCGCTTCATCCAGCAGTCCGCCGCGAGCCAGGTGTTGAACCGGGTCACGGGCGGCGACCCGAGCCAGATTCTCGGCACGCTGCAGTCCAACGGGCAGGTCTTCCTGATCAATCCGAACGGCATCGCATTCGGTGCCGGCGCGCGTGTCGATGTGGCCGGGTTCGTCGCTTCCACGCTCAACATCAGCAACGCCGACTTTCTTTCCGGGCGCATGTCCTTCGCGGCGGGCACGACGGCCGGCAGCATCCGCAACGACGGTGCGTTGCGCGCCATCGATGGCGGCTCCATCTACCTGATCGCGCCTTCGATCGAGAACAACGGTGTGATCGCCGCGCCGGACGGCTCCGTGGTGCTTGCGGCCGGCAAGACCGCGACCTTGATGGATTCGAATCGTCCGTTCGTGCAGGTCGAAGTGACCGCGGGTGGCGAGGCGATCAACGTGGGGCAACTGGTCGGCAGCCACGTGGGCATCTACGCGGGCACGGTGCGCGTCGGCGGCACCGTCGATGCGACGCGCGCGGTGGTCGACGAAGGTGGACGCATTCTTTTCAAGGCGAGCGGCGACGCGACCGTGACGGCGGATGCTGTCGTCTCCGCCGGCGGCAGGTCCGGTGGTGAAGTGCGCGTCGAATCGGGCGGCACGACCCTGGTCGAGGGTTCGATCACGGCCAGCGGCAGTCAGGGATCGGGTGGCACGATCCAGATCCTCGGCCGGCATGTCGGTCTGGTGCGCGAATCGTTCCTCGATGCTTCCGGTGCGGGTCGTGGCGGAACGGTTCTCGTCGGTGGCGATTACCAGGGGCGCGGTAGCACGGTCTTCAATGCCGAGGCGACCTTCGTCTCCGCCGGGTCGGTGATCCGTGCCGACGCGATCGAACGCGGCGACGGCGGCCGCATCATCATCTGGGCCGACGACGCGACGCGCGTGCACGGCAGCATCTCGGCTCGCGGCGGTGCCCTCGGGGGCGACGGTGGCTTCGTCGAGACGTCGGGACACCACTATCTGGACGTGACCCGAACCGTCGATGCCTCTGCGCCCGCAGGTAAAGCGGGCACGTGGTTGCTCGACCCGAACAACGTCACCGTGCAGGCGAGCGGCTCCGACACCAACGTGAGCCAGGGTCCGAACTTCTCCAGCACGAACGACGGCGCGATCGTCACGGTCGCGTCGGTCCTCGCGGCACTCAACAACGGGACCAACGTCAGCATCACGACGAGTTCGGCCGGTACCAACGCACAGGCCGGCGACATCACCATCGCGGCGGCCATCAACAAGACCACCGGGGTTGCGGCAACGCTCTCGCTGTCGGCGCACAACAACATCGCCATCAACGCCGGCATCACGTCCACCAGCGGCGCGCTCAATCTGGTAGTGACGCCGAACTCCGATGCTTCCGGCGGTGGCGCGGTGACGGTCGCGAACTCGCTGGCGCTCAACCTGAACGGCGGCACGGTGACGTTGGCCGGCGCGGGCAACTTCACGCTCGGCAACGGTTCGAGCCTCCAGTCGGCGACGATCGCCAGGACCGGCACCGGAGCGTACGTATTCGGGAGCAGCTCGATACTGAGCAACGCCACGCTCGCCACGAACATCCTCGTCAACGGTACCGTCTTGCGAACCCAGGGCAACCTGACGTTGGGGGCGGGCAGCAGCGTCACGCTGACCAACGGTGGCTGGATGTACTTCGACAGCGCGAACGCGAGCCTGCTGGGGACCGGGTCGGTGGTGTTCGGGGATGCGAGCAGCACGAGCACGAACTACCTGTACTACAACAACAGCACGGTGGGCACGGCGCTGACGATCGGGTCGGGCGTGACGGTGGGTGGAGCGACGAGCCTGCAGCACGGGACGATCTACACCAGCAGCACAGCCACGGGGATCGTGAACGCGGGGACGATCATCGCGGGGGTGGCGGGGCGCAGCGTCAACGTGGGGACCAGCTACGGCAGCGTGACCAACAGCGGGGTGCTGCGCGCGGCGGGCGGGACGCTGCAAGTGGACAGCGGCACCTCGGCCACGGAGGGCTGGAGCAGCACGGGGCAGATCCAGCACCAGGGCGGGACGCTGAACCTGGGTGGGTTGTTCGACGTGGCGAGCTTCAACACGCTCAGCAACACTTCGAGCGCCGGTGTGGCCACGCAGCTGAACGGGATCCTGGACATCGAAGCGGGGACGCTGGGACTGAA
>LNDQ01000110.1 GCA_001464695.1 Betaproteobacteria bacterium Ga0077523 | reverse complement strand
GGCACGTTGGAGATGTACCAGACCGGGTCGAAGTAGGTGTCGATGAAGCGTCCCGACCCGTCGCGCAAAGTGCTGGGGCCGAGGAAGGGGAGCACCAGGTAAGGCCCGGGCGGGACACCCCAGTAACCCAGGGTCTGGCCGAAATCCTCGTTGCGCTTGGGAATGCCGCGCTTCGATGCGACGTCCACGAGGCCGAGACCGCCGAACAGCGTGTTGGACACGACGCGCGCCGCGTCGCTCGCCGCGTTCGTGCCCTTCAACTGGAGCAGGTCGTTGGCCGTGATGATCACGTCGTCGACATTCGAGAACACGTTGCGGATGCCGGTGCGGACGAACTGCGGAATCACCTTCGTGTACGCGATCGCCACCGGCTTCACCGCGTAGCGATCGGCCACGTCGTTGAAGCGGTAGATGGATCGGTTGAAGGATTCGAGCGGATCGCCTGCGGTGCGCGGTCCGGGGCTGGCACAGCCGGCGAGCAGCAGGAGCAGCGCCGCCGCGGCACGGAGCCGGTTCGGGACGGGTCGTGGCATTGGCGCGGATTATAGCAACCACCGGTTTGCAAACCGCGCCCGGTTGCTTCACGATTTCGCTCTTTTCTCGCCGGCTGGTGTCGTCCCCAACAGACGCACCGGCGTCGGAACAACAACTCCAACGAGGGGTCAGGATGGATCTGGGAATTCGCGGCCGCAAGGCAATCGTGTGTGCCGGCAGCAAGGGGCTCGGCAAGGGGTGTGCGATGGCGCTGGCCCGCGAGGGCGTCGAGGTGACCATCGTCGCGCGCACGCAGGCAACGCTGGACCAGACGGCCGCCGAGATTCGCGCCGCCACCGGAGCCAAGGTCAACGTGGTCTCGGCCGACATCACCACGCCCGCGGGCCGTGCGGCGGCGCTGGCCGCCTGCCCGGCGCCGGATATCCTGGTGAACAACGCGGGCGGGCCGCCCCCCGGCGACTTCCGCGAATTCGACCGCGACACCTGGATCAAGGCGCTCGACGCGAACATGCTGACGCCGATCGAGATGATCAAGGCCACGCTGGACGGCATGATCGAGCGCCGCTTCGGCCGCGTGGTGAACATCACGTCGAGCGCGGTGAAGGCGCCGATCGACATCCTGGCGCTCTCGAACGGGGCGCGCACCGGATTGACCGGGTTCGTGGCCGGCCTCTCGCGCAAGACCATCGTCCACAACGTCACCATCAACAACCTGTTGCCGGGCCTCTTCGAGACCGAGACGATGCTCTCGCGGGTCGAGGCGATGGCGCAGACCAGCGGCATCACGTTCGACGAGGCGCGCAACTCGCGCCTGAAGAACATCCCCGCCGGCCGCTTCGGGTCGCCGGACGAGTTCGGCGCGCTGTGCGCCTACGTCTGCAGCGCGCACGCGTCCTTCCTGACGGGACAGAATTTCCTGATCGACGGTGGTTCGTACCCCGGCACTTTCTGAACGGAGGCTTGCATGAATGCGCCCATGACCCTGGAGAAGCTCAACCTCAAGGACCCTGCGCTGTTCCGGCAGCAGTGCTACCTGGACGGCGCGTGGGCCGACGCCGACGGCAAGGGGACGATCCCCGTCGTGAACCCGGCCACGGGCGGCATGCTCGGCACCATCCCGAAGATGGGCGGTGCGGAGACGAAGCGCGCCATCGCCGCCGCCAATGCAGCGTTGCCGGGGTGGCGTGCAAAGACGGCGAAAGAGCGGGCTGCCATCCTGCGCAAATGGTTCGAGCTGATGATGGCGAACCAGGACGACCTCGCCATCATCATGACGGCGGAGCAGGGCAAGCCGCTTTCCGAATCGAAGGGCGAGATCGCCTATGCGGCCTCGTTCATCGAATGGTTCGCGGAAGAAGGCAAGCGCATCTACGGTGACGTGATTCCCACCGTCGCGGCGGATCGGCGGCTGGTGGTGATCAAGCAGCCCATCGGTGTGTGCGCGGCGATCACGCCGTGGAATTTCCCGGCGGCGATGATCACACGCAAGGCCGGCCCGGCGCTGGCTGCCGGCTGCACCATGGTGCTGAAGCCCGCGACGCAGACGCCGTATTCCGCGTTCGCCTTGGCCGTGCTGGCCGAGCGCGCTGGCGTGCCGAAGGGCGTCTTCAGCGTGCTGAGCGGCAGCTCGAGCGAGATCGGTGCCGAACTCACCGCGAGCCCGATCGTGCGCAAGCTCACGTTCACGGGGTCGACCGAAGTGGGTGCGAAGCTGATGGCGCAATGCGCGCCGACCATCAAGAAGCTGTCGCTCGAACTCGGTGGCAACGCTCCGTTCATCGTCTTCGACGACGCCGACGTGGATGCGGCGGTGGAGGGCGCGATGCTGTCGAAGTATCGCAACGCCGGGCAGACCTGCGTGTGCGCGAACCGTCTGCTGGTGCAGGACGGCGTCTACGACGCGTTCGTCGAGAAGCTCGCGGCGAAGGTGAAGGCGCTCAAGGTCGGCAACGGCAGCGAATCAGGCGTGACCACCGGCCCGTTGATCGACGAGAACGCCGTGGCGAAGGTGGAAGAGCACGTGTCGGACGCCGTGGCGAAGGGCGCGAAGGTGGTGGTGGGCGGCAAGCGCCACACGCTCGGCGGCCTGTTCTATGAGCCCACGGTGCTCGCCAATGTGACCACGGCGATGAAGGTCACGGTGGAAGAGACCTTCGGTCCGGTGGCGCCGGTGTTCCGCTTCAAGACGGAACAGGAAGCCATCGCGATGGCGAACGATACGGAGTTCGGGCTGGCTGCGTACTTCTATGCGCGTGACATCGGTCGCGTGTGGCGGGTGGCCGAGGCGATCGAGTCGGGGATGGTCGGCATCAACGTCGGCATCATTTCCAACGAAGTGGCGCCGTTCGGCGGCGTCAAGCAGTCCGGGCTCGGTCGTGAAGGCAGCAAGTACGGGATCGAGGAGTTCCTCGAAGTGAAGTACCTGTGCATCGGAGGCGTCTGAAGCCGAGTGGCGCAACGCCGGCCCCCGTGGCCGTGAAGGGGTGACGCGGCAGCGTACCGGTCGCTGCCCGCATCACCTCGCGCCGTGCCGCTTCACTGGGTGCGTCGCCGCACCTCCTTCTGTGCCTGATCCACTTCTGCCTCGGCTTTCGCGGTCGCTTCGCGCACCTCGACGGTCATCTTCGGGATGCGCCCGGTGTAGCGTGACTTCCGCTCTGCGCCGATGGCCTCGACCACTGGTGTTCCGAGGTCGATGCCCACGTCGGCCGTTTCGTCGGCCGAGAAGAGGATTGCCTGCGTGTGCGGGATGCGGCCTTCCGCCACCTTTTCGTCGTTGACGTACAGCGTGCCGACGCCGCCCTTGCCCAGCCCGCCGCCGTCGTAGGCGAAGTCGAACTTGACCGTCGCCTTGCCCGGCGCGAGCGGCTTCGTCGCGGCGATCGAAGTGCGCTGCAGCCCGAGGAAGTTGTAATCGTAGGCGGGCACGCCGTCCTTCACGTACAGCGACCAGCCACCGAACCGGCCGCCCTGGGCGATCAGCGTGCCCTGGCCGCCGTCGGCCGGCACCTCGATCTCGGCGGTCAGCGTCTTGGATTTGTTCTTCACGCTGATGAAGACGTTCTCGAGCATGCCGGTCATGCCCTCGGCGAGGATGAGCGACGTGCGGCCGCCCATCAGGTCGGGGCGACCAACGATGGAGGCGATGCCACGCTCGAACACGCGGTCGTCGATCGGCAGCACGTGGCGGGCTTCGGCTTCCTTCATGAACAGCGCCTTCAGCTCCGCGAGCTTGGCGGGGTTCTGTGCGGCGACGTCGTTGGCGAGGCTGAAGTCGGCGCGGGTGTCGTACAGCTGCCAGACGTCGTCCTTCAGGGGGTGGCGCCCGGCGCGTTCCCACGGGGCGCGATGGATGGTGCGTGCGAACCAGCCTTCGTGATAGATCGCGCGATTGCCGGCGATCTCGAAGTACTGGGTCGTGTGGCGCTCGGGTGCGTTGGCGTCGTCGAAGCTGTAGAGGAGGCTCGTACCCTCCATGGGGATCTGCGGCGTGCCGTTGACCGCTTTCGGCTCCGGCAGGCCGATCGCTTCGAGGATGGTAGGTGCCACGTCGATCACGTGACCGAACTGCGTGCGGATGCCGCTCTTCGACTTGATGCCCTTGGGCCAATGCACCACCATGCCGTTGCGCGTCCCGCCGAAATCGGACGCCACCTGCTTCATCCAGCCGAACGGCGCATCCAGCGCCACGGCCCAGCCCGCCGCCATGTGCGGATAGGTGTCGGGCCCGCCCCACTTGTCCATGAGCTTGACCATGTCGGCCACCTTCTCCTGGACGCCGTTGAAGTAGGTGTACTCGTTGAACATGCCGTTCTGGCCGCCTTCACCGCTGGTGCCGTTGTCGCCCGCGATGTAGAAGACCAGCGTGTTGTCGGCCTGGCCGATGTCGTTCACCGCGCTCAACATGCGGCCGATCTCGTGGTCGGTGTACTCGACGAAGGCGGCGAACACCTCGGCCTGGTGCGCGAACAACTGCTTTTCTTCGGCGGACAGGCGTTCCCAGTCCTGGATCGAATCCGCCTTCGGCGCGAGCTTCGTGTCCGGAGGCACGAGGCCCATGCGGATCTGGCGAGCCAGCGTTTCCTCGCGCAGCTTGTCCCAGCCCTGGTCGAACTTGCCCTTCCAGCGTGCGATCCATTCCTTCGGCACGTGGTGCGGCGCGTGTGCAGCACCCGGGGCGAAGTACACGAAGAACGGTCGGTCCGGCGTGATCGCCTTCTGGTATTTCATCCATGACACGGCCTGGGTGGTCATGTCGGTCATGAAGTGATAGTTCGGATCGGCGGGCAACTCGACGGGCGTCACCCCGTTGATGAGGAACGGTGCCCACTGGTTGGTCTCGCCGCCCACGAAGCCGTAGAACTTGTCGAAGCCCTGGCGGGTGGGCCAGCGGTCCGACGGACCGGAGAGACTGGCCTCCCACGCTGCGGTCTCGTGCCATTTGCCGAAGGCCGCGGTGCTGTAGCCGTTGTGCCGCAGCATCTCGGCGAGCGGTGCAGTCGTGTCGGGGATCTGGCCCGTGGCGCCCGGGAAACCTGTCGCCATCTCGGTGATGAAGGCCATGTTCACCGTGTGATGGTTGCGGCCCGCCTTGAGGGCGGCGCGGGTGGGCGAGCACAGCGCTGTGGTGTGGAAGTTGGTGTAGCGCAGGCCGTTCTTCGACAGGGCGTCCAGCGTGGGGGTGCGGATCGGCCCGCCGAACGCGGTGGTCGCTCCGAAGCCCAGATCGTCCACGAGCACGATGATCACGTTGGGTGCACCCGCCGGTGCCTTCACCTCGAAGTGCGCGGGCATCTTCGCGTTGCGGGCGTCGAGCTCGGAGAAGGTGGGGCGCTTCGGGGCCTGGATCGGGAGGATGGTGCGATCGAGCACGTCCTCGGCGTGGCCGACCGGGACAATCCCTGCGACCGTCAGCCCTGCGACGATGCACAGGAACTGCTTTTTTGCGAACAGACTCATTGCGTATCCTCGCTTCTCGATGCCGGGTGACGAATGGTGGAGTCTAGCAATGATGCCGGGCCGTAGGGAGGCCGGATCGGCGAAGATACAGCGCTTCGATCGCGCTGCATCGATCGCACTGCTGCAACAGAACCATGCAGCCACTACGTGCGCGGCGCCAACCCGCCCACCGCTTTCATGAAGGCCTGCGCCTTCATCGCCACGGTTGGCGCCAGATCTCCTGACTTGTAGAGCGCCGACCCCAGGCCGAAGCCGTTGGCACCGGCGGCCCAGTATTCGGCCATGTTGTCCGGGGTGATGGAACCCACGGGCAGCACCGGAATTTCCTTCGGCAGCACGGCGCGCAATGCCCGCAGCACCTTCGGCGGATTCGCTTCGGCGGGAAACAGCTTCAGGCCATCGGCGCCGGCGGCGATCATCGAGAACGCTTCGGTCGGCGTGGCGAAGCCGGGCAGGGCGATCATGCCTTTCTTCTTCGCGGCCTCGACCACCGCCGCGTCTGCGTTCGGTGCGACGATGAGGCGGCCGCCGGCATCGGCGATGCGCGCCACCTGCGTCGAATCCAGCACGGTGCCGCCGCCGATCAGCAGCGTATCGGCAAAGCGCCCCGCGAGCAGCGCGATGCTGCTGAAGGCGTCGGGCGAATTCATCGGCACTTCGATGATGCGGATGCCGGCGCGCTCGAGCACGGAGCAGATGTCCACCACCTCTTCGGGGCGGACGCCGCGGAGGATGGCCACGAGCGGGCAATCAGCGAGCCATTCGTCGATGCGAGCCATGAGTTTTCAGTGCGTCTTTCGAAGAGCGTCGGCGAGCCGGATGAGTCCGCGGACCGCGGCATCCGGGTCGAGGGTGTGGGCGCGGCAACCGGCACTGGCCAGCGCCCGCTCGTAACGCGCGGCGAGCGATTGCGATCCGAGAATGTGCACGGTGCCGCC
>LNDQ01000109.1 GCA_001464695.1 Betaproteobacteria bacterium Ga0077523 | reverse complement strand
CACGCGCCGTGTGCTGGTGCGCAATGCCGGTTTCGAACAACCCGACGTTCCATGACCGCCCTCTCGTTCGCCCTCGTGCTCACCGGCGTGCTGCTCAACGCGGCCGCGCAACTGCTGCTGAAAGCGGGTACCAATGCCATCGGCCATTTCGAGTACTCGGCCGCGAACGTCCTGCCCATCGGCCTCAAGGTCGCGCAGCAGCCGCACATCCTCGGCGGGCTCGTGTGCTACGCGATCAGCGTGGTGGTCTGGATTCTCGCGCTGTCGCGGGTCGAGGTGAGCATCGCCTACCCGATGCTGTCGTTAGGCTACGTGGTGAATGCCGCGGCGGCGTACTTCCTGTTCGGGGAAGACGTCAACGCCATGCGCATGGCGGGGATCTTCGTCATCATCGTCGGCGTCGTGCTGGTGGCCCGCAGCTAGAATGAAACGGCCCCCACGCTCCCGTTGGTCGCTGCCCCCCGAGGGGGCGCGTCAGTGCCTTGGGGCGGCCCGGCGGCACCCATCGCACAGTTTCCTGGAAGAGGGCCTGTGCGCCCCGGCTGCGCCGGCCGCTGGCCCATCGCGACGTCGCACTCCGTACTGACATGGAATACCTTCCTTTCACCCGGCCCGACATCGACGAAGCCACCATCGCCGGCGTGGTGGAAGTGCTGCGCTCGGGCTGGATCACCAGCGGGCCGCAGGTGAAGGCGTTCGAAGCGAAGCTCTCCGAATACTTCGGCGGCCGTCCGGTCCGTGCCCTGGTCTCCGGGACCGGGGCACTCGAACTGGCGCTCGAGCTGGCCGGTGTCGGCGGCGGCGACGAGGTCATCACCACGCCGCTGTCATGGGTCGCCACCGCCAACGTCGTGGTGCGCGCAGGAGCGCGACCGGTGTTCGTGGACGTGAATCCGGCCACGCGCCTGATCGATCTCGACCGCGTCGAGGCGGCGATCACGCCCCGGACAAAGGCGATCATTCCGGTGGACCTCGCCGGTCTCGCGGTGGATCGCGACCGGCTCTACGCCATCGCCCGCAAGCATGGCCTGCGGGTGATCGAGGACGCCGCCCAGAGCATGGGCACGCGCTGGAACGGCAGGCGCATCGGCAGTTTCGGTGATCTCGTCTGCCTCTCGTTCCACGCCAACAAGAACCTCACCACCGCCGAAGGCGGCTGCCTCGTGCTGAACGACGCAGCCGAGGCGCTGCGCTGTGAACGCCTGCGCCTGCAGGGCGTCGTGCGGCTGCCGGACGGCGGGCAGGAAGTGGAAGTGCCGGGGGCCAAGCTCAATCTGACCGACATCGCCGCACGCATCGGATTGGGCCAACTCGAGCAGCTCGAAGGTTTCAACGAACGCCGCACTCACCTCGCGCGCCGCTACTTCGCCCGCTTCGCCCGCTTCGACCGGTCGTTGCATTGCGGTCTGCCGCCGCAGGAGTTCGCCAACACCAACTGGCACATGTTCCAGATCCTGCTGCCGCTCGACCGGCTCGCCATCGGCCGCGGCGAGTTCATCGGTCAGATGCACGCCCGGGGCATCGGCGTCGGGGTGCACTACCCGGCCATGCACCTCTTCAAGCTCTATCGCGGGCTCGGCTACCAGGACGGAGATTTCCCCGAGGCGGAGAAGGTCGGTGCGAGCATCATCACCCTGCCGCTGTTCCCCCGCATGACCGACGCCGACGTCGACCGGGTCTGCGACACCGTGCGTGATATCCTCCGGACGCACATGCGGCCCGAACACCGATGAGCACGCCCGAAGTCTCCGTCGTCATCCCGGTCTACAACGAGGAGGAAGGCCTGCCCGCCCTGTTCGCGCGGCTCTACCCGGCGCTCGACGCGCTGGGCCGCAGCTACGAGGTGGTCTTCATCAACGACGGCAGCGTGGACCGTTCGGCCGCCCTGCTGCGCGAACAGTTCCAGCGGCGCCCCGACGTGACCCGCGTGGTCCTGTTCAACGGCAACTTCGGCCAGCACCTCGCGATCATGGCGGGCTTCGAACACAGCCGCGGGGCCCGCGTCGTGACCCTCGACGCCGACCTGCAGAACCCGCCGGAGGAGATCGGCCGCATGCTGGCCGAGATGGACCGCGGCTTCGACTACGTCGGCACCATCCGCCGCATGCGCCAGGACAGCGTCTTCCGGCGCTGGGCTTCGCGGGCCATGAACAAGCTGCGCGAGCGCATCACCCGCATCCAGATGACCGACCAGGGCTGCATGCTGCGCGCCTACAGCCGCGACATCGTCGACGCCATCAACGCCTGCCGCGAGGTGAGCACGTTCATCCCCGCGCTCGCCTACACGTTCGCGGTCAAGCCCACCGAGATCGAAGTCGGCCACGAAGAGCGGGCGGCGGGCGAATCGAAGTATTCGCTGTACAAGCTGATCCGTCTCAATTTCGACCTGGTGACCGCCTTCTCGCTGGTGCCGCTGCAGATGTTCTCCCTGGCGGGGATCTTCATCTCGCTCTTCTCGGTGGTATTCGTGGTCTTCCTCGCGATCCGCCGGCTGATCGTGGGCCCCGAGGCCGAGGGCCTCTTCACCCTGTTCGGCATCGCTTTCTTCCTGATCGGCATTGCGCTGTTCGGCATCGGTCTGCTGGGCGAGTACATCGGCCGCATCTACGAACAGGTGCGCCACCGCCCGCGCTTCCTGGTGCAGGCCGTCCTCGAAGCCGACAACGTCGCCACGGCGACGCCGCGCGTGGCCCGCTTGAGTCGCGACGAAGCATGACCGCAGCGGTCGTCTTCGCGTACCACAACGTCGGGTGCCGCTGCCTGTCCGTGCTGCTGGCCCACGGCATCGACGTGAAGCTGGTGGTGACCCATCGCGACAATCCGGCCGAGCACATCTGGTTCGATAGCGTCGTCCCACTGGCCGATGCCCAGGGCATTCCCACGATCACGCCGGACGATCCCAATGCGGCCGACGTCCTGGCGCGCGTACGTGCCTGTGACCCTGACCTGCTGTTTTCCTTCTACTACCGCCACATGCTTGGGCCCGACCTGCTGGATTCGGCAAAGACGGCCCTCAACATGCACGGCTCGTTGCTGCCCAGGTACCGCGGTCGCGTCCCGGTCAACTGGGCGGTGATTCGCGGCGAGCGCACAACCGGCGCTTCGTTGCACCACATGGCGATCAAACCTGATGCGGGCGATCTGGTGGACCAGATGGCAGTGCCGATCCTGCCGGACGACACCGCCGGCGAGGTCTTCGCCAAGGTGACGGTTGCCGCCGAGCTGGTGCTCGACCGGCAGATCGACGCCATCGCCGCAGGCAACGCACCGCGTCGGCCGCTCGACCTGGCGGCAGGATCCTATTTCGGCGGCCGCAAGCCGGAGGACGGCATCATCGACTGGTCGCGTCCCGCCGCCGAGGTGCACAACCTCGTGCGCGGTGTTGCCCCGCCCTACCCTGGTGCCTTCACGCGCATCGGCAATGACAATGCGCGCGTACTACGAACTACCCACAGCGCGGTGACCACACGGGAACCTGCGGGCACGCTGTTCGTCGATGGCGGACGCCTCTTCGGTGCCTGCGGCGACGGCCAGGCGCTTCCCATTCTCGATCTGGAAGTGGCGGGCAACCGCGTAGACGCCTCCACATTTTCGCAACGGCATGGCACGCGCCTCAGCGCGGCCGCCTGAAGGACATCCATGAAGAAGATCCTGATCCTCGGCGTGAACGGCTTCATCGGCCATCACCTGTCCAAACGCATCATCGAGACCACGCCGTGGGAGGTCTACGGCATGGACATGCAGACCGAGCGCGTCACCGAGCTGCTGGAGCACAAGCGCTTCCACTTCTTCGAAGGCGACATCACCATCAACAAGGAGTGGATCGAGTACCACATCCGCAAGTGCGACACGGTGCTGCCGCTGGTGGCCATCGCCACGCCCGCGATGTACGTGAAGGAGCCGCTGCGGGTCTTCGAACTCGATTTCGAAGCCAACCTGCCGATCATCCGCTCGGCGGTGAAATACCAGAAGCGCGTCCTGTTCCCGTCGACATCCGAGGTCTACGGCATGTGCGACGACGCGGAGTTCGACCCGTACGCCTCCGATCTCGTCATGGGCCCGATCGACAAGCAGCGCTGGATCTACGCCTGCAGCAAGCAGCTCATGGATCGCGTGATCTGGGCTTACGGGGCGCAGCAAGGGCTCGACTTCACGCTGTTCCGTCCATTCAACTGGATCGGCGCCGGCCTCGACAGCATCCACACGCCGAAGGAAGGCAGCTCGCGCGTGATAACCCAGTTCCTCGGCCACATCGTCCGTGGCGAAGAGATCAAACTGGTCGATGGCGGCCACCAGAAACGCGCGTTCACCTATATCGAAGACGGCGTCAATGCGCTCATGAAAATGATCGAGAACCGCGACGGCATCGCGAGCGGCAAGATCTACAACGTGGGCAACCCGAAGAACAACTTCTCGGTGCGGGACCTCGCCCGCATGATGCTGGATCTCGCTCTCACCTATAGCGAGTATCGCGAGAGCGCCTCGAAGGTGAAGCTGGTGGAAACGTCCTCGGCCGCCTACTACGGCAAGGGCTACCAGGACGTGCAGAACCGGGTGCCCAAGATCGAGAACACCTGCCAGGAGCTCGACTGGGCACCGAAGGTGGACATGTCACAGGCCTTGCGGTACATCTTCGATGCGTACAAGGACCATGTGGCGGAGGCACGGGGACTGGTGGATTGAAGCTCGCGCTGAAGATCGACGTCGATACCTACCGCGGCACGCGCGACGGCGTACCGCGCCTGCTCGAAGTTCTCGAGCGACATGGCGCCGGCGCCACGTTCCTGTTCAGCCTGGGCCCGGATCACACCGGGCGTGCCATCAAGCGCATCTTCCGGCCAGGGTTCGCGAAGAAGGTGCGGCGGACATCGGTCGTCTCGCACTATGGCCTGATGACCCTGATGTACGGGACCATCCTGCCCGGCCCGGACATCGGCAAGCGTTGCGCGGACGTGATGCGTTCCGTCAAGGACACCGGCTTCGAGGTGGGCGTGCACACCTGGGACCACGTGCGCTGGCAGGACGGACTCGCGGCTGCCGACGAGAAGTGGACCAGGCATGAAATGGAACTCGCGTGCAACCGGTTCACCGACATCTTCAAGGAGCCGCCGAGAGTCCACGGCGCGGCCGGCTGGCAGATGAACCGCCATTCGTGGCGCCTCACGCAACGCCTCGGCTTCGACTATTGCTCGGACACGCGTGGGATGCATCCGTACGTGCCCTTGTACGAGGCCGAGATCGTTGCGTGCCCGCAGCTGCCCACGACCCTGCCAACGCTGGACGAACTCATCGGCGTCAACGGCATCACTGCTGAGAACGTCGCCGAACCGCTGCTGGCGGCCACCCGCGACGACCGCCCCTGCGGGCATGTCTACACCCTGCATGCCGAACTGGAAGGCGGCAACCTGGCACCGGTCTTCGAAACGCTGCTCACCGGCTGGAAAGAACAGGGCCATGAACTCGTGAGCCTGCGCGACTACTTCGACGCATTGCCGTCCAAGGATCTGCCGCGCCACGAGGTAGGTGCCGGAACGGTGGAAGGCCGCAGCGGCACGCTCGCCGTGCAGGGATCCGAGTTCCTGGCGGCGATGGCGACGTAAATTCCGATTGCACCCGGGGAACGGATTGGCAACAATCGATGCCAATACACCGGAGGAAGACAACATGCTGGAGAACCTGCCCGTGCCTGATTTCGAGATCGCATCGACCGGCGGCAAGACGTTCAAGCTCGCCGAGCACAAGGGCAATCCCCTGGTGATCTACTTCTATCCCAAGGACGACACCCCGGGCTGCACCACCGAGGGAGCCCAGTTCCGCGACCTGCATGGGGAGTTCACCAGGCTCGGATGCGGGGTCTACGGCGTGTCGCGCGACACCATCGCCTCCCATGAGAAGTTCAAGGCGAAGATGGCCTTCCCCTTCGAACTGCTGTCCGACGGCGACGAAGCGCTCTGCAACATGTTCGGTGTCATCAAGATGAAAAACATGTACGGCAAGCAGGTGCGGGGCATCGAGCGCAGCACGTTCGTGATCGACGGCAAGGGCATCGTGCGCAAGGAATGGCGCGGGGTAAAGGTGCCGGGGCACGCCGACGAAGTGCTGGCCGCGGTGAAGGCCATCGCTTGATCGACCCGCCACTACGGCCGCCGCGCCTGGTACGGCTGCGGCCCCACCCTGCTGCCGGCCGGCGCCGCCGCCGAGCAGCTGCCGATTTTCCGACCACGAACGCCGTCGGGGCGCCCTGCCCCGGCGGCGTTTGTGCTTTTGCGGTCCTCCCCTGAAAGGAAGTCCTCAGACCATGATCCAGAAGAAAGCCACCGGTGTCGTCACCCGTCTCAAGACTGCCGCTACCAAGCTGTTCGTGCTGGATACCAACGTGCTGATGCACGACCCGACGAGCCTGTTCCGCTTCGAGGAACACGACGTGTTCGTGCCCATGGCCACGCTCGAGGAGCTGGATTCGAACAAGAAAGGCATGTCGGAGGTGTCGCGCAACGCGCGGCAGGCGAGCCGCACGTTGGACGAGATCGTGAGCCGCGGCGCCGATGAATTCCAGAACGGCTTCCCGCTCGACACCCACGGGAAGGACGCGACGGGCCGGCTGTTCCTCCAGACCGAAGCCATGGGCGGCGACTTGCCGGCGCGGCTGGCCGCCGGCAAGGCAGACAACCAGATCATCGGCGTGGTGAAGCACCTGCAGGAGGTGCACGCGCCGCGCGAAGTGATCCTGGTGTCGAAGGACATCAACATGCGCATCAAGGCCCGCGCCCTGGGCCTGCCGGCCGAGGATTACTTCAACGACAAGGTGCTGGAGGACACCGATCTCCTCTACACCGGGGTCACGGCGCTGCCCGAAGATTTCTGGGAGCGGCACGGCAAGGACGTGGAGACGTGGCAGCAGAACGGTCATACGTTCTATCGCGTGCACGGGCCGCAGTGCTCGAGCCTGCTGGTGAACGAGTTCGTCTACCAGGAAGGCGATCGCCCCTTCTACGCGCAGGTGAAGGAAGTGAGCGGCAAGACCGCCGTCCTCGTGCTGATCCGCGACTACACGCACCAGAAATTCTCCGTGTGGGGCATCACGGCGCGCAATCGCGAACAGAACTTCGCGCTGAACCTGCTGATGAACCAGGACATCGACTTCGTCACCCTGCTCGGCCAGGCAGGCACCGGCAAGACGCTGCTCACGCTGGCAGCGGGACTCACACAGATCCTCGACGAGCCGCGCTATCAGGAGATCATCATGACGCGCGTCACGGTGCCGGTGGGCGAGGACATCGGTTTCCTGCCCGGCACCGAAGAGGAAAAGATGACGCCCTGGATGGGCGCCCTGGACGACAACCTCGACGTGTTGAACCACTCCGATGACGAGGCGGGCGAGTGGGGCCGTGCGGCCACACGCGACCTGATCCGGTCGCGCATCAAGGTGAAGTCGCTCAACTTCATGCGCGGACGCACCTTCATCAACAAGTTCCTCATCATCGACGAAGCACAGAACCTGACGCCGAAGCAGATGAAGACGCTGATCACTCGCGCAGGGCCCGGCACCAAGGTCGTGTGCCTGGGGAACATCGCGCAGATCGATACGCCCTATCTCACGGAAGGCAGCTCAGGGCTGACCTATGTGGTGGATCGATTCAAGGGCTGGGCGCATGGGGGACACATCACGTTGCAGCGGGGTGAGCGGTCGAGACTGGCGGATCACGCGGCGGAAGTGCTGTAGCAGCACGAAACTGCCGCCCCCACCCTAACCCTCCCCCGGCTGTGCCGGGGGAGGGGATGCACACCTCACACCGCCTCAAGCCGCAGGCACTCCTTCCCCAGTCGAAGGCGGGGGAAGGCTGGGATAGGGGCCATCCGAACCACCGACGATCAGTCTGACTGATCGTCGCTGATCTCTCCTTCCCCCGCGCGACGCGTGGGGGAAGGCTGGGATGGGGGCAACGACTACTCGTCCCTGACCGCCACCGCGGCCCGTTGCCCCGACCCTTGCGAAGCCAGATACCGGTTCTGCGCGTCTACCGCTTCGCGCTCAAACCGCACTCGCATCACGTGCCCCTGAGGCGCCCCAGCCGCTTGCTCCTGCAGGTGATGCACAAGCTCGTGCAGCAACACACTGCGCGCGAACGGCTTCGCGAGATCGAGATCGCCCGATACCCAAAGGGTACCGCTGTCGTACGCACCCTTGCAGACGCAAGGCATGGCAGCCGGCGCGACGATCGCAACGTGCGGCATCACTTCGGGTACGGGGTAGCCCGTCAGGTCCGAAGCCGCCAGCAGCAGTTGCAACAGCAGACGCGTCGTCATCGTGGTACTCCCGAGTCGCCTGGCCGAACTTTTCGGCCATGGCCTCGGACCGTAGATTCCCGCGGGTTGCCCCGGCGGTCTCTAGAACAAATGTCATAGCCGGCTGCTCGGCCGGCCTGCGCCTCAGCCGGCGGCGACCGACTCTTCCTTGGAAGTGTCGAACTGGCGCGACTTGAGCCACTGCGCCAGCATGGTATCCATGGTGGCCGCGTGGCTGCGGAACCAGGTACCGAGTTCCTGCGCGAGCACCCGGCCGACGTGGAACTTGCCTTCGGTCACGTAGCTGCGCGTCTCACGCATCGCCTCCAGTACGCCCGCGTGCTCGTCGAGATGACAGTGGGTCGGCGGAAAGTCCGTCGCCGCCATCCAGCGTTGCTCCTGCCCGAAATGCTCTTCCGTATGGGCGATCAGTGCGTCGACCGAGGCCAGCATCGTTTCGTCCGTAGCGTCACCGACAGCGTTCAGCATGTCGACGAATTCGCGGTGGGTCTCGTCGATGCGTTCATCACCGAGTTCGAGTTCTGCAGTCCAATCCAGAGTAGCCACGATCGTGATTCCAGTCGTTCGAAAAGTGGGATGATGTCTCAGTAGCGGTTCGGGTCCGCATAGTTCTCGAACCGCGTGTTCTCGCCGCGGAACGTGAGCTTCACGGTACCGATGGGTCCGTTGCGCTGTTTGCCGATGATGATCTCGGCGATGCCCTTGTCGGCGCTGTCGGGGTTGTAGACCTCGTCGCGGTAGATGAAGAGGATCAAATCTGCATCCTGTTCAATCGCTCCCGATTCACGTAGATCCGACATCACCGGCCGCTTGTTCGGCCGCTGCTCCAGGCTGCGGTTGAGCTGCGACAACGCAATGACGGGAACACTGAGTTCCTTCGCCAGCGCCTTCAGCGAGCGCGATATCTCGGAGATTTCGGTCGCGCGGTTCTCCCCATCACCCGTCGCTGACATGAGCTGCAGGTAGTCGATGACGATGAGACCCAGCTTGCCGTACTGCCGATGCAATCGGCGCGAACGCGCGCGCACTTCGAGAGCATTGAGCGCGGGGCTCTCGTCGATCTGCATCGGCGCGTCGTTGAGGCGCCCGACCGCCTGGGTCAGGCGCTGCCAGTCGTCGTCGAGCAGACGACCGGTGCGCAGCCGATGCTGATCCAGGCGCCCCAGAGAACCGAGCAGACGCATCGCGAGCTGGGTCGCCGCCATTTCCATGGAGAACACCGCAACCGGCAATCCGGCATCGAGCGCCACATGCTCGGCGATGTTGAGCGACAGCGCGGTCTTGCCCATGGAAGGTCGACCGGCGACGATGATCAGGTCACCGGGCTGCAGGCCAGACGTCTTCTCGTCGAGATCGCTGTAGCCTGTGGGCACACCGGTCACATCGTTCGGATTGTCGCGGTTGTAGAGCATGTCGATGCGCTCCACCACCTGCGTCAGCAGCGGCGGCATCGCGATGAAGCCCTGCTTCCCGCGCGAGCCCTGCTCGGCGATTTCGAACACTTTCGACTCGGCTTGGTCGAGCAGTTGACTCGCGTCGCGCCCCAGCGGGTTGTAGGCGGAATCGGCGATCTCGGTACCGACCTCGGCCAGTCTGCGCATCACGCTGCGTTCGCGCACGATCTCGGCATAGCGACGGATGTTCGCCGCCGAGGGCGTGTTCTGCGCCAGCGTCGCGAGATACGAAAGGCCGCCGGAGTTCGCCAGCTCCGCGCTGCGCTCGAGGCTCTCCGCTACGGTCAGCACGTCAGCCGGCTTCGAGGCTTCAATCAGCTTCGAGATATGCCGGTAGATCAGGCGGTGGTCAGCACGGTAGAAATCCGCCTCGGACATGAGGTCACCGATACGATCCCAGGCGGAGTTCTCGAGCAGCAGGCCGCCCAGCACCGACTGCTCGGCCTCCACGGAATGGGGCGGCATCCTGAGCTGGGCCAGGTCGGTGTCGGGGTGCAGCGGGGTGACGGCCTGGGCCATGATCGTTCAGGGAGATCGCTGTCGGCGGCTGCCGACTTGCGTTGTAATCAATCCGAATTGTACCCGCCGCGCCGACCCTGTTTGCCCATGCGTGCTAGGCCGAATGCCGGAAGGCAAGCCGGGTCCAGGTCACTCCAGCCACTCGATTGGATGCCTGGATCGACTCCGTCTGGACATTGAGCACCGGCCGCAACCCTTGCTTGCGGGCAAGTTCCATTGTCTCCTCGCCGGAAACCTGGAACATGCGCCGCCCTTCCGGAACAGGGCCGTGACGGAGGGACACCACCATCACGCCTCCCGGCGCCAGAAGCGATGCGACTCTCGGCATTCCAGAGCCCCGCTCCTGCTCGTCCAAGTGCATCCATACGCCGCTCAGCATGATCACATCGAACACCTGTCCTCGCGCCAGCACCGCCTCGAGCTCCGGGAGCGCGTCATCGAGCCACTCGATCGAAGGAGATGCATGGCGCTCCTCCGCCGCAGCACGAAACTCTCGGGTGGGCTCCACTGCCACAACGCTGTGCCCGCGCGCTGCAAACCACGCAGCATCGACCCCCGTCCCGGCACCGATGTCCAGAATGTGACTTTGAACCGTCGGCAACAGGTGCATCTCGGGACGGTGGTGCTCCTCGAACACAATCGACTCGTAGCGCGGAATCAGCGCTGCTGCTCGTTCGCCGTAGCCTTGTGTGCCTGAGGCTCCATGGATGCGCCGCATAGTGGGAGAGCTCCGTTCCGCGCTGATGCAGAACCATGGTCAGTCGTGGAGAAAGACCGCGAATGGGCGGATACAAACGAGGAAGGCCGCTGACGCGGCCTTCTTCAAATGCTGAACGACACCTTGAACGATCAGGACTCGCCCAACACCGACACCGTGATGTTGGCATGCACATCCGTATGCAGGTCCACCACCAGGGGATGATCGCCGATCTGCTTCAACGGCCCGAGCGGCATGCGGATGTCGCCCTTCTCCACCTCGATGCCCTGCGCCTTGAGCGCGTCGGCGATGTCGTGGTTGGTGACGGAACCGAACAGACGCCCGTCGACACCGGCCTTCTGCGTGATCTGCACCATCAGGCCTTCGAGTTTCGCAGCCTTCTCGGTCGCGGCGGCGAGCGCTGCAGCCTGCACCTTCTCGAGCTCGGCGCGGCGCGCCTGGAACTCGGCCAGGTTGGCGGCGTTCGCCCGCTTGGCCTTGCCCTTCGGGATCAGGAAATTGCGCGCGTAGCCGTCCTTCACCTTGACGACATCGCCCAGCTGCCCGAGGTTGACCACCTTCTCCAACAGAATGATCTGCATGTCGGCGGCTCCTTCAGTGCAGGTCCGTGTACGGCAGCAGCGCCAGGAACCGCGCGCGCTTGACCGCCACCGACAGCTGGCGCTGGTAATGCATCTTGGTACCCGTGATGCGCGCCGGAATGATCTTGCCGTTCTCGTTGATGAAGTCCTTCAGGATCTCGATGTCCTTGTAGTCGACTTCCTTGATCTTCTCCGCGGTGAAGCGGCAGAACTTGCGCCGCTTGAACAGCGGGCGCGAGCCCTTGTCGTCGCGCTTGCGATCCTTACCTTTGCCTCGGCCGAATGCCATGTTCGTTTCCTCAAATGTCCTGCAATTCTTCGACGTGTACGACGGGCCACTCGCTTTTCAGACTGGCCCGCGCCAGAAAACCTGCCACCCTTACCTGCCTGCCGATCTCGAGAGTCCGGGCCTTTTCGGCCATCGCCCCCAGGGCCACCATCTGCATCGCCACTTCCACCTTGCGCGCGATCGTGGCTTCTTCCCGGGTCGACTGGTGCCGCACCGTGAAACGCACGGAAGCGACCCCCGCCGGCGACATCCGCATCGGCTCGACCGCTTCGACGCGGCCTTCGAGCACGACCCGGTTGGCCGTCACCTAAGGATCAGGCTTATCAGGCAGCCGCCTCCGCCTCCGCCGCGGGCTTCGCTTCGCCCTCGACGGGCGTCTGCGGCGCGGTGAGAGACTTGGACTTCTCTTCCTTCATCATCGGCGACGGGCCGGTCTCGGCCTCGCGCTTCTGCACGGTGAGGTGGCGCAACACCGCGTCGTTGAACTTGAACGCGTGCTCCAGCTCGTCCAGCGTCTCGCGGTCGCACTCGATGTTCATCAGGACGTAGTGCGCCTTGTGCATCTTCTGGATCGGGTAGGCCATCTGGCGGCGGCCCCAATCTTCCAGGCGGTGGATGCGGCCACCCTTGCCCTGGATGTTCGTCCGGTAGCGCTCGATCATCGCGGGCACCTGCTCGCTCTGATCAGGGTGGACGATGAAAACGACCTCGTAATGTCGCATGCAATCTCCTTGTGGGTTTGAAGCCCCCCGACATGCGTGTTCGGTGGGGCAAGGGAAGGGTTGCCGACCAGCTCGACAACCCGGGAAAGCCGACGAGTTTACGGGAGAATTGCTCGGCGGATCAAGCGGAAAGCGCGGCTTGGTTCGCTGTTTTCCCTCACCCCCGGCCCCTCTCCCGGGGGGAGAGGGGAGGACCTCTGCGCTGTCGCCGGGCTTCGTACAGGCAGACCCCGGCAGCCACCGAGACATTCAGGCTCTCGACCGACCCGAACATGGGGATTCGGGCCAGGGTGTCGCAGCGCTCCCGGGTGAGGCGCCGCAGGCCGGCGCCTTCCGCTCCCAGAACCAGGGCAACGCTGCCCGAAAGGTCGAGGGTCGGGAGGTCGGCCTCCCCCTCCCCGGCGAGGCCGACCACGAAAACACCCCTTTCCTGCAACATTTCCAGGGTACGGGCGAGGTTGGTGATCATCAGGTAGGGCACGGTCTCGACCGCCCCGCTGGCCACTTTCTCCACGACCGGCGTGATCCCTACTGCCCGGTCCTTAGGCGCAACCACGGCGTGGACGCCCATGGCGTCGGCGCTGCGCAGGCAGGCGCCGAGGTTGTGCGGGTCCTGGACTCCGTCCAGCGCCAGGATCAGCGGCGGTTCGTCGAGGCCGTCGAGGACGTCCTCCAGGTCGACCGCGCGGGCCGCCCCTTCCACCACGGCGATCACCCCCTGGTGCTTGGCGCCCGGCAGCATCTGGTCCAAGCGGTGGCCTACGGAAGCCACCAGGCGCACGCCGGCCTCCTTGGCAGTGGACATGAGGGTGCGCATGCGCGGATCGTCGCGGGACGCATCGGCGTGCAGTTCCAGGACCGCCGTGGGGTCTTGCTTGACCTTGGCCGTGACGGCGTGGAAGCCGTAAATCAGGCGTCCCTTGGCCATCGGTCAGGAACTCGTGGCCGGCAGGAAATCCAGTCGCGACAACTCCAGATCCACGCGCACGAGCTTGACCCGCAGCCGATCGCCCAGCCGATAGCGCTTGCCCGTGCGCTCGCCCAGCAACAGGTGACGCGCCTGGTCGAACTGGAAGTAGTCGCTGCCCAGTTCCGAGATGTGGATCATGCCCTCGACGTAGACCGAATCGAGCGCGACGAACACGCCGAACCCGGCCACGCCGCTGATGGTGCCGTCGAACACCTCGCCGATGCGGTCCTGCATGTAGTAGCACTTCAACCATGCTTCCACTTCGCGGGTCGCATCATCGGCGCGTCGCTCGGTCATGGAGCAATGCTTGCCCAGCTCGGCCAGATCGCCGGCGCGCATCGACTTGCCTTCCAGCACCGAGCGGATCGCCCGGTGGATCA
Source organism: Betaproteobacteria bacterium Ga0077523 (assembly GCA_001464695.1). Classification (GTDB taxonomy): domain Bacteria; phylum Pseudomonadota; class Gammaproteobacteria; order Burkholderiales. Next base: position 17,953 of record LNDQ01000109.1, on the reverse strand, counting down.
CCAGATCGGGATAGCGCCGGATCGGTGAGGTGAAATGCGTGTACGACTCGTAGGCGAGTCCGAAGTGGCCGAGGGGTTCAGGACTGTATTGCGCCTGCTGCAGCGAGCGCAGCATCACGGTCTGCAGCAGCTCGGCATCGGGACGGCCCTTGATGGACGTGAGCAGTTTCGCGTAATCCTTCGCGTGCGGGTCGTCACCCCCGCCGAGCGACAATCCGAATTCCGCGAGGAATGCGTGCAGACGCTCGAGCTTTTCCGGCGTCGGGCCTTCATGCACACGGTACAGCGCGGGATGTTCGTGGCCCTGCAGGAAGTCGGATGCGCAGACGTTCGCCGCCAGCATGCATTCCTCGATGATGCGGTGCGCGTCGTTGCGCTCGACCCGGACGATGCGCTCGATCTTGCCGTGGTCGTCGAAGATCATGCGCGTTTCGATGGTCTCGAAGTCGATCGCTCCGCGCCGTGCCCGCGCCTTCACCAGCACCTGGAACAGTTCGTTCAGTGCACGCAACTGTGGCATCTGTTCGGCACGCTTCTTCGCTGCCTCCCCTTTCGGGTCGGTCAGTGCAGACCAGACCTCGTCGTAGGTCAGGCGCGCATGGGAATGCATCACCGCGGGATAGAACTCGTATGTCGCGATATCGCCCTTGGCGCCGATGTCCATTTCGCAGACCATGCACAGCCGATCCACGCCGGGGTTGAGCGAACAGATGCCGTTCGACAGCGCCTCGGGCAGCATCGGGATGACGCGCCGCGGGAAGTAGACCGAATTGCCGCGGTCCATCCCTTCACGATCGAGCGCGCCGCCCGGCTTCACGTAGTGGCTCACGTCAGCGATGGCCACATAGAGCTTGTAGCCCTTGCCTTGCGGTTCGCAATACACCGCATCGTCGAAATCGCGGGCGGTCTCGCCATCGATGGTGACCAGCGGCAGTGCACGCAGATCCTTGCGGCCTTTGCGTTCGGCTGCGCTCACGGGCTTCGCTACGCGCTCGGCTTCGCTTTCAGCATCGGCCGCGAACTCGTTGGGCAGCTGATGCTTGCGCAGCGCAATCTCGATCTCCATGCCGGGGTCGGTCGCGTTGCCGAGGATCTCCACGATCTTGCCGATGGGCGGGCTGTGCCGGGCCGGTTGCTGGACGATCTGCACCACGACGACCTGGCCCGGCGTCGCACCAGCGCGTGCATCGGCCGGCACGAGAATGTCGTGCGCGATCCGCTTGTCCGCCGGCGCGACCAGACCGATGCCGTGTTCGAGCAGGAAGCGCCCGACCACGGTGGTGTTTGCCCGCTCCAGCACCTCGACGATCTCGCCTTCGATCCGCCCGCGGCGGTCGAGACCGGCTTCACGTGCCATCACACGGTCGCCGTGCATGGTCTTGGCCATCTGGGCCGCGCTCAGGAACATGTCGGGCGCGTTGTCATCTCGGACCAGGAAACCGAAGCCCTCGGGATGGCCCTGCACGCGACCGGGAACGAGCGCCAGCTTCTGGGCGACGCACAGGTCGCCGCGGCGGTTCACCATGACCTGGCCGTCACGCCCCATGGCCTGCAGGCGGCGCGTGAATGGTTCTTCCTCGTGCTGCTCGATGGCGAGACGTGCGATCAGATCGGCGGCATTCACCGGCGCGCCGATCTCGTCCATGATCTGGAGGATGTACTCGCGCGAGGGCAACGGATGTTTGTACTTGCCGCGCTCGCGCTCGAGATGGGGGTCGGCCGCGCGCAGTGCACGGGCCTGTTTGTGGTTGATGGTGCCGCTGTCGGCACCGGGTTTTCTAGGCATCAATAGGCGCCCTCTTGGCGCATGGAAACTGGATTTCGGTGGTTTGACATCGGTCGCCGATGCGGCTACATTCGCGCGCCTTGTCGTGCCGAGATGGCGGAATTGGTAGACGCACCAGGTTCAGGTCCTGGCGGGGGCAACCCTGTGGAGGTTCGAGTCCTCTTCTCGGCACCAGAGTTTACGACCGGAAACGGCGCCCCATCGGGGCGCCGTTTTTCGTTGGTGCGGGCGCCAGCTACGAAACCTCGAACGGATGGCGCAGGATGATCGTCTCTTCGCGATCCGGCCCGGTGGAGATCATGTCGATCGGCACGCCGCAGACGCGCTCGATCATCTTGAGGTAACTGCGGGCCGCTTCCGGCAGGTCTTCGTAGCGCTTGACCCCCACGGTGCTCTGCGACCAGCCCGGCACTTCCTCGTAGACCGGCTCGCACTGCGCCAATTCCTCGGCACCCACCGGCAGGATGTCGTAGCGCTCGCCGTCCATGAGGTAGCCCACGCCGACCTGCAGCGACTCCATGCCGTCCAGGACGTCGAGCTTGGTCACGCACAGGCCAGACACGCCGTTGATCTGCACCGAGCGGCGCAAGGCCGCCGCGTCGAACCAGCCGCAGCGGCGCGGCCGCCCGGTGGTCGCACCGAATTCGTTGCCACGGCTCGCGATGCGCTTGCCCACGTCGTCGTAGAGTTCGGTGGGAAAGGGGCCGGAGCCCACGCGCGTCGTATAGGCCTTGGTGATCCCGAGCACGTAGTCGAGCAGTTGCGGGCCTACGCCGGCACCGGCGGCGGCAGCACCCGCCACGCAATTGCTCGAGGTCACGAACGGATACGTGCCGTGGTCCACGTCGAGCAGCGTGCCCTGCGCACCTTCGAACAGCAGGCGATGGCCCTTGCGATACGCTTCGTACAAGAGGCGCGGCACGTCGCCCACCATCGGCTTGATGCGCTCGGCGAGACCCAGCGTCTCGTCCAGCACGCGCTGGAAATCCACCGGCTCGGCCTGGAAGTAGTTCTTCAGCACGAAGTTGTGGAAGTCGAGCACCTCGCCCAGCTTGGCCGCGAAGCGCTCGCGGTGGAAAAGATCCTGCAACCGGATCGCGCGCCGCGCCACCTTGTCTTCGTACGCGGGTCCGATGCCGCGACCGGTCGTACCGATCTTGCCTTCGCCCTTGGCGCGTTCGCGCGCCTGATCGAGCGCCGCGTGGTGCGGCAGGATCAGCGGACAGGCCTCGGAGATGGTGAGACGGCCCGTGACGTCGACGCCTGCGGCCTCGAGAGTCGCGATCTCGTCCAGCAGCGCCTGCGGCGACACCACGACGCCGTTGCCGATATAGCAACGCACGCTGTCGCGCAGGATGCCGGACGGGATCAGGTGCAACACCGTCTTCTTGCCGCCGATGACGAGCGTATGCCCGGCGTTGTGTCCGCCCTGGAAGCGCACCACGCCCTCGGTCTGGTCGGTCAGCAGATCGACCACCTTGCCCTTGCCTTCGTCACCCCACTGGGTGCCTATCACCACTACGTTGCGTGCCATGCTCTACCGTCGTCCTTCGTTGACTTGGCGTCCGTCGCTATCCGCGCAGGGCGCTAACCTGCCACTTGCCGTCGCGCTGCTCGAGCACGCGGTCGCATCCCGATTCGCCACGCGCCGCGGCGTGACCGGGGAGTTCCACGATCACCACTTCACCCGCTGCCCGCAGGCGTTCGATCTCGGTGGCGAGGGCCGGTGCATCCGACCAGGGTGCGAGTATCGCACCGCGCGTCGATGCGGGTGGCGCCAGCGCCGCAAGTTCCCGCAGGTCCATGCTGAAGCCGGTCGCAGGCCGAGCGCGACCGAAGGCCTTGCCCACTTCGTCGTAGCGTCCGCCCTGCCCCACGGCGTTGGCACTGCCCGCGACGTAGGCCGCGAACACGACGCCGCTGTGATAGTGGTACCCCCGCAACTCCGCGAGGTCGACGAGCAGGGTATCCACGCGTGAGCGCAGCGCCGCCACGATGGTGCGCAACTGCTCGAGGCATTGCACCACCTCGGGCCAGGCGGGCAGCACGGCACGGGCTTCGTCGAGGACGGCAGGTTCGCCATAGAGTCGCGGCAACGCGAGGATCGCATTGCGCGCCTCCGGGGGCAGCCCGGCTGTCAGGCTCTTCAGCCACGGCACGTCCTTGCGCTGCAGCGCCTGGAACAATTCCGATTCGAGGTCTGCATCGAGCCTGGCCCGGGTGACGAGCGCCCGGAACAAGCCCACGTGCCCCAGATCGAGGTGCAGATCGCGAATGCCGGCCGCGCTCAACGCGTCGAGCAGCAGCCGCTGGATCTCGATGTCGCTCTCGACACCGGCATGGCCGTAGAGCTCCGCACCGATCTGCAGCGGCTCGCGCGTGCGCCCGAGATCGGCGGGCAACGCGTGCAGTACCGTGCCGCAATAGCACAGCCGCGTCACACCTTCCCGATTGAGCAGGTGCGCATCGATGCGGGCCACCTGCGGCGTGATGTCCGCGCGCAGGCCCACCATGCGGCCGGAGAGCTGGTCCACCAGCTTGAAGGTCCTCAGGTCGAGGTCGTGGCCGGTGCCAGTCAGCAGTGACTCCAGGTACTCGAGCATCGGCGGCATCACCAACTCGTACCCGTGCACGCGAAACAGATCGAGCAGCACGCGCCGCAGGGCCTCGACGCGCCGCGCCTCGCCTGGCAGCAGGTCCTCGACGTGCTCGGGCAGCAGCCAGTTGTGCATTGAATTCACCGGAAGACCCTCAGTCCCCGCGCACCAGTGCCAGCAGCAGCAGGCCCGCCAGCATCGCGGTAAGCCCGATGAAACGCAGCTGGCCGTCCGACAACAGGAACGGCAGCAAGCCCTCCAGCACCAGCATGAGCGCCACGGCCGTCAACACGATCTCGTTGTTCACGGCCCCCCCAGGGCGCGCGTCCGAGCGAGGTCGCTCAGCGCTTGCCCGCCCCCTTCATGTACTTGAAGAACTCCGAATTCGGCTCGAGCACCAGCACGTCGCTCTTGTTCCGGAAGCTCTGCCGATAGGCCTCGAGGCTCCGGTAGAACGAATAGAACTCCGGATTCTCCTGGAACGCCTTGGCGTAGATCGCGGAGGCCTTCGCGTCGCCTTCGCCCTTCATGCGCTGGGCATCGCGATAGGCTTCGGCGATGATCACTTCGCGCTTCTTGTCGGCTTCGGCGCGGATCTTCTCCGACTCGGCAAAACCGGTGGAGCGCTGCTCCTTCGCGGCCCGCTGCCGTTCCGCCTCCATTCGCCGGTAGACCGATTCGCTCACTTCCTGGGGCAGGTCGACGCGCTTCAAGCGCACGTCGAGCACCTGGACACCGATTTCGCGCGCGGCGTCATCGGCGCGCTTGCGCATCACTTCCATGACCCGGTCGCGTTCGCCCGACACGAGTTCGTGGATGGTGCGCTGGCCGAACTCGTCGCGCAGGCTGTCGTTCACCTTCTGCGACAACCGGCGCTTGGCGCCTTCCTCGTCGTCCCGCACGGAGATGTAGTACTGCCGCACGTCGAAGATCCGCCACTTCACGAAGGAGTCCACCAGGACGTTCTTCTTCTCCTTGGTGATGAAGAGGTCGGGCTCGTCCGTATCGATGGTCAGGATGCGGATGTCGAAGAGCTTCACGCGGTCCACCAGCGGGAGCTTGGCGTACAGGCCAGGTTCCTTCTTGACCGCCACGATCTCGCCGAGGCGGAACACGATGGCGTTCTGCCGCTGATCCACGGTGTACAGGGACAGGCTGGCCAGCACCAGCACCGCAATGATGGCGACCAGGATGCCGCCGAGGTTCTTGGTCATGGCCGGGCCTCCCGATCACGGCTGCGGAACGCATCACGCGAGCGCGCCACGGGTTCCGACGAAGGTTGCGGGGTCACCGGCTGGTCGGTCATGGCGGGCGGCTTGGCAGCCCCGCCCTCGATCGCCCCGCCTGCGGCGATCGCACCGCTCATCTGCAGGATCTTGTCGAGCGGCAGGAACAGCAGGTTGCTGCCGTTCTTCTGGTCCACCACCACCTTGCTGGTGTTGGTCAGCACCTGCTGCATCATGTCGAGGTAGAGACGATCACGCGTGACGCCCGGGGCCTTGCTGTACTCGACCAGCACTTGCTTGAAGCGCGAGGCCTCACCTTCGGATGTGGCGACCACGCGCTGCCGATAGGCCTCGGCCTCCTGTCGCAACCGCGCCGCGGTACCTTCGGCCTTCGGCACGACGTCGTTGAAATAGGCCTCGCCTTCGTTTCTCTGCCGTTCGCGATCCTGGCTCGCCTTGACCGCATCGGCGAACGCCGCCTGCACTTCGGCCGGCGGCTGCGCGTTCTGCATCGTCACCTGGTTGATGCTGATGCCGGTTTCGTAGCGGTCCAGGATTTCCTGCATGAGCTTGCGTGCCAGCGCCGTGATGTCAGCCCGCCCCTCGTACAACACGCGATCCATGCGGCTCTTGCCGACGATCTCGCGGATCGCCGACTCGGCCGCCTGACGCACCGTGTCGTCGGGACTGCGGTTCTTCAGCAGATAGGCCTCGGGGTCCTTCAGCACGTACTGCACCGCGAATTGCACGTCGACGATGTTCTCGTCGTCGGTCAGCATCAGCGATTCCTTGGCAACCTTGCTGCGCACGTCGTTGCGATAGCCCACTTCCACGGTGCGCACGCCCGAGATGTTGACCACCTCGGCCGACTCGATCGGGTACGGGAGGTGCCAGCGCGGACCCGGATCGGTCTGCTCCACTACCTTGCCGAAGCGGAACACCACGCCCCGCGATGCCGCATCGACGATGTAGAAGCCGCTCGCGATCCAAACTGCGACGACCAGCACGATCAGTACGATCGGGCCGTTGCCGAATTGCCGGATGCCGCGACCGCCTTCGCCCGGATCCGGGACGCGGCCCTTGCCGCCGAACATGCCGGCGAGTTTCTGGTTGAAGCGCGCCCAGATCTCGTCGAGATCCGGCGGACCGTCGCCGCCGCGGCGCTTTCCCCATTGGGGATCGTTCAATGCCATTCGTAGTGTTTCCTGTGCTCGGGTGCGCTAGTGCGGGATTCGGGGCCGCCCGGATCAGGCGGCTTCGAGGCGGCCTTCGGGCAACGGCGCAGCGGCAGGTCGGGCGAGTTGCTCCAGGGCAGCTCTGAGATGCTCGAGCCCTGCGCCGGACAAGGCGCTCAGCCGAAGCCGCGAGATGCTACCACAGTCGTCCAGTTCCACCCCGGGTTCGAGCCCTGCGAGATCGATCTTGTTGAAGACGAGAATCTGTCGCACGTCCGCGGCACCGATGGCAGCGAGGACGCCGTTCACCTCGCGCATCTGCGCGTCCCGATCGGGACTCGAAGCGTCGACGACATGCAGCAGCAGATCGGCCCGCGCCGTCGCGTCGAGAGTGGCGCGAAACGCCTCCACCAGCGTGTGCGGCAGATGCCGGATGAATCCGACCGTGTCGGACAGCACAATGTTCCCGTGCGGCGTGTGCACCCGGCGCGAGGTGGTGTCGAGCGTGGCGAAGAGCTGGTCAGCCGCATAGGCGCCCGAATGCGTGAGCGCATTGAAGAGCGTCGACTTGCCGGCATTGGTGTAACCGACCAGGGACACGGCCGGCACGCTGTTGCGCTCGCGCGCGCGCCGCTGGGTCTGCCGCTGGCGATTCAGGCGCGCCAGTCGATCCTTGAGGAACTTGACCCGTTTGCCGAGCAGGCGTCGGTCGGTTTCGAGCTGCGTCTCGCCGGGGCCGCGCAGGCCGATACCGCCCTTCTGCCGTTCCAGGTGGGTCCAGCCGCGCACGAGGCGCGTGGCGAGGTGCTCGAGTTGCGCCAGTTCCACCTGCAGCTTGCCTTCGTTGCTCTTGGCCCGCTGCGCAAAGATGTCGAGGATCAGCGCGGTGCGGTCCACCACGCGGCAACCCAGTTCGCGTTCGAGATTGCGCTCCTGGGCGGGCGACAACTCGTGGTTGAAGATGACCATGGCGGCTTCTGCCCCCGCCACCGCGTCGCCGATCTCGCGCACCTTGCCGCTGCCGGCGAAGGTCGCCGCGTCGGGGTGCTGGCTGCGGCCGAGGATCTCGGCAACCGGTGTCACGCCGGCGCTGCGGGCGAGTTCACGCAGTTCGGTCGTGGCCTCCGCGGCCTCCGGCTTGCCGTTCATGAGGCTCACCAGCACGGCACGATCGCCACCGGCATGTCGATCGAACACGATCTAGCGGGCGCCGGTCGCCGACGGGCAGCAACCGATCCAGGCCGAGCCGGCGGCCGGGCGGATGTTCGGTTTAAGTCTCAGCTGCGTGTTCGGTGGAGAAATTGACCGGACGCGCGGGCACGACGGTCGAGATCGCGTGCTTGTACACCATCTGGGTGACGGTGTTCTTGAGCAGGACGACGTACTGGTCGAAAGACTCGATCTGACCCTGGAGCTTGATGCCGGTGTTCAGGAACGGGTCTTGTAGCAATTGCCCTTTGCCGCTCATCGCCGCACTCCTTCTTGGTTTTGTGCCGGGTTACTGTACTGGAATTCGGGGGTCGTTACCATAGCACGCCCCGCCCCGCAACAAGGCGGTGTCAGTTTGCCCCAAGCGCTCTTACCGATCTCTTTCGGCGAACGGGTTCCGCCCCTTCTTGAACTGCACCCGCAGGGGCGTACCCACCAGGTCGAAGGCGTCGACGAAGCAGTGCTCGAGGTAGCGCCGGTAGCTGTCCGGCACGTGCTCGAGCGCATTGCCGTGGATCACGATCAGCGGCGGGTTGGACCCGCCCTGGTGGGCATAGCGCAGCTTTGGTCGAATGAGACCGGCGCGTGGCGGCTGCTGTCGCCCGACGGCGTCGATCAGGACACGAGTCAGCCTGGGCGTGGACAGCTTTGCCATGGCGGCGGCATAGGCGGCATCGATGGAATCGAGCACGGCCGGCACGCCGGAACCTCGCAAAGCGGAGATATGGTGCACGCGAGCGAACCCGAGGAACTGGAGCTTGCGGGCATAGTCGCGCTTCACCCGCTCGCGGGTCTCCGGGTCGAGCCCTTCCCACTTGTTGACGGCGACCACCAGCGCCCGCCCGGCCTCGGTGATGAACCCGGCGACGTGGGCATCCTGGTCGGTGATGTCCTGGCGCGCATCCAGCACCAGCACCACCACGTTGGCGTCCTCGATCGCCTGTAGCGTCTTGACCACCGAGAACTTCTCCACCGCCGCATCGATCTTGCCGCGCCGCCGCAACCCGGCGGTATCGATGATCGTGTAGGGCTTGCCATTGCGCTCGAAATCCACGTAGATGCTGTCGCGCGTGGTGCCCGGTTGGTCGAACGCGATCATGCGTTCCTCCCCGAGCACGGCATTGACCAGAGTCGACTTGCCGACGTTGGGCCGGCCGACGATGGCGATCTTCGGATGCTTGGCCGGGGCTTCCTCGTCGACGTAGGGCACGTCAGCCAGCACCAGGTCCACCAGCTCGTTGACGCCTTCGCCGTGGGCGGCAGAAATCGGCAGCGGGTCACCCAGGCCCAGTTCGTGGAATTCGGCCGCGGCAATCTCGGGACGATAGCCTTCGGCCTTGTTCACTGCGAGCCAGAGCTTGCGGCCGCTGCGCCGCAGGCGGTCCGCGATGGTGCGATCCTGCGGCGTGAGCCCCTGGCGCAGATCCACCAGCATGATGACGGCATCGGCCTCGTCCACCGCCTGCATGGTCTGGCGCGCCATCTCGAACAGGATGCCGTCCTTCGCCACGGGCTCGAGGCCGCCCGTATCCACCACCAGGTAGGGTTTGCCGCCGACGCGCCCCTGGCCGTAGTGCCGGTCGCGCGTGAGACCGGGCAGGTCGTGCACGATCGCATCGCGCGAACGCGTCAGCCGATTGAACAGCGTCGACTTGCCCACGTTGGGCCGACCCACCAGTACGATCGTCGGCTTCACCTGGACGATCCCCGGCTAGCGGATGGTGATCGCGTAGATGCTGCCTTCGCGCGTCTGCACCAGCACGTTGCCCTGCCCCACCGGCAGCGGCGCCGTGGTGATCGGGCCACCGTCGGTGGACAGGCGGGCCACGATCGAGCCGTCTTCGCGATCGAAGACGTGCAGATAGCCCTCGAAGTCACCCACCACGACGAACTTGCTGACCGCAGCCGGCGAGCCGAGGCGCCGGTGCGCCAGCAGCTCCTGTTTCCAGATGCTGGCGCCGCTTTCGCGGTCGATGGCGTTGAGGTGGCTCGCTTCGTCCACGTAGTAGAAGTAGCGATCATCCACACCGAGGCCGCCCGTGCCGGATGCGTTGCGGGCCCACGAGAGCGTACCGCGCTGCGTCTCGAAGCAGGCGATGCGGCCCTGGAAGGCGACGGCGCAGGCTTGGCCTTCCTCGACCACCGGCACGCTCACGACGTCGGTCACGCGCTCGAGTTCGGTCTCGCCGCGCGGCTGGGAGACGGTCGCCTCCCACAGCAGCGCACCGGTAGACAAGCCCAACGCGATCATCTTGCCGCCCGGCAGACCGGCGTAGACCACGCCCTTCTCGATCGCGACACCGGCGTCGGTGCGGATCAGCAGCGACGGCAAGGTGGCGATGTATTCCCAGCGGCGATTGCCATCGGCCGCGTCGAGCCCGTGAATGCGCCCGTCACCGCTGCGCACGACCACTATCCCGTCACTGATGGCGGGCGCGCTCAGCACTTCACTGGACACCTGCGCGCGCCATTTCGGCTTGCCCTGGGCGTCGAATGCGAGCACCGCGCCCTTGGTCGACCCGACCACGATGGTGCCGTCGAAGGCTTCGACACCGCCCGAGAGCTTGGCCTTGGTGTCGGTCTGCCAGCGGGTGCGCCCCTTAGCGGCGTCGATCCGCTTCAACCGCCCGTCGTAGCCCGCCACGAAGAAGTCGCCGTCCCAGACGCCCGGCGAGAACACGTAGCTGCCGGAATCGCCCGCCGACGACTTCCAGGCCACCTTGGCGATCGCCTTCGGCTTGAAATCGGTCAGTTCCGCAGGTTTCGGCCCGCTGCTCTTGGTGCACGCGGCGACCAACATGAAGGCCGCGGCCAGAGCCAAGGATCGCTGAACGAAACCAACTTTCACTTGGCCGCACCCAGGGCGTCGCGCTTTACCTCGACCACGTTGCGGTAGGTGTTCGACTTGGGCAGCTTGTCGAGCGCTGCCTGGTAGGCGAGGCGCGCTTCGGGAGTCTTGCCCGCAGCCACGTAGACGTCGCCCCGCGCATCGGCAAACAACGCGGCGAACGGCTCCGGGTGTGCGGCCGAGAGCACCTTGAGCGCGTCGTCGTAGCGCTGGCCATCGAGCAGCAGCGCGGCGAGCCGCAGGTTGGCGAGCGCCCGGACCGGCTCGTCGCGGGCGTTGTCGACCGCCCAGCGCAGCTGCTCCTCGGCACCCTTGGCGTCCCCCGCCTCGATGCTTGCCTTCGCAGCGAGCAAGGCCCCGCGGGCCGCGTAGGCCGTGCGCGCGTAGTCGTTGACGAGCTGCTTCGCGAGATCACCGGTGCGCTTCGCATCGCCCACGCGTACGGCTTCCTCGAGCTGCGCGAAGACGTCGGAGGCCTTCATCGCCGTCTGCGCCTTGTAGTAGAGCCAGCCCTGCACCCCGGCCACGCCGACGATGAACGCGATCACCGCCGCGATCACCAGCCGCCCGTACTGGCGCCACCACGCCTTCAACGCGTCGATCTGCTCCTGCTCTTCGAGATCGTAGACAGCCATGTTCAGTCATCCCCTCCGTTGGCGAGCAGTGCGATCAGATCGTCGATGCCGACGCGCGCCTGCTCCTTGAGTTCACGCAGCGCCTTCAGGCTCGCTTCGCCCCGCGCCGCTTCGTCGTCGCCGACGATCACGGCCCAGCGGGCACCGCTTGCATCGGCGCGCTTCATCTGCGATTTGAAACTGCCACCGCCGCTGTGCATCGCGACGTTCACTCCGGTGTCCCGCAGGCGCTCGGCCACGCGCCAGGCATGCAGCTCCGCCTGCTCGCCGCTCCAGACCAGGTACGCATCCGGCACACCCAGCGGCTTCGCGGTCCGGCTATCCTCGATGAGCGCGATCAGGCGTTCGACTCCCATGGCGAATCCGCAACCGGGCGCAGGCTTGCCGCCGATCTGCTCGATCAGGCCGTCGTAGCGGCCACCCGCGCAGACCGTGCCCTGCGCCCCGAGCCGGGTCGTCACCCACTCGAACACGGTGCGATTGTAATAGTCGAGGCCGCGCACGAGGCGCGGATTGATGCGAAAGTCGAGGCCGGCGTTGCGCACCAGCCGCTGCAGATCCTCGAAATGCTTGAGCGACTCCTCGTCGAGATCGTCGAGCAGGCGCGGCGCGGCCTCGACGAGGGCCTGCAGCGCCGGGTTCTTGCTGTCCAGCACCCGCAGCGGGTTGGTGTGCAGGCGCCGCCTGGAATCCTCGTCGAGCGCGTCCTGGTTCTGCTCGAGATACCGCACGAGATGGGCGCGGTAGCGCGTCCGCGCCTCGCTCGAACCGAGCGTGTTGATCTCGAGTTCGATGCCGTCGAGGCCGAGGTCCTTCCAGAGCCGCGCGCCCATCACGATGAGTTCGGCGTCCACGTCCGGCCCCCCGTATCCGAGTGCTTCCGCACCCACCTGGTGGAACTGCCGGTAGCGACCCTTCTGCGGCCGCTCGTGCCGAAACATTGGGCCGGCGTACCAGATCTTCTGGCCGCCGCCGTAGAGCAGGTTGTGCTGGATCGCGGCGCGCACGCACGAGGCGGTGCACTCGGGCCGCAGGGTGAGGCTGTCGCCGTTCAACCGGTCGGTGAAGGTGTACATCTCCTTCTCGACGATGTCGGTCACCTCGCCGATGGACCGCACGAAGAGCTCGGTGCGTTCGACGATCGGGGTCCGCATGCGCCGGTAGCCGTAACGCTCGAGGAGCGCCTGCACGGTGTCTTCGAAGAACTGCCACAGCGGCGCCTCGTCCGGCAGCACGTCGTTCATGCCGCGGATCGCTTGAATGGGTTCGCTCATGGATGATCCGGCCAGCGGGACCTTCGGCGCGGCGCTCGCGCGCCCGCACTTTCAGCCGACGGTGTGTGCCTCGCCCTCGGTTGAATGTGCGGCGAGCGCGCCGTAGCGCGTGCGCACGTAGTCCTCGACGATGGCCTGGAATTCCTCGGCGATGCGCTCGCCCTTCAGCGTCACGGTCTTGCGACCGTCGACGAACACCGGCGCCACCGGCGTCTCGCCGGATCCCGGCAGACTGATGCCGACGTTCGCATGCTTGCTTTCGCCGGGGCCGTTCACGACGCACCCCATCACCGCCACGTGCATGTCCTCGACACCCGGATAGCGGCCGCGCCACACGGGCATCTGCTGGCGCAGGTAGCTCTGGATGCGTGCCGCGAGTTCCTGGAAGACGGTGCTGGTGGTGCGCCCGCAACCGGGGCACGCGATCACCAACGGCGCAAAACTGCGCAACCCCATGGTCTGCAGGATCTCCTGCGCCACCACCACTTCCTGGGTGCGATCGCCGCCCGGTTCGGGCGTCAGCGACACGCGGATCGTGTCGCCGATGCCTTCCTGCAGCAGCACTCCGATCGCCGCGGTGGAAGCCACGATGCCTTTCGACCCCATCCCGGCTTCGGTGAGCCCGAGATGCAGCGGATAGTCGCAGCGCGCCGCGAGATCGCGATAGACGCGGATGAGATCCTGCACCCCGCTCACCTTGGCCGACAGCACGATGCGGTCGCGCGGCAGACCGAGCGCCTCGGCCTGCGCGGCACTCTCGAGTGCGGATGCGACCAGCGCCTTGCGCGTCACATCGGCCGCCTCTTCCGGCTGCGTGCGGCGACCGTTTTCGTCCATCATGCGCGCCAGCAATTCCGGATCGAGGCTGCCCCAGTTGACGCCGATGCGCACCGGCTTGCCGTAACGGCAGGCCATCTCGATCATGGTCGCGAACTGTTCATCGCGCTTCGAACCCTTGCCGACGTTACCGGGATTGATGCGGTACTTGTCCAGCACCTCGGCACATTCGGGCACTTGCGTCAGCAAGCGGTGGCCGTTGAAATGGAAGTCGCCCACCAGCGGCACGTTGCAGCCCATCGCATCGAGCTTCGTGCGGATCGCCGGCACTGCAGCGGCGGCTTCCTGCGTGTTGACGGTGATGCGCACCACTTCCGAACCTGCGCCGGCCAGCGCGAACACCTGCCGCGCCGTGCCTTCGGCATCCGCGGTGTCGGTGTTGGTCATGGACTGCACCATGATCGGCGCATCCCCGCCCACGAGGACGTGGCCGATGCGGACCTGGCGGGAGCGACGGCGGGTCGACAACATCCGCGCTATTCCAGTCTGAGCCGCGCCACGTCGGTGCGCGTGTGCGGCGCCAGGTCGACGGGCTTGCCGTTGTACGTGAGGCTCACGCCGGAGGCGTTGCCCACCACCAGCGAGAACGGTGGTTGTCCGCGCACCACGCGGATGCTGCCTTCGGGATTCAACTGACCGAAGATGACGTTGTCGGAACCGTCGCGCACCTCGACCCAGGATTCGCGGCTGAAGGTCATGCGGATCGCGGGACCGGTGCTGCCGACGGTACGCACCGTCGGCGCCACCGCTGCGGGGGGGGCCTCGCCTGTCGGCGCGGCGGCCACCGCGGGTGCGGGAGTCGGCGCTGGCGCAACGGACGGCGTCGCGGGTATCGCCGGAGGTGGGTTCGGCACCACCACGGCCGCAGCTGGCGGCGCTTCCGGGGGCACTACCGCCGGGGCCTCGGCGGGGGTGGCAGCGACCGGCACGTCGATCGCCGAGGGTTGCGGCGTGCGATCGCGAGTCGCGAGGTACGCCGTCACGAGAATCACGATGGCACTGACGACATAGAGCGGCAACCGGTTGCGCGACGCGGCCCCCCTGGCGGATTCCGCCATCGGGATTGCCACACTGCGTTCCGCCGGCCCCGCTGCCCTCGCCTCGGCTTCCGCCTGGCCGGGGGCCAGCATGCGCTCCGCCGTGCGCACCATGGGTTCCGGATCGAGGCCGAGCAGGCGTGCATAGTTGCGCAGGAAACCGCGCACGAACACCGGTCCGGGCAGCGCCGCGAAGTCGTCGCGCTCGAGCGCTTCCACCTGGCGCGGCGAGAGCTTGAGTTGCCGCGCCACGTCGGTGAGGCTGAGGGACTGCCGGCGGCGCTCGTCCTGCAGCGCCGCGCCGGGGCCGGGTTCGGACGGAGCCGCTGGCGCGGAGGCGTTCTCGGTGACGGTGGCCTCGCTCATTCCAGGCGACCCTCCTCGAATGCGCGCGCCTCCGACGATTCGGGGAAGCGGCTGCGCAGTTGTGCGCCGTAGGAGGCCATGGCGTTGCGATCGCCCATCATCCGCGACAGGCGCGCGCCGTATAGCAGCGTACCGGCGTCGGGCGACGGCACCACCTGCATGAACCGCGTGAGATTCGCCTTCGCCTGCGCGATGTCGCCGCGAGCGTAGTAGAGCTGCGAGAGGTTGATCAGCGCACGGGCATCCCCGGGCTTGAGCTTGAGCGCGCGCTGGAAGAAGTCCTCGGCGGAAGCCTCGTCGCCGGCCCGGCGCGCGCAGATGCCGGCATTGACGTAGGCCTCCTCGACGCGCTCGTAGAGGGGGTTGCGGATCGCGGCGAGGAAGTACTTGACCGATTCCTTCTCCTGCTTGCGATCGCACAGGAACCGGCCGTAGTTGTTGTTGACGTCCGAATCGTTGGGGTCGAGGCGCAGCGCTTCCTGGAAACGCTTGCGCGCCTTGTCGTCTTCCCGGAGCGCCATGTGGACCAGGGCGAGCGTGTTGTAGGCCGGCACGTACTTCGGATCGATCGCGATCGCTTCGTTCAGCTCCTGCAACGCGACGCCGAGCTTGCCGATCTCGTAGTAGTTGGCGCCCAGTTCCGTGTGAACGCGGGCACGCTCCAGCGCGCTCGCCGGCGTGGGCCGCTGTTGGGGCTGGGGCGCCGTCGGCGCCGGTTCATCGCGCTTGGGCTCCTTCGAGCCGCACGCGGCCACGAGCAGCGCCAGCATCACCACTGCGAGCACCGCTCTCATGCGCGGGTGTCCTCCATGGGTTCGCGGCGCGCCCGGCGTTGCGTGCGGTCGAGCACCTGACCTGCCAACTGGCCGCAGGCACCGTCGATGTCGTCGCCGCGCGTCTTGCGCACCGTCGCGACGAACCCGGCGGACAGGAGCTCGCCCTGGAAATCGACGATTTGCTCGGGACGCGAGCGCTCGAACCCCGAATCGGGGAACGGATTGAAGGGTATCAGGTTGAACTTGCACGGCAGATCGCCGACCAGCTCGACGAGCTCGCGTGCATGGGCCGGGGAGTCGTTCACGCCGCGCAGCATGACATACTCGAACGTGACGAAATCGCGCGGCGACCCGGCGCGTTGCCATTTCGCGGCGAACCCTGCCGGCACCGGATCGTCGTCCCGATCACCGGCATCTGGAGCACTGGCCGCCCCTTCGATGTAGCGGCGACAAGCGGCCAGCAGTTCGCGCAACGGCCATTTCTGGTTGATGGGCACGAGGCGATCGCGCAACGCATCGTTGGGCGCGTGCAACGAGACCGCGAGCGACACCGGACATGCTTCGCGCAGGCGATCCATCCAGGGCACCATGCCCGAAGTCGACAAAGTCACCCGGCGGCGCGACAGGCCGTAACCGTGGTCGTCCAGCATCACGCGCATGGCGGTCACGACGTTGTCGAAGTTCGCCAACGGCTCGCCCATGCCCATCATCACCACGTTGGTGATCGGGCGCTTGCCCGCCGCGAGGTCCGCGCCCAAGGCGCGGTTCGCCCACCAGAGCTGGCCGATGATCTCGGCGGCGCTCAGGTTGCGGTTGAAGCCCTGCCGGCCGGTGGAGCAGAACGCGCATTCGAGCGCACAGCCCACCTGGCTCGACACGCACAGCGTGCCGCGCGCCGATTCCGGAATGAAGACGGTCTCGATGCCGTTGCCCGCGCCCACCGACAGCAGCCACTTGCGTGTGCCGTCGGTGGCGACCGAATCGCGCGTCACCGTGGGAGCCTGTACGACCACCTCACCCGCAAGTGCTGCCCGCAGCGATTTGGGCAGATCCGTCATCCCCTCGAGCTCCGACACACCGGCACGATGCACCCAGCGCATGAGCTGGCGCGCGCGATACGGCTTCTCGTCGCGGCTTTGCAGCCAGGCGGCGAGTCCAGCGGTATCGAAGTCGAGCAGATTGACCGGCATCGTGCGGTTGCACCCTAGCGCGCGTAGATGTCGAGCGCCGGGAAGAAGTATGCGATCTCGACCGCGGCCGTGTCAGGCCCGTCGGAACCATGCACCGCGTTGGCGTCGATCGAGTCGGCGAAGTCCGCGCGGATGGTGCCCTTGTCGGCCTTCTTCGGATCGGTGGCCCCCATCAACTCACGATTCTTCGCGATCGCGTTGTCGCCTTGCAGCACCTGGATCATGACCGGCCCGGAGATCATGAAGTTCACCAGGTCGTTGAAGAAGGGACGCGCGCGATGCACGGCATAGAAGCCCTCCGCCTCAGCGCGCGACAACTGCTTCATGCGTGCCGCCACGATCGTGAGGCCGGCCTTCTCGAATCGCGAATAGATCTGTCCGATCACGTTCTTGCCCACGGCATCGGGCTTGATGATCGACAGGGTACGTTCGACTGCCATCGGTTTCTCCGTTACGGTTGGATTTGTCAGGTAATTCAGGAGGATAGCACGATAATCCGGCGCTAGCCAAGCGAATTCCCGCGGCCCGGCCCGGCCGCCGCGGCGAACCGGCCGGGCACGCACGCTCTTTCCTGCTGGCAGCGTAGATGGAATAGCATCCGCGCCAACCGCAACCGCCCACCGTGCCATGGCCGACCCGAAAATTCCCGACGAGCAGCAGGAAATCAAGCGCCGCGCCGTGCGCCGGCTGGTCGCGGCACTCAGCCTGATTGCCGTCGCCGTGGTCGGCCTCGCCATCCTGGACCGGGTGATGGACTCGAAGCGGGTCGACGCGCCAGTGCCCTCGCCACTACCCGAGACCGCGACCCTGCCGGTCAAGCCGGCCGACCCCCCACCGGCCGCGCCGGTCCCGGCCGAACCACCCCCGCCCCCCACCGTCGCCGCCGACGAGCCGCCGCCACCCCCGCCGCCGCCGGCATCCGATCCCAAACCGGTCACCGCAGCGCCCGTCGTCCCCGAATCGACCGGCGGCCCCGTCAAGGCGGAACCTGCGCACA
>LNDQ01000108.1 GCA_001464695.1 Betaproteobacteria bacterium Ga0077523 | reverse complement strand
AACTACGAGACGGTGAAGTACTTCAACAACGAGGAGTTCGAGGCGCGCCGCTACGACGAGAACCTGCGCAAGTACGAGTCGGCGGAAGTGAAGAACGAAGCCTCGCTCGGCCTGCTCAACATCGGCCAGAGCCTCATCATCGCCGTGGCGGTGACGCTGCTGATGATCCTCGCAGCCGGCGGCGTGGTGGACGGCAAGCTGACGCTGGGCGACCTGGTGCTCGTGAACGGGCTCTTGATCCAGCTCTACATCCCGCTCAACTTCCTCGGCATGGTCTACCGCGAGATCAAGCAGTCCTTGACCGACATGGACCGCATGTTCCGACTGCTGCGCGAGAACCGCGAGATCGCCGACAAGCCCGGCGCCCCTGACTTGATGCTGAACGGTGCGCGCGTCGCCTTCGAGCACGTGGATTTCCACTACGACGCCAACCGCCAGATCCTGCACGACGTGAGCTTCGAGATTCCCGCCGGCGGCACGGTGGCGGTGGTCGGGGCCAGCGGTTCGGCGCTTCTACGACGTGCAGCGCGGCCGCATCACGATCGACGGCCAGGACATCCGCGAAGTCGCGCAGAAGAGCGTGCGCGCCGCCATCGGCATCGTGCCGCAGGATACCGTGCTGTTCAACGACACGATCTACTACAACATCGCCTATGGCGACACCGAAGCCACGCGCGAGCAGGTGATCGAAGCGGCGCGCTCGGCGCACATCCACGACTTCATCGCGTCGCTGCCCGATGGTTACGACGCGATGGTGGGCGAGCGCGGCTTGAAGCTCTCCGGCGGCGAGAAGCAACGCGTGGCCATTGCCCGTGCGATCCTCAAGAACCCGGGCCTGCTGATCTTCGACGAAGCCACTTCGGCGCTCGACAGCAAGTCTGAACGTGCAATCCAGGAAGAACTCGCCCGCATCGCCGCCGACCGCACGACGCTGGTGATTGCACACCGGTTGTCGACCATCGTCGATGCCGATCAGATCCTGGTGATGGAGCGCGGCCGCATCATCGAGCGCGGCACCCATCGGGAACTGCTGGCCCTGGGCGGCACCTACGCCCAGATGTGGGCGCTGCAGCAGCAGGAGGAGCGCTCAGTCGCTCTCGTCGACGACGCTGGCTAGTTCCGGCGCCATTGCGGTTGCGCGCACATAGTCCTCGAACTGCGTGAGCGGCACCGGCGGACTGAAGAGATAGCCCTGGAACGCGAAGCAGCCGTTGGCGCGCAGGAACTCGAGCTGCCGCAGATCTTCCACGCCCTCGGCGATCACGTCCAGGCGCAGATTGCGGGCCATGCCGATGATCGCCTGCACGATCATCGCGTCGTCCGAATCTGCCTTGAGGTCGCGCACGAACGACCGGTCGATCTTGAGTTGCTCGAGCGGCAGGCGCTTCAAGTAGGCGAGTGAAGAGTAGCCGGTACCGAAGTCGTCCATGGAAAAGCCGACACCGAGTGTGCGCAGCGCCTTCATCCGCGTCACGGCGACGTCGACGTCGTCGAGCCCGCTCGCGACGAGCACGCCCTGCACGCGCTCGACGAAATCGTGCTGGCGGAACTGGCGCGGGCTCACGTTGACCGCGAGGCGCAGGCGCTTCAGGACCGGATCGTCCTTCCAGAGCGCCAACTGGGCGCAGGCGGCCTGCAGGACCCAGTCGCCGATGCCGAGGATGAGCCCGGTCTCCTCGGCGAGCGGAATGAACTCGCCCGGCGCGATGAGCCCGCGCGTGGGATGCTCCCAGCGCACCAGCGCCTCCGCGCCGACGGCGGCGCCGTTGGCGCTCATCTGCACCTGGAAGTGCAGGCGCAGTTGGCCGCGGGTCGCGGCGTGACGCAGATCGGATTCGAGCGCGGCGCGCTGCTCAAGCGCCACCTGCAATGCCGGGTCGAAGAAGTCCATGCCGTTGCGGCCGGCGGCCTTGGCGCGATACATCGCGGCATCCGCGCGACGCAGGCTCTCGTCCACGGATGTCTCGAAGCCGCGGAACAGCGTGACGCCGATGCTGCAACTGCCCTCGTGCGGGTCCCCGGGCGGTAGCGGACAGGGCTGTGAAAGTGACGCGAGCATCTTCGCCGCTATACCCTCGGCGAGTGCGCTCGCCACGTGCCGATCGACACCGAGATCCTCGGCGACCACCACGAACTCGTCGCCTCCCAGGCGGGCGACCGTGTCCGTCCGCCGCACGCAATCGGAAAGCCTGCGCGAGATCTCCACCAGCAGACGATCGCCGACGTTGTGCCCGCGGGTGTCGTTCAGGGTCTTGAAATGATCGAGGTCGATGAAGAACACGGCGCCGTGGCTGCCGCTGCGCGCACCGGCGGCGAACGCGTGCTGCATCCGGTCGTGCAACAGGCGCCGGTTGGGCAGGCCCGTGAGCGGGTCGTAGAACGCGAGCCGCCGGATCTCTTCCTCCGCGGCGCGGCGCTCACTCACGTCGCGCAGCGAACCGACCAGATGCGTGGCGGGAAACACTTCGCCGGCGATGCGCCGGCACAGGATCTCGCCCTGCCAGAAGCCGCTGTCCACCACCGCACGGCAGAGCGCGCGGTAGAAGCCGGCGTCGAAGCGGTCCGCGGCGATGATCCCGAAGTCGCTGCCCGCGGCGTCACCGGGCTCGATGCCGATCATCTTCCCGAACGCGCGGTTCACGCGCAGCAGCTTGCCGTCGGCCCCGGCCACGAACATGCCTTCCTGGGCGTCGAACGCGGTGGCCGCGATGCGCAGTTCCTGTTCGGTGTGCTGGGTTTCGGTCACGTCCATGGTGGCACCGATGAACCCCACCATCCGGCCGAGCGCGTCGGTACGCGGGGTCCCGCGATCCTCCACCCAGCGGTATTCGCCGTCGCGACGGCGCATGCGAAAGCGCATGTTGAACGGCTTGCGATCGCCGAATGCCTGGCGGTAGGCCGAACGCACGCGATCGGCATCAGCCGGATGCAGCAGGGTCTCCCACGACTCGCCCAGCTCCTGCTCGAACGTGCGGCCGGTGAAGTCGAGCCAGCCCTGGTTGACGAAGGTGACGCCGCCGTCGGCGCCGGACATCCAGATCATGGTCGGTGCGGCGTTCGCGGCGGTGCGGAAGCGCGATTCGCTCTCGCGCAGTGCTTCCTCGGCAAGGCGCGCGTCGGTGACGTCGTGCATCAGCCGGAACTCGCCGCGCCCCGATGCCACTCCCGCGAACGTCACCCAGCGCAGCGCGCCGTCCTTGCGGCGCAGTTGCACCGTTCGCGGTTCCGGAAAGCCCGCTGCGCGATCGCCTTCGTACAGCTGCCACATCTCGTCGGCGCGGGCTCCGTAGAGCAGTTCGAACCAGCGGACCTGAGTGCCCACCTCCAGGTTGTCGTACCCCGTGATGCGTTCGGCGGCGCGGTTCATCACGATGCGGCCGTCCTGCACCAGGATGGCACCCACCGGCAGCGTTTCCACGATGCGCTGCAGCCAGCCGGCGCTGTCGCGCAACGCCTGCTCGGCGCGTTTGCGGTCGGTCAGGTCGCGCACGATCATGCTCGTGCGCGGCTCGCCCTTGCTGTCCTGGAACACCACCGACGACACCTCGGCCTCGAAACGCTGTCCGTCGCGCCGGATCATCGTGAGTTCGCCCCGAAACCGGCCGGTGGCCTGGCGCTGCTCGAGCGCGACGGCCAGTCGCGAGTCGGCCGTGTCCACCACGCCGGTGCGGCCCAGGGTGCACAACTCGGCTTCGGTGTAGCCGAACATCCGGCATGCTTCCGGGTTGGCCGACAGGACACGACCATCGGGCGCGGTGAGCAGTATCGCCTCGCCGCTGTTCTCGGTGAGCAGGCGGAACATCATGTCGCGCTCCCGCAGTTCCTCGAGGGCGCCGCGCCGGTCGCACAGGAGGTGCCACTCGCGGCGCGCGCGCTCGATGGTGGCCGGCATCTGCGCGAACACTTCGGGCGACTTCACCACGAAATCGATGGCGCCGGCCTTCATGGCGGCCACGGCGGTGGTTTCGTCGCCCTGGCTCGTCATGATCATCACCGGAAACGGTGCCGTTTCCGCCGGACCGCTCAGCGCCTCGATCGCCTGGCCGTCGGGGAGGTTGACGTCCATGAGCACGAAGTGGGGCGTACGCTCTTCTACTGCCCGGCGATACTCCGCCAGCGTCGCGACCACCCGCAGCCGAACGGCCGATCCCAGCGAGCGGCGCAGGGCCTCGGCGTGGGCTGCGTCGTCCTCGACCAGCAGCAGTTCGATCGCGTTGCCGTTCGGCGCAGCGGATTCCGCCCCTGCCGTCACGCTCGCGGTTGCTCGTTCCATCGCAGCCAGTACCACCCGAGGGTCGTGAGGAGATTTTCGAAGACGTCGGGCTCGAACGGCTTCACGACGTAGCTGTTGACGCCGAGCTGGTAGGCCTGCTCCACGTCGGCGTGCGCGCTCGAGGTGGTGAGGGCGACCACGGGGATGGCGCCCAACCGGTCGTCGCCCTTGATGGCCGCGAGCACTTCCAGTCCGCCGAGTCGCGGCAGGCGCAGGTCAAGGAGGACCAGTCCGGGGCGCGCCACCGCCTGTGCGGCGTAGCTCCCGGTCCGGTGCAGGTAGTCGAGCGCCGTCTCGCCGTCGGTCACGTGCTCCACGCGATGATGCAGGCCGAGGGCGGTGAAGTTGCGCAGCACGATTTCCGCATGAGCAGCGTCGTCTTCCACCAACAGCACGGTGGTCTCGCGATCGGGGTGCGGGGCTCGGCTCATGGGGCAGGTCTGCGGGCGTCGGGGAGAGTGAAAACGAAGCACGAGCCGTGCCCCGGACCGTCCGATTCCACGCCGATACGACCGCCATAGAGCTCCACGATGCGGCGCACCAGGGCGAGCCCGACACCGGTGCCGTCGCTGCGGGTATCCAGCTTGTCGAACAGGCCGAAGATGCGCTCCGCGTGCCGCCTGTCGACGCCGATGCCGTTGTCGCGGACGAAAAACTCGGTTTCGCCGCCGCATTCACGAACCCCCACCCGGATGTGCGGAAGGGCCTGCGTGCCCATGAACTTGGCGGCGTTGTCGACGAGGTTCTGCCAGATTTCGGTCAGGCGCGTCCGATCGCCGTAGAGCGGCACGTCGCTGGCATCGACCTCGACGCGCGCACCGGCGCGGCTGACGGCTCCCGCCGTCAGGCGCAATGCCTCCTCGGCGATCTCGCGGAAGCTCGTGTGCACCGGCGTATTGCGTGTGCGCCCGACGCGGGAGAGTTCCAGCAGTTCGTCCAGCATCTGTCCCATGCGATCGGCGGCGTGCGCGATGTAGCCCAGATCGGAGGCCACCTTGGCCGCGTTGCCTGACGCCAGGTCCTCGGCGAGATAGCCCGCGAAGGTGCGCACCGTGACCAGGGGGCTCTTGAGGTCGTGCGAAACGGTATAGGTGAAGCGTTCGAGTTCGGTGTTCTTGCTCCGCAGCTCGCGTTCGATGCGGTTGCGTTCGGTCACTTCGTGCACGAGCACGAGGCGGCCCGGGCGGCCCTCGAACGTGACGCCGTGCGAAGAAACCTCCACCTCGATGCGCTCGCCGTCGCGGGTCCGGTGGGTCCAGGCGATCCCGGTCGCGAAGCCGGGTGCGAGCGATGGCACTTTCGCCTCGACCCGGTCGATTTCCTCGGGCGGATGCAGATCCGTGAGACGCAGCGCGAGGAACTCATCGCGCGTCCAGCCATAGCGATGCACGGCCGCGGCGTTGACCGCCAGCATCGTGAGGGCGACGGGGTCGTAGACGAACATCGGGTGCGGATTGGTTTCGAACATCGAGCGGTAGCTCGTCTCGCGGTCGCGCAACGCCTGTTCGGCGTGATGCAGGTCGGTGACGTCCTGATGCGAAACCACCACCCACCCCGGGCGGTGCGCGAGGGTGGTCACGCGCAGCAGGTACCAGTACCGCGAACCGTCCGGTTCGTCGCAGGGATAGTCGAGCGTGTAGAGCGTGCGTTCGCCGCGCATCACCGCGCGAATGCCCGCGAGCGCGGCCGCCGCACCCTGGTCGCCGGGCCCGCCGATCGCCCGCTCGCAGGCCGCGAGATAGTTGCCACCCACCAGTTCGGCGCCGGTCGCCGCACCGGCGGCGCGTGCCACCTCACGCCACTGCGCATTGACTTCGACCACGGTGCCTTCGGCATCCAGCACGGCGACGCCGGCGCTCAGCGAATCCAGGACACCGCGGGTGAAGGCGGCGTGGGTTTCGAGGTGGCCCACGGCCGCCTGCAACTGTGCGGTGCGCTCGGCGACGGTGCGTTCGAGGGCGGCGTTGGTGGCTAGCAGTCGATCGTCCGCAGCATTGAGCTGTGCCGCCGCGATCAGCGTGGCGCCACCGAAGCCGACGATCGAGGCGAGCACCATCCACAACACGCCGAGTTCCATGCCGAACCAGCCAAGTTCGTGCGCGACGACACGCACGCCGCCGGCGGCGAGCGGCAGCAGCAGGGCCACCGGCAGCACGATGCGCGCGAAACGTCCGCCGGCACGGTCGGCCAGCACCGCGCGTGCGAGCGGTGAAGTCGTATCGAGCGCCAGCGCCGCGGCCGCGGCAATCAGCAGCGCGACGCTGGTGTGCAGCGCGATAGTGGCAACTCCCGGGCCGAGGCTGCGCAGCGGATAGAAGCCGTAGAGATGTCCTGCGAAGCCGCCGAGCGCCAGCAGCGCTGCAAACACGGCGCAGCCGTCGCTCAAGGTGGCAGCGCGGGGGAACATGGTCCGGTCGAGCGCCAGGCCCACGCCCAGCGCCGCGAGCGCGAGAGAGGTGATGAGTGCCATGCGGCCGCCGCCATCGGCCAGCGCTTCCGTCACGAACAGTTGATCGATGCCGAGGTCGACGCCGGTCAAGTGCTCCCACAGATGGGCCAGCGCCAGGACAGTCAGCGCGGCGGCACACCACCGCCCCGCACCGCGAGCGCCCCGGGCACGCAGCAGAAGGATGGCGCCGAGCAGGACGACCCCCAGCGCGGTGTTCACCTTCATGGTGGGGCGGTCGGGGACGACCGATTTCAGCGCACCCAGATCGAAAATCCAGCCGATCAGGACCAGCAGGCCGAGGACCATGAGGCCCGCGCCGACCCCGCCGGCGAACCGGATGTTCGCGGGCGCATTGAGACTCGGAGTCAGCTGGGGAGGCATGGACGCGTTCGGGATCGGTGCAGATGGCGTGGCATACACGCCTGCCTGGTGGTTTACGGATTCGACCCATCTGACCTTAGGCGCCGGGCGCGATGCGGTGCCCACCCGGGTCGGATGCTGGAATCCATAGGCGGCCGGGCCGTTGGTCCTTCGCCGCGCGGATCGGAGCCGGTATCGTGGCGGCGAACCTCTTTACACTCATACGCCCGGCCGCGGTTTTCGGGATGGCTGCCGGGCTGGCGAAGTCGCCAATAAGCAACAGTCGGGGTGCGCAAGTCGTGCTGAGGTCGCAGTCGAATATCGCGTGACGGTCTAAAAAGCTGTTCTTAGTACCTGATTTTTGTTATTTTTCGCTTGGGGTGAGGACAGGGCTCGGGCGCCCGCCGCTAAGTCGGCATGGCGTCACGGCCACATATTCTTCCCACGCTCATGTTGTTGGCATGGCAGATGCATGGTGAGACCTCGCATTGCAAAATCTCACCGAAACTGCAGTTCCCGGTAGCGCCGCCGATAAGGGGAGGTCCCCGCGCCGCGTCGGGTCGAGCTGGATCAAGAGGAAAGATGATGCGTAGAAGCACGATGGCATTGGGATTGTCCGCGCTGCTGGTGACGGCACCGGCGTGGGCGGGCAAGTCGTCCGAGGACCGCATTCCGTCACCCCCGCGGCTGCATTCGAGCGCCGTGCTGGTGGTCGACCAGGAACAGGGCGAAGCCATCTTCGGCAAGAACGTCGGCGCCGTGCAGCCGATCGCGTCGATCACCAAACTGATGACGGCGATGGTCGTCCTCGATGCCAAGCTGCCCCTGGACGAGACGCTCGAGATCGTCCATGAGGACCTCGATTTCGTGAAAGGCACGCGCTCGCGCCTCCAGGTCGGCACGCAGCTGACGCGCGGCGAACTGCTCAAACTCGCATTGATGGCTTCCGAGAACCGCGCTGCCGCGGCGCTCGGTCGCAGCTATCCCGGCGGCATCGGCGCCTTCGTCGAAGCCATGAACCGCAAGGCGGCCGAGCTCGGCATGACCGACACGCGGTTCGTCGACTCGACCGGACTGCATCCGCAGAACGTTTCCACCGCCCAGGACCTGGTGAAGATGGTGGAGGCCGGCTACAGCTACGAAGTGATCCGCGACTTCACCACGTCCGAATCGCACATCATCGAAGTCGAGGGCCGTTCACGCAACCGGCTGGTGTCGTTCAGCAACTCCAACCGCCTCGTGCGCAGCTCGAGCTGGGACATCGGTCTTTCCAAGACCGGCTACATCTCGGAAGCCGGCCGCTGCCTGGTGATGCAGGCCAAGATCGCGGCCCGCCCGGTGATCATCGTGCTGCTCGATTCGTGGGGCAAGCTCTCCCGGATCGGCGATGCCAACCGCATCAAGCAGTGGGTCGAGGCGGAACTGAAGCGCAGCGAAGGCAAGCTGCGCATCTCGAACGGGTCCCCGACGACCCAGATGTAAGGCCGCAGCCCCGGCGAGGGCTGGCCCCCTTGGGGGGAGAGGCCGCAGGGCCTGTCGCGGGGGGCGTCACTTCAGCGCGCTGGCGTCCAGCCGATGGCGCGCGAGATTTGATCCGCCACGTCGCGGATCTTCGGGCCCCAGGATTTCTCCAGCCGATTGGCGGGTGCGGACACCGACAGCCCGGCCACCAGGCGGCCTTCGTCGTCGCGAATGCCGGCGCCGATGCAAGACACACCCGGTTCGGCCTCTTCGTTGTCGAAGGCGAAACCGGCCTTGCGTACTTTCTCGAGTTCCTTGGTGAGCGTGCCCAGGTCGCGAATGGTGTTGCGCGTGAGCCCGTCGAGCCGGGTGCGTAGCGCGTACTCCTTGCACTGCTCGGGACCATCCTCGAGCAGGAAGATCTTGCCCACCGCGGTGACGTGCAGCGGCGCCCGTGCCCCGATCAGGTGGGCTACCCGCATCGCCTGCCGGTCGGAGACGGTACGTTCGACGTAGATCATCTCGTCGCCGGCCCGCACCGACAGATTGACCGTCTCGTGCAGTTCGTGGTGCAAAGTGCGCATGAACGGCAGCGCCTCGGTGCGCAGGTCGATGCGCGCCTTCACGATGTGGCCCAGTTCGAGCAGGCGGATACCGAGGCGGTACTGGCCGGGTTCGAGCCGGTCGACGATGCGGTGCTCCACCATCATCGCGAGGATGCGGTGTGCCGTGGACATGTGCAGCCCGGTCTCGGTCGCGAGGCGCTTCAGGTTCACCGGCTCTGCGCTCGCCGCGAGTGCCTCGACCAGGTCCATCATGCGCTCGATCACCTGGATCGACGTTCTGCCTTTGTCTTGCGTCACGGCAACGGGTCCCACGGGCGGGGCCCCGATTCTAGTGGATGAAGGCGTCATCGCGAAGGGCCTGCCGATGCGCCGGTCCGGCGCCGGATCCCGAGTCGTCGCGTGCTATGATCGAGCGACTCGAAAATCGCCGAAAGCCGCGCTGCATGCGGCGTTCCAGCGATCGTCGCGGACTCCATCAACAACCCGATCCACCGATGTCCGACCCGAAGCTGCGCGTAGGCCTGTTCGTCACGTGCCTAGTCGACCTGATGCGTCCGAACATCGGCTTTTCCGCGATACGGCTGCTCGAGGCCGCGGGATGCGACGTGACGGTGCCGGCATCGCAGACCTGTTGCGGACAACCGGCCTACAACTCCGGCGACCGGATCGCGGCCCAGTCGCTCGCGCGCAAGGTGGTCGCCGAGTTTCGCGATTGCGCGTACGTGGTGGTGCCGTCCGGATCGTGCGGCGGGATGATCCGCGCCCACTATGCCGAACTGCTGGCCGAGTTTCCCGCCGATCGCGCTGAAGTCGAACGGCTCGCCGCGCGCACCTACGAGCTCACGGATTTCCTGACGAACGTCGCCAAGCTCCAGGGGGTGCCCGGCACCTTCGTCGGCACCTGTACGTATCACGATTCCTGTTCGGGCCTGCGCGAGATGGGCGTCAAGGCGCAACCGCGGGCGCTGCTGGGGCAGGTGCAGGGACTCGCGCTGAAGGAGATGGCCACGCCGGAATACTGCTGCGGCTTCGGTGGCACGTTCGCAGTGAAGTACGGCGAGATCTCGGCTCGTATCGCCGACCGTAAATGCGAGGACATCGCTGCCACGGGCGCGGATGCAGTGGTGCTGGGCGATCTCGGTTGCATGCTGAACATCGAAGGGCGCTTGAAGCGGCGCGGTGACACCAGGACGAAGGTGTATCACGTGGCGGAAGTGCTGGCGGGGATGACGGATGAGTAGTCAGTTTCTTCGAGTGGCGATTGCCCCCACCCCAACCCTCCCCCGGCGTAGCCGGGGGTGGGATGGGGGCCAGTCTTGCGCATTCGGACCCGCTGCCAATGAACGCCCCCGCCGAAACCTTCAAGTCCCGCGCTCACGACAAGCTGAACGATGCCAAGGTTCAGAAGGCGATGCGCAACTTCAACCTCGCGGGCGCACGCACGCGCGGCATCGCTGACCTCGACAACTTCGAGGACATCCGCACCGCGGCCGCCGCGATTCGCGACCGGTCGCTCGCGACCCTCGACCTGTGGCTCGCCCGGTTCGAGCAGGAAGCCACCCGCCGCGGCACGAAAGTGCACTGGGCCGAAACCCACGCCGACATCAACCGCATCGTGATCGAGATCGCGCGCGCCACCCGCGTGAAGAAGATCATCAAGTCGAAGTCGATGGTGAGCGAGGAGAGCCAGAGACCGACCTGGGCGAGTACATCGTGCAACTCGCGGGCGAGAAGCCCTCGCACATCATCGCGCCGGCCATCCACAAGAGCCGCGACGACGTGGCCGACCTGTTCGTCCAGCACCACAAGACACCGCGCAAGACCGACATCGGCGAGCTCACTATGGAAGCGCGCAAGTTCCTGCGCGAGCACTTCCTGTCCGGCGAGATGGGCATCTCCGGCGGCAACTTCCTCATCGCCGAAACCGGTTCGCTGATGCTTGTCACCAACGAAGGCAACGGCCGCATGACCACGACGCTGCCCCGTGTCCATGTGGCGATCACCGGCATCGAGAAGGTCTTGCCGACGCTGGAAGACGCCTCGTGCATCCTGCGCCTGCTCACGCGCTCGGCCACCGGCCAGTCGATCAGCAACTACGTGACTCTCAACACCGGGCCGAAACGGCCCGGCGATCTCGACGGTCCGGAAGAGATGCACGTCATCATCGTCGATGCCGGCCGCACCGGATTGCTCGGCACCGACATGCAGGAAGCGCTGCGCTGCATCCGCTGTGGTGCCTGCATGAATCACTGCCCGGTGTATCAGAACATCGGCGGCCATGCCTACGGGTGGGTCTACCCGGGTCCGATCGGTTCGGTGCTGACGCCCAACTACATCGGCCTGGAGAACGCTATCGACCTGCCGAACGCCGCGACTCTGTGCAATCAGTGCGGCGTTGTGTGCCCGGTCAAGATTCCGCTGCCCGACCTCATGCGCAAGCTGCGCGAGAAGCAGGTCGATCGCGGCTTGCGTCCCTGGCAGGAGCGCCTCGGGCTCAAGCTGTGGGCGTGGGTGGCGAAGCGGCCCGGGATCTACGCTCTGGTGACCCGGATCGCGGCGCGCGTCGGTCGATCGGTCGGTGGTGCCGATCGCATGATTCATCGCCTGCCCGGCAACGGTTGGACCGAGGGCCGCGACCTGCCGGCACCCGCGGGCAAGACCTTCCGCGAACTCTATGCGGAGCGCAAACGCTCATGAGCGCGCGCGACAGCATCTTCGCCCGCATCCGCGCTGCACGCGCGGCGCTGCCGGCCATGGACGAAACCGAGCGCGCCGCGATCGAGGGGCGTATCGCGCTGCATCCGATCGGCACGCGCCCCGCGATGGACTGGCCGCTCGTACCGCGCTTTCGCGAGCAATGCGTGCGCATGTCGAGCACCGTCGATGACGTGGCGTCCATGGCGGAGGTTCCGCGAGCCATCGCGCGTTTCCTCGCAGCCACGAAGCTGCCGATGCGCGCTGTCGCGTGGCCGGAGATCGCGCAGCTCGACTGGAACGGCACTGGTGTCACCGTCGAAGCGCGCGCCGCACGCGGTGACGACCTGGTCGGCATCACCGGCACTTTCCTCGCGGTTGCCGAGACCGGCACGCTGATGCTGCTCTCGAGCCCGTCGACCCCCGCAGCCACCAGCCTCCTGCCGGAGACGCACATCGCCGTCGTCCCGCAGGGGCGCATCGTGAAGGCGATGGAGGAGGCCTGGGCACTCACCCGCAGCGAACGGGGTGAGTTGCCGCGCGCCGTGAATTTCGTGTCGGGGCCTTCGCGCACCGCCGACATCGAAGGCCAGCTTCAGCTCGGCGCCCACGGACCCTACCGGGTTCACGTGGTCGTGGTCACCGAATAAAGGTCAGCCCCTGAGGCACTCCGAGGCAGCGTTGTGACCTACGACGACTCCCCCGAGAAGAGTGCCGAATGGCTGCGACTGGCCATTGCCCACATGTCGAAGCACGACGCCGCGTTCCATCCGGTAACCTACGCCGTGTGGTACGAGTACGTCTCCGGCGGTAACGAGGCTTTGCGGCGCGACGTGGATCACCTCACCATGAACGGCCGCAAGCTGACCGAGGAGATCACGCGCCGGATGTTCGACAAGCACGTGGCCGAGATCACCGCGGAGAAGGCGCAACGGATCAACGGCGACTTGCGCCGCATGCTCGGCGCCGTGGCAGACAGCACTACCGCCACCGATCAGCAGACCACGCGCTTCAGCGAGCGTCTCACGACCTTCGGCAAGGAATTGGCGACGAATGCCGGCAGCCGCCTCTCCGAGTCCGTCGGCTCGGTCCTGCGCGACACGCGTGACCTGCAGCAGGTGCTCGACGGCCTCAAGGACCGGTTGGTGGCGACCCGCGGCGAAGCCGATCAGTTGCGCAGCGAACTCGATCGCGTGCGCGAGCAGGTGCTGCTCGACGGCCTGACCGGGCTCGTCAATCGGCGCGGCTTCGACGAGAAGCTGGCCGGCCTGGCAGCGGCGGAAGGCAGCCTGTGCCTGGTGATGCTCGACGTCGATCACTTCAAGCAGATCAACGACCAGTACGGGCACGTCTTCGGCGACCGGGTGCTGCGCGCCATCGGTGAAGTGTTGAAGAGCGCCGTGAAGGGGCGCGACGTGGTCGCGCGTTACGGCGGCGAGGAATTCGCGGTGCTGTTGCCAGAGACCAGAGTTGATGGCGCACACAGCGTTGCCGAGCAGTTGCGATCGCAGGTGGAGCGTACCCGCATTCGGCGGCTGTCGACCGAAGAGACCATCGGCAGCATCACGGTGTCGGCCGGTGTGACCGCATATCGCTCGGGCGAGGATGCCACGCAGTTCGTGCAGCGTGCAGACACTGCCCTGTATGCGTCGAAAGCAGGTGGGCGAAACCGCGTCACCGTTGCCTAGGTGTTTCCCCCCCGATGGACCTTCGGCCCCTCCCCCCAGGGGGCCAGCCCGCTTGGGGCGGCCCGGCGCGGGCTGAAGGTGACGCTCCCGATCCTATTCGGACAGCCCGGCGAGGTCTGACTGTGGCCGTGACGCAAGCCTGGCACGCGCTGTCGGCGGATGCAGTCCTGTCGCATGTCGGCAGCGTCCGTGCCGGCCTGTCGGAGACCGAGGCCGCGACGCGCCTCGCGCGCCATGGCCCCAATCGGCTGCCGTCACCGCCGCCGCGCTCCGCGCTCCGGCGCCTGTTGCGACAGTTCCATAACGTCCTGATCTACGTGCTGCTGGTGGCCGCAGTGGTTGTGCTGCTGTTGGGGCATGTGCTCGACGCTGCGGTGATCGTCGGTGTCACGGTGGTGAACGCCATCATCGGTTTCGTCCAGGAGGGCCGGGCGGAAGATGCGCTGGCGGCCATTCGCGGGATGCTCGCTCCGACCGCGGTCGTGGTGCGAGCCGGTCGACGGCGCACCGTACCCGCGGCAGATCTGGTGCCCGGCGACGTCGTGCACGTCGAGAGCGGTGACCGCGTCGCTGCCGATCTGCGTCTGCTCGAGAGTCACGGAACCGCCATCGACGAATCGGCGCTCACCGGTGAATCTGCCCCGGTCGACAAGGGGGTGGTGCCGGTGCCCGAGGTCACCCCGATCGCCGAGCGCGCCGACATCGCGTGGGCTGGCACGTTGGTCACGCACGGGCAGGCGACGGGTGTGGTCGTCGCAACCGGCAGCAACACCGAGATCGGTGCGGTGTCGCGTCTGGTGGCAGGTGTCGAGACCCTGGAGACGCCGCTCTCCATCAAGCTCGCCCGGTTCGGTCGACACCTCACGATTGCCGTCGTGCTCGCGGCCGTAGGTGTCTTTGCCGTGGGTATCGCGCGCGGACGCGACATGGCCGACACGTTCCTCGCGGTCGTCGGCATTGCGGTGGCGGCCATCCCCGAGGGTCTGCCCGCGATCGTCACGATCGCACTCGCCATCGGCGTGGGCCGGATGGCTCGGCGCAACGCCATCGTGCGGCGCTTGCCGTCGGTCGAGACCCTGGGTGCCGTGACCGTCATCTGCACCGACAAGACCGGGACACTGACGCGCAACGAGATGACGGTGCGGCGTGCCGTGACCTTCGAAGGGGAGTACGACGTCACGGGCACCGGCTATGCGCCGGAGGGTGAAGTGCACCACAAGGGATCGCGCGTCGACGTGTTCCAGCATTCCGCGCTCGCGGCGCTGGTGCGCGCGGCCATTCTCTGCAACGACGCAGCGGTCCTGCGCACCGGCGCCGGTTGGCGCATGGAGGGTGACCCCACGGAGGGAGCACTCGTCACCCTGGCGCTCAAGAGCGGCCTCGACGTGGAGGCGGAACGGGCTCGTGCCGAGCGCGTCGATGCCGTCCCGTTCGAGGCCGACCGCCGCTGGATGGCCACCGTCCATCGTCAGCCGGGCGCCGACACCATGATCGTCGTGAAGGGCGCTCCGGAAACCGTCCTCGCGATGTGCCCGCTGCAACTCACCGCGGCGGGCGAACTGCCGCTGGAACACGGCTACTGGAACATGGTGCTCGACGGGCTCACCGACAGCGGCATGCGAGTGCTCGCGGTGGCCGCGCGGTTCGTGGAAGAGGGAGACGCCGCTTTTCCCTCACCCTCTATCCCTCTCCCGGAGGGAGAGGGAGGAACGCCCCCTTCTCCCACCGGGAGAAGGACTGGGGATGAGGGAAGCCCCTTGCATGGCGCATCCCTGTCCAATCTCACCCTCCTCGGCCTCATCGGCAGCATCGACCCGCCGCGCGACGAAGCGGTCGCAGCAATCGCCCGCTGCCATGCTGCCGGGATCCGCGTGAAGATGATCACCGGCGATCACGCGCTCACCGCACGCGCCGTGGCGCGTGACCTGGGACTCGACGGCGACCGCGTCCTGACGGGAACCGATCTCGACCGCATCGAACCGGACAAGCTGATCCATGCGATCGAGGATGCGGACGTCTTCGCCCGCACCAGCCCCGAACACAAGCTCATGCTCGTCAGCGCCTTGCAGCACGACGGCGACGTCGTGGCCATGACCGGCGACGGCGTCAACGATGCCCCGGCACTGAAGCGGGCCGACGTCGGCGTCGCGATGGGGCACAAGGGCACCGAGGCCGCGAAGGAAGCGGCGGCGATCGTCCTGGCGGACGACAATTTTGCATCGATCGCCCATGCCGTCGAGGAGGGGCGAGCGGTCTACGAAAACATCCGCAAGGCGATCCTGTACATCCTGCCCACCAGCAGTGCCCAGGCCGGTGTCCTGGTCATTGCCATCATGGCCGGATGGACCGCGCCCGTCACGGCGGTGCAGATCCTGTGGGTGAACATGGTCACGGCGACGCTGCTCTCCCTGGTGATCGCGTTCGAACCGGTCGAGGGCCACATCATGCTGCGGCCGCCCCGGTCGCGCGAGGAGCCGTTGCTGTCGCGGCTGCTGATCTGGCGCACGATACTGGTAACGGGGCTGCTGGCCGGTGGCGTCCTGTTGCTGCACTACATGGAGCTGGAGCGTGGCCTGTCCGAGGCGGCTGCGCGAACGGCAGCGGTCAATGCCTTGGTGATGGGTGAGATCTTCTACCTCTTCAACATGCGGCGCACCGGGCGTTCGGTGCTGAATCGCGAGTTGCTGGTCGGCAATCGCTATGCGCTGCCGGGGGTCGTTCTGTTGCTGTTGTTGCAGATCGGCTTCACGTACTTGCCGCCGATGCAGCGCCTGTTCGGCACCGGCGGCCTGGACGCGTTCGCCTGGTTGAGCTGCCTGCTGGTTGGTGCCCTGGTCTTCGTCATGGTCGAACTGGAAAAATTCGCTGTGATGAGATGGAATCCCGGCAGCTCATGACCCCGTCGGCCACCCATCTCGTCCTGATTCCGAGCTTCGACACCGGGCCGCTCGTCGTGCGCACGGTGCGCGATGCGCTCGCGCACTGGGCGCCGGTCTGGGTCGTGGTCGACGGCAGTACCGACGGCTCGGCCGAGTTGCTGCAGGAACTCGAGCACACCGAACCGAACCTGCGTGTGTTCGTGTTGCCGACGAATCGCGGCAAGGGTGCGGCCGTGCTGCATGGACTGATCGAGGCTCGCAAGGCCGGCTTCACCCATGCGCTCACCATGGATGCGGATGGGCAGCATCCGGCCGCGATGATCGACGCGTTCATGCGCGAATCGCAGCGCCGCCCCGAGGCCCTGGTGCTCGGCCGCCCCGTGTTCGATGCCAGCGCACCACTACTGCGTGTGCGCGGCCGGCGGGTCTCCAACTGGTGGGCGAATCTCGAGACGCTGTGGATGGGCATCGACGATTCGCTCTATGGCTTTCGCGTGTACCCGATCGCCCCGCTCGCGGACATCATGACACGCACGGTGTGGATGCGGCGCTTCGATTTCGACGTGGAAGCCGCGGTGCGGTTGATCTGGCGCGGGCTGCCGGCGGTGAACATCGATGCACCGGTCAAGTATCTCGGCAAGGACGAAGGCGGAGTTTCCCACTTCAACTACGTGCGCGACAACGCATTGCTGGCGTGGATGCATACGCGGTTGCTCAGCGGATTCCTGCTGCGCCTGCCGGTCCTTGCAGCGCGGAAGCTCGCGACACGCTGAACCGCCTGCACCTCCGGCACGCTGCCGCGGGCGGCGTACCATGTTCATCAACGCCCTCACTACCTGGAGGATCCGCCATGGCCGACCCGCCCATGTACCACGCCCGCAACCGCGAACTGCAGGACGAGTTCGATACGCGGCGCCTGGCCGATCGCCTGGTGGAGAAGCTGTTCCGCACGCGCTTCACCGACGAGGACCGCGCGTTCATTGAGCAACGGAGCTTGTTCTTCCTCGCGACGGCGGACGCCGACGGCTTTCCGGATTGCTCCTACAAGGGCGGTGCGCCGGGGTTCGTCCGGCTGGTCGACGATGAGACCCTCGCGTTCCCGAGCTTCGACGGCAACGGCATGTTCAAGAGCCTGGGCAACGTGCGCGCCAATCCGAAGGTCGGCATCCTGTTCATCGACTTCGAGAAGCCCAGGCGGCTGCGGGTGAACGGCACGGCCGTCGTCAGCACGGACGACCCACTCATGCCCTTGGTCCCGGGGGCACAGGCCATCGTCCGGGTGCGGGCGCATCACATCTTTCCGAACTGCCCGCGCTACATCCACAAGATGCAGATCGTCGAGGCTTCGCCCTACGTGCCGGAGGCCGGGGTGGTCCCGCCGGTGCCGGTGTGGAAGACCTTCGACATCTTCAAGGACTATCTGCCCAAGGGCGATCCGGCGCGGCCGAAGGACGAGTGATCCGATCGGTTACATCACAACGCAGAAATTGAACTTCTGCGCGGTGGTGGCGTTGGCCTGCAGGTACGCGATGACTTCGGACAGTTCGGTCACCACGTCCGTGTGCTGATTGTTCAGCAGACCGAAGCGGGTTCCCTTGGCGCGAATGTGGGCGAGCAGGGCCTCGAGCATCCGCATCGCATCCTCGACTGCGATCCAGGCCCCTTCGGTCGCCATCACTTCGTTGGTGGACTCGACGCCGGGTGGAAGCTCCAGGTCGTCGTCGTTGTTGAAGCGCAGGTCGGTGGTGTCGCAGATCTCGAGGAAGCTGGGGAGCCCGAGGGTCTTGCAGAGACTGTCGAGCTTGTCGCCATGGTTGTACAAGGCGTAGCGATCCTCCTGATCCGACTGAACGACGCCGTCCACCAGCAGGTTGGCCCACAGGACTGTGCTCAATACGACCTCCTGAGAAGTTTGCGAACTCGACGGGTCGAGTGCCTCAGCCTTCCTTGCCGATGGATCGATAGGCGGCGGCCCCCAGCAACGCGCCGATGATCGGTGCGACCCAGAAGAGCCAGAGCTGAGCCAAGGCCCAATCGCCGACGAAGACGGCAACCCCCGTGCTGCGGGCCGGGTTGACCGACGTGTTGGTCACCGGAATGCTGATGAGGTGAATGAGAGTCAGCGCCAGGCCGATCGCGATGGGAGCGAAGCCTGCGGGGGCGCGCTTGTCGGTGGCGCCGAGGATGACGATCAGGAAGAACATGGTCATCACGATCTCGCAGAGCAGCGCTGAAAACAGCGAGTAGCCGCCGGGTGAGTGGGCGTCGTAACCGTTCGCCGCGAACCCCTGCGACACATCGAACCCCGGGGCGCCGCCGGCGATGAAGAACAGCACGCCGCCGGCCACCACCCCACCGAGCACCTGAGCGACGATGTAGGGGCCGAGCTTGCCGGCCGGGAAGCGACCGCTGGCCCAGAGGCCGATGGAGACTGCCGGGTTCAGATGGCAGCCGGAGATATGCCCGATCGCAAACGCCATGGTGAGAACGGTCAGGCCGAAGGCCAGCGAAACGCCCGTGAGCCCGATGCCGACATCCGGAAAAGTCGCAGCGAGCACGGCGCTGCCGCATCCGCCCAGGATCAGCCAGAACGTTCCGAGAAACTCCGCGCCATATTGTTTCATGTATCCCCCTCATGACAGTCGACGGCATGGGACCATGGAGTAATCAGGTCAATGCGACGCCACCCCGGCGCCGGCATCGGATATCCCCATGACATGCCGACCGTATTGTGCATCAGCACGAAGGTGCGGGTGGCAACCACATTCGTGGTCGGAGTCAGTCGTCCGAATGCACCGGCAGCCGCTTGAAGTGCGTCGCCAGCAGCCACGTCGCCGTCGGAAACGTGATGGCCCAGAGACTGCCGCCCCAGATGAGCCGGGGAAAGTACATCTGCAGCGCCAGGAACGGAATGAGGCAGCCGTTCACGATGAGAGCCCGGCGTATCCAGCGCTCGAGGCCCGGCTCCCGGAATGCCGCGGCGGCGAACAACGTCGACAGACTCATCAGGCTGTAGCCCAGCATGTCCACGGCGTACAGGAAAGAGTCGAACGGCTTGAAGATGAGGAGTTGGATGTCATCGACGTTGCCGCGTGCGATGCGCGGCAGCACGAAAGCGAGTTGCACGTAGTAGACGATGCCGATCAACGTGGCGTACATCGTCGCGCATGCCACGGCGAGATGGGTCCACACTCGCGCTGAAGACCTTGCCTGGTGGTGGATGGCTACCGTCAGAGCGACGAACGCGATACCCAGGAGCAGCGAGGGCGTGAGGAGCAACGCCAGGCCCAGGGGCGTGCTTCGGCTGTGGGGTCCTCCGGCCGACCCGAGGAGACCGGCCCACTCGCCAAGCTGGGCGATGACGTAGGCGACGCTGAAGACGGTGCAGAGGGTTGCGGCCCAGAGGCCGAGATCTCGTACGGAGTTGTGGTGGGTCATCGTTCTCGGATTTGGAGCGCGTCCGGACCACCACCCCTATGTGTGCAAGATGCAAGACCTTACCCCGGCGACCCTGACCCCGTCGACCCGTCGACCATTCTGCCGCCGACCATTTGCCTTACCTATCGCTCACAACGCTCGCGCTCCAGAACAGGCGAGCATCCTCCAATTGCGCCCGATCAATTTCGGTGTCTGCCGAAGCAATCCGATAGTCCACGAATTCGAGCAGGGCTCTGCGTTCCGCGTCGTTGAACTGAGCAAAGCGATTTCTCGCGCCCACATCCAGTTCGCCGGCGGGCGCCAGGTTGCAGTTGATCATGGCCTCAACGCTGCATTCTGGCGTCACTACGCAGCACTCGATGAACCGTGGCAAGTAGTAGCGAAATGCCTTGGGGCTCAGCAGCGGCAAAGTGTCCCAGAGCCAATTCATGTCATCTGGCGGTACGTCGCGCGCGAGATGCGGTGACAAACGCACCTCCACTTCGTCGCACTCGCTGCAGCGATGCGGCGCGATCTCATCCCTCTCCGGTCGAGGCGCATCGGCGAAGGCCTGGTACAGCCGCTTTACGTAGTCTTGCACGTCCATGTCAGGCAAGCGTTCGCGTCGACGTGACGATGGTGTGCGTACATCTTCGGGTTGATGAGTGGCGCGATCGGCCGGCTCATGCGTGCACGATGCAAGGCCTGCCGCTGTTCGCTTCCCCTTGCAACGCGATGTTCGGCGTCATGGCTCGGTGTCAATTGGGGGGGGCGCTTGAGCGTACCCCCCTTTCGCGCTATCGGCTACTTTTTGCAAACGCCGCTTGCTAGGAGCACCCAGTTACCATCTTTCATCAGCTCGGCCTTGAAGCTGAACTGATTCTCACCGCGCGTGATCGGAATCCGGAACCCACCTGCATCCCACGTCCACACCCCGTCAGTCCAGCCAGTCGAGGTATGCTCGTGCCGCCCCCCGTTTCCGTCAACGCCGTTTCGTACGTACCGCTGGTTCTTGGTGTCGTAGGTATAGAGATGAATGATCGAGAATGGTTGCTGGTGCTGAGCGGTTTTCGCTTCGACGTAACGCTCGACATAAACTCCGCCGTCGAGGTCCCGGGTCAGGCTGTACGTTGCCGTGAAAGGATGAGCGCCTTCTCCGGCTGTGTTCCCGGTGCATTTGTATGACCCGACCTGCCACCTAAAGTCGTCCAGTTGGGGTGGCGTTTGGGCGAAGCTTGGTACAGCCACAAAGACGGTACAGCCTAGCCCGATCATACCTAGTCTCTTCATGACTCCTCCCGTATTTGTTGATTGGGGTGTTGTTCAGGATAACGCGCGGGCGGCTGCGGAACGGCCCGCTACCCGCCAATAAACGTTACCGCGTTCCCGGTCACCTCGCCAGTCCTGCGTCATGGATCTCAGAGCGCCAGTGATCCTCCGCCGACCTTCGGGATACCGTGAACTGGTGACCCAAATCCAAATTGGGGAATTGCATTGCGCCGCAACGTAGTCGACGGGTTGGTGCCGTTTGGTAGATCCCAATTCCAAGTGGCAAGAGCTTCATCGGCGCATCAGCCTGTTGCCAAACCGCGGTTACCCCACAAACCTTATCGCATAAATCGGCGGCAGGTTCCCCGCAACGGTATCCCAGGTATCCCCCTGATCGGCCGAAATCCAGAGCCCGCCCGACGTCGACCCGACCGCCAACCACCGCCCCGTCGAATCGACATCCAGCCCGTGCCGATACACGAGGTCATAGCACGCCGTCTGCGGCAAGCCTTGGGTCAACGTCTCGAACGACTTGCCGCCGTCGCGGGTGCGGTTCACGACCATGCGTCCGTCCACCGGCACGCGCTTCTCGTCGCTCATGGCGGGCACGAACCAGGCAGTGTTCGGATCGGTCGGGTGGGTCGCCACGGCGAAGCCGAAGCTCGAGACGGGGGACGTGGTGATTTCGCTCCACCGATCGGCTTTCGCCGGGCGGCGGAAGATTCCGCTGTGATGCTGCGTCCACAGCGTATCCGGGTCCTTCGGGCTGGCGACCACGCGATGCGGGTCCTGGATGTTCGGGTCGCCGGCTTGATCCGGCGGCATGAAGCCGGCGCGCATGCCTTGGGCGATATTGCGCCACGTCGTTCCGCTGTCTTCCGTCTGCCAGACCCCTCCACAGGAGATGCCGACGGCCACGCGCTTGCCGTTGCGCGGGTCGACGACGATGGAGTGGATGCCGGGTGCGTCATAGCCGCCGCCGAACCACCCCACCCGCTCCGGCTTGTCCCAGAGCGAGCGCACGAGTTGCCAGGTGGTGCCGTGGTCACCGGAGCGGAACAGGCCGCCCGGAATGGTGCCGGCCCATAGCACGCCGGGTTGGTCCTTGGTGCCGGTTTCGAGAGCCCATATCTGCACGAGCTTCCATGGTGGACCCTCGGCCGCTTCGGGTTGAGGCGGATAGGTCGGAGCCTCGAGCTCTTCCCAGGTTTTGCCGTCGTCGCGCGAGCGCCGCAGCTTGACGCCGAAGTGGCCCAGATTCAGCGCGGCGTAGACCGTGCCGTCGCGTGGGTCGTCAAGCATCATCGAGACCGGGTCGCCGAGGAAGGCGGGCTCGCCGATGCGCCATTGGGTGCTCTCGCGTGTGAACGTGAAGAGGCCCTTGCGGGTGGCGACGCGGAGGCGGGTGGTCATCGATGGATCCTTTCTCTTCGCTTTGCTTGCGCAAGTACTTTCCCTCATCCCCAACCCTTCTCCCGAAGGGAGAAGGGAGTGTACCTCCCTCTCCCGCGGGGAGAGGCCGGCTGCGCCGACCTCTGCGAGGTGTCTGGGTGGTCCCCCTCATCCCCGACCCTTCTCCCGGAGGGAGAAGGGAGAAGATCAGCCGCCGCTCAGGGCTTGCAGCACATAGATTTCACTGTCTGGCCGCACGCCTTCCGAAAGCCCTTCGCGATCGACCACACGTGCGCCGTCCACGAAGATCACCACGTGCTTGCGCAGATGACCCTGGTCGTCCAGCACGTAGCCGCGCAGAGGGCGGTTGTCGACGAAGACGGCGTCGAGGGCGGCGCGCACGGTGCTGCCATCCACCACGCTGTCCGGCGCGGCGACGTGACGTTGCACGTGAGAAGCGAAGATCACCTTGGGCACGTTGCGAGGTCGGGCGGTCGGTGTTCGGCGGAGCCGGCAGTCTACTCTCGGTCGCTCGGGTCGAGAGTAGACTGCCCGCAGGCAGGCGTCGACACTGCCGGCAACCACAACGGAGGAATCACCATGTCGCTGGAGCGGATGTTCCTGCACCTGGCTGCGGCCGGGCTCGCACTGCAGTTCTCGTTGGCGCCCGCCGTGGCGGCCGACCTCGCCAAGGCAGCGCCGGGTGATGCCGGCTTATCTGCGGAGCGACTGGATCGGATCGAAGGCGCGCTGAAGCCCTACATCGCCGACAAGCAGCTCGCCGGCGCGGTGGTGGGCGTTGCGCGGCACGGCAAGCTCGTCTATCTGAAGAGCTTCGGCTCGGCCGATGCCGAGTCCGGCACGCCGATGAAGGACGACGCCATCTTCCGCATCGCCTCCATGACCAAGGCGATCACCAGCGTGGCAGTGATGATGCTGCAGGAAGACGGCAAGCTGCTGGTGAAGGATCCGGTGTCGAAGTA
Organism: Betaproteobacteria bacterium Ga0077523; assembly: GCA_001464695.1. GTDB lineage: Bacteria > Pseudomonadota > Gammaproteobacteria > Burkholderiales. The sequence continues at coordinate 202,876 of LNDQ01000108.1, read as the reverse complement.
CATCCCCGAGTTCAAGGAGCCGAAGGTGATGGTGCCGCGCGAGCCGAAGGACGCGAAGGCAGGTTACGACACCGTCCCGGCGAATCGCGAAGTGACCATCCGGGATCTGCTCGCCCACACGTCAGGCATCACGTACCGGTTCTGGGGGAATCCCGCGGCAGCCGTGTATGAAGAGGGCGGTGTCCCCGATGGACTGTCGCCGAACGGTGGTGAGGTGTGCGACGCGGTGCGCAAGCTGGCGCGCTTGCCGCTGCTGCACCAGCCGGGGTCGGTGTACGAGTACGGCCTCAACACCGACGTGCTCGGTTGCCTGGTCGAAGTGGTGTCGGGCATGCCGCTCGACCGCTTCATGAAGGATCGCATCTTCACGCCGCTCGGCATGAAGGATACGCAGTTCTACATCTCGCCCGCGCAGCGCAGCCGCGTGGCGAGCCTGTACATCCCCGACGGCAAGGGCGCGATGATGCGGGCGAGCGACGAGCCGATCCGCTGGGGCACGCTGATGTTCGCCGCGAACCTGCCGTATCAGGAGCAGCGCACCTACTTCTCCGGCGGCGCCGGGCTAACGTCCACCGCCATGGACTACCTGCGTTTCATGCAGATGCTGCTGAACGGCGGCACGCTGGACGGCAATCGGGTGCTCGGCCCGAAATCGGTGGAGCTGATGCGCACCAACGCCATCGGGTCCATCAGCCTTTGGGATCGCCTCGATCCTGCCGCCACCGGCAACCTCGGCGACAAGTTCGGCCTCGGGTTCGGCATCCGCTCCGAGCGCGGATTGACCGAACTCGGTTCCGTCGGCGAATTCATGTGGGCCGGCATCTACAACACGCGCTACTGGATGGACCCGAAGGAAGACCTCGCCATCGTGTTCATGAGCCAGCGCATTCCGCGCCTGCCGGACATCGAGGAGAAAGTGCACGCCGCCGTGTATCAGGCGATCGTGAAGTAGGTCAGGGCGGTCATCGAGCACGGGCTGCACGGCCCGTGCCGATGGCCGCGCTTCATGGCGGTGTGACGGTGGCGCGGAGCTGGCGGCCGTCGAGGTAGTCGACGGGCACTTCGGCGCGCTGCTCGCGCGCCAGCGCACACAGCAACGGCAGGCTGCGGGCCGCCGGGATCGCGTCGTGGAGCTGCTTCAGACCCTCGGGAAGTCCGGCCGCGGTCGTGCGCGACGAGGGCTCCAGGTCGACCGCGAGTTGCGTGATGGTGCGAGCGCTGCGCTCCGGCGCGAGCATCAGCGCCATGCCGAACGGGAACGAGATCGCCCGCACGGCCCGCATCGGCTCGGGGTACGGGGCGTCGTAGGCCATGAGCAGCATCGGTTGCCGCTCGCAGGCAATCCACGTCAACGCCTCGATGAGCCCGGCGCCGAAACTCCAGTCGAAGGCGCACAGCGATGTCGAGCTCGCCATCGCGCCGGTCGCCACGCCCCAGTAGCCGGCGGGGGCGTTGTGCACCGAGTTGTGGAACCTCGTGGGCGACACCTCCCGCGCTGCCGTCGCGAGCGACTCGCAGATGACGTGCTGGTTGTCACCATCACCGCCGGAGGAGGTGAAGACGGTGGCGAGACTGCGCGGGTCGCGCTGGGCGTGTTCGCATGCTTCACGGCCCGTGGCGAGTGCCAGGCGCACGCTGACGCCGGTGCGGCGTCGTTCGGCAGGCGGGAGCCAGTCGCTCGTCGGGATCGTCATGGGTTCCGCGGTGTGCGGTTTCGCGCCAGCGAGGATGGAGCGGCTCGTGCTCCAGCCGGGCAGTCCCGGACCGAGCAGGCCGATGCCTTCGATGAAGGCTTTCATCATCGTTTGCCGAGGCCGAAGAGCAACGCGCAGTTGGCACCGCCGAAGCCGAAGGAGTTGCTCATCGCGACGGAGGCTGTGCCGGGGCGGGATGCCAACAGGTAGTCCACGTTCAGCGCCGGGTCCAGCGCTTCGGTATGCGCCCCGGCAGGAAGGAAGCCTTCCTCGAGAGCGAAGGCGGCGAGCAACGCCTCGATCGCACCGGCTGCACCCAGTGCATGACCGGTGAGTCCCTTGGTGGAACTGCAAGGTACCTGATGACCGAAGATGTGAGCGATAGCCGCTGCCTCGGAAGAGTCGTTGGTACGGCTGGCAGTGCCATGCAGGTTGACGTAGCCGACACGATCGGCAGTGAGACCGGCGCTGGTCAGCGCGCCTTGCATCGCCAGGCGCGCTCCCAGGCCTTCCGGGTGCGGGGTGGACATGTGGTGTGCGTCGCTGCTTTCGCCGACGCCAAGCAAGCTCACCCGGGACATCGCCTCCGATGTGCGTTCGAGCAGTACGAACGCTGCACCTTCGGAGATGGAGATTCCATCGCGCGCCGCATCGAAGGGCCGGCACGGGCGCGTTGACGTCAGGCCGAGCGAGTGAAAGCCGTACAACGTAGTGAGGCACAACGTATCGACGCCGCCCACGATCGCCGCGTCGCACAGACCGGTGGCCATGGCCCGCGCGGCATTGCCGAAGACCTTGGCGCTCGATGCACACGCCGCCGACACGACGACGGCAGGGCCGGTGAGTTCGAGGGCGTGGGCTACGTAGTCCGCCAGCGAAAAGGTGTTGTGGGTTTCGCGATAGTGGAAGTCCGACGGCAACCGTCCTTCGGCATCGCGGCGCCGATACGCAAGCTCAGTTTCGAGGATGCCGGCCGTGCTGGTGCCCAGGAACACGCCGATGCGCTCGGCGCCGTAGCGTGCGCGCGCTGCGCGCGCGTGTTCGACGAATCCGTCGCTGTCCAACGCGAACTGGGCGAGGCGGTTGTTGCGGCAGTCGTAGTCGCGCAGGTTGGCCGGCATGGCGACCTGGTCGACGCCGGCGACTTCGCCGACGTAGGTGTCGAGTTCGACGGTCTCGAAGGCACAACGCGCCAGACCCGATCGCCGTTCACGCAGCGCAGCCACATTCGCTTCCCGTCCGGCACCGAGGCACGTGACGATCGAACAGGCGGAGAGGGCGAGTGGTTCCAAACTTCGCGGGTAGCCGGGTGTGGGGTGGGGATGTTAGCTCAGGTGGGTGGGGAGTGGCGTTGTTGCCCCCATCCCCCCGGCGAAGCCGGGTAAGGGAGCCGTACACCCCTTCCCCCACCTCCGGTGGGGGAAGGTCGGGATGGGGGCTGCCCTACTTCGAATACCACCACCTCCCGATCACCTCCCGCCACAAACCCGCCCACGTCCCCCAATCGTGCCCTCCGGCCGCGCGTACCACCTGCTCCTGCGGCAGCGCGTTCGCCAGCAACTCGATCGAAGGCGCGAAGCGATCGTCGATCCCATACCCCACGAAGATCCGTGCCCGCACGTCGGAATCCGTCAACGCGCCCTGCAACCATGTGAGCAACTCCCGCTCGTGGTCGCGCGGCGCATCCGCGTCCGGTTGCCAGCGCGCGAGCCCGCCCGCCCGCACCACCTCGTTCAACACCGGTCGCGAACCGAGGTAGGGTGCGAGCAACAGCAGTCCATCCACCGCGTCGTGCCGCGCCCGATACAACAGGCTGCCGAAGCCGCCGATGGAAATGCCGCCCAGCCACAGGCGCCCATAACCGCGTGCGCGCGCTGGCGCGATTACTTCTGCGTGCAATCGCGCCACGACGGACTGATCGAGATAGTGATCGGCGATCGCACCGGCCGCGATCACGTCGACTGGCAGTTTCCGTTCGCGGATCGTCGTGACGAACCCGTGCTCGATGAAGTCGCCCGGCGTCCCGAACGCGGGGGGCAGCAGCACCAGCAACGTGCGCTCGCGCGGGTCGCCCGCGCAGTCCGCAATGGTCTCCATCAGCCCGGGCGCGGGCGTGGTGCCAGCGCCGCGGCGAAGATCAGGCTCAGCGCGGCGCCGATGCCGACGGTACTGCCGATGGCCGACAGCACCGGCACGCTCGAGAAGCCGAGCATGCCGAAGCCGATGACCGTGGTGATGTTCGCCAGAGCGAGTGACAGCGCCGTGCGATCGTTCGAACCGCCCGCCAGGGAGCCGTCGAAGAACAGCGCGTAATTGGAGCCCACGGCCACGACCAGCAGCATGCCGACCAGATGGAACATGGTGAGCGGCGGCCCGAGCGCCAGCAGCAGACCGGAAGTGACCAGCACGGCTGCCGCGAGTGGCAGGCAGACGGCCAGCGCGCGACGTGCGCTGCGCATCGCCGCTGCCAGCAGCACGACGATGGCGACCGCACCGAGCAGCGACAACGAGATGGCCTCGCGGCGATAGGTACCGTATATCGCGTCCGTCTCGGTCTTGGTGTCGAGCAGCACCACTTGGGCGTCGTACAACGGGGCCAGCGCGCGCTTCAGGTTCGCGACGTCCCCGACGCCCGACAGCGGCAGCATTGCGTACCACGCGTTATCACGCCGCACCAGCAACGCGTCGAGCCGGACACCCAGTTTCGTGCCGCCGAACGACTCGCGCTCGAGCAGCGGTCCGGTCCGTGTTCGCTGCGCGGCGTTGACAAAGGGTTCGAACGTGCCCGCGCGAAACGGGGTGCCGCGGGCAGCTTCGGCGATGCGGGCGCGCAGGACCGGAGCTTCGGGGAGGCTTTCGCGGCGGCGCATCTGCGTCGCTGCCGAGGGCAGAATGCGCGCCGGCGATTCGTAGCCGTCGATCACGTCGGCGCTCACGGCGCCATCGAGCGCCGCTCCGACGCGCTCCGCGAGTGCCAGTGCCTGATCGGAACTCGCCGCACGCGCCACCACCACATGGCGGACATCGGCAGCACCCAGTGCATCGCGCAGGCGCTGATCGAGCTGCTGCTGGGCGACCGAGATCGGACTCAGGCTCGCAAGTTCATCGCTCCAGCGCTGGTCACGCATGCTCCAGACGGCGATGGCTCCGATCACGGCGAGTACCAGCACCGGCCATAGCACTCGGGCTCTCGAGAACGCCGAGCGGACCCGTGCGGCGATATGCTCGACACCGGTGACGGCGAAATCCGGCGGGAGCAGCACCGGCAGGACGAAGCGCGTCACCAGGGCAGCGGTGGCAATGCCGGCGATCGAGAACAGCCCCAGTTGCGCGAGCCCGGGAAAACCGGACAGCAGCATCGCCGAGAAGCCGCAGATGGAGGTCGCGACGCCGAGCCGCAGTGTGGGCCAGATACGGGCGAGCGTGCCGGCGGCACCGCGCCGCGGGTCGGTCTGCATGAACAGATAGATCGCATAGTCGACCGACTCGCCGATCAGCGTGGCACCAAAGCCGAGGGTGATGCCGTGCACTTCGCCGAAGTGCAGTGCGACGGCCGCGATGCCGACGGCGGCACCACTCGCCACGGGCAGCAATCCGAGAATCAGCACTCGCGGCGAGCGGAAGATCGTCAGCAGCAACGCTGCGATGAAGATGGTCGCCAGCGTCGAATAGCGCACGGCATCGCGCTTGATCGCCGCGCGGGTCTGAACGGCGAACACGCCCGGGCCGGTCGACGCGAGTTTCAGCGTGCCCGCGCCGGGGCTCCGTTGCACTTCGGCGAAGGCGGCGCGGATGCTCGCGAGGGCCTGTTCCTGCGCATCGATGTCGAACCCCGGAGCTCGGGTCTGCAGCACCAGCAGTGCCTCCGTGGCTTCGGGATTGACCCAGACACCCTCGTGCGTTGCCGGTGGGGACATGCCGGCCATGCGGTCGATCAATCGCAACACTTCCCCGGTGGGATCGGCCGGGACGAGCGACTTCGCCATCATCCCGGCCGGCGACCCGAGCAGTTCGAGCGATTCGTCGAGGGCGATGCGCAACGCCTTCACGGTGAAGTGCGCGGCATCCACCGCTGGACTCAGCAGGTAGCGATGCTCGAACACGAACGCGCGGTCGTGTTCGAGCTGCGCCTCGTCGCCGTTGTCGACCGAGGCGAAGCGCCGATCCGTGCGCAGGCGCGCCGCCAGCGCGCGGCTTGCGGCGGCCAGGGTGTCGGGCGGTGCACCGGCCACGCTGACCAGTATCAGCTTCGACACCACGCCATCGCGCAGTTCGTCCACCAGCAACTGCTGGGCCGCGGTCGGCTGCCTGGGGAGGAACGCCGAGAGGTCCGTCGAAAAACGGGCGCCGGCGATGACCACCGCGGCGGCCGCCAGCACCGCGAGCCACAGCGCGATGGCGATACGACTACGAATCATCGGGCACCATCGACATCACCGAGCGATCGCCGTCGGCCTGATCCACTTCGACGCCGGTCACCGCGTTGCGCTTGCCGCTGATGCGGATCTCGCGGATGAACGACCTCGACTTCGCATCGGCAGGCTGCAGCGTGAGTCGCCAGCGCTCGGCGTCGCCGCTGAACTGCACCCGGTAGAACCGCTCCAGTGCCGCCTGGTCGCCCGCCAGCGTGGCGCGGATACTCTCGACGAACGCGCGCAACGGCGGATGTTCGGACAGAGACAGGATGCGCCGCTTCGGCTTCGCGCCGACTTCCAGAGTGACCTTGTCCTGTTCCACGCGCAGCAGCTCGCGCTTCGGCAGCAAGGTGAGCTTCTCCAGGTGTGCGGGGGCTTCGAAGGCCAGCGTGCCGGACGATTCGATCGGCCGGTCGAGCATCTTCAGGAAGCGCTTCTCGGTGAAGCGCGCGCGCGCCGTGTTCACGCTCGCGAGTTCACGCATGAGCTGAGGGAGGTCCCACGGACCGGCGCTGCTTTCTTCGCCGAAGGCGCCACCACAGACTGTCAGCAGCGCCGCGACGATGCCGGCGAGCGCCGCGCGCATCCTCCCAGAACTACTCCCAGAAATCATGGAAGTTGAACCAGTTGTAGGGCGCACTGCGCGCGTGGTGTTCGAGCCGTTCGGCGTATCGCGCCGCGAGACGGGCGGCATCGCCGTCCATCGGCATGCGCTCGTAGTGCACCTCGTAGCGGTTGCCGCCGCGGTAGATGCCGAACATCAGCACGACCGGTCGGCGCAGCAGGCACGCGAGACGGAACGGTCCCGCCGGCAAACGCGCGGGCCGGCCGAAGAACGTGACGGGCGTGCTCTCCTCGTCGCCCAGGCGGCGATCGGCGAGCATGCCGACGAACTCGCCGGCGTCGAGGCATGCGCGCACCCGCAGCATGGAATCCACGGAGCCGAGGCCGATGACCTTGGTGCCGAGCGCCGGGTTGATGGTGCGGATGATCGCGCCGATGCGTGCTGCGTTCGCCTCGTACATGAGCAGGCTCACTTCGAGCCCGGGCTGCATCCGCCCAACCGCGCGCGTCACTTCGAAGCTGCCGAAATGGGCCCCGAGCAGGAAGCAGCCGGTGTGCCCGGCGTGCACTTCACGCATCGCGTCCGTGCCGTGCAGTTCGAGCTGGAACAGCTCGAAACGGTCGTTCAGCAGGAACACGCGATCGAGGATGGTGGCGGCGAAGGTGAAGTAGTGACGGTATCGATCGCCCCAGGTTGGCGGGCGCGCCAACGCCTGTTCGAGCCAGGCGCGGGATGCACGGCGCGACGCGGTCGAGAACAGCAGGAAGTAGCAGGAGATCGGATGCAGCAGCACGCGCGCAGCGGTGCGGCCCAGATGCAGTGCGACCCAGACGATGATGCGCAGGGCGAGGGTGTTGCTGCGCTCCGGCCGTGCGGCCCACGCTTGCGTGGCGGCACTCACGGCACGTCCCGGCGCTTGCTCAATTGCTCGGCCAGTGCCAGGAGGGCTTCACGCGGGATCTTGCCGGTGGCGTTGCGCGGCAGGCTGTCCACCAGGTGGAGCGGGCGCGGGAGGAAGGCGGTGTCGATGCGCTCCTGCAGCGCGTCGAGAATCTCGCGTGCCGTGCGCCCGGGGGCGACCACGAAGGCCGCGAGGCGCACGACGCGGTCTTCGGCATCGTCGGGCATGAGAAACGCGCCGTCGCGTACACCGTCGACAGTGTTCAACTGCAAGTCGAGGTGGGCGAGCGACGTGCGCTTGCCGGCGATGTTGATGAGGTCCGCGGTGCGCCCGTGCAGGATGAAGCGCTCGCGATCGACGAGTTCGATCACGTCGGCGAGCAGGATGTCGCCAGGCACGTGGCCGCCGCTTGCCCAGGTGCCGCGCTCGTCCTGTCGCAATGCGATGTCACCCATCAGTCGCCACTCGGCGCCGGCGAGCAGGTGGCGGGTCGCGAGCTGACCGGCCTCGCTGCAACCGTAGATCTCCTTGACCGGCGCACCGAAACGCTGCTCGGCATCGGCCGCAAGTTGCGGAGCGAGGGGCGCCGTGGCGCTCAGCAGCAGGTCCACTTCGGGCGGGTGATCCTCGCTCGCGACCAGGGCGCGCAGGTGCACTGGGGTGGTGACCAGCATGCGCGGGCGTGGCAGCACCGCGAGTGCCGCGCAGATGTCCGCTGGAAAGAACGGCCGGCCGGCGTCGAACGCGAACCCGCCCTGCAGTGCGATCAGTACCGTCGACTCGAGGCCGTAGGAGTGTTGCGGCGGCACCGTGCCGACGATGGCGAGCGCCGGCAAGTCGCCGAGTTCGAGAGCCCTGGCTTCGTTGCGACCGCTCGCCGCCAGCAAGGCCCACGACTTCACCGTCGGCACCGGTTCGCCGGTGGACCCCGAGGTGAACAGTACGGCGGCCACGCGATCGCCGGGAATTGCAGGCGCTTCGAATGGTGTCACGTGCGTGTCGCCCTCACGGGTCACCGCGAGTGCGGGCAGTTCGAGCGAGGGTGCGAGCGCGTCCGTCAGGGCTTGCAGGCCCGGGTGGCTCCGGGCGAGGCGTTCGAGGGTGGCCGGTGCGTGATTCGCCGGCAGGAGGGTTCGCTGGCCGCGCAACAACGCCGCACCGAACCCCACGGCGAACAGATAGCGATCGCCACAGGCGTTGAGAATGTGCGGCGCATCCGGCAGTCGGTCCGCGAATGCGTGCACGTCGGCAACGAACTGGTGCGCGTTCACGATGCCGTCTCGCGTGAACGCGACCGGCAGGTCCGGGCTCGCGTGCACGAACAAGGGCAGGGGCGTCGAATCCGGATGGGGCATGGGGCGCAGTCTACCCGTCGGCGCCCGGGCCGACGGTTCACTCAGCCCGCGCCGGGCCGCCATCGGCCGGAGGCCGATGGCCTTCGGTAGGCACAGACAGTCCGCAGGGACTGTCTGTGTCCGACCTCAGCCCACAAGCGGGCTGGCCCCCTGGGGGGAGAGGCCGCGAGGCCTTTCGGGGGGGACGTCACATCACCTCAGCCGTCAGCTCAGCGGCGCTCCGGCGGCACGCTCACTTGGAGCGATGCTGTTGCAAGTGCTCGTTCAGGCTGCGCAACGACCCGAAGATGCGCACGTTGTCGGCATCGTCGGCCTTCAACTGCACCCCGTAGGTCTTGGAGATCACCAGCGCGATTTCGAGGATGTCGATGGAATCGAGCCCCAGACCTTCACGATAGAGGGGGGCGCCCGCATCGATCTCCTGGGGTGTCATCTCCAGGTTGAGGGCCTCGATGATCAGCGCCGCGAGTTTCGCTTCGTGATCGGTCAGTGCTGTGGCGGTGCTCAAGGCGTTGCATTCGGTGGGTCGAGACAGCCGCGAGTGTAAAGGTGCCCCCTCAGGGAAACAAGAATGCCGCGGCAAGCGGCATCAGCCGGGCAGGGTTTCCTCGGCGAGGTAGGTCGCGAGCGTGCCATCGAGTATGGACTTGCCCTCGAGCTCGACCTGCATCGCATAGTGCGCGAGCGGTGGTGTCGCCGCTTCGAGTCGGACCGAAACCACGAAGGCAGTGCCGGCCGGGATGCGTGCGGCATGCAGGCGCACTTCACGCAGCCCGACCAGGTAACCCACACGGGGGTGTGCGGGCTCGGGTGCCGTGACCCGGCGCAGCGCTTCCCAAAGAGCCGCGGTCTGTGCGGCCGCTTCGATCGCGGCGACCGCCGGGACGACGCCATCCGTCGCGAGCGCGCACGTCGGCGGGATGCGGGCTTCCGTGGTCAGGTGCTCGGGGGATTGATCGAGGATCGCCGTGACGAAACGCATCGGCGGCTGGTGCGGCAGGAGCGTTTCCACGGCAGGATGATCGGCCACGTGGCGACTGCGGGCGATGGCCGGTGTCGTGCCGGGGTCGGGATTGGCGGTGCGCAACTCGCCATTGGTGACGATGGACCCGGCACGGGTGACGGCGAATCGGATGGTACCGTCGGCCCGCATGCTGGCGACGAGCTGCAACGGTTCGCCGGGCAGCACCGGCTGCCGCATGCGCGCGAATGCGATGCCGTTGACCGGCACCGGTCTGCCTTGCGTCTTGGTGAGGGCGTCGAAGACCAACGCGAGCTGGGCTACGCCCGGCAGGATCGGTCGGCCGGGGAAATGCCCTTCGAACCAGGCGTTGCCTACCTCGAGATCCATGGGTTCGTTCATTGGCAGCGGGCGGTGATGGCGGCGACCACGAACGAAGGGTAGGCATCGCGCAGCGCCACGATGTCGGGCAGGATGGTGACCTGGTCGAAGCCGTTCGCCGCCAACGCGGCGCACCATTGCTCGGGCGTGAGGAAGCCGCCGTTGGGCCGCCATGCGGGCACCAGCAGCGGCGCGCGGAATGACGCGAGCAGATTGAAGACGAATTCGACGTAGATGGGCCGGTCCGCGAACGGGCGGACGCATTCACCCAGCACCAGCGCGCCGCCGTCGCTGAGGGCCAGGCGGACCTCCGCCAGGGTTGCCGCGAGATCCTTCGCCACGTGCATGACGTTCACGCCGTAAACCAGGGAGCACGAAGCCGGTTCGATGCCAGCCTTGGCGAACGGCGCGTCGATGTCGAGCCAGGTGAACGACAGGGGTAGTCCGGCGCGATAGTCGGGCAGAGATTTGCGCGCGCGTCGCAGGAACGCCGGCACGATCTCGGTGAACCGATAGGCGGCGAGCGACTTGCCATGACCGGCCGTATCGAGGCGTGCGAGCAACGCCTCGGCGCCGCTGCCCAGGCCGCCGCCCAGTTCCAGGACGGTGCCGCCCTCGGCGGGCAGCGCCTGCTCGGCCGCGATCGCGCCGACGGTGTTCGCGATGGCGTACAGCGGGTTGGCGTTGGAGAAGTACTCGAGCCAGGTGCCGATGTGGTCCGGTGCGAAGAGCGCATCCTCGCCGGTCGTGTGGCCCTGCAGCACGCTTGGATACGATTCGGCGGCCAGCGCGGCAATACGGTAGGTGGGGAGGCATGCCGGGTCGTGGGCGTTCTGGGCGGCGGCGAGTTCAACCGGATCGAGCCGGGGTACCGCCGAGGCGCGAAAGCGTGCCGTGTCCACCCGCTCCAACCAGCCGCGCGCGGCCAGGGTGCGGAGGATCCAGGTGCAAGGTACGAGCGCGATGTCGGGGGCCAGTCCGGCGCGCCGGACCGCTTCGTCGACGGTGACCGGTTGCGCACAGGCTTCCTCGAGTCCGGTGTCGCGGAACACCTGAAGCGTCAGCCGGTGCACGTACTCCTCGACGAACTCGCACGAGCGAATGAAGCGATCATCAAAGGCGCCGAGCAGCTCGGCGGGCAACACTTCGTCCAGGGCTCGCTGCGTACCGCTGGAGGGAGGGAGGGTCACGGGTCTGGAGCGGCGACTAGCCGAGCCCGCCCGATACCGCGATCACCTGCCCGGTGATGTACCCCGCCTCATCGGACGCGAGGAACCGGACCAGCGCCGCCACTTCGTCGGGCGTGCCGGTGCGCTGCATCGGCACGACGGATTTCACGCGCTCCTCGGAGAATGCGGTGGCCGTCGTGCCGGCGTCGATCACGCCCGGGGCCACGATGTTGGCGGTGATGCCGCGCGTGGCCACTTCCAGCGCCAGCGAGCGCGAGGCGCCATGCAGCCCGGCCTTGGCCGCCGCGTAGTTCGCCTGCCCGCGATTGCCGATCAGGGCACTCACCGACGAGATGCTGATGATGCGGCCCCAGCGGGTGCGGATCATCGGCAGCAGCAGCGGCTGGGTCACGTTGAAGAAGCCGTTCAGGCTGACGTCGATCACCCGCGACCACTGCTCCCCGGTCATGCCGGGCAGCGGCGCATCCTCGTGCAGGCCGGCGTTGTTCACCAGCACCTGGATCGCACCGCGGGCGATCAGCGCTTCGAGGGCAGCGCGCGTTGCTTGCGCGTCGGTCACGTCGAAACAGACTGTCTCCGCCGAGCCGCCGGCCGCGACGATCTCGCCGGCGAGCGCGGCGGCCGCGTCAGGATGGGCGTTCGCGTGTGCGATCACGTGCAGACCCTCGGTTGCCAGCGTTCGGCAGATCGCGGCACCGACACCTCCGCTGGCGCCCGTCACGAGGGCGCGCTTCATGGGGACACCGGCACGGCGGCCGGGCCGCGGTGCGGCGCTGGTACGATCGTCATTCCGGTCATTCTAACAAGGCCCGCTGCCGCTCCCATGGTCGATCGATGGCGGGAAGTGCACTAGAATGCAGCGCACTGGCATCGACCGGGTGCGTTCGGAGTCGTGCCGGTGCCTCGAGAGAGCGAACCCATGTCGGATCCGGTGAAGTCGTGTGAGGTGCTGGTCGTGGGCGGCGGTCCGGCCGGGTCCACCATTGCCGCGTTGCTCGCCCAGCAGGGCCGCCATGTGGTCGTCCTGGAGAAGACACGGCATCCGCGCTTTCACATCGGCGAGTCGCTGCTGCCGCTCAACCTTCCGTTGTTCGATCGGCTCGGCGTGCGCGACGAGGTCGAGGCGATCGGCATGCGCAAGAACGGCGTCGAGTTCAACTCGCCGACCCATGATGCGCCGGTGACCCTCGATTTCTCCGACGCGTGGGACAAGAGTTTCCCCTATGCCTACCAGGTGCGGCGCTCGGAGTTCGATCACATCCTGTTCCGCAACGCCGGCCGCAAGGGCGCCGAGCTGCTGGAGGGCGTGCGTGCGAACCGGATCGACTTCGAGGCGGCAGGTCGCGGTGCGCTGGTCACCGCCAAGGACGAGTCCGGCCAGCTGCTGCAGTGGCAGGCGCGATTCGTGATCGACGCTTCCGGGCGCGACACGCTGCTCGCCAACCAGCTGCAGTTGAAGGAGAAGAATCGGCGCCACAACAGCGCCGCCGTGTACGGTCACTTCACCGGGGCGCAACGCCTGCCGGGCGCGGCCGAAGGCAACATCAGCATCTTCTGGTTCGATCACGGCTGGTTCTGGTTCATTCCGCTCGCCGACGGCACCACCAGCGTCGGCGCGGTCTGCTGGCCCTACTACCTCAAGTCGCGCAAGAAGGACGTCACCAGCTTCTTCCACGACACGATCGCGCTGTGCCCGCTGCTCGCCCGGCGGCTCGAAGGCGCGCAACTGGTCGAACCGGCCACGGCTACCGGCAACTACTCCTACTCGGCGCGGCGCTCGTTCGGTCACAACTACCTGATGCTGGGCGATGCCTTCGCCTTCGTCGATCCGGTGTTCTCGTCCGGAGTCTTCCTCGCGATGAACAGCGCGTTCGAGGGCGCCGAGACGGTGCGCACCTGCCTCGACCAGCCGCAGGAGGCGGCAGCGGCGCTGCGGCGCTTCGACCGCGTGATGCGGCGCGGGCCCAAGCAGTTCTCGTGGTTCATCTATCGCGTCACGAATCCGGCGATGCGCGAGCTGTTCATGCACCCGCGCAACGACTGGCGGGTCAAGGAGGCGTTGCTCGCGGTGCTGGCGGGCGACATCTTCCGTGGCACGCCGATCGGTTTCCGGTTGTCGATGTTCAAGGCGATCTACCTGTTCAACTGCGTGCTGAGGCCGAGGCGGTCGCTCCTCGCGTGGCTGCGGCGGCGGCGCATCGTGGGAGAGACGCTGCATGAATCCGCCGCGCACTGATCCGGTCCGGGAGCAACTCGAGGACGAGACCACGCGGGCCGGAGGCGGTTGGCGGGTAGGCGTGACGGATGCCGGTACGGCCGACCCGGGCGGATGGCGCGAAGCCGGCGACATCGCGGCGTTCTGGGCCGGCTATGCGGTCTTCGTCGCCATCACGCTCTTCGCCGGCTTGCTCGCGGCGGTGTTGTGGCGGCTGCTCCCCCGGCGCACCGGCACGCGTGTGGGGCAGTGGATGATCATGGCCGCGTTTCGCATGCAACTCGGGTTCCTGCGGCTGACCGGGCGTTTCGAGTTCGATCTGGGCGCGCTCGATCCGTTGCGGAAGGAGGGCGGCCTCGTCATCGCGCCGAATCATCCGGCGCTGCTGGACGTATTGCTGGTGGCCTCGCGTCTCCCGCGGATCACCGGCATCATGAAGGCCGACCTGTGGAACAACGTCCTGCTGGGCGGCGGTGCACGCCTGGCGGGCTATATCCGCAACGATTCGCCGTGCAGCATGGTGAAGCGTGCAGTCGAGGAAATCGGGCGCGGCAGTCAACTGCTGGTGTTTCCGGAAGGTACGCGTTCGGTGCGGCGGCCGGTCAATCCGTTCAAGCCGGGGTTCGCCCTGATCGCGCGGCGCGCAGGTGTGCCGGTGCAGACAGTCTTCATCGAGACGGCTGCGCCGTTCCTCGGCAAAGGCTGGCCCTGGTGGCGACGGCCGTCCATGCCGATCCGCTACCGGGTGCGGCTGGGCCGGCGATTCATGGTGGACAGGGACGTGAAAGCCTTCAGCGCGATGCTCGAGCAGTACTTCGAAGATGAAATGCGCGTGACGCCACCGGTGCATCGCGATGGTTGATTCGACCACGCCGCCGGTGGGCGAGGGTACGGTGGTGCATGCTCCGCATCCGCCGCTCGAGGGCTACTACGACGGCGAGACGCAGCGGCGCGATTGGGTGCGCGGCATCTTCGATCGCTCCGCTCCCGACTACGATCGGGTCGAACGCATGATGGCGCTCGGTACCGGGTCGTGGTATCGACGACAGGCGCTGCTGCGTGCCGGACTCGCTGCCGGCATGCGCGTGGTCGACGTGGGTGTGGGAACCGGCCTGGTGTCGCGCGAGGCGGCTCGCATCGTCGGTGCCCCCACCTTGGTGACGGGCGTCGATCCGAGCCCCGGCATGCTCGGCGCCGCGCACGTGCCTGCAGGTGTGACGCTGCTCGAGGGTCGCGCCGAATCCATCCCGTTGCCCGATGCGTGCGCCGACTTCGTGAGCATGGGCTACGCGTTGCGCCACATCGGCGATCTCGCCGAAGCGTTCAGCGAGTTCCGGCGCGTGCTGAAGCCCGGCGGCATCGTGTGCGTGCTCGAGATCACCCGCCCGGCGACCGCGTTGCGCACCTGGCTGCTGAAGACCTACATGCGCGGCGTCGTGCCGGCGTTGTCGTGGTTCGTGGCGCGCAATGCCGACACGCCCGAGCTGATGCGCTACTACTGGGACACGATCGAAACGTGCGTGCCGCCCGAGCGGGTGCTCGCGACGCTGACGCACGTCGGCTTCACGCGGGTCGAGCGTCACGTGGAGGCGGGGATCTTTTCGGAGTACCGGGCGGTTCGCGAGGGGTAGGCGGCGCTGCCCCCATCCCAGCCTTCCCCCATCTTCGATGGGGGAAGGGGTGTACGTCCCCTCCCCCGGCTATGCCGGGGGAGGGCGGAGGGAGGGGGCAGCGCTGCCTATCTCACCCGCCCCACCAACAACACATTCGCAAACGGCGTCCCCTCACTCATGGGCAGCGCCTGCACCTCGAAACCGATGGCCGTCAGCACGTCGATCCACTCGCGCAACGGCCGGCAGTACAATTGCGCCAATCGATGACCGCGGACGAACGTCACGACCCGATCGACGCCCTGGCTCACCCGGAACGGCAACCCGGCCGCGGCATCGCCCACGCGCAACAGCAGAACGCCGCCCGGCGACAGCGCATGGCGCACGCGCACCAGCACCGCCTCCTGCTCCGCGCGGGGGATGTAGTGCAGGACGTCCAGGATGACCACCGCATCCACTGCATCGAAGGCTGCCGATCGGATGTCGCCTTGTTCGACTTCTGCACCATCGCCGAGTGCGTGCCGGGCCCGCTCCACGTCGCGCGGCATGAGTTCGATGCCGCGTACCCGAATGCCCGACGGTGCCGGCGGCCAGCCTGAGGGCCAGGCGCCGCGCGCGTGCAACCTGTCGGCCGCCACCAGAGTGGATGCCAGCAGGCCCTGACCGCAACCGAGGTCGAGGACGCGTGCGTTCGGGCGGAAGAGGCCGAGTCGCAGCATCCCGACGAACGCCGGATCGCTCCCGATCTTGCCGCGCGCGAAATGCCACGCGAAGCGGCCTGCCTGCCGGTACGGTGCGGCGGCTGTGTCGACCAGTGCCGCGCGAAACTCGCGCTCGTTCACGTAGTGCCTTCCCGCAAGGTGACCGGCGTGAGGCCGCGCCCGGCGCAGGCATCGAGCAGGCGCGGCAGGACTTCCAGCACCACCGGTCGGTCCGCTGCGGTCCGCGCCGCGTGACCGTCGTGCAACAACAGGATGTCGCCTGCGGCCAGTTTGTCCAGTAGTCGACCGGCGACGTAGTCGGGATTTCGCCGCACCGTGTCGAAGCCGCGACGGGTCCAGCTGGCGAGTTGCAGGTCGAGCTTCGCGAGCACTGGCTCGAGAAACGGATTGCGCAGTCCCGCCGGCGCGCGGAAGAAACACGGTCGCGATCCGGTGATACCTTCCAGCGTGTCCTGGGCGGCAGCGATCTCGCGTTTCATTGCACCGGGTCCGAGCATCGAAAAGTGATGTGCATGGTGCTGGGTGTGATTCTCCACGACATGACCGCGACGGACGATCTCGGCGCACAGGTCGCGGCTGCGCAGAGCGCGTGCGCCAATGCAGAAAAAGGTCGCACGCGCCGCGCGCGCCTCGAGCAGGTCGAGCACATGGGGAGTGACTTCGGGATCGGGCCCGTCGTCGATGGTGATGGCGACTTCGCGGCGCGCGATGGCACTCGCCGGCAGCCGCAGCAGGTTCGGCCCCAACAGGCGGCTGCGCGGCCAGAGCCCCGCGGCCGTCAACAACGCGTGGTTGGCGACGATGGCGCCGGCGATGGTCGGCCACTCACCCGGCGCCAGCATCAGGCCGGCCGCGGCACCGGCGTGCAACCCGAAGGAGCCGAGGATGAGCGGCGAGGGCTGCCAGCGCCGGGCGCTCACGGCGGCGGTTCGCGCGATGTGAAGGCGCGCTGGAACGCGCGCGCGCCCGCGAGGATCGACGAGTGTTGCAGCGCCGGAAAGCGGATGCGTCGCACCGCGTATTCCGCGACGAACATGGCGAGTACGCACGGGAGGGTCAACAGGTTCACGAACGCTGACCAGGTTTCGCGCGGTGCGGCGGAGTACAGCACGACCGCGATCAATGCCATGACAATGAAGAAGAGGGTCCATGCCAGCGTGACCGAACGCGTGTAGCGCTCGATGGCGGGCTGCAGCTCGCCACGGACGATGCGTGCGAAGCGGGTGACCAGCGGTTCGCGTCCCGCCAGGAGCGTGCGGCCGAACAGCACCGCCAGCGCACCCTGCATGGCGAGGTACTGGAGCTGATAGACGAGGCTCGCGTCGGTGCGATTCACGGGCACGATCAGCACTGCCGCGAGCAGTGCCCCTGCGATCAATGCGAACCAGAGTTGCCTCCAGCGCGCATGACGCAGGAGCCAGGCAGCGGTGACCGCGATGGGTGCGCCGGCATAGCAGGTCGCGAGACGCGAGGGCTCGCCAGTGGCGAATACCACGTGAGCCCCGATCGTCCAGGCTGCCACCGCGAGCAGGATCAGCAGCGTCTTGGCGACGGGGATGTGTGAGAGCATTCGGACCGTCAACAGGCGTGATGGGACGAACGCGATTCTAGTCGTTCGGTCCGCCGGGGAATGCCCCCATCACAGCCTTTCCCAATGAAGCGGGCGCTGCGCTGCCCCATCCCCCCCGGCTTCGCCGGGGGAGGGTTGGGGTGGGGGCAAGCAGCCCGACTACACGTACGCCTCTTCCAACAACGTCCGATACTCCGCCACCGTCGGCTGGCGCGGATTGGTGCCGTGGCAGTGATCCTTCGGCGCTGCTTCGGCGATGCCCTGCAGCGCATCCTTCGGCACGCCCATCGCCTTCAATCCGATCGGCAGGCCGAGTTTCGCGTTGAGATCGTGAATGGCCTGCGCGACATCCGCGCCCTTCGGTAACCCCATCGCGGCCGCAAGCCGGGCGATCTTGTCGCCTACGGCAGGCGTGTTGTACTGGATCACCGCGGGCAGCAACACGGCGTTGAGCGTGCCGTGATGCAGCTTGAGTTCGTGCAACGCACCCAGCGGATGCGACAGCGCGTGCACGGCACCGAGCCCTTTCTGGAAGGCCATGGCGCCTTCCATCGCGGCCATCATCATGTTCCAGCGTGCGTCGCGATCCTGGCCGTCGCGCGTGGCGCGCTCGATATGAGCGGATGCGCGCGTGAGACCGTCGATCGCGATGGCTTCCGCGGGCGGATTCACCAGCGGCGACAGGAACGTCTCGATGCAATGGGCGATGGCGTCCATCCCGGTCGCCGCCGTGAGCATCGAGGGCAGACCGAACGTGAGTTCCGGATCACAGATGGCGACCTTCGGCAGCAGGTAAGGGGAGAGGAACCCCAGCTTGCGGCCGTCGTTCAGCACCATCACGGAACCGCGGCCCACTTCGCTGCCGGTGCCGGCGGTGGTCGGTATCGCGATCAGCGGTGCAACCGCGGCGGTGATCTTCGCGACGCCGCCTTCCACCGCGGCGTACTGCACGAACGGTCCGGGATGCGTGGCCAGCAGGGCGACGGCCTTGCCCAGATCGAGCGAGGAACCGCCGCCCATGGCGATGATGCCGTCGGCACCCGCCTTGCGGTACTGCGCCATGGCGTCCAGGGCCGCCGCTTCGGTCGGATTGGGCGGCGTGCCGTCGTAGACCTCGAAACCCAGGCCGGGATCGAGGTGCTCGCGCAACCGGTCGAGCAGCCCCGAGGCGCGAATGCCGCGGTCGGTGACGATCAGCGGACGCTTGATGTTGAGACGCTTGCACTCGTCGCTCACCAGCTTGATGGCGCCGAAGTCGAACTGCACGGTGGTGAGGTAGTTGATGGTGGCCACTGGAGGATCTTCCGGGTTGATGGGTCTTGTGGTGTGCGGGGTGCGTTTGCCCCCACCCCAGCCCTCCCCCACCGAAGGTGGGGGAGGGAGTGCCTCAGGTGACGGGGCAGAGTAGTACGCTCCCTCCCCCGCCGAAGGTGGGGGAGGGTTGGGGTGGGGGCTGCGTTCAGCGATGCTGCGGAGAATTATCGCACCGCCCCTCACCCCATCGCATCCGGTGGCGCAAGCGGTCGACAGCCGATACCCTTCGGGGATGAACCGCGCGCTCGCCCTCTGTCTACTCCTGGTCCCGGTCGCCGCCATCGCCTCGGGCGGGGCCGACGCTGCCCACCATGCCACGCTGCTCCTGTGGATCGCCGTGATCCTGATCGCGGCGAAGCTGGGCAGCCTGGTCGAGCGCGTGAAGCAGCCGGCGGTCCTCGGCGAGCTTCTCGTCGGCATCCTGCTGGGCAATCTGGGGCTGATCGGCATCGATGTGGCGGCGGGGCTGCCCACGGAGCCCATCATCGCCTTCCTCGCCGAACTCGGCGTGGTCGTGCTGCTGTTCCAGATCGGCCTCGAATCGAACGTACAGCAGATGCTGGCCGTCGGTGCGCGGGCGACGGCCGTGGCGGTGGTCGGCGTCGTCGTGCCGTTCGTCCTCGGCACCATCATCGTCGGGCCGTGGCTCCTGCCCGGCCTGGATGCGCAGGCGTACCTGTTCATCGGTGCCACGCTCACCGCCACTTCGGTCGGCATCACCGGGCGCGTGTTCCGCGATCTGGGCTGCCTGCAGTCGCCCGAGGCCCGCATCGTTCTCGGCGCAGCGGTGATCGACGACGTGCTCGGACTCGTGATTCTCGCGGTGGTCTCGGCGATCGTCACCACCGGCTCGCTCGACCCGACCGGGCTCGCCTGGATCATCGCCAAGGCCGTGCTCTTCCTGACCGGGGCCATCGTGCTGGGCCAGCTCGCCGCGCCATGGTTCTCGCGCGGCTTCGCGCACATCAACACCGGCGTCGGCATGAAGCTCACCGTGGCTCTGGCGACCGGCCTCGTCTTCGCGTGGCTCGCGAGCCTCATGGATCTGGCCCCCATCGTCGGTGCCTTTGCGGCGGGCCTGGTGCTCGACGATGTGATCTTCCGCGACTACGACCGGCCGCAGCTGGAAACCGACATCGATCGGGCATTGGCCGAGGCCGATGCCGACACGCGAACGCGGGTCGGGGCCGCCGTGCAGGCCCACCGGCACCGGCACCTGGAAGAGTTGATCGCGCCCATCGGCCATTTTCTCGTGCCGTTCTTCTTCGTGGTGACCGGCATGCACGTGAAGCTCGATCTGCTGGCGGACCCGCACGCGCTGGCGATCGCCCTTGCACTTGCGGTGGCGGCCATCGCCGGGAAGATCGTCGCGGGCCTCCCGGCCGGGCCGGTGAACCGCTGGGTCGTAGGGTGGGGCATGGTGCCGCGCGGCGAGGTGGGCCTCATCTTCGCCGCGACCGGCATGGGGCTCGGTGTCGTGACGGCATCGACGTTTTCGGTCATCGTCATCATGGTGGTCGTGACGACGCTCGTGACCCCGCCGATACTGGCGTGGCTGATCCGCCGGCAGGCCCCCTCAGGCTAAGATCGGCTGTTGCAACGCAACGGGAGCCAGCGGGAACCCGTCGCGTGTTCGAATGACAAAGCAGCGGCTTTCCGGCCGACCATAACGACTACGAGGAGGAGTACCGATGAAGAACGCCAGGAATCAGCGTGCGGGCGAGAAGGCGAACGGGCGGAGGAAATTCCTGCGGGGAGCCGCCGTTGCGGGCGGCAGCGCGGCACTTGCCGTCACGGCCGGGTGCGGGGTCGGGAGCAACGGGTCCGCGCCGCAGGCGCAATCGGGCGCCGCCGGCGGGGCGCTCGGCCCGCAACTCAACCTGCGGTTCCAGGCCGGATTCCCCAACAAGGATCTGTTCTATGAGCTGTCCTCGATGCTGATCCGCACCGTCTCCGATCTTTCGGGCGGGCAGATCAAGATCGAGCTGCTGCCTTCCGGCGCCGTGGTCGGTGCGTTCGACATGGCCGACGCCGTGCACAAGGGCATTCTCGACGGCTGCATGGCGGTGCCGGCCTTCTGGTACGGCAAGGACAATGCGCTCTCGCTGTTCGGCACCGGCCCGGCCTTGGGTCAGGACGCCAACACGCTGCTCGCGTGGATGGAGTTCGGGGGCGGCAAGGCGCTCTACGAAGAACTCTATCGCGACGTCCTCAAGCTCGACGTGGTCCCGATCCTGTGGGGCCCCATGGGCACGCAACCATTCGGCTGGTTCAAGCAGGAACTGAAGTCCGCGGCCGCGATCAAGGGCGTCAAGTACCGGACGGTGGGCCTGTCCATCGACCTCTTCACCGAGATGGGGGCGTCGGTGGTCGCGCTGCCGGGCGGCGAGATCGTGCCGGCGCTGGAACGCGGCGTCATCGACGCGGCGGAGTACAACAATCCCGCCAGCGACCAGGCCCTGGGCTTCCCCGACGTCGCGAAGGTCTGCATGGTCAAGAGCTACCACCAGCCCAGCGAATGCCTCGAGATGCTGCTCAGCAAGCGCGTGCACGACGCCATGCCGCCGGCCTACCAGCAGATCTTCCGCTACGCAGCCAAGGCGGCCACCGCCGAAATGAGCTGGCGCAATCTCGATGCCTACTCGCAAGCGTGGGAGGAGATGCGCGACAAGCAGGGCGTGCGGTTCGTCGAGACGCCGAAGGACCTGCTCGAGGCCCAGTTGAACGCGTGGGACCGGGTGATGGCGGCGAAGTCGTCGGCCAATCCGTTCTTCGCGAAAGTGCTCGATTCGCAGCGCGCGTTCATGAAGCGCGCGGTGGGTTACCAGGTCAAGTTCACGAACGATCCGCGCCAGGCCTACGAGCACTTCTTCGGCAAGGCATGAGAGTCGCGCCGCGATCCGAACGCGCTTCGCGCTGAAGATCGCGGCGACCCCAGTGCGCCGCAGCGCCGCAGCAGCGATACCCAAAACGAGGAGAACGGGGCGTGAATTCCTTTCTGTTGACGATCGACCGCATCAGTGCCTGGTCCGGCAAGGCCTTCGCCTGGACCATCGTGCTGCTCACCGCGGTCGTGGGCTACGAGGTCATCGTGCGCAAGCTCGGGGCGCCGACCAATTGGGCTTTCGATGTGGCGTTCATGCTGTTCGGCACGCTGTTCATGATGGGTGGCGCCTATACGTTGTCGCGTAACGGTCACGTCCGCGGTGACCTGCTGTACCGCACATTGTCGCCGCGGATACAGGCGTGGATGGACCTCGTGCTCTACGTCGTGTTCTTCATCCCCGGCATCGCTGCGCTGGTGTATGCCGGCTGGGAGTTCGCGGGCAAGTCGTGGGCGCTGCACGAGGCATCCAGCGTCACCGGAAGCGGGCTGCCGGTCTACCCGTTCAAGACGATCATCCCGATCGCCGGCGCCTTCCTGCTGCTGCAAGCGCTGGCCGAGATGATCCGCTGCGTGCTGTGCATCCGCACCGGCCGCTGGCCGGACCGCCTGCAAGACGTGGAGGAAGCCGACGTCGAGCAGCTGAAGGCCATCGTCCAGGCGGCCGAAGTGAAGGGAGCGGCGCGATGAGGATGCTGCGTCTAGACACCCGCACCATCGGCTTCGGCTTCCTCGGGCTGATCGTCCTCGCATACGTCCTGTTCCTGCCGCCGCCCGGGCAGATCACCAACGCCCACATGGGCATGGTGATGCTGGGTCTCATCATCGCGGCGATCCTGCTCGGGTTTCCCATCGCGTTCACCCTGATGGGACTCGGCATCCTGTTCGGCGTCTACGCATTCTGGCGCCCGGGCATGCCGTTCGCGGACAACCCGGTGTTCGACCAGATGGTGCTGCGCACCTACGGGGTGATGACCAACGACATCATCATCTCGGTGCCGCTGTTCATCTTCATGGGCTACATCGTCGAGCGGTCGGGCATCATCGACCGCCTGTTCAAGAGTCTCGAGCTGTCGATGGCGAGGGTGCCGGCCGCGCTCGCCGTGGCGACCATCGCCACGTGTGCGGTGTTCGCGGCGGCCACCGGCATCGTCGGTGCCGTGGTCACCCTCATGGGGCTGCTGGTCCTGCAGCCGATGCTGAAGGCCGGCTACGACGTGAAGCTCGCCACTGGCGCCATCGCCGCCGGCGGCTGCCTCGGCATCCTCATTCCGCCGAGCGTGATGCTGATTCTCTACGGGGCCACCGCCGGCGTCTCTGTCGTGCAGTTGTATGCCGGTGCGCTGATCCCGGGGATCATGCTGTCGATGCTGTATATCGGTTACGTGATGCTGCGCGCGAAGCTCAATCCGAAGATGGCGCCGCCGCTGCCGATGGAGGAGCGCAACGTACCGCGCCGGGTGATCGCGCGCATGCTGGTCACCTCGTTCGTGCCGATCGCGCTGCTCATCCTGGCCGTACTCGGCAGCATTACCGCCGGTTGGGCCACGGCGAGCGAAGCCGCAGCGCTCGGTGCGATCGGCGCCATCATTCTCGCGATCGGGTACCGGCGCCTCACGTGGGAGCGGCTCACCGACGCGGTCTTCCTCACCAGCCGTACCACCGCGATGGTGTGCTGGCTGCTGGTGGGTTCGTGGGTGTTCTCGTCCACCTTCGCGGTCCTGGGCGGGCAGCACATCCTCGAGGGCTGGGTGTATGCGCTCGACCTGTCGCCGGCGGGCTTCCTGTTCCTGTCGCAGCTGCTCATCTTCCTGCTCGGCTGGCCGCTCGACTGGACCGTGATCATCATCATCTTCGTGCCCATCTTCCTGCCGATGCTCACGCACTTCGGCATCGACCCGCTGTTCTTCGGCCTGCTGACCGCGCTCAACCTGCAAAGCGCCTTTCTGACTCCGCCGATGGCCATGGCCGCCTACTACCTCAAGGGCGTGGCTCCGCCGCATGTGACTCTCGCGCAGATCTTCATGGGCATGGTGCCCTTCATGCTGATCCAGCTATTCGCGCTGTTCCTGCTCGCGCTGTTCCCGGCGATCGGTCTCTGGCTTCCGACCGCACTGTACAAGTAGAACCGACTGCCGACATGAAACCACGCGTACTCGTGAGCCGCGAAGTGTTCGACGAAACGCTCGAAATGCTCGCTGAGCATTTCGAGGTCGAATCCAACCAGGCCGACTTGAAGCACACCCCGGAGCAACTGGCGGCCGCATTGGCCGACAAGGACGGCGCCCTCGTTTCCACCTCCGATCGCATCGACGGCGCGCTGCTCGACCGGTGCCCGCGGCTCAAGGTAGTCGCCAACGTCGGTGTCGGCTACAACAACCTCGACCTGCCGGCGTTGACCGCGCACGGCGTCATGGCGACCAACACGCCTGACGTGCTCACCAATTCGGTGGCCGACTACACCTTCGGACTGATCATCGCGACCTGCCGCCGCCTCACCGAGGGCGAGCACTTCCTGCGCGCCGGCGAGTGGAAAGGCTCGCACCTGAAGCAGATGCTGGGGGTCGACGTGCACGGCGCGACGCTGGGCATCCTCGGTTTCGGGCGTATCGGGCAGACCGTCGCCCGACGCGCGAGCGGCTTCGACATGAAGATCCTCTATCACAACCGCACGCGACTGAAGCCGGCGGAGGAAGCACAGCTCGGCGCGCACTACCGAGGCAAGCACGATCTGCTGCGCGAGGCTGACATCGTGGTGCTGCTCACGCCTTACAGCGCCGAGAGCCACCACACCATCGGCGCTGCCGAGATCGCGCTCATGAAGCCGAGTGCGGTACTCATCAACGTGGCGCGCGGCGGCATCGTCGATGATGCGGCACTCATCGAGGCGCTGAAGGCGAAGCGCATCCTGGCGGCCGGACTCGACGTGTACGAGAACGAACCGGCACTGAACCCCGGGTTCCTGCCGCTCAAGAACGTGGTGCTGTCGCCGCATCTCGCGTCCGCTTCTGAACCGACGCGCAAGGCGATGGCGGCGACGGCCGCACGCAACTGCATCGCGGCGCTGACCGGCGGCGAGCCGCCGAACCTGCTCAATCCGGAGGTGCAGCGCAAGCGTTGAAGGGCCCCGCGAACCAGCGGGAGCAAGGGGGGAGACGCATGAAGGCATTGTTCACGCTCGGCCTGCGCGACGCATCCGAGCGCCTGGCGCGCGGCGAGTTCACCAGCGAAGCGCTCACGGCGAGTTGCATCCGGCGCATCGCCGCACTCGAACCGCAGGTCGAGGCGTGGGAATGGATCGACGACACGCGCGCCTTGCGACTGGCACGCAAGGCGGACGAACGTCGCCTCGCCGCGCGCGCCGGCGGCAGTGCGAATGCGGCCGATGTGCTGCCGCTCACGGAACGAGGCTCGCTCGCCGGCATTCCGGTCGGTGTGAAGGACATCATCGAGACGGCGGGCATCCCGACCCGCATGGGCTCTGCGATTTATCGCGACTACGTGCCTCAGCGCTCGGCGCCGCTGCTCGATCGCCTGGCGGCGTCGGGCGCATTCATGCTGGGCAAGACCGTGGCGACC
The DNA here is from genome assembly GCA_001464695.1 of Betaproteobacteria bacterium Ga0077523. Taxonomy (GTDB): domain Bacteria; phylum Pseudomonadota; class Gammaproteobacteria; order Burkholderiales. Next base: position 177,520 of record LNDQ01000108.1, on the reverse strand, counting down.
GAGTTCGCTTTCACGGTGCCGAGCCGGACCCGCAATCCGTGGAACCTCGCGCACTCGCCGGGCGGTTCCTCGAGCGGATCGGCCGCTGCCGTGGCGTGCGGCATGGTGCCGGGTGCAATCGGCACGCAGACCAACGGGTCGGTGATCCGGCCGGCGGCCTATTGCGGCGTGGTCGGGTACAAGCCCGGCAAGGGTCGCATCTCGACCGCGGGCATGTTGCCGTTCTCGACCACACTCGATCAACCAGGCGTCTTTGCCCGCAGCGTGGCCGATGCCGGTTTGCTCGCGTCGTGGTTGACCCACTCCGATGGCGTGATCAGCCGGCGCATCGCGGCGCTGCGGACTGCGCCGAGCGTGATCGCGCTCGGCTCGCCGGTCTGGCACAAGGCGGAAGAGCCGATGCGCGCCCGCTTCGTGGCGGACATCGCTGCGTTGCGTGCGGGCGGAGCCACGGTGACGGAACGTGAACTGCCTCACGCTTTCGACGACGGGTATCGAACCCATCGCGTGATCATGCTGTACGAAGCCGCACGGGCATCGCGGGCGGTGCGCAGGCACCACGGTGCCCAGATCACCCCCTTGTTGCGCGACGCGCTCGACGAGGGCGACGGCATTGCGGACGAAGACTATCGTCGCGCGCTCGGGTTGCGGGAGGAACTCACCGAAATGTTGGGAAAATTTCTCGACGATCGCTGCGAGGCGATCATCACGCCGCCGACCACGGGCGAGGCGCCCACCCTTGAGTCCACCGGCGATCCGGCGTTCTGCACGCTCTGGAGTCTTTGCGGTGTGCCTGCCATCACCATTCCCACCGGATTCGGACCGCGAGGATTGCCGCTCGGTCTGCAGATCGTGGGCCGCGCCGGGGAATCGAACCACTTGCTCGCGGTGGCTGCGTGGTGCGAGGCGCGCATGGGATTCAAGGGCATGCTGGCGCGCGGGGAGCGGTCATCGTGATGGTATGGACGGGCGGCGGTTGGGCGTAGACTCCTGATCCGAACACGACGCGGCAGGTGTCCCATGAATCCCACGACCTTCGAATCGACTCTCGAGACCCGCCTGTGGTCACCTTCGCGCACGGCGCGGTTGCGCGCGATGCTGATCGCCGTGTGCATCGTCGCTGCGGCCGTCGGGTTCGTGCTGGGCGATCCGGCCGGACGCTACGCGTCCGACCTCGAACTGATCCGGTTGTTGCGCGGAATGGCGATCGTCAAGTCGATCATCCTGCTGGCCGTTCTCGCACTCCTGTCGTGGCGTTTGCGGTGGCTCACGTTCCGGCCGCTGGTCGTGTCCTATGCTGCGGCTGTCGGCGTCATGAGTTTCGCGTCGGCCCTGGTCTGGCAGCTCACGTTCATCGGCGTGGCGGCATTCCTGTTCCACGCGAGCCTGATCGCCCTGCTGGTCCTGATGCTGCGCGATGATGTCGGCCGGGCGCGCGTGAAAGCGCGCCTGCAGGCGGGCAGGGCAGGTCGCTAGCGCGATCCGCAAGGCACTGACCGAAGTGGTCAGCCTGCCGGTGTCGCGGGCGGTGGCTTCTGCACCACGATGACGCCGCGCGCAACTCGCCGGGCGAAGGCGGTTTCCGAGTCGATGCTCTCGCTGTACTGGAGGATCGCGTAGCCGGTGAAACCGTTGTCGTCGACGATCTCCTGGGCGCGTCGCCGGAAGATCTCGCGGGCCTCGCCGTCGCCGCCGGTGGAGAAGCGCTTCTTGCGCAGGTCGATCGCCACCCGCGTCTCGTCGAGCTGGTTGATCTTCACTTCCCAGTTGGGGGCGAGCGGGTCGATGACGTAGTAGGCGACCACGCCGACAATGACGACACCGACGACCGCCTCGAGCGGCGGATGGAAGCCCGGCGAGATCATCACGCTCTCGTCGGGGATGAGCGGTTCGCTCCCGCAGGCGGCAAGGATTGCCGCGGCCGGGATCAAGGCGGCGAGTTTTTTCATGGTGCGGGCTCCGGAAAGCGTTCGGGATCGCATGGCAGGCGAGATTTGCAATAGTCGGGCCTGCCACCGGAACCTTCGGATGGTCGGGCGGTCGGGCTCCTGCGAGCGCACCGATCGCTTACCATCCACCGGCGCGGCTGTCGGGCATCCGGACCGGCGGACGCACCATATCCGCCCGAATCTGGACCCTTCGATGACCTTACCGCCGCCCCCGCCCGGCGCCGCCATGAAGTTGCCCGGCGGAACGACGCATCGATGACGCAGTCCGCGCTGCTCTACGCGCTCGTGGCCCTGCCGTTCGTGGGCGCGGCGCTGCCGGCCCTGTTGCATGCCCGTGGCCGGACCATGATCGGCTGGGCCGCCGCGCTGGTGCCCATCGCAGGCCTGGTGCTGCTCTGGCTCCTCGGTTCCCAGGTGTTCGACGGCGGGGCCTGGCGCGTGAGCGTTCCCTGGATCGAGACGCTGGGGCTGCACCTTTCGTTCCGGCTCGATGGCCTCGCACTGCTGTTCTGCGGGCTGATCTTCGTCATCGGCCTGCTGGTGATCCTGTACGCGCGCTACTACCTGGCGGCGGAAGATCCGCTCGCCCGCCTGCTGGCACTGCTGCTGGCTTTCATGGGTGCCATGATCGGAATCGCACTGTCCGACAACCTGCTGCTCACCCTGGTGTTCTGGGAGCTCACCAGTCTCACGTCGTTCCTGCTGATCGGCTACTGGAGCCATCGACCCGATGCGCGCCAGGGCGCACGCATGGCACTGGCGGTGACCGGAATGGGCGGGCTCGCCTTGCTCGGCGGCGCCCTGTTGCTAGGCGACATGGCCGGCACCTTCGAGATCTCGGAACTGGTGCGCCGCGGGGACACCATTCGCGCGCATCCGCACTACGCCGTGGCGCTGGTGCTGATCCTCGTCGGTGCCTTCACCAAGTCGGCGCAGTTTCCTTTCCAGTTCTGGTTACCCAATGCCATGGCGGCGCCGACGCCGGTCTCGGCCTACCTGCACTCGGCCACGATGGTAAAGGCCGGCATCTTCCTGCTCGCGCGATTGTGGCCGGCACTGTCGGGCACCGAGCTGTGGTTCTACCTCGTGGCCGGTTCCGGGCTCGTCACCCTGGTGTTCGGTGCCTACACCGCATTGTTCCGCCATGATCTCAAGGGCCTGCTCGCCTATTCGACCATCAGCCACCTTGGACTGATCGTGCTGCTGCTCGGCATGAACACCAAGCTCGCGGCCGTGGCCGCGGTCTTCCACATCATCAACCATGCGACCTTCAAGGCATCGCTGTTCATGGCCGCCGGCATCATCGACCACGAGACCGGCACGCGCGACATGCGCAAGCTGGCGGGGTTGTGGCGCTACCTCCCGTACACGGCCGTGCTCGCGACGGTCGCTGCAGCGGCCATGGCCGGCGTGCCGCTGCTGAATGGCTTTCTCTCGAAAGAGATGTTCTTCGCGGAAACGTTGACGTTGCGGGATGTCGGGGCGTTGTCCTGGATCGTGCCGGCGGTCGCAACTTTCGCCGGTGTCTTCAGCGTGGCCTACTCCACGCGCTTCATCCACGACGTGTTCTTCAACGGTGAATGGGATGCGAGCGAACGCGTGCCGCACGAACCGCCGAGGTGGATGCGTATTCCCGTGGAAGTCCTCGTGGCGCTGTGCCTGCTGGTCGGCATGGCGCCGAACCTGACGGTGGGGCCGATCCTCGCGGTGGCGGGGGCCAGCGTGGTCGGCGGCACCCTGCCCGAATACAGCCTGGCGATCTGGCACGGATTCAACCTGCCGCTCGCCATGAGTCTCATCGCCACCGTGCTGGGACTCGTGCTGTATTTCGGCGCCCAGCGCCTCTACAACCTGCATGCTTTCGAGGGGCGCAGCCCGTGGACCGGCGCGCGCCTCTACCAGATCGTGATCGTGTCGCTCACGAAGTTCGCGCGGCGGTTCACCCATTTCACCGCGAACGGCAGCCTGCAGCGACAGGTAGCCGTGTTGGTGGCGGTGATGCTGGCCGTGGGCTGGTGGCCATTCGCAGGCGGTATCCCCGAGCGGGTGCTCGATCGCTACACGCCGCTCGACGCGATCGCGGTGATCGGTTGGCTCGTGCTGGTGATCGCGCTTGGCGCCACCATCGCCATGCACCGGCAGCGCTTGACCGCGCTGATTCTCGTCGGGGCCGTGGGACTCATGGTGGCGGCGGCGTTCGCCTGGTTCTCGGCACCGGATCTGGCGCTCACGCAGCTCACGGTCGAGGTAGCGACGATCCTGCTGATGCTCCTCGCTCTGCCGTTTCTGCCGGCCACGACACCGATCGAATCGTCGCGGCTGCGGCGCGCACGCGACGGTGTCATTGCGGCCGCGTGCGGTCTCGGGCTGGGCGGTGCCGCGTGGTGGATGATGACGAGCGCAGGATCCTCGGTGTCGTCCGAGCACGTCGCGCGCAGCGTGCCGGGTGGCGGGGGTACCAATGTCGTCAACGTGATCCTGGTGGACTTTCGCGGTTTCGATACCTACGGCGAGATCACCGTGCTGGTGGTCGCCGCGCTTGGTATCGTCGCGCTTCTGGCGGGGGCACCGAGCGAGCGGGAATCCGGCGAAGCACCGGCGTTCCGCCCTGCCATGCTGGCACTGCTCGCACGCGCGCTGCTCCCGCTGGCGCTGCTGCTCAGTGCGTACCTGTTCCTGCGTGGGCACAATCTGCCGGGCGGCGGATTCGTGGCCGGGCTCATCACCGGGGCCATCCTGGCAGTGCTGTACGTGGGCAACGGAGCGGCGTGGAGCCGGCGGCAGTTGCCGCTCGATTTCCCGGGCCTGATGGTGGCAGGTCTGGCGATCGCGGCTGCGACCGGGCTCGGCGCCTGGCTGTTCGGACGGCCCTTCCTCACCAGCGCGCATGGACACGTGCATCCACCGATCATCGGCGAACTGCATCTCGCGACAGCCGCGTTGTTCGATCTCGGCGTCTACCTCGTGGTGGTGGGCGTGACCATGCTGATCCTGGAACAGCTGGGACGCTTGGTACCCCGGCGGGAGGTCGATAGCTGAATGGAACTCCTGCTGGCCTCCGCGATCGGCCTGCTCGCTGCAGCGGGCGTCTATCTCTGCCTGCGGGCACGCACGTTTGCCGTGGTGCTCGGACTCGCCTTGCTGTCCTACGCCGTCAACCTGTTCGTTTTCGTGGCCGGCGGCATTCGCATCGGACAGCCGCCGATCGTCGGTGCTGCGGTGGCAATGGCCGACCCGTTGCCGCAAGCGCTGGTGCTGACCGCCATCGTGATCGGATTCGGCATGACGGCCTATCTTGTCGTCCTGTCCATGCGCGCGCGGGCAACCACGGCGAGCGATCATGTGGACGGAGGCGATACGCCGCGATGAACCACTGGATCGTCGTCCCGTTCCTGCTCCCGGCACTGACGGCGTGCGGACTACTGTTGGTGCGCGAACGGCTGGCGACGCAACGTGTGGTGTCGCTGGTGTCGGTGCTGGCATTGCTGGTGGTGTCCGCGGTCCTCGTCCATCAGGCTGCCGGCGGCGACTTCGGCGTCTACGCCTTCGGCGACTGGCCGGCCCGGATCGGCATCGTCTTCGTGCTCGACCGGCTGTCGGCCCTGATGGTCTGCCTCACCGCGGTCGTGGCGTGCGCGAGCGTGCTCTACGCGGTCCAGGGTTGGGACAGTCGCGGCGCGCATTTCCACGCGCTCTTCCACTTCCAGTTGATGGGGTTGAACGGCGCATTCCTGACGGGCGACCTGTTCAACCTGTTCGTGTGCTTCGAGCTGATGCTGATCGCGTCGTACGCACTGCTGCAGCACGGCGGCGGTGCACAGCGCTTGAAGGTCGGAATCCATTACGTGGTGCTGAATCTGCTCGGTTCGGCGCTGTTCCTCGTGGCCGTGAGCATGCTCTATCGCGTCGGCGGGACTCTCAATATGGCCGATCTCGCCGTCGCGCTCGCCAACGCGCCGCCGGAGCAGGGGCCGTGGATCCGATCCGGGGGACTGCTGCTCGTGATCGTGTTCCTGCTGAAGGCGGCAGCGGCACCGTTGTATCTGTGGTTGCCCGGCACCTACGCCGCTGCATCGGCACCCGTTGCAGGATTGTTTTCGGTCCTCACCAAGGTGGGGGTCTATGCGGTGGCCCGCGTCGCGTGGATCGTGTTCGGCGCGAGCAACGTCATGGAGGCGTTCGCGGCTATCGTGCTGCCGGCGGCACTGGTTTCGCTCGTCTGCGCGGCGTTGGGTGCTTTCGCTGCCGTTACCCTGACCCAGCTCGCATCGTGGCTGGCGCTTGCGTCGAGCGCCATGGCCCTGGCGGCCGTCGGGCTGTTCTCGATCGCGGGTCTTGGTGGCGGGCTGTATTACCTGCTCGCGAGCACGCTCGCCATCCCAGCATTGTTCCTGCTCGCCGACGCGCTCGGCGGCGCCCGGGGCAGCTTCGGCGATCGGCTGTGTCGCGCACCGCGCATGCATGGAGCCGCGGCGATCGGAGTGCTCTACGTCGTCGTGGCTGTCGTAGTGGCAGGCTTGCCGCCGCTCGCCGGATTTCTCGGCAAGGTCTCGATCCTGCAAGGGGCGGGCGCCATGCCGTGGGTGTGGGGGATCATCCTTTGCACCTCGCTGCTCAACCTGGTGGCACTGGTCCGTGCGGGTACTCGTCTGTTCTGGTCTGCGGCGCCGGACCCATGCAACGGACTGCCATCCGCGGCCTCGGCCGCGCGCCTGGCGCCCGTAGGGTTGCTGGTTGCGGCGATCATGGCGCTCACGATCTTTGCGGGTCCCGTGGATCGGTATGTGCGCCAGGCCGCCCAGGACGTGGTCACGCCCGGCGACTACGTCGATCGGGTGCTCGGAGCAACGGCGTTGCGCTGGACGATTCGGGTGGAGCCGGACGCGGCAGAGGGGGCGCGGCAATGATGGCGCGCCTGCTGCCGCACCCGCGCCTGTCGCTGGCGCTGGCCTTGCTCTGGCTGCTGTTCAACCAATCGCTGACGGTCGGCCACGTGCTCCTCGGGGTGGTGCTCGGGTTCGTCATCGGGCGGGCGGTTCAAGCGACCGTGCCGACGTTGCCGCGCATCCGAGCGCCGATGAAGGCACTGCTCTACGTGGGACTGGTGCTGCGCGACATCCTCGTGGCCAACGTCGACGTCGCGCGCCTGGTGCTGAGCCCGCTCGCGCGCTTGCGGCCGAGGATCGTCGTGGTGCCGCTCGATATCGACCAGCCGATGGTGGCGAGCTTGCTCGCTGTGACTGTCACTCTCACCCCCGGCACGGTCTCGGTGGACCTCGATCTGGGTGCTCGCGAGCTCACCATTCACGCGCTTGATGCCGAGGATGATGCGACGGTGATCGAGGCGGTCAAGTCCCGGTACGAGCGGAGGCTGAAGGAGATTTTCGTATGCTGAGTAACGCCCTCGTCATCGCCGCGCTGCTGTTCGGCTGCGCGCTCCTGCTCAACGTCTGGCGGCTCGTCGTCGGACCGGACGCCGTGGACCGCATCCTCGCGCTGGATACCATGAGCATCAACGTCGCGGCATTGCTCATCCTGTTCTGCATCCGGACGGGAAGTCCGCTCTACTTCGAGGCCGCGCTGCTCATCGCCGCGCTTGGCTTCATCGGGACCGTCGCGTTGGCGAAGTATCTGCTGCGCGGCGACATCATCGAATGAGGGAAATGCCGTGATCGTCGATGCCGTGGTTTCGATCCTGGTACTCGTGGGCGCGGTCTTTGCGCTGCTCGGTTCCATCGGGCTCGCGCGTTTCCCCGATCTGCTGACGCGACTGCACGGGCCGAGCAAGGCGACGACGCTGGGCATCGGCGGATTGCTGCTGGCCTCGATCGTGTTCTTCTCCACCCGCGGTGACGGTGTGAGTCTGCACGAGTTGCTGATCACGCTGTTCGTCGCGATCACGACGCCGGTGAGCGCACAGTTGATCGCGATGGCGGCACGGAAAGCGTCCGACCGGAAGCGCCCGGAGCCGCCGCACTCGCCCTAGTCCAGGGTCGTGCCATGCCTCCGGAATCCGTGCGTTTCCGCACAGTCGGGGAGCGGGCCAGCGATTACCTTGTCATCACTGCGCTGCAAGCGCGCGGTATCCAACTTTTCCAGGAGACGACGACATGAACGGAATCGACAAGCGCTCCCATCTCGCGCTGCTGCTGGCCGCCGCCCTGGCGGTAGGCGGCTTGTATGGCTGCAAGCAGGAAGGTCCTGCGGAAACCGCCGGCAAGAAGATCGACAACGCGGTCGAGAAGACCGGCGAAGCGCTCGAGAAGGCCGGTGAGAAGACCGGCGATGCCCTCGAGAAAGCCGGGGAGAAGATCGAGGACACGGTCAAGGGCGAGAAGAAGTAGCGCTGGTCGGCGGGTGGCTGCCCCCACCCCAGCCCTCCCCCGGCAAAGCCGGGGGAGGGAGCCGTACACCCCTTCCCCCGACGTCGTCGGGGGAAGGCCGGGATGCGGGCCGACGACTCTAGCCGCGTTTGCGCCGTGCGACCCACCCCAGGCCGACAAGACCGAGACCCATTAGTGCATAGGTCGAAGGTTCCGGCACCGGCGTGATCTCGTAGAGGACGGTCCGGTTCGAGCCGGCGGCGGTGGGAATGTCCTCCAGCGCCTCGTTGGCGACCGCGAGAAAGATCTTCCCGTTGGCCTCGAAGGCGAGCAGACCTTCGGGCCGGACTTCCGAGGCGAGATCGCCGACGATCATCTGCAGGAAGGTCGCGTTGGCCGGATCGGTGATGTCGAACACGGCGACTGCGCTGCGCGTGGTGCGCTCCATTCCGATGAAGGCGAGCGTGCGACCGGCGATCGTGAACAAGGCGACGCCCTCGGGCTCGACGCCCTTGTCGTCGCTGCGACCGTCGGCGTACAGGCCGAGCGCGTGGGCCTGCTTGTCGAGGATGTCGCCGCTGTCGAAGACCAACGCGCCATTGGCGTCGCGGATCGAGAAGGAACGGCCACCGTAAGAAACGATTTCGGTGAATCCGGTAGGCCCTGCGCCGAGGCCGTCCGCACCGATCAGCGACACATTGAGACGCCCGAGGTTACCCGGCTGCTTGAGGTCGGCAGCGTTCGGGAACGCTGTCGGATCCAGGACGATTGCGGAACTGCTGAGGCGGCGCAGGTCGCCGTCGTCGGTGAATGCGTCGCCCTCGTTCGCCATGACGTAGAACGTGCTGCCGCCCGCGGAGTAGGAAGCGATGCCGTCGGGCATGTACATGCTCTTTACCGGCACGTTGCGGAACGCCACGCCGGCGTCCTGGTCGGTGGGATCGATCTGGTTGCCGGGCAGGCTGTAGTCCTTGAGGCCCAGCGGCACGATGCTCGTGAAGGTCCTGGTGTTGAGGTCGAGGACGCCGATCGCATTGGCTTCCTGCAGCGTCACGTGGGCCGTGTTGCCGTCGGGTGAGATCGCGATGTACTCCGGTTCGAGCGCGATCGATGCCGCGAGCCCGGCCTGAATCCGCACGCCAGCCGAGCGCAACGCCGACTCCTGTCCGTCGAAGGCGGTGAAGCCGACCGTATGCACGACCGAGCTGCCCGGTGCCGCTGCGTTGAAGTCGATGATGCTGACGCTGCCGGCCGGATTGAACGTCGTGCCCGAAGCCACGTAGCGCTCGCCTTCATTGGCAACGAGCACCATGGAGCCGTCGGCACTCCAGGTCACCATGTCGGGTACGTTGCCGACGGCGACACCGCCGAGATTGGCGGCGCCGACGGTGGCGGCACTGAGGAACGCAGTGGTGTCGAAGAACTGCACGCTGCCGAGACCGTCGCGCGCGACGGCGTTGCCGAAGGCGACGGCCGCCACGCCGTTGCGAATCGAGATGCTGTTCACGCCGCCGTACACGCTGGTGGTCTCGAAGGACTTCAACAGATTGCCACCGAGGTCGAGCACGTCGATGCCGTTGCCGCCGATCACCCAGAGATTCTGGTTGGCACCGTCGAACGCCACGATCTCGGAGGAGCGGCCGGCGTTGGCGGCGAAATGGTCGAAGGACCATTGCTTCTCGACCGCCTGGATCGGACCGGCGGCAGGTGTCGTTCCGGCGGTGGTGAGGAAGAGGACGCCGAGCAGTGTCGGCATCAATCGATGTGAAACGGCCATGGTGGTCTCCGGTTGCTGTTCTTGGGTGTGGGCCTGACTCCTGAAAGTACCCACGCCGTGTGACATTGGTCTGATGTGGTGAGTGATCCGAAAGAACTACGTTTTGCCCGGTGATTCCATCGGCTTACGCCTTCTGCCGGACCGCGGAACCGGATTGTCAAATCGGTCCCCTAGGCTTGCCTCGCTATCCGCCAGGCATGAAGTCTTCGCAGGCGGTCGATCCCGAGGAGGCAACCCGATGGCCATCAGAATCCTTGCGTCAGCGCTGCTCGTCCTGCCGGTCGCGGTTGCGGCCCAGTCGGAAACGGCGACCACAGTCCGCTTCGCCACGTTCAACGCGTCGCTCAACCGCAATGCGTCGGGCGAGCTCCTGTCGGATCTCGCGAACCCGGCCGGAGCGGGTCTCGGGGATCCGGTTTCCCGGCGCATCCTCCAGGCGCAGAACGTCGCGCAGGTCATCCAGCGCATCGCACCGGATGTAGTGCTCATCAACGAGTTCGATCACGACCACGCGGGCATCGCAGGCTCTTCGAGCACGGCGAACGCGCTCGGCTACACGAGCCTCGCGCACCAGCGCTTCCAGAGCAACTTCCTCGGCGTTCCGCAGGGCGGGGCAAGCGCCATCTCGTATGCGTACGGCTACACGCCGACCACGAACACCGGGATCGCCTCGGGTTTCGATCTCAACAACAACGGTTCCATCGGCGGCGGCGACGACGCCTTCGGCTTCGGCAACTTCGCCGGGCAGTTCGGGATGACGATCTATTCGAAGTACGAGATCGTCGGCGTGCGCACCTTCCAGAATTTCCTGTGGAAGGACATGCCGGACAACCTGCTCACCAGCGATCCCACCGCGAATGATCTCGCGGCGTTCTACTCGCCCGAGGAGATCGACGTGCTGCGCCTGTCCTCCAAGAATCACGTCGACGTGGTCCTCAACATCGACGGGCAGGAGGTGCATTTTCTCACCGCGCATCCGACACCGCCGGTGTTCGACGGCTCGGAAGATCGCAACGGCAAGCGCAACCACGACGAAATCCGCTTCTGGAAGGACTACGTCAATGGCGCTTCGTATATCTACGACGACCAGGGCGGTACCGGTGGGCTGACGTCCGACGCCGTATTCGTGATCGCGGGCGACTACAACGCCGACCTGCTCGACGGCGACAGCTTTCGCGATGCACCGTTCAACGCCATCGGACAACTGCTGAACGATCCGAAGGTGAATACGAGCGTGACGCCGCAAGCCCCCGGCGGCACCGAGCAGTCCGCCCTGCAGGGCGGTGCCAATGCGAACGACGTCGGCGATCCCCGCTATGACACCGCCGACTTCGCCGACACGCCGGCCGGGACGGCCGCGGGCAATCTGCGCGTCGACTACGTGCTGCCGTCGAGCAACACGACCATCGTCGGCAGCGGCGTGTTCTGGCCGGAATCGACGGATCCCCTGTTCCCGCTCGTCGGCACCTTCGGCAATCCGAATCTGTTCAGCGGATTCCCCACTTCGGACCATCGCGCGGTGTGGGCGGATGTGGCGATGCCCGTCCCCGAGCCGGGCACTTGGGGCTTCATGGGTCTCGGTCTCGCCGTTCTGGCCGGTGCCGCGACCCGCCGTCGTGCCAATCATTGAACCGGAGCATTCCCATGCGAAGAAGACTTGTTTGTGCACTCGTATTCGGACTTCATGCCGTCGCGGCCGCTGCCGCACCTCTCGAGTACATCGGGCAGAACATCGTTCCGACGGGCGCTCAGTACGCCGGCACGACGATCGGCGGCCTTTCGGGCATCGACTTCGATGCCGCGGCGAGCCGGTACTGGGCCATCAGCGATGACCGCAGCCAGTTGAACCCGGCGCGTTTCTATGACCTCACGCTCGATCTGTCGCAGTTCGCGCGGTCGAGCGCGCCCGGTTCGGCCGGCGTGACGTTCACCGGGGTCACGAATCTCAAGACGGTGGCGGGCACCGACTTCGCGGCGTTGACGGTCGATCCGGAGTCGATCCGCAAGGTGGGAGACACCCTGTACTGGTCCAACGAAGGTCAACGGACCGCCGCGGGATTCCAGAATCCCACCGTCCGCTCGATGGACCTTGCCGGCAACCACACGGGGGACTTTGCCGTGCCGACGCGCTTCAACCCTGTCGGCGACGCCTCGGGTCTGGTGGCGGGCGACGCGGGCATCTACAACAACCTCGCCTTCGAGAGCCTCACGCTGTCCACCGACCGCACCAAGCTGTACGTCGCGGCGGAAAACGGGCTTGCCCAGGATTCGTTGCCGGTGACCCAGGCCACCAACCAACCGTCGACGACACGCGTCGTGGAGTTCGATGTCGCGACCCGTTCCGCCCAGGCGGAATACGCCTATGAGGTAGGGCCGCTGACTGCGCTGCCGTCCCCCGCCAGCGCCTTTGCGACCAATGGCCTGGTGGAGATGCTCGCGGTCGGCGATCGCCAGTTCCTGACGGTCGAGCGGTCGTTCGCGACCGGCGTGCCGGGCAACGGCATCCGCATCTACCTCGCCGACGCCCGCAATGCTTCGGACGTCTCCGCCCTCGACTCGCTCGAAGGTGCGACGTTCACACCCATGAGCAAACAACTGCTGCTCGATCTCAACACATTGACCAACGACGATGGTTCCCCTTTGCTTCTCGACAATATCGAGGGCATCACGTTCGGTCCCGGGTTCGGACCGTACGCGCAGACGCTCATCCTGGTCTCCGACAACAACTTCTCCGGCACGCAGTTCACCCAGTTCGTCGCTCTCGGCCTGACGGCCCCGATTCCGGAACCGGAAACCTATGCGCTGCTGGGCGCGGGGTTGGTACTGCTCGCCTTGCGGCGGCGGCCTCAGCCCTCGCCGGGCCGCCATCGGTCGGAGACCGATCGCCTTCGGTAGGCACAGACAGTCCGCAGGGACTGTCTGTGTCCGACCTCAGCCCACAAGAGGGCTGGCCCCTTGGGGGGAAGGGCCGCAGGCCCATCGGGGGGGCGTCACCTCAGGCCTTCCGGCCGTAGCCGCGCATCGCCACGAAGTTGCCCGCCACCGCGAGACCGATGCCGATCCAGGTGGCGGAGGTCCAACGGTAGTTCTCGAAGAATGCCGAGATGATCAGCGCGATGACCGGCACCATCACGCCGATGTAGCCGGCGCGGCCCGTGCCGATGCGGCCGAGCAGCGTCAGGTACGAACCGAATGCGATGATCGAGCCGAAGATCGTGAGCCAGGCCCACGACAGGATATAGCCGGGACGTACGTCGAAGGCGATCGGTGTCCCCGTGAATAGGACCCACGCGGTGCAACCGATCGCACCATAGGTCATGCCCCACGCGAGGGCGGGCCACACCGCGATGCCGCGCTCGCCGTTGCGCACGGCGATGGCCGATGCGAAGGCCTGGACCGACACGGCGATGGCGGTAAGCGCGATGCCGACCAGAGCGGTCGGGCTCGCCGACAGCCGGGCGAGTTCCGGTGAGAACACCAGCAGGATCCCGGCGATGCCGAACACGCCGCCGAAGGCCACGCGCCGACTCAATGGGGTCCCGTACAACAGGCGAGCACACAGCATGTTGGCGATCGGGCTGGCGGAATAGCCGACGGCGACGAGACCCGACACCACGCGCGCTTCGGCTTCGTAGACGCATACGTAGCCCGCGCTGTACATGAGCAGCCCCTGCAGCGCGAGATACGCGTGTTCGCGGCGACCGTACCGCAGGCGCTCATTGCGGACGAAGCAGATGCCGAAGAGCAGCAGCGCGGCAGCCACGAAGCGCCATGCCACGGACACGACGGGCTCGACGATGCCCAGCTGGTAGGTGATGGCGATCCAGGTGGAACCCCAGATCAGGACGCAGATCCAGTAGAGCGCGAGAGTTGGCAAGGGCTGCAGGCGGTGCGCGAAACCCGGCATGGTAGTCGACTGCTGCTCCGGCAGGGTGCTCGGGATAGAATTGCACCCCGCTGCTCCCCTTCGTCCTGCCGCGTTGTCCGCGCCCGCCTCCAGAACCGCCGCTCCCCGCTCTGCCCTCGATCCGCTGTTCGCCCGCATCGCGGATTGCATGCTTGCCGATCAGGGCCGCCTGCGCGCGCAGCTCGCCCGTCTGCGCGATGCGCAGCAACCGCCGCCGGACCAGATCGAGGCGATAGTCAAGGCGATCGACACTTCGATCGCCCGCGTGGCGCAGCGGCGTTCGAGGATGCCCGCACTGCGATACCCGGAAGAGCTGCCCGTGAGCGAGCGTCGCGACGACATTGCGGCGGCGCTGCGCACCAATCAGGTGGTCATCGTCTGCGGCGAAACGGGGTCGGGAAAGACCACGCAGCTGCCCAAGATCTGTCTGGAGATCGGACGCGGCGTAACCGGACTGATCGGGCACACGCAGCCGCGCCGGATCGCGGCGCGCACCGTCGCTGCGCGCATCGCGCAGGAACTCGGGTCACCGCTGGGCGATCTGGTCGGCTACAAGGTGCGGTTCCACGATCAGATCGGCCCCGAGCCGTTCGTGAAACTGATGACCGACGGCATCCTGCTTGCCGAAACTCAGACGGATCGCAGCCTGCGCGCCTACGACACCATCATCGTCGACGAAGCGCACGAGCGCAGTCTCAACATCGATTTCCTGCTTGGTTACTTGCGCCAGCTGCTGCCGCGGCGGCCGGATCTCAAGCTGATCATCACCTCGGCGACCATCGACGCCGAGCGCTTCGCGAAGCATTTCTTCGACGCCCCCGTGGTGGAAGTATCGGGACGGCTGTATCCGGTGGAAGTGAAATACCGGCCGCTCAAGCCGGACGAGCAGGGCGAGGCCCCCGATCTCGGTGAAGCTATCGCCGATGCGCTCGACGATCTGTATCACGCGCATGGACCTGGCGATGCGCTGGTGTTCCTGCCCGGCGAACGCGAGATCCGCGAGACGGCCGAGCACCTGCGCAAGCATCCGGTAGGACGACACCGCGCCGGGATGGTCGAGATTCTGCCGCTGTTCGCCCGCTTGTCGGCGGCCGAGCAGGACCGCGTGTTCAAGCCCGACACGGGACATCGCGTGGTGCTCGCGACCAACGTGGCGGAGACTTCGCTCACGGTGCCGCGCATCCGCTACGTGGTCGATCCGGGTTTTGCACGCATCAACCGTTACAGCTACCGCAACAAGGTGGAAATGCTGCAGGTGGAGCCGATCTCGCGCGCGTCGGCCAACCAGCGCGCGGGGCGCTGCGGGCGCGTGTCGAGCGGCGTGTGCGTGCGCTTGTATGGCGAGGACGAGTTTGACGCCCGGCCCGAGTTCACGGATCCGGAGATTCTGCGCTCGTCGCTCGCGTCGGTGATCCTGCGCATGAAGGCGCTCAAGCTGGGCGAACCGGAAAGCTTCCCGTTCGTGGAGGCGCCGCAGCCGCGGATGATCGCCGACGGCTACCAGCTCCTGACCGAACTCAACGCGGTGGACGAGCGGCACACCCTCACGGCGGTCGGTGCCCAGCTCGCGAAGCTGCCGATCGACCCGCGTATCGCCCGCATGATCGTCGCGGCGAAGCAGGAGAACTGCCTGAAGGAAGGGCTGATCATCGCGGCGGCGTTGTCGGTGCAGGATCCGCGCGACCGCCCGATGGAGAAAGCCGACGCTGCCGACCAGGCGCATGCGTTGTTCGTCGATGAGCGCTCGGACTTCCTCGCCTATCTCAAGATGTGGGAGTTCTACGACGAGCTGCTGAAGCACAAGAAATCCACGCGCAAGCTGCAGGCGGACTGCCGTGACCGCTTCCTGTCGTGGCTGCGGCTGCGCGAGTGGCGCGACCTGCACGGGCAACTCCATGCCCTGGTGTCGGAGCTCGGCTGGCGCGAGAACGAGAAGCCTGGAGACTATGCGCAGGTTCATCGCGCGCTGCTGGCAGGGCTGCTCGGCAACATCGGCATGAAGAGCGAGGACGGCGGCGACTATCTGGGCGCGCGCGGCATCCGTTTCCACGTGTTTCCCGGATCGGCGCTGCGCCGGAAGCAGCCGAAGTGGGTGATGGCCGCGGAGTTGACCGAGACCACGCGCCTGTTCGCGCGGAGTGTTGCCACCGTCGAACCCGAATGGATCGAGCAGGTCGGCGCCCACCTCGCGAATCGGCAGCATTTCGATCCGCATTGGGAGAAGGCTTCGGGGCAGGTCATCGCCTACGAGCGCGTGATCGTCTACGGGTTGACGGTGGTGGCTCGTCGCCGCGTGAGCTACGGACCCATAGCGCCCAAGGAAGCGCGCGAGATCTTCATCCGGGGTGCGCTGGTGGACGGCGACTCGAAACTCGATGCGCCGTTCCTGCGGGCCAATCGTGCGCTGGTGAAGGACGTGGAGGCACTCGAACACAAATCGCGGCGCCACGACGTGCTGGTCGATCCCGAGGTGATGGTCGCGTTCTACGGCAAAGTGGTCCCGGAGGGTATCTGGAACGTCGGCGCGTTCGAGCACTGGCGCAAGGAGGCCGAGCGCGCCAACCCGCGCCTGCTCTACATGACGCGCGAGGCGTTGATGCTGCACGCGGCGCAGGACATCACCGCCGCGCGTTTTCCCGACTCGATCGAGATGAACGGGGTCACGTACGCGCTCAAGTATCGGTTCGAACCCGGCCATCCGTTCGATGGCGTGACCATGACCGTGCCGCTGCATCTGTTGAACCAGGTGGACGAGCGGCGCTGCGAGTGGCTGGTGCCGGGACTGTTGCGCGACAAGGTCACCCACCTCGTGAAGGATCTGCCCAAGGGCCTGCGCAAGCATTTCGTGCCGGTGCCGCAGGTGGTGACGGCCGTGCTCGGTGCGATCGAGCCCGATGCGGTACCTCTCACCGAGATCCTGTCGGAGGTGTTGCTGCAGCAGACCGGCGTGGAAGTATCCAAGGATGCGTGGAACACGGCGGATGTCCCCTCGCACCTCCGCATGAACTTTCGCGTGGTCGACGATCACGGTGCGGAAGTGGCGACGGGGCGCGATCTGCCGGCGCTGCGCCTGCAGCTCGGTGTGAAGGCGCGCCGGCAATTCACCGAAACGGCGCGCAGCTCGTTCGAACGCCAGGGTGTCACCACCTGGGATTTCGGTGAACTGCCGGAGCAGGTGGAGTTCGTGCGCGCGGGGCAGAAGCTGGTGGGCTATCCGGCCATCGTCGACGAGGGAAAGTCGGTGTCGCTGGGGTTGCTCGACACCGAGCAGGAGGCGGAAGCGGCGACTCATCGGGGCTTGCGCCGGTTGTTCCAGTTGTCGGCGGTGGAACAGGTGCGGCATCTGGGGCGCAGCTTGCGCGGCCTGCAGGAGATGGCGCTCAAGTACACGCTGCTCGCCGAGATCGACGGCACGCGGGCGCACGACAAGGCGTCCGCCATCGAGAAGCTGCAGGAGGAACTGGTCACCGCCATCTGCGATCGTGCGTTCTTCGTGGAGGAAGACCGCATCCGCGACAAGGCGGCTTTCGATGCGCGGGTTGTCAAGGCGCGCACACGGCTCACCGATGTCGCGAACGAAGTGTGCAGCCTCGTGAACGAGATCCTGACCGAGTACTACGCGCTGCGGCCTCGCATCCAGCAGCCCGGCGCCCAGGCCTGGCAGCGGTTGATGAACGACATCAAGGCGCAATTGAAGGCGCTGCTGCCCAACGGTTTCATCGTGAGCGCACCGTACGCGCGCCTCAAGCACTACCCGCGCTACCTGAAGGCGATCGACGTGCGGCTCACCAAGTTTCCGTCCAACCCGACCCGCGATGCCCAGTGGCAGGACACGCTAGCCAACTGGTGGCGATCATGGAGCCAGCGTCTCGAGATGGACCGAGCGCGCGGCGTGCGCAATCCGAAGCTCGAGGAATTCCGCTGGATGCTGGAGGAGCTGCGCGTCTCGCTCTGGGCCCAGCAGTTGAAGACACCCTATCCGGTTTCGTTCAAGCGCGTGGAGAAGGCCTGGGAGGAGATCTGACGGGTGTGGTGACTACTCCCCCCGAACGGCCAGAGGCACTTCGCCCAAACGGGCCAACCCGGCGCCGGCTGCGGCTAGCGCTCGTCAGCTTCCGGACAGCGCCGAATGGACCCAGCGCTCGAGTGTCCCCTGATCCATGGCGCCCGACTGGCGGGCGATCTCGCGGCCGCCACGGAAAGCGATGACGGTCGGAATGGAGCGGATGCCATAGCGGCCGGCGATCGCGGGTGCCGCCTCGGTGTCGAGCTTGGCCAGGCGAACGGCAGGTTCGAGCTCGCGCGCAGCGCGCTCGAAATGCGGTGCCATCATCTTGCAGGGGCCGCACCAGTCGGCCCAGAAATCCACGACCACGGGCAGTTCGGCGCCGATGTGGCGATCGAAAGTCGTTTCGTCGAGCTTGACCGGTGTGCCGGTGAACAACGGCTGCTTGCACTTCCCGCAGTTGGGTGACTGCCGCAGGCGCGCCCGCGGGACGCGGTTGAGGGCCGCGCAGTGGGGGCAGGGTATGTGCAATGTCTCGTCCATCCCGCCCAACATGGGGTCGCCGTCCGGCGACTCAAGGGCGAGGGTGACGCTTCCTCCGGGCGGCGGATTTGCCTACACTGCCATGGTCCCGGAGTGAGGCCGGACACCGTGGAGGGGTGACGACATGAAGACCGTGGAACAGGTCCTGGAAGAAAAGAAGGTCAAGGTATTGTCGGTGGCGCCGACCTCGTCGGTCTATGACGCGCTCAAGCTCATGGCGGAGCGCGATGTCGGGGCCCTGCTGGTGCTGGAGGGCGAGCGGTTGGCGGGGATCTTTTCCGAGCGCGACTATGCACGTAAGGTGATCCTCTTCGGCAAGTCTTCGCGCGAGACGCAGGTGCGCGAGATCATGACCGAGAAAGTATTGTGCGTGCCGCCGACCGCGACCATGGAAGAGTGCATGGGGTTGATGACCGACAAGCGCGTGCGGCACCTCCCGGTGCTGGATGCGAACCGGGTGACCGGCGTGATTTCGATCGGGGACGTGGTCAAGGAGACGATCGCGGATCAGCGGCAGACGATCGAACAACTCGAACAATACATAGCCGGTTAGAGGGCCGGCGGAGCCGACCCTCAACTTCCGCGGAATCGAGCGGACGCGCGTTGCGCGCCGCTCATTCTGCGGGGTCGTCGGCGTCTCGAAGAATGACATCGATGAGATACGCTTGCCTATTCGTATTGCTTGCGCTCGCGGGATGCGCCACGCAGATTTCGCGCACGGCCGATGCCGTCGGTTGTCGGCGTACCGACCTCGACATTCTCAACAGCCAATACAAGCGCGAGGGCAGCACCACGGTGTGGTGCGCACGCTGCAAGGACAGCATTTACAAGTGCGTCGGCAACGCCGACAAGACGCGGCTCGAATGCCGGCCGGCCAGGGCCGACGAGGGTTGCACCTAGGGTCCGTTCCCCGCGTTGCCAGGCCCCGGCCCAGCCGCACTCTTCGCCTCGGCCGCTTATGATGTCCGCGTCATCTTCGCGGATTGCACCCATGGCGTTCGGCGTACTCATCATCGGCGACGAGATCCTGTCCGGCAAGCGGCAGGACAAACATCTCGCCAAGGCAATCGAACTGCTCCGCCAGCGCGGCCTCGCGCTGGCCTGGGCCCATTACCTCGGCGACGACCGGCGGCTGATCGTCGAGACGCTGTTTCGCACGTTCGCGACGAGCGACATCGTGTTCAGTTTCGGCGGGATCGGTGCCACCCCCGATGACCACACGCGCCAGGCGGCAGCCGAGGCGGGCGGGGTGCAACTGGCGCTGCATCCCGAGGCGAAGGCCGAAATCGAGGCGCGCTTCGGCGCCGAGGCCTACCCCAAACGCATACTCATGGGGGAGTTTCCCGTCGGTGCGCGGATCATTCCGAACCCGTACAACCGGGTGCCGGGATTCAGCTACGGCGATCACCATTTCCTGCCGGGCTTTCCGGAGATGGCGTGGCCGATGATGGAATGGGTTCTGGACCAGCGTTACGCGCACCTGCATAGCACCTCGCGCGAGCGGGACGAGGCCATCATCGTGCGCGAGGCCGGCGAGAGCCAGCTGATCGACCTCATGCAGGACATCGTGCAGCGCTATCCGACGCTGAAGCTGTTCAGCCTGCCGCACATCGGTGCCGAGGGACGGCACATCGAACTGGGGGTGAGGGGCGATGCTGCCGTGGTCGAGACTGCCATGGGCGAGATTCGGGCGGGTGTGACGCGGCTGGGATTTCCCTGGAAGGATCGCGAAGCCTTGCCGTAAGGAGATTCTGGCAGGTCCTGTGCTTGCAGGTGTATGCTTCCAGAGGTTGCCAGTCCAGACCCTCAGGCTACTGATAAAAAAAGGAAATTCTCCATGAATTCTTCCACGCCGACGCCGGCGGAAGGACGCCCGCACCTCCAGGTTGCCGATCCGGCACGGCTGCGGGCTGCCGCCGAGGACGACGCGTGGATGCGTTTTGCCCAGGCCGAGAACGCCGAAGCGTTCTGCCAGGCCTGGCTCGCAGTCACCTGCATCAAGGCAGGTGCGGCCGACGGCATTCTGGTTTTGGCGCAGCCGGGCGGTGGAGGATTCGTTCCGGCCGCGGTCTGGCCCGATACCAAGCGCGATCGAGCCAAGCTCGGCGAGGCCATCGAGCGTGCGATCCACGAAAACGCGCTGATCGCTGTCCCCGCCGGTGAGAACGGTGCCAGGTCGCACGTGGCCCAGCCGATCCAGGCCGACGGCACCGTCCTCGGTGCGGTCGCGGTGGACGTGGAAGGACGCGCCGAACGCGAATTGAAGGGCCTTGCCCGTGACCTCGCGTGGGGTGCCGGTTGGCTCGAGGCGCTGCTGCGCCGGCACATGGGCGCCGGGGATGCTGCGGCGGCCGCGAGGTTGCGGCGGGTGTTCGACGTGTTCAGTGCCGCCCTGGAACACCACGGTTTCGTGCCGGCGGCCACCGCCACTGCCACCGAGCTTGCGTCGCTGCTCGACTGCGATCGCGTCTCGCTCGGCATCCAGCGGGGGAAGCGTTCGCAAGTGAAGGCGCTGTCGCACACGGTTCAGTTCGAGAAGAATGCCGAGCTGACCCGCGCCATCGAGACCGCCATGGACGAAGCGGTCGATCAGAAGACGCGGCTGGTGTGGCCGGGCGAGGAGGGCGTCGAGGGCCACGTTGTGCGCGCCCACGAGAAGCTCGCGCAGGTCCACGGGTCGGCAGCGGTGTTGACGATCCCTCTCACGCGCATGGGCGAAGGCGTCGGGGCGTTGTGCCTGGAGCGCAGCCGACCGTTCACGCACGAAGACATCGAACTGGCGGACGGGCTCGCGGCTCTCCTCGGTCCGTTGACCGAGATCCAGCGCGAGGCGGACCGCGGTCCGGCAGCGCGCACGTGGGATGCGATGAAGGCCCTCTGGTTCCGCTTCTTCGGCCCGGGCCATGTCGCCTGGAAGCTGGCCGCCATCATCATTGCGGTCGCCACGCTGTTCTTCACGTTCGCCACCGGGACGTATCGCATCGCCGCGGACACCAAGGTCGAGGGCTCGATCCAGCGGGCGCTGGCGGCACCCTTCGATGGCTACGTCGGCGAAGCGGCCAAGCGTCCCGGCGACCTGGTGAAGGAGGGCGAAGCCGTGGCGCGCCTCGAGGATCGTGACCTGCAACTGGAGCGCATGAAGCTGTCGGCCAAGCGCGAGCAACTCACCAAGCAGTATCGCGAAGCGCTCGCCAACCATGAACGCGCAGACATCCGCGTGATCGGTTCGCAGGTGGAGCAGGCCGAAGCCGAACTTGCCATCGTGGAAGAAAAGCTCGCGCGCACGGTCATCGCCGCGCCGTTCGACGGCGTAGTGGTGAGCGGCGATCTCACGCAGAAGCTGGGGGCGCCGGTGCAGCGCGGTGACGTGTTGTTCGAGATTGCGCCCCTCGAGGATTATCGCGTGGTGCTGAAAGTGGACGAGCGCGACATCCGCGACGTGGCCGTGGGCCAGAAGGGCGAACTGGTGTTGCAGTCGATGCCCTCGCAGAAGCAGCCGATCACCGTGGCGCGGGTCACTCCCGTGAGCACGCCGGAAGACGGGCGCAACTATTTCCGCGTGGAAGCGAAGCTCGATCGCGGCATCGAACGGCTGCGCCCCGGGATGGAAGGTGTGGGCAAGGTGAGCGTGGGCGACCGGAAGCTGATCTGGATCTGGACTCGGTACCTGCTGGACTGGGTGCGGTTGCAGGTTTGGTCGCTGGTGCCCTAGCTGGCGGGAACAGCAATGCAAAGCTTCACCACGAAGGACTCGAAGGACACGAAGGTGCACGAAGGAAAGGCCGGCAAGCCGCGACCTCCCTCGCGGCCCTTCGTGTCCTTCGAGTCCTTCGTGGTGGAAGAGATTTTTCGGCGGCGCCAGACGCGATGAGCTCCGAACTCCACAGCCCCTCCTGGTACCGCGTCGCGGCACTCAAGCCGCGGCTGAAGACGCATGCGGAGGTCCACCGCCACCACTACCGCGGCCAGCTCTGGTACGTGCTGCAGGATCGCGCGTCGCGCCGCATGTACCGCTTCAACCCGGCCGCGTGGCAGTTGATCGGACTGCTGGATGGCGAACGCACGGTGCAGGAAGCCTGGGATCTCGCCTGCCACCGACTTGGCGACGACGCACCGACCCAGGACGAATCGATCCGCCTGCTCGGTCAGCTCCACGGTTCCGACCTGCTGCAGAGCGATCTGCCGCCCGACGTCGACGAGCTGCTGCGCCGCTATGGCAAACAGCAGAAGGGCAAGTGGTGGCGCAACTTCAAGAACCCGATGTCGATCAAGCTGCCGCTGATCGACCCCGATCGGATTCTGCGCGCCACCCATGGCTTCTACGCTCCGCTCTTCTCCCGGTGGGGGTTCTTCGTCTGGTTGGCCATCGTCGCGGCTGCGTGCGTCGCCGCGGCGTTCTCCTGGCATGAGCTCACCGAGAACCTGTCGGACCGCGTGCTGGCGCCGAGCAACCTGCTCACCATGCTTTTGCTGTTTCCGATCGTGAAGACGGTGCACGAGTTCGGCCATGCGTGCGCGGTACGCGCCAGAGGCGGTGAAGTTCACGAGATGGGCGTCATGTTCCTCGTGTTCCTGCCCGTACCTTACGTCGACGCATCGGCCTCGTCGGCCTTCCGCAGCAAGTGGGAGCGGTTCGTCGTTGGCGGCGCCGGCATGATGGCGGAACTGGTGCTCGCGGCGATCGCGATGTTCGTCTGGCTCAACGTCGAGCCGGGCCTGGTGCGTGCGATGGCCTTCAACGTGATGCTGATCGCCGGTATCTCCACGGTGCTGTTCAACGGTAATCCGTTGTTGCGCTACGACGGTTACTACATGCTGGCCGATCTGATCGAGATTCCCAACCTCGGGCCGCGCGGCAACAAGTACGTCCTCTATCTCATCAACCGGCACGCCTTCGGCGTGCGCGAGTTGCAGGCGCCGGAAGCGACCGAGGGCGAGAAGCGCTGGTTCGTCGGCTACACCATCTCGGCCACCATCTATCGCCTCTTCATCACCTTCGCGATCATCCTGTTCATCGCCGGTGAGTATTTCGTGATCGGCGTGGTCCTCGCCATCTGGGCCGGGTTCTCGTCGATCTTCCTGCCGATCGGCAAGGGCATCGTCCATCTGGCGTCCGGCAAGACCCTGCGGCGCCGGCGGCAGCGGGCGTGGACGGTGGCCGGTTCGACGGCCGTCGTCCTCCTGGGTGCCTTCTTTCTCATGCCGTTTCCGGTATGGACACGCACCGAAGGAGTCCTGTGGGTGCCGGACCAATCGGTCGTGCGCGCCGGTGCCGACGGCTTCGTCACGCGTATCGCCACCGCTCCGGGTACCAGTGTGGCCGCCGGCGTCACGCTGATCGAGATCGAAGATCCGCTGCTGGCACCGCAGGAGCGGTTACTCGAAGCGCGGCTGGAAGAACTCGACTTCAAGCAGCGCGCGCTGCAGCAGGACGCTCGCGTGCAGGCCGGCATGACGCGCGACGAGATCGCCTACACGGAAAAGGAACTCAAACGCGTGCGCGAGCGGCTGGCCGGGCTCACCGTGACGGCGCCGTCCGCCGGCCGCTTCGTGCTGGCGAACCCCAGCGACATGCCGCTACGGTTCGTGCGCCGGGGCGAACAACTGGGCTTCGTGGCGCCGCCGTCGGAGCGCATCGTGCGGGTCATCGTGCGCCAGGACGACGTCGACTACGTTCGCAGCCACACCCGATCGATCGAAGTGAAGCTCACCGAGCGTGTCGCGGAGACCCTGACCGCCTCGGTGATCCGTGAAGTGCCGGCTGCTTCGAATGAGCTGCCGAGCCTCGCGTTGTCGGACCGCGGCGGCGGCTCCATCCCGCTCGATCCGCGCAAGACCGACCGACCGGTTG
Source organism: Betaproteobacteria bacterium Ga0077523 (assembly GCA_001464695.1). Lineage (GTDB taxonomy): Bacteria > Pseudomonadota > Gammaproteobacteria > Burkholderiales. Next base: position 153,164 of record LNDQ01000108.1, on the reverse strand, counting down.
CGCTCGATCCGGTATTCCACTTCGAGTTGCGACTACCGCCCAACACTTCCGACCTGCACATCGGCGGGCGCGTGTTCGTGCGCTTCGATCACGACGCCGAGCCGCTCGCGGCGCAGACCTTTCGATCGGTCCGGCGCTTGTTCCTGAAGCGCTTCAGTGTCTAGTACCACCCAGATCCTCGGTCACGGGTTCTACCCGGAGAAGCTCGAACCGCGCGAGAACTGGCTGGAGCGCACCGCCCGCCGCCCCGCCTTGTGGCTCGAGCGGATGCATGCGATGCGCAAGGGCCGCTTCGATGCGTTCATTGCCGCCGTGAACGCGGCGGGACCGCAGTGCGACGAGCTGACGCTGGAGCAGTTGCGCGCGCGGGCCATGGAACTGCGGCCGAAACTGAAGCGTGACGGATTCACCGATCCCCTGGTCGCACAGGCGTTCGCGCTGGTACGTGCTGCTGCCCGCCACACGCTCGGTGTGCGCCACTACGACGTCCAACTGGCGGGCGGCTGGATCCTGCTGTCGGGCCGCATCGCCGAGATGGAAACCGGCGAAGGCAAGACTCTCACCGCAACTCTCGCCGCCGCCACCGCTGCGCTCGGTGGGTGGCCCACGCATGTGGTGACCGTGAACGACTACCTGGCCGCGCGCGACGCCGAGGAGATGGGGCCGCTGTACCGCTCGCTCGGCCTCACCGTCGGCTGCGTTACCCAGGATGTCGCGCTGCCAGATCGCCCCGCGCAGTACCGCAACGACATCACGTATTGCACCAACAAGGACGTCACCTTCGACTACCTGCGCGATCGCATGAAGCTGAAGGGTCGGCCCCGCGCGTTGCGCTACGCCGTCGACAAGGTCACGGGTGGTGGCGGCGACAGCGATCTCACCTTGCGTGGACTGTCGTTCGCGATCGTCGACGAGGTCGACAGCGTCCTGGTGGACGAGGCGCGCACGCCGCTCATCATCTCCGGTGACACCGGCGACTCGGGCCTGGAGCGCCTGTATCGCGAAGCGCTCGGGCTCGCAGGGCAGCTCGTGCGTGACGAGGATTTCGTGCTCGAGCATCACCAGACCAGCATCCGTATCACCGATACCGGCAAACAGCGATTGAAGGAGCTTGCCGCCGACATGCGCGGCTTGTGGACCGGACCCAACCGGCGCGAGGAACTCGTGAAGCAGGCGCTGTCGGCAACGCACCAGTACCAGCGCGACAAGCACTACCTCGTGGAAGAGGGCAAGATCGTCATCGTGGACGAGTACACCGGCCGCACGATGGCGGACCGCTCGTGGGAGCGTGGCCTGCACCAGCTGATCGAGGTGAAGGAAGGTTGCGAACTCACCGGCCAGCGCGAGACGCTGGCGCGTATCTCGTACCAGCGGTTCTTCCGGCGCTATCTTCGATTGTCCGGCATGACCGGCACTGCCAAGGAGATCTCGGCCGAGCTCTGGGCCGTGTATCGCCTCAAGGTGACGCGCGTGCCGACGCGCAAGCCGGTGCTGCGCAGGATCGCACCGCCGATGCTGCTGCCGACGCTCGAGGAGAAGTATGCGGCGGCGCTGGAGTCGATCCGCCGCGAGCACGAGCGGGGTCGGCCGGTGCTGGTCGGCACCCGGACCGTGGAAGCGTCCGAGCGTCTGGCGGCGCTTCTTACGGCGGCAGGACTTGAACATCGCGTGCTCAATGCGCGACAGGACAAGGAAGAGGCGGAGATTGTTGCCGCCGCCGGGCAACCGGGCCGCATCACCGTGGCGACCAACATGGCAGGCCGCGGCACCGATATCAAACTGACCCCCGAGTCACTCGCAGCCGGTGGCCTGCACGTGGTCACGACCGAGATGAATGAAGCGGGCCGTATCGATCGCCAGCTCTTCGGGCGCTGCGCACGGCAGGGCGACCCCGGAAGCTGCGAGGTGTTCGTGAGTCTCGAGGACGAACTGATCCAGCGCTACGGCAGCTTCTTCCACAAGCTGCTCGGACGCGCATTGTCGGACGCGAACGCCGGACGGCTGCTCTTCAACCTCGCGCAGAAACGCGCCGAACAGGTGCACTACATGATGCGCAAGGAAGTGCTCGAGATGGACGATTATCTCGGAGATCTGCTGGCGTTCGCGGGGCGGGCGGAGTAGGCGATGGTTGGAAGTGGCGATCTGCTCGTCTGGTCGTGAGGATGCGGGAATGCGTGAAGGCAAGACCTGACCCCGGAGCATGAATGCAAGACCTGACCCCGGAGCATGAATGCAAGACCTGACCCCGGAGCATCTCTGACCCCGGAGCATCTCGGATGGCCGAACAGATTCACGCGGCGATCAAGAGACATTCGCCGCGACCTGATCGCCGCGGCACCTTACATGTCGTGCTGCTGCGCCTTCGGCTGTGTCGGTGGTGGTGGTCCCGGGGGCACGATGGCGCCTGGCGCTGAAGGATTGGCCGGCGCAGGCACTTGCGCTGCGCCGCGCGCCGCGCGGATCACCATCTGCACCTTCCGTTCTTCCGTGCCCTTGGTGTTGTCGAACACCACATAGTAGTTGCCCGACTCCGGCATGACGAGCGCGAAGGAGAGGCGGCGCTCCACCGGGGCGGTGAACACCGGCTCCTCCGGATTTGGATAGCGCTTGAAGTCGCTTTCAGTGAGAAACGTCACGACGACGCGGCCGGTGGCCTGGACTGCGACCGCGATCTGCGCGTCCTTCGGCAGATTCCGCAAGCGCAGCGTCTTGTGAGTGCCGGCAGGGACGGTCGCAGTCAGTGCCGCTTGATTCTGTTGCGCAGCCACGGGCGAGACTGCCGTCGCTGCGAGCAGCGCGACGGCCATGAACGCCGACCGGATCACTTCGGAAACTTCACGCGACACTTCGCGCCTGCCGGGATCTGCTGGTTGGCGTTGGGCAGTTCGAGGCGCACGCCGAAGGTACCGCTGGCCGCATCGATGACGCGGTCCACGAGCACGACCGCCGCGGTGAACTCGCCGCCGGGTGCTTCGGGTGCGACCTTGGCGCGGGCACCGACCTTGATCTTGCCGTACAGGTTGGCCGGCAGGATCACTTCGACGTTGAGCGGGTCCACTTCGGCGAGCTTCAGGATCGGATTCTTGACGTTGGCGGTGGCGAATTCGCCGCTCGAAAGGTAGCGCTCGATCACCACACCGTTGAACGGGCTGCGGATGGTGCGCAGCTTGACCACCTCCTCGGCGCGCTGCATCTCGAGTTCGTTCAGTTTCTGGTTCTCGCGCGCTTCCTTCAGCTCCGATTCCGCCAGTTCGCGCTGGGTGCGCGCTTCGTCCAGCGCGCCGGCCGAGACGAATTTCTGCTTGTAGAGTTCGATCGCGCGCTGCTCTTTCTTGACAGCGAAGTCGAGTCGGGACGCAGAGGCTTCGAGCGGCCCCTTCATGGTGGCCTTGGACCGGGCCAACGCCAGCGCCGCCCGTTCGGGCCCCGACTCGAGGGTGACGACCACCTGGCCCTTGCGGACGAAGTCGCCCCGTCGGACGTGGACCTGCTCGATCAGGCCTTCGATCGGGCTGCGGATCTCGGCGGTGGTGCGGGCTTCGACGAGGCAGTCATACTCATCCGCCAGTTCGGCGGCGCAGGCGTTCGCACCCCAGGTGAGCGCGATCGACAGCACCAATGGGGCAATTCGTTGAGCATTCATGCAGCAGGGTCTCGGTTGAGGCCGGCGCATTCTGGCGAGCCCGAAATCGATTGTAAAGGTCCGGAAATAAAAAAGTTTTTCGAATTCCGGAGCCGCTTTGCAGGCGCTTGCGCGAAGCCGGTGCCGGCACCTTCGAGCTTGCAAGCAAATATCGTCGTCGGTCGGAGTCCTGCACGATCATGGGATCCCTGAGGGCGCTTGTTCGACCCCGAAGCGCCGCCGGTTCCGTTTCAGTCCTCAACAACCCGGTTCTGCGCTGTCGCCCCGGCGTTCGCTACACTCTTGCGCCATGACGGACGCGGATCCGACCGACGAGGCGCTGATGCTGCGTTATCGCGATGACGGCGATGCCGGGGCGTTCGCGATCCTCTACGAACGCCACCGGGGCGGGCTCTATCGATTCTGCCTGCGCATGGGGCGGGATGCGGCACGGGCCGAGGAAGTATTTCAGGATGCCTGGATGAATCTCATCAACGCGCGCGAACGCTATCGCGTGGAAGCGCGCTTCAAGACGTTTCTCTATCAGATTGCGCACAATCGCATGATCGACGTGCTGCGTCGCGACGGCAGCGGCACCGTGTCGCTTGATGACGAGGCCGGCGAGACCATCGCGGCGAGTCTGGCGGCGCCGGTGCGCGAGCAGCCGGAGGCGGCCGTGGCGATGAAGCGCCGTCTCGAACGGGTGGCCGATGCGGTCGAGCGGTTGCCGGCAGCGCAGCGCGAGGCTTTCCTGCTGCACGAAGAGGGTGAGCTGACACTCGAGGAGATCGCCGAACTGACCGGTGTCGGGCGCGAGACAGCCAAGAGCCGTCTGCGCTATGCGCTAGTCCGCCTGCGCGCGGAACTCGCCGGGGAGATGGATTGATGACGCCGGAATCCGACCGCGAACTCGACGAGCTGCTGGCGGCTACGGCCGCTGCGCGCCAACGACTGCGGGCGGAGTCCGTCGCGGAAGCGCCGCCGCCGCATGTCGACGCGGCCATTCTTGCCGCCGCGCGTCGCGCGGTGAGTGCGCGGCCGACGCTGGTCGGCCGGTCACCCTGGCGCCGCTGGCAGGTGCCGCTGGCCGCCGCAGCGGTCCTGGTGGTGGCGACCAGTCTTTCGCTGATGGTCGATCGGGGCAGCGAGCCCGGTTTGACGGTGGAGCCGTACCCGGAGCAACCCGGCGCGTCGCCGCCCGCCGCGCCGTCCGCGTCCCGGACGCCCCCAAGCACTACCGACGATATGGTTGCCGCCAGGCGAACCGATGGTCGAGCGCGGGGACCGGAACCGGCCAGCAAGGACTCCGCTGGCGCCGGGTCTCCCGAGTACGAGATGGCGCCAGCGGAGCTCACGGATGTGCCCAAGTCCAAGGTATTCGCGAACCGGACGGAGTCTCCGGCATCGACGGCACGCGGATCGGAGCGCGAGGCAGCGTCGGCGGCCGATACCGCGGAAGCCAAACCGGATATGCAGAATCAGGTACTGGCGCCACCGCCTGCGGCTCCAGCGCCGGCGCAGCCGGCCCCGGCGAAACAGGAGCTCCGGCAAGCCAGGGAATCCATGGGCCCGATGGAAAGCGACCGCGCCGCCGGCAGTGCGGACTCCGCCGCCACGGCCGCGCCGGCTGCGTCCGCACCCGCCAAGGCTATGGCGCCGGCGTCCCTGGCCAAGCGTCGGCTGAAACCGAGCAGTGAGGAAATACTCCGGTTCGCTGAGCAAGAGCCCGAGCGGGCGCTGGCGGCCATCCGCGAGGCATGGGAGGACGGTCAGCACGAGTCGGCCCGCGCGATGCTCGCGGATTTCCTGCGAAAACAACCCGGTTACCCGCTGCCGCCCGACTATCCGGTACCCCGGCCCGCAGCGGACCAGCTTAAAGAAAGATCCCCGGAGGGCCGTTAACCGAGATATCGATTTTCCAAGGGGTTAGCGCCTGGTCGGGCGTGCCCGTGACGGCTGTGCCATGGACAAGACTGCATTCGACGAACTGAAGACGACCGGCAAGCTGCCGTCGCCTTCAGGCGTTGCCTTGCACATCATCGAGTTGAGCCGCAAGGACGACGTCTCGGTCGCCGAACTGGCCCATGCGGTCCAGGCGGACCCGGCGTTGTCCGGCCGCCTCATCAAGTTCGCGAACTCGGCCATGGCCGGTCCGCGCCGACCGGTGGTCGCCGTGGCCGATGCCATCCGGCTGCTCGGCATCGCCACGGTGCGCCAGCTTGCGCTCGGTTTCTCGATCCTCGGCAACCACCGTACCGGTGCCTGCAAGTCCTTCGACTATCAGGGCTTCTGGTCACGTTCGCTCGCTTCCGCCATTGCGGCCAACGCGCTGTGCCTGCGCACGCGCACCGCGGCAGCGGACGAGGCGTTCACCTGCGGTTTGTTGATACGCGTGGGTTCGTTGGCGCTCGCGACCTTGCATCCGGACGGCTACGGCAATCTGCTGGAGGAGCGCGCCGGTATCGGCGGTGCGGCGCTGGCGGAGTTCGAGCGCGAACGCTTTCGCACCGATCACAACGAACTTTGCGCGGCGTTGCTGGAGGACTGGATGCTGCCGCGCATCTTCGTCAACGCGGTGTTCCACAACGAGCGGCCGGAACAGGCGCATTGGCCCGAGGGCTCGCGCGAAGCGATTCTGTGCAATCTGCTGCACTTGTCCGCCCATGTCGGCGACTACTGCACCCAGACCGACGCGGGGCGCGCGGCAATGGTCGCCGATCTGATCTTCGAAGCGGCAAAGGTGGGCATTGACGCCGACGCGCTGGCGCTCCTCACGGATCAGGTCGTGGTCGAATGGCGCGAATGGGGCCGTATTCTGGAAGTACCCACGGCGGACCTGGCCGGTTTCGCCAGCCTGGTTCAGGCGGCTGCGGAGGCCAATGCCAAAGGCGGCTCGGTGCCGGTCGTCAAAGTGCCGCCGGCCGAGCCGCCGGGCGCGAGCGCGATCAGCGACAAGCTGGCGTCCCGCAGTCGGCTCGAACCGCTGCGCGTGCTGGTCGTCGACGACGATCCGTCCGCCCTGCTGGTGCTGCAGCATCTATTGACTGAACAGGGCCACACCGTCATCACGGCGAAGGATGGTCGCGAAGGACTCAAGCACGCGATGGCGGAGCGGCCGCAACTCATCCTGTCCGACTGGGTGATGCCCGAGATGGACGGCCTCTCGCTGTGCCGCGCGCTGCGCGAGACGGAGGAAGGCCGGCAGATCTATTTCCTGCTGGTGACCGGCCTGGAAAAGGACGACAACCTGGTGGAGGCATTCGAGGCCGGGGTCGACGATTTCGTGACCAAGCCGTTTTCACCGCGGGTACTGCTCGCCCGGCTGCGAGCCGGGCACCGTGTGATCCGCCTGCAGGAAGAAGCGGTGCGCGACAGCCAGAGCCTGCGGCGCTTTGCCACCGAACTGGCTGTGGCGAACCGCCGCTTGCGCCAGGCAGCGCTCACCGATCCGTTGACCGGTCTGCCGAATCGCCGCTATGCGATGGAGCGCCTCGAGCAGGAATGGACTGCGTCGAATCGCAACCAGCGACCGCTCACGCTCATGATGGTGGACGTCGACCGCTTCAAGAGCGTCAACGACACCTATGGCCACGATGTCGGCGACCAGCTGTTGCGCCACATCGCGCTCACCCTGCGCAAGGCCGCGCGCGCCGAAGACGTGATTTGCCGCCTGGGAGGCGAGGAATTCCTGGTGGTGTCGCCCGATACGAGCCTCGCGTCGGCCATGCGTCTTGCCGAGCGGCTGCGGGTCGCTGTCGGTGGGACGCCGGCGCAGCTCGGTGCCATCCGCTACTCGATCACGGTGTCCATCGGCGTGGCCGAACGCGATCCGGTCATGGTGAAGTTCGACGAGCTGCTGAAAGCCTCGGACCAGGTGCTCTACCACGCCAAGCATCAGGGCGGCGATCAGGTGCAGGCGGCGAACGCCTCGACTCTCAACTCGGCAGGCGGGCCTGCGACGCGATAGTGGATGTCGGCTGAATTCCACAGCCGATACGAAGGACACGAAGGTTCACGAAGGGCCGCAAGTCAGGTTTCCTTCGTGTCACTTCGTGTCCTTCGCGTCCTTCGTGTTGAATGAGGTGCCTTTTCGGCAGTGGCATTCACCACCGACCGGAAATGAAAAACCCCCGGTGGGCTATCCCACCGGGGGTCTTCGTTGGTACTGCTGCAGCCGGAGGAGGCTCGTGACTTACGCGGCCTTCTTGCGCGGCGTCGGCGCGGCGGCTTCGGCCAGCGTGCTCATGCCGTGGAACGACTTCACGAACGACTCGTAAGCCTGGTTGGCAGTGCCGAAGGCCTGCTTGAACGCGGCGACGGCCACTTCGGAACCGGCGGGAGCGCTCTTGACCACGCTGTCGAGGGCGACGACGGCCTGCTTGTTCAGATCGGCAACCTGGGCTTCGACCAGCTTGGTGATTTCGGCTTGGGTCGCGGACAGGCTCTCGTACAGTTCACGGGCGTACGTGGTCGCCTTGTCGAGGCTGGGCTGCCACAGTTTGGCGGAGAGCGCCTGCAGGTCGGCCGGCTCCTTGACCGCGGCAAACGCCTTCACGCTCTTGACGCCGTCTTCGAAGGTTTCCTTGGCGGTGCGCAGTTGCAGTTCGGCGAAGCGCTCAGCGCCTTCGGCGGCAACGGTGGCGGCATGGATCGCGGCCTCGACTTGGGCTTTGACCACGGCATTCAAATCGGGGGAAATCTGGTTCATCGCAACACTCCTTCGATAATTGGTTGAAATTTCGAACTATCCGGGTTGGACGGCGCCGGGGAACAGCGCCGATATACTTGTGTTGCGCTGCACAAAACGAATTATCGGAACGGCCGTCCATCGAGTCAAGGGGTTTTTTTGCAGTGCAACAAAAAAGCATCGCCTGACCGGTCCCGGGGGTCGTATCAGCTCCCGGGCAGCGACTCGCCGCGGCGTCAGCGGCCCGGCAGGGGAGCCGTGCGGGTCCTGGGGAGCAGGGCCCGGTCCCAGTGCCGGACCGCCCAGTCGAGCAGGGTGGACGGCAGCGCCAGTGCGAGGTCTGGCGGCGGCCCATGCCCCAGAAACGTCAGGGCCCGGATGAGGGTCTTGGACGGCCGGTCGGCGTCGACCGGCGCGGCCAGCGTCTGCTTGGAGAGTTTGGCCCCGCGCGCATCGACCGCGACCGGCAGGTGCAGGTAGGCCGGTGTGGGGAGCGTCAGCAGGCGCTGCAGAAAGATCTGTCGCGGAGTCGAGTCCAGCAGGTCCGCGCCGCGGACCACGTGGGTGTACCCGCCGGTAGCATCGTCGACCACGCAAGCCAGGTGATATGAATGCACCGCGTCGCCACGGCGCAGGACGAAGTCACCGATGGCGGCATCCAGGTCCTGGGACACCGGACCCTGTAGCAGATCGTCAAACGCGATGGTCACTCCGCGAACGTCGATGCGCCATGCCGCGGCGGTCGCGGGGACGTCGGTCCGGTTACGGCAGGTACCCGGATAGCGCGGTCCTTCGATGCCGGGGAGTCCAGCCGCCGCGATCTCGCGGCGTGAACAGGCGCAGCGATACAAGTGGCCTCGCCGGGCCAAGTGTTCCATGGCTTCCTCGTAGGCATCGCTCCGCCCGCTTTGCACGCCGATGGGACCATCCCACACGAGGCCCAGACGCTCGAGCGTGGCAATGATGCTGGTTCTGGCACCCTGGACCACGCGTGGCGGGTCGAGATCGTCGATGCGCAGATGCCACTCGCCGCCGTGGGCCCGCGCGTCGAGCCAACTGCCCAGCGCAGCCACCACCGAGCCGAAATGCAGCGGGCCCGAAGGTGTGGGCGCGAAGCGCCCGCGATAGCTCACCTCAGCACCCCCTGGGGGGAAGGGCCACAGGCCCATCGGGGGGGCTCACCTCAGCCCTCGCTGGGCCGCCCCAAGAGGGCTGGCCCCCTCGGGGGGAGGGGCCACAGGCCCATCGGGGGGGCTCACCTTACTCTGCCGCGCGGCGCCTCGCCTGCACGTAGGCGAGACAGCTCGCGAACAGGATCACCGAAAGAGCGATCTCGATGCATGCAAGGAGTTGCGAGCGGCCCGAATCGGACCAGGCACGCACCACGCCTTCGCAGAAATACCCGAGCACCAGCAGGCTGGTCCATTGGAATGCGCGGATGCGCTCGTGCAGGACTCCGAACAGCGGGGCCAGCAGCGGCACGGCTTTCAGCATGAGCGCCGACCCGCCCGGTCGCTGGGGTGCCAGGAACGCTTCCCAGGAGACGCACAACAGTACCAGCAGGATCAGGCTCACGACCCCGCTCCGATACGCCGCCGACCTCACAAGCGGCGGCTCTCGGTGCGCGCTTCGCGCGCCAGGGTGATGAGTTGGGTGCGCGCGGAACCGGCATCCGTCACCGGTTCGACGAACTCCATGCGCAGGATGCGCTCGTCGGCGCGCACGTCGAAGCCATCGCAATCGATGGTGAGCATCTCCACCTTGTCGGTATCGACGCGGTGGAAGTGCTGGCAGAAATCGCGCAGCGCCGGCATGTGGTCGGCGTTCATGTGGGCGACGATGTCAGCTTCGCGCTCGTTCAGCGAGCAGGGCTTGACCAGGTAGGCTTCGCGCTCGAACGTGCGGATGTCGCCGAAACCGCCGATGTAGTGACCGCCCTGGGGTTCGATCCGGTACAGGTGGAAGTCGCCGAACGACGCATAGGCGAGCGCTTCTGGAAACACGTGCAGGTAGCGGTTGCGCGCCACCACATCGTCGTCGACGAGCGAGGCTTCGCCGACCAGGGTCACGCGGGCACCTGCAAGCACGTCGTCCTGGGTCGCGCACAGGCTCACGCGCGGGTCGGCCTGGATGTTCTGCGTATGTGCAGCCAGGTTGCTGATGAGGATGAGCGGGCGGCCATACGGGTCGACGGTGTAGGGCAAGGCCGAGCCGAACGGGAACCCCGGGAACTGCACCGACACGGTGGACAGCACGCCGCGGCGCAACGATCGAAGCAGGAGGCGCGCGGGGCGCATGGAGGTGGTCATGGCTTCAGGAATCGAGTTTGAGGGCGACGGTGGCGAGCCGTTTTCCCAGGGCGAGACAGATGCGCCGCTCATCGTCGGAGAGCGGCTTGTCGTTGCCCGCGCCGGCCCAATGGCTGGCGCCATAGGGCGTGCCGCCGGAGGCCGTGGCGCTGAGCTCGGGCACCGTATAGGGAACGCCCACTAGCAGCATGCCGTGGTGCAGGAGCACGGTCATCATCGACAGGAGAGTGGCTTCCTGACCGCCATGCAGGCTGGTGGTCGAGGTGAACACGGCCGCCGGCTTGCCGGCGAGCGCGCCGCGTGCCCAGAGCGCACCGGTGGTATCCCAGAAGTGCTTCATCGGCGCGGCCATGTTGCCGAAGCGAGTCGGACTGCCGAGCGCGATGCCGGCGCATGCCTCGAGGTCGCTCGCTTCTGCGTAGGGCGAGCCGCTGACCGGAATGGACGGTTCCGTCGCTTCCGCCACGCTCGACACTTTCGGCACGGTGCGCAGGCGAGCGGCCGCCCCCGGAACCTGTTCCACGCCGCGCGCGATGGCGCGCGCCATGTCGCCCACGGCACCGGTGTGGCTGTAGTACAGGACCAGGACGTCTTTCGTCATACAAAGATGCAAAGCAAGAACCATGGGCGAGCAGGCGCCGCGTATTATAGGTGGCGCCCCGGTGCCGACCGCCGCAGGGTCCTCCCATGACATCCGTGTTCTCGACCCTGCGCGGCTTCGTCCGCTTCCTCGTCACCCGCTTTCGCGAAGATGCGCTGGCGCAGGTCGCGGGCAGCCTCACCTTCACGACCTTGCTCGCGCTGGTGCCGATCATCACCATCGCGCTCACGGTGTTCTCGGCCTTCCCGGTGTTCGGTGCGGTCACCGCCTCGCTCAAGACCTTCATTCTCGCGAACTTCGTTCCCGGGTCGGCCAGCAAGCTCATCACGGTGTACATGCAGCAGTTCGCGGACAAGGCCTCGCGCCTTACCGCGGCGGGCATCGTGCTGCTCGGCGTGACGTCGGTCATGCTGATGCTCACTATCGATCGCGTGTTCAACCGCATCTGGCGCGTGCGTCGGCCACGCCCGTTGCTGCAGCGTCTGCTGGTGTACTGGACCGTGTTGACGGTGGGACCGCTCCTGATCGGTGTCAGCCTGTACGCCACTTCGTGGCTCATCACCGCCTCGCTCGGCATGTTGAACGGGCGCGACGCCGGCGGCTTGCTGTTCAAGGTGCTGGCCACGGGACTGACGTGCCTCGCGCTCGCGTTCCTGTACCGCACGGTACCGAATCGCAAGGTGGAACCGCTGGACGCCGGCATCGGCGGCATTCTCGCCGGTCTGTCGTTCGAGGCGATGAAGTCGGCGTTCGCCACCTTCATCACCCAGTTCGGCAACTACAAGCTGGTCTACGGCGCCTTCGCCGGCCTGCCGGTCTTTCTGCTGTGGATCTACCTGTCCTGGATCATCGTGCTCGCCGGTGCGGTGATCACGGCCGCGATTCCGTTCATCCGTGCGGGCGGATGGAAGACCCATCGCGTGCCCGGGAGCCGCTTCATCGAAGCGTTGCACCTGTTGCAGTTGCTGACCGAAGCGCATCGGCAAGGCCGGCAGCTCGATCTGGGCCAACTTTCGCAGGGCGCCCGCTTGTCGCTCGACGATGCCGACGCGATTCTTGCTCACCTGCACCGCAAGGGTTGGGTCGAGAGCACCGGCACCGACACTTGGTTGCTCGCGCGCGATCCGCGCACGATCACCGTGGCCGAGATCTACCGCGAGTTTGTGTTCCGCATCGATGCCGTGCGCAAGGAAGCGCAGGCGATCGGCCTCGAGGGTCTGGCCGCGACACTGGCCGAATCCGTCGAAGAGGAAGCAGCGCTTTCCATCGACGAGGCGTTCGCGCCGCTCGCGGCCGAACGCGGTGCGTCGGTCAGCGGCGCAGCAGGCGAGCGAGCCAGCCGCCGGCTGGTGCGGGCGACTCGCGGTCCGGCGCGCTCTTAGCATTGAAAGCTTCGGCGCGCTGCGCGGCTGCGGCGCCGGCGTCGCGATAGCGCACCGCGAGGTCGCTGCCGGCGAGCCGGTCGGCGTGCGACAGCGCGAGCCAGGCGAGGTCCCAGGCGCCGTAGAGCACGTGCATGATCACCGCGAGCCGCACCCAGCGCTCGGGAGTCTGCGACTGCGCATCGGTGTAGTCCTTGACATAAACGACGTCCGACCACAGCGTCTGGCTCATGAATCTGGGCGGCTTGCCGGGAAAATTCGTCGGAAGCAGCGTCCGGCCGCCGCTGCCGAGAAACCGGTGGAGCATGAAGCCGCGCTCGCGCAACAGCGAGTCGATCTCGCCCACCATCGGCGCTTGCCGGTACATCGGGACGAAGCTCACTTCGGTGTGCACCACGAGGGTGTGCTCGAGGAGGTTGACGGCATGCGCCAGGGCATCGCGCTCGGCTCCCTGAATGTCGAGCTTGAGGTAGTCGCAGCCGTGCTCGCGCAGTTCGGCGATGTCGTCCATGCGATGGGTAAGTACACGCGGCGTATCGCGCACCATCATCAGCGTCGGCAGATCCTGGAACAGCGCAACGAAGGGAGCGTTCGGTTCGTACAGCGACGTGCACGCGCTGTAACTGGTGACGTACAGCGTGCGTTCGGTCCCGTCGCCGACCGCATAGGGCAGATAGCGCATGAACGACCCGGCTCGCGCGTTGAGCTTGTCGCACTCGGCTGCGACCGGTTCGAATCCGACGACCCGCGCGAGCCCTTCGTCGGCGAGCGGTTGCCACTCCTGGTCGCTGCCGATATCCATGGCGCCGACGTCGACGACCCGGATCTGCGGCGGTTCTTCCAGCGCCTCGGCGATGGAAAACGGAAAAGGTGTCAGTCGGGTCAAGGGTTGGCTGCCCCTGCCTCATAGGCAGCGAGATAACGCGGTGCCAGATCGCCGTCGTCGTACCGGTCCGCGTGCGCGAGAGCAAGATGCGCAAGATCGTAGGAACGATACAGTTCGTGCAGCAGCACGGCGAACCTGATCCAGCGCGCGGCCGGTTGCGAATCGGCGTCGGCGAACTCCTTCACGTAGACGAAATCGGCCCAGATCTCCTGGTTGAGATAGATGCCCGGCCCGTCGTCGAGCGGCGCGTGATCCAGCGTGGCACCGCCGCTTTGCAGGTGGGAATGCACGACGAAGCCGTGGCGTCGCAGCAGCGTATCGACATCGCCCAGCATCGGCTGATCGCGATACATGGGCACGAGATACACGCGAACCTGGAGGGCGAGCGTCGCTTCGAGCAGGCGCGGGGCTCCGGTCAGCGCAGCCACCGCGGCTCCCGGCACGTCGAAGTTCATGAAGTCGCATCCTGCTCCCTGGAGCACTTCCACATCGTCGAGCCGCCGCGTCCGCACGCGTTCGGTCGCGAGGACGTCGAACAGCGGTGCTGCCCCGCGCAGCAACCGAATGTAGGCCTCGTTCGGCTCGTACACCGAGGTGTATGCCGGATGCGCCGTCAGGTGCAGCGTGCGTTCGGATCCGTCACCGATCGTCAGCGGCAGGAAGGTCTGCCGCGGCGACGCGGCCGCACTCAGGCCTGCACACGTGGTCGCCGAAGCCTCGAAACCGGCGACGCGCGCGATTCCCGCGTCGAGCAGGCATTGCCAGCGCTGCGGGGTTGCAGGCTGCGCCGGGCCGACATCGACGATGCTGAAGTCGGGAAGCGCGGGAACGATGTCGGTGATGGCGAACACGGGGTCGAGGTTCAACTCTGCCCGAGATAGCGCTGGGGCCGTTGCGGTTCGCGCGGCCCAGCGGTGTCGGCCGGTGGATTGACGTCGTAGTGCCAGGTCCCGGCCCAGGCGCGGCGCACGCGATTGGGATAGTCGGGCTTGCCGAGGCTGCCGTTGTAGCGGCCCAGCGCGCGAAACACGTTGCCGCGTTCGATGTCGAGATAGTGGCGGAGGATCGTGCAGCCGTAGCGCAGGTTGGTCCGCAGGTTGAACAGGTTCTGCCCGCGCTCACCGATGGTGTCGACCCAGAAGGGCATCACCTGCATGTAGCCGCGGGCGCCGGCACGCGACACGGCGAACTTGCGAAAGGCACTCTCCACCTGGATGAGTCCCAGCACCAGCTGCGGATCGAGGCCCGCGCGCGTGGCTTCGTAGTGGATGGTGGTGAGCAGTTCGAGACGGTCGGCCTCGTTCGGGACGTGGCGCGCGAGGCGCGCGGACATGGTCTTCAGCCACACCTCGCCCGCGAACGGGTCTTCGAACGCCAGCCGCGGCGCCGCCGTGTCGGCGATGGCCCGCTGCAATTGCGCCTGCACGGCGGCAGACAGCGGTTCGTACTGCTGTGCACCCGCAGCGGCGAGTTGCGGGCACAGGGCGAGCGTGAGCGCGGTCATGCCCGCAAGCTGTCTCAACCGAGCCTTGCCGTGAGCCACGAAGCGGCCTCCGCCGCCGGGATCGGTTGCGACTTGGCGTCGCGCCGGTGCTGATACTCGAGTTCGCCGTTCTTGAGGCCGCGATCGCCGATGGTGACGCGATGTGGAATGCCGGTGAGTTCCATATCCGCGAACATGACCCCTGGACGTTCGTCGCGGTCGTCGAGAAGTGTCTCGATGCCGGCGGCTGTCAGGGCCGCAAGCAGTGCATCGGCGGCCTGCTTCACCGCCTCGCTCTTGCGGTAGCCGATCGCCACCAGTGCCACGCGGAACGGCGCCATCGCGTCGGGAAAGATGATGCCGCGCTCGTCGTGGTTCTGCTCGATGGCCGCGGCCACGATGCGCGACACGCCGATGCCGTAGCAGCCCATCTCCATGGGCTGCGACTGGCCTTGTTCATCCAGGTAGGTCGCGCCCATGGCCGTCGAGTACTTCGCGCGCAACTGGAATACGTGGCCCACTTCGATGCCGCGCAGGATGTCGAGCTTGCCCTTGCCATCAGGGCTGGGGTCGCCGGCGACGGCGTTGCGAATGTCGGCGTACTCGGCAGGCTCGGGCAGATCCCGCCCGAAGTTGACGCCGGCGAGATGGAATCCGTCCGCATTGGCACCGCACACGAAATCGCTGACTGCTAGCAGCGCGCGGTCGGCGACGATCGTGAGGTTCGCGCCCACCGGACCCATGGAGCCCGCACCGGTACCGAGACGTGCGCGGATCTCGCCTTCGGAGGCGAAACGGAAGCCGCTCGCGAGCGCGGCCAGCTTGCCGGCTTTCACTTCGTTCAGCATGTGATCGCCACGCAGCAGGAGCAGCAGCTCGGTGCCGTCGTTGGCCACCACCATGAGAGTCTTGACGATGCGCTCCGCCGGTACTTTCAGCAGGGCACTGACTTCCTCGATCGTGTGCGCACCGGGCGTCGCGATCTTCTGCATGGACTGCGTCGGCGCGCCGCGGCCCGCCGACGGCGCCACCGCTTCGGCCAGTTCCACGTTCGCGGCGTATTCGGAACCCGTGCTGTACGCGATCGCGTCCTCACCGGACTCGGCGAGGACGTGGAACTCGTGCGAACCGGTACCGCCGATGGCACCGGTGTCGGCCGCCACCGCGCGGAAGCCGAGCCCCAAGCGGGTGAAGATGCGGGTGTAGGCATCCACCATGTTGCGGTACTCGCGCTGGAGGTCTTCGAAGGTCGTGTGGAAGGAGTAGGCATCCTTCATCAGGAACTCGCGTGCGCGCATCACTCCGAAGCGCGGCCGGATCTCGTCGCGGAACTTGGTCTGGATCTGGTAGAAGTTCACGGGCAGTTGCCGATAGCTCCGGATCTCGCGGCGCGCGATGTCGGTGATGACTTCCTCGTGGGTCGGGCCGAAGCAGAAATCGCGGTCGTGGCGGTCCTTGATCTTGAGCATCTGGGGGCCGAACACCTGCCAGCGTCCGGACTCCTGCCACAGTTCCGCCGGCTGGACCGCGGGCATCAGCACTTCGACCGCACCGGCGGCATTCATTTCCTCGCGCACGATCGCTTCGACCTTGCGCAGCACACGCAGGCCAAGCGGCATCCAGGTGTACAGACCGCTGCCCAGCTTGCGGATCAGGCCGGCGCGGAGCATCAGTCGGTGACTGACGAGTTCGGCTTCCGCCGGGGCTTCCTTGAGAGTGGAGATAAAGAACTGGCTGACGCGCATGAGGGGCGGACGATGGGTCGAAAAGCGTTGATTCTAGCCTCCGAACCGCCCAGGCCTTCGACCTATCGCCGGGTGGCTCACACCGCCACCGGGCATAATCGAAGTCCCATGAGCATTTTGTCGAAGTTGCGCGGGCGCCGGTCCGCACCCGACGCGGCGTCGGTCGAGGTGAGCGAACGCGATGGGCTGCGATCGCTGCACCTCGGCAGCAGCACCGTGCAGAGCACCATGCGCGTGGACGACCCGGTCGAACTGGTGCTCTCCTACACGCGCGCCATGATGGGCTTCCTGCTGTTCCATCCGAAGCCGCGGGACGTGACCATGATCGGCCTGGGCGGCGGGTCGCTCGCGAAATTCGTCCATCACCGCCTGCCCGACGCGCGCGTGACGGTGGTCGAGAACAGCGCCCGCGTCATCGCGGCGGCGCGCTCGTGGTTCGAAGTGCCGCCCGACGGCGAACGATTCGAAGTGCGGCACGCCGATGGTGCCGAGTACGTCCGCGAGCATCCGGGGGCCTGCGACGTGCTGATGGTCGATGCCTACGACAGCGAGGCCCAGGTGGAGGCGCTCGCAACCGAGGCCTTCTATGCCGACGCCCGCGCCGCGCTGCGTCGCGACGGCGTGCTGGTCGTGAACCTGTGGAGTTCGGATACCCGCTTCGACAGCTACCTGCAGCGCATCGAGCGTGCCTTTGACAGCCGCGTGGTGTGCCTACCGGCTGAGCGGCGGGGCAACGTGGCCGTGTTCGCGTTTCTCCGCACACCGGAAGCTACTGCCTGGGAGGCGTTGCGCCTGCGGGCACGCCAGCTCGAGAAGGCCCATGGACTGGAGTTTCTCAAGTTCGTCGGCCGATTGAAGGAGATGAACCCGCACACGGAGCGGCGTCTGGTCGTGTAGTCCGGCGGCGACGGCCTGGCGGGGCCGTCGGCTTCCGGCGGCGACCGGAATATGAAAGAATTTCGACGGCGCCACGATCGTGAGGTAAAGGACAATGATCGATCGCGACGGTTACCGACCCAACGTCGGGATCATCCTCGTCAACGCGAGGAACGAGGTGTTCTGGGGCAAGCGCGTGCGCGAACACGCGTGGCAGTTTCCCCAGGGTGGCATCAAGCCGGGGGAAACCCCCGAGAAGGCGATGTACCGCGAGTTGATGGAGGAGGTCGGCCTCGACCCCTCGCACGTGCGCATTCTCGGCCGCACCCGGGACTGGCTGCGCTATGACGTGCCGAAGCATTGGGTGCGCCGCGAAGGCCGCAGCCAGTACCGAGGCCAGAAGCAGATCTGGTATCTGCTGCGGCTGGTAGGGCGGGATTGCGATGTCTGCCTGCGCCGGTCGGAGAAGCCGGAGTTCGACGCCTGGCGGTGGAACCAATACTGGGTGCCTCTCGACAGCGTCATCGACTTCAAGCGCGAGGTCTACCAGTTGGCGCTCACCGAGCTGGCGCGCTTCATCTTCTCCCGGACCGAGCCGGGCTGGGACCTCCTGCCGCTGACGGTGCCGACCCTGGAAGGCTAGGCTGTCTCCGGCAGGTCCCGGCCGACACGCCCGGTGCCCCCCAGCAGGACGGCGAGATGCACATTCCGCTCACGCCAGAAGTTGGCGCAATCGCGGAACGTCTCGATCCCGGCCGCGAGTTCGCCGGGTGCCTGGCGCGCAAACCGGGTGAGCCCGCCGATCTCGATCACGAGGGTGGACCCCGCCACAAGACCCAGGTCGGTGAGGCAATCGTAGAGCGCGTCCCAATTGCCGCCGAAATGGGGGGGGAACTCCAGTATGCCGGCCAAGGCGTCCAGGAGCGCGCGCTTGGTGGGTGGTGCCTGGATGCGCACGTGGCGGGGAGGGCGGCCCGCAAGCCTCCCGAGGGATGCCCCGCCGCTGCCCTCAAAGCGGTAAACGCCGCCGTTCTCTAGCGCTTCTTGCAGCGATTTCATCGATCCTCCGCGATCTTCTTGAAGGTGCGGTAATGGTCCGCCGTCCAGTAATAGTCCCCGCCTCGACCGGCAACGATGCGGCGCGCACCCCGGTCCCGGGCCCCTGGCGTGGGCACGGTGTACTCGCGGTAGTACCCGCGAGGGCGGGTTGGTAGCAACCCCTCACGGTTGCCGAATGTCATGCCATCCCTTTCATAAGGAAAGGGCCCGCCGGCCCGGATGAGCGTGAGCGTGGCTTTTGCTTGCTCTGGCAGGACGGACAGGGGAATCGTGCCCAGGTCCGCCGGCCCCCGGGCCAGGGCAACTGCGGCTGCCAGCAGCAGGACGGCGCCGAGAAGGGCTCCGGGATGTCGGGGTCGCACAATCCGTATGGCCATGGCATAGTGACGCCATACGGCGACAGTTACCGATTTAATCATTGGTAAATTGTTAGTAAACAATGAATTGCCATCAAGGCGCGTTAGATCCCAGACCGAAAATCGACTGAACCCATCGCTTCGAGCTCCCGCGACCATGTCCGTCCGGCGCAATGACTTCGACGTAACCGACCAGGTCCGCACCACCGATCCGCAAGCGGTGCAGGGCGAAGTCTCGCGCATCTATGCCGAGCTGTACGCGCCGGCATCCGATCTCGAGTTGTTGCGGCCGTTCGCCGACGCTTCCCGCCTCTATCACGGTGACTTTCCAGGTCACCGGGCGTGTGACACGGCGTACCACAACCTCCAGCACGTGCTCGACGTGACGCTCGCCATGGCGCGGTTGATGGATGGCAGCACGCGCGCTGCCCGGGGCGCCGTGGCCTTCGACGAACGCCTGTTCCGCTTCGGCATCGTGCTCGCGCTGTTCCACGATGCCGGCTACATCCGTTCCCGTCACGATACGCGCGCCGACAATGGCGCAGCCTACACGCGGACCCATGTCTCGCGGGGTGGCCGCTTCCTCGAACGCTATCTGGGAGATCTCGGCCTCGCCGACCTGATTCCCGTGGCCGGTCCGCTGGTGCACTTCACCGGGTATGAGCGGCCGGTCGCAAGCATCGACATCAACGACCCCACCTTGCGGCGCCTCGGGCTGCTGCTCGGCTCGGCGGACATCGTGGCCCAGATGTCCGACCGCTGTTACCTCGAGAAATGCCGCGACCGTCTGTATCCCGAGTTCGTCGTCGGCGGCATCGCTGCCGGTCGGGATGCCGACGGCCAGCCCAACGTGCTGTTCGCGTCTGCCGAAGACCTCGTAGTCAAGACCCCGGGCTTCTACCAGGTGGCGAGCCGGCGCCTGGAGCACGATCTCGAAGGCGTCTATCGTCTCGCCGAACCCCACTTCCGCGGTCAGAACCTGTACCTCGAGGAACTCGAGAAGAACATCCGGCACGCCGAGACGGTCGCGGAGCAACACGACCTGTCCCTGCTGCGCCGTTTGCCGCCGCCTGCCGAAACCGCGGGCGACGCCGAGCCGGCACCCGAGAACCGTCAGGAAGCCTCCGCAACACGCAGCATGATCTTGCCGACGTGCGCGCTCGACTCCATCAGCGCGTGCGCCTTGGAAGCTGCGCCAAGCTCGAACGTCGAGTGAATCACCGGCCGGATCTTCCCGGCCTCCAGTAGCGGCCACACGCGAGCGCGCAACGCGCTCGCGATGCCGGTCTTGAACTCGACGGTTCTGGGCCGCAACGTCGACCCGGTGATGGTGAGGCGCCGGTACAGGATGTCACCCATGTCGAGCGTGGTGGTGGTGCCGCCGAGGAACGCGATGATTGACAGTCGCCCGTCGGGTGCAAGGCATTTCAGTTCACGCGGAACGTAGTCGCCGCCGACCATGTCGAGGATCACGTCCACACCCTTGCCGCCGGTCAACTCCTTCGTCACTGCGACGAAATCCTCGGTCCGGTAGTTGATGCCGCGCTCCGCTCCCAGCTCTTCGCACGCCCGGCACTTCTCGTCGCTGCCGGCGGTGGCGAACACGCGGTGACCGAGGGTGCGTGCGAGCTGGATGGCGGTGACGCCGATGCCGCTCGAGCCGCCCTGCACCAGCAGCGTTTCGCCGGGGGCGAGCTTCGCCCGCTCGAACACGTTGATCCACACCGTGAAGAAGGTTTCCGGCAGCGATGCTGCCTCGACCGCGCTGAACCCCTGCGGGATCGGCAGGCAATGTCCGGCGGGTGTCGCGCAATACTGCGCATAGCCGCCACCGGGTGTCAGCGCGCAGACGCGGTCGCCCACCTGCCACTGCATCACGTCTGCGCCCACTTGCGCGATTGTGCCGGCGACTTCGAGGCCAGGTAGATCGGACGCGCCGGGCGGCGGATTGTAGGTCCCCGCGCGCTGGAAGCAGTCGGGCCGGTTCACGCCGGCAGCCTCGACTGCGATCAGGACTTCATGGGCCTTCACCGCCGGTAGCGGTCGTGAAGTGGTCTTCAGCACGTCCGGACCACCGGGCGCAGTGATCTCGACGGCAGTCATGGTGGCGGGCAATGCGCTCATCGCGGTTCTCCTCGGTCGAAGGCGCGGATTGTAGAGGCCTGTGGCATGATCCGCGGCCTCGGTCCGTGCCATTCAGAATGAGCGCGAAGACCACATCGACTCTGGGGGAGAAAACGATGGAGTACCGGAACCTGGGGAACAGCGGGCTCAAGGTCTCGCCGCTGTGTCTCGGCACCATGATGTTCGGCGATCGGACCGACTACGCCGAGTCGGAGCGCATCGTGAAATCCGCCCGCGATGCGGGCGTGAACTTCATCGACACGGCCGACCAGTACGCGAAGGGTGAATCCGAGCGCATCGTCGGCAAGATCATCAAGAAGGATCGCGCGGACTGGGTGCTCGCCACCAAGTTCGGCAACGCGATGGGCGAAGGCCCCAACGAAGTGGGCTTGAGCCGCGGCTGGATGCACAAGGCCTGTGACGCGAGCCTGCAGCGCCTCGGCACCGACTACATCGATCTGTACTACGTGCATCGCGATTTCGCCGACGCGGCGCTGGACGAGATGGTGCAGGCCATGGGCGATCTCATCCGCACCGGCAAGGTGCGCTACTTCGCACTGTCGAACTTCCGCGGCTGGCGCATCAGCGAGGTCGTGTGGCTATGCCGGCAGTTCGGCGTGCCGCGCCCCATTGCCTGCCAGCCCTACTACAACGCGTTCAACCGCATGCCTGAGGTCGAAGTGCTGCCGGTGTGCGAATACCACGGCCTGGGCGTCGTGCCCTACAGCCCGATCGCACGCGGCGTGCTGACCGGCAAGTACGTTCCCGGGGAGAAGCCGCCCGGTGACACGCGTGCCGGGCGCGGCGACAAGCGCATGATGCAGACCGAGTTCCGCGAGGAGTCGCTGGTGATGGCACAGACGGTCAAGGCGCACGCGGAGAAGAAGGGCATCACCACAGGGCAGTTCGCGACCGCGTGGGTGCTGGCCAACCGGATCATCACGAGCGTGATCGCCGGTCCGCGCACGCTGGAGCAGTGGGTCGACTACCCGAAGGCCGTCGACTACCGGTGGGGCGCGGATGACGAGGCGCTGATCGATTCGCTGGTAAGCCCCGGGCATCCCTCGACGCCCGGGTACAACGATCCGCAGTACCCGCTGATCGGGCGGTTCCTGCGCGGGTAGCCGCCTATCGGTTTACGGGCGGGGCCGGCGGCGTAGCGCAGCGCCGCCAAGGGCCGCCGCGAGCAGCAGTGCTGCCGAAGCGGGCTCGGGAACGCCTTGCACGCGCGGCACCACGGCCTCGATCGGACCGATACCGATGGAGGTGAAGACGACTTTCTCGACGGCCACAGGCGTCATCCCGTCGCCCGTTTCGACGAAAGGCGTGGCGACCGGCCGATCCAGGGCCACATCCCAGGTGAGGCGGAAGAGGTGCGTACCGGCGCCACTGCCGAATTCCTGAACGAGCACGATGTCGCCGGCAAAACCGGTGAAGTTCGACGCCTCGGCGCCGAACAGTCGGCCGCCACCGTAGTCGACACCGTACATGTTGGTGTCCGGGAGGATGAGTTGCAGGTCCTCGACCGTGAGCCCGATATTGAAGAACTCGACGTTGCCTGCCGCATCGATCGTGTACAGGCGCTGCGTGGAGTCGCTGCCCACGACGATCTTGCCGGCCAGGTCACCGTAACGCGGGTCATCGGGAAGCGTGATCACCGAGGACAACGCCACTCCTAACGAGCGGACCAGCGTCGGCACCCCCGCTTCGGTGATGCGCCAGACCTGACCGTTCGTCGTCACCGCGATGAGGTCGCCACCCCACAGACCGGTCCGGTCGAACGCGAGCTCGCCCCGGAACAGACCGTTGCTGCCCGGCAGGCTGACCCAGTTGCTGTTCACCACGCTGCCATCGGGCGAGATGCGGGCGAGCACGCCTTCGACGCCGGTGCCGGCGATCACCTCGCCCTGCGTCCAGCCGCCAGTCTGGCCGGCGAGTGCGATGGCCAGGTTCACTTCATCGGTGTACCCGCTTGCGCTGGAGAACGCCGTGAGGGTGGGCGTTGCGCCTGTCGACACGCGGTCGAAGTTGCGCGGCACGCCGTTAGGGTAGTTCCGCGAAACGATCAGGGTCTGGGTCGTGTCCTGATAGGCCATCCCGACATTGAGATTGAACGGCACATTCAATTGCTCGAGCGTGATGGGCACGGCCCAACTGGTGGCGCTGCCGGCGAGCCACAGCGCGGCGGCGATCTGGAGTGTCTTGTTCACAGCTTTCTCCTGGGTAGCAAGCGGGGGAATGCAACGACCCGGTCCGCCGCAGGTGGCGCTGAACAGCCTTGGAGCGGGAATCCGGACTGTCGACTGTTCTTACAGTCGGCCGGTCACGAATTCACTGTCTCCTGTAGGCGACGGTCCTTGGCGACGCTTTACAGCAATTTCGGCACCACCCCAGCCGCTGGCTGCGCCGTGCCAGCCGCGTTACTTGGCGCCCAGCAACAGCCGCGAAAGCGCCGAGCGCAATGTTTCCGGCAACGCCGTTGGCCGCCGCGACTCGCGATCGACGTAAACGTGGACGAAGTGTCCTTGGGCCGAAGCCAGGGGATCGTCATTGCGGAACAATCCCACCTCGTAGCGCACGCTGCTCGAGCCCAGCTTCGCCACGCGCAGGCCGGCGTGCACCGAATCCGGAAACGAGATCGGGCTGAAGTAGTTGCACTGGGTTTCGACGACGAGTCCGATCACGGTGCTGTGCTCGATGTCGAGCACGCCCTGCTCCAGCAGGTACTGATTCACCACCGTGTCGAAGTACGAGTAGTACACGACGTTGTTCACGTGGCCATACACATCGTTGTCCATCCAGCGCGTGGTGATCGCTCGGAAGTGACGATAGGCGGTGCGTGCGTCCGGTGTCGTCTTCATGTCAGTGGGACTGGGCACTGTCGATGGTATCGGTACGACGGCGCATGTGCTGCCAGTTCACGGCAAGCATGCCTGCCGCGATGATGACCAGCATCCCCGCGAGGGAACCGCCGTCGGGAAACTCGTGGAATGCGATCCACGCGAGCAGCGTGGACCAGATCAGCTGGGTATAGACGAAGGGAGCCAGCGCCATCGGGGAGGCATGTTCCACCGCGCGGATCAACAGGAAATGGCCGAAGCCGCCGAGCGTGCCGATGGCGACCATGATCACGATCTGGATCCCGTTGGGCGTCTGCCAGCCGAACGGGAGTGCGAAGCTCGCCAATGCGGATCCGACCAGTGCCGTGTAGAAGAGCGTGGTGAAGGAGTTGTCGCGTCCCGCGACCTTGCGAGTCGCGATCTGGTAGAGCGCGAACAGCAGTGCCGTGGCCATGGGAAACAGCACTGTCGGACTGAACACGGCGCCGCCGGGGCGGATGATGATCACCACGCCGACGAAACCCAGCGCCACGGCGATCCATTGGCGACGCGTCACCCGCTCGCCGAGCACCGGGCCGGACAGGACGGTGACGATGACCGGTGCGATGAAACTGATGGCGGCCGCTTCGGCAAGCGGCAGGAACTTGAGCGACAGATAGAACATTGCGGTGGAACTGGCGAGCAGCACGCCGCGCAGGATCTGCAGCCCCGGATGCTTCGTGCGTACCAGGGAAAACCCCATGCGCGGGCCGAAGAGCACCAGCATGAACAGCATGTGGATCGTGTATCGGACCCACATGAGCGGTCCGAGGGGATACGACTTCAACGCGAGCTTCGCCAGCGTGTCCCCGGTCGAGAACATGAAAACGGCACACATCATCAAGCCCACGCCGCGGAAAAAATGCCGGTGGTGGTGCGCGTCGTGCGGACTGCTCATCGCAACGGCTGCCCGGCGCCGGCCGGCAACACCGTTCGACCGGCAAAGTGCGCGGTCGCGCCGAGCGACTCCTCGAGCCGCAATGCTTCGTTCCACTTCGCCATTCGCTCCGAGCGCGTGAACGAGCCGACCTTGAGCTGGCCGGCATCCCAGCCGGTCGCGAGATGCACGATGGTCACGTCCTCG
Organism: Betaproteobacteria bacterium Ga0077523; assembly: GCA_001464695.1. GTDB lineage: Bacteria > Pseudomonadota > Gammaproteobacteria > Burkholderiales. The sequence goes on along the minus strand of LNDQ01000108.1, from coordinate 128,071 downwards.
GTTTCGCCGGAGCGCGCGGACACGATGGTGCCGAAGCCGGCGGCCTTGCCGGCTTCGAGAGCCGCGCGCGTTTCCGTCACGGTACCGGCCTGGTTCGGCTTGATCAGCACGGCATTGCAGGCGCGATCCGCGGCGGCAGCGCGAACGCGGTCAGCGTTGGTGACCAGATAGTCATCACCGATGATCTGGATCCGGCCACCCACCGCGGCGGTGAACGCGCGCATGCCTTCGGCGTCGTCCTCGGCCAGAGGATCCTCGATCGAAGCGACGGGATAGCGTCGGCACCAGTCGAGCAGCATCGCGATCATGCCGTCGCGATCGAGCTCGCGCTGGTCCAGCCCGAGCGTGTAGCGGCCGTCGCGACCGAACTCGGAAGCGGCGATGTCGAGGGAGATCGCGACCTCGTCGCCGGGACGGTAGCCCGCTTTCTCGATCGCGCGGGTGAGGACGGACAGGGCTTCTTCGTTCGATTCGAACAGCGGCCAGAAACCGCCCTCGTCAGCCACGCCGGCGAGCTTGCCCGCGTCGCTCATCAACTGACCGGCTGCGCGATACACCTCGGCGGTCATTACCAGCGCTTCGTCGAAAGTGGTGGCACTCAAGGCCATCACCATGAAATCCTGAATGTCGACGCGCCGCCCGGCGTGGGCGCCGCCGCCGAAGATCTGGATCTCGGGCAGCGGCAGGCGCGCTGTCTTGCCGCCGGCCAGGTAGGACCACAATGCCTCCCCGCACGATGCGGCGGCGGCGTGCAGCACGGCCATCGAGACGGCGATCGTCGCGTTGCCGCCGAGACGCGCCTTGTTCGGCGTTCCGTCGAGCGCGATGAGGGCGGCGTCCACGGCTGCCTGATCCGTGGCAGTCATGCCGGCGAGGCGTTGCGCGATCTCGCCGTTGACGTTCGCCACGGCGCGGGCCACGTCGAGCCCGCCGAGTTTCGATCCGCCGTCGCGCAGGTCGATCGCTTCGTGGGTGCCTCGCGAGGCGCCGGCCGGCGCGATGGCACGGCCGATCGCTCCTCCCGCAAGTTGCACTTCGGCTTCGACGGTGGGCCGGCCGCGGGAATCCCAGATGCGGCGGCCGCGGATGCGGATGATGGTGGGGTCGGTCATGGTTGTATCTGCAATGCAGGTCGAGGTCGGTAGCGCCGGTCTCTCTGGGGTGAAATGTGACTTTTCCTCATCCCCGACCCTGCGCCGCCAGGGAGAAGGGAGTTTGAAGCCCCTCTCCCTCCAGGAGAGGGGTGGGGGTGAGGGAGAAACGTCGAACGCGGATCAAACGGTGAGCTCGATGCGGTTGCCGTCGGGATCCAGCGCGACGCTCTCGTAGTAGCCGTCGCCGGTGCGGCGCGGGCCATCGAGGATCGGGACTCCTGCAGCACTCAGGCGTGCCGTGAGTTCGTCGACGGCCTCAACCGATCCGAGTGCGAGCGCGATGTGTGCATAGCCCACGGCAGGCTGCGCTGCGGCGGTCGCCAGTGCGGGCACCTGCATCACTTCGATGCGCGCCCCGTCGCCGAAGCGCAGGAACCACGAACGGAAGGCCTTCTTCGGATTCACGTAGCCGTCGTTGGCGGTGGCACCGAACCATCGCACGTAGAAATCACGCAGGCGTTCCGGGTTGGCGGACCATAGAGCCACATGTTCGATGCGGACGTTCAACGGTTCACCACTTGGCGATTTCGGTGCGCCACGCGTCGCGGATGATCGCCAGTCGCTCGACCGGCTGGAGCAGCAGCGGCCGTGCGACCTTCCGCACCTTGTCGCGATCGCGATCGTCGGCGATGTATTCCACCGGTGACTTGCCGTCGATGCGGGCGAGGAACAAGCCAGGCAGCAGATGGGCCACGCGCGCTTCCAGTTCCGCGGCTGGTTCCCATTTCACACCGGCCAGGTAGGTCTCGAACAGCGTCGTGAAGCTCTGCAGATACACCGCCCACCAGCGCGGCCGCCAGACGCATTTCAGCAGCAGGTGGTTCAGGCAGAAGGCGAGGTCGAATGCCGGATCGCCATACCAGGCGCACTCGGCATCCACGAACACGGGGCCGCGCGGGCCGACCAGGATGTTCTTCGGACTCACGTCGCCGTGGACCAGGGCGCGCTTGTTCGAGGCCGTGACCTCCACGAGACGCTCCAGTGCCGGCGCGCAATCGGCGTGGGCACGCGCGGTGGCTTGCAGATAAGGCTCGAGCCGGATCGGAAAGAAGATGTGATCGGTGGCGAAGCGCTCGGCCAGCTCGTGCCGGTCGGCCGTGCTGGTGTGGATGAGGGCAAGCCGTCGGCCCACTTCGCGTGCCGTCGCGCCGTCGACGATGCCGTCGCGCAACTGGAGCTTCCACACCGGATGATCGGCCGGATCGAGCCACGCCATCGCGAATAGGTTCGAGTCGACATCCTCGCCCAGGATGGCCGGCACCGCCTCGGGTGCGATGGCCCCGGCAACCCGCATCCATTCGACCTCGTAGCGGTTGCGTTCCGTCGGAGCGCGCCAGTCGGCTTCCACCTTGAGCTTCGGCAGGGCGCGCTTGATGCACACCGAACCGCGCGGCAGGTCGGCACGGAAGATATCGGATGAAACGCCGCCCGCCAGCGGTTCGAGCGTGAGCGTCTCCCCGGGCGCAGCCAGACCCATGCGCTCGAGCGCGGCTCGAAAGACGGCGGTGTGATCCTCCACGGCGATGACGGCGTAACATCGGGTCGTCGTTCGCGCTTCTCGTCGGTTCGGAAGGCGCGCTGCGACCGGAAAAAGCGGAGCAAGACTCTAGCACAGCGTTCCTTCGGAGACCCATGCAGGCCATACTCGCCCTTGACCAGGGCACCACGAGTTCGCGCGCGCTGGTGTTCGATGCCACCGGCCGCATTCTCGGCGTGGCGCAGCGCGAGCTGCCGCAGATCTATCCGCAGCCAGGGTGGGTGGAACACGACCCGGAGACCATCTGGGCCACCCAGATCGCGACCGCACGCGAGGCACTCGCGCAGACCGGCATCGGCGCCACCGACGTTGCCGCCATCGGCATCACCAATCAACGCGAGACCACCGTCGTGTGGGAACGAGCGAGCGGTCGCCCGATCGCCAACGCTATCGTCTGGCAGGATCGGCGGACCGCCGGGCACTGCGACCGGCTGCGATCGGACGGGCTCGCCGGGCTCTTCCAATCTCGCACGGGCCTCGTGCTCGACGCCTACTTCTCCGGAACCAAGGTGGCCTGGATCCTCGATCACGTGCCCGGTGCCCGTGCGCGGGCCGAGCGCGGCGAACTGGCCTTCGGCACGGTGGATGCGTGGCTCATCTGGAAGCTCACCGGCGGGCGGGTTCATGCGACGGACGCGAGCAACGCGGCGCGCACGTTGCTCTACGACATCCGTGAGCGCCGCTGGGACGCCGACCTGGCCACCGCGTTGGGGATCCCCATGACCATGCTGCCTGTCGTGGTGGCGTCGAGCGGAGTGGTGGCGCAAACCGATGCACAGATTCTCGGCGCGCCGGTTCCCGTCGCCGGCATCGCGGGCGACCAGCAGGCGGCGTTGTTCGGCCAGCGCTGCGTGACGCCGGGCAAGGTGAAGAACACCTATGGCACCGGGTGTTTCATGCTGATGCATACCGGTGAACGGGTGCCGGAGTCGCAGCACCACCTGCTCGCCACCGTTGCGTGGCAGATCGGCGACCGCACCGACTATGCACTCGAAGGCAGCGTGTTCATCGCGGGCGCTGCGGTCCAGTGGCTGCGCGACGGACTCGGCTTGATCGGCAGCGCTGCCGAAATCGAGGCGCTCGCCGCATCGGTACCCGATACGGACGGCGTGTACTTCGTACCGGCCTTCACCGGCCTCGGTGCGCCCCATTGGGATCCGCTCGCACGCGGCACGATCTGCGGCATCACGCGCGGCACGACGCGAGCGCACCTGGCACGCGCGGCGCTCGAGGCCATCGCCTTCCAGACCGCCGACATCCTGCAATGCATGCAGGCCGACGCCGGCGTCGGCCTGGCCGAATTGCGCGTCGATGGCGGTGCCACCCGCAACGATCTCCTGATGCAGTTCCAGGCCGATCTACTGGGTGTCCCGGTGGTGCGCGCCGCCAATGCCGAGTCCACCGCACTCGGTGCCGCAATGCTCGCCGGTCTTGCGGTCGGCATCTGGAAGGATGTCGATCAGATGAACGGCCTGTGGCAGTCCGACCGCACGTTCACGGGCGCAATGCCGCCGGATCGAGTAGCCTCGATGACATCACGTTGGCGCGCCGCGATCGGGCGTGCCAAGGGTTGGAGCGTTTGAGTCGCAGCGGGACCAAGACAGGGGAGAGCGCCAGGAAAGACATCACCGCAATCGGGGAGGAGACATGAAGGCAATCGCTACCGAGAACATCCGCACCGTGGCGCTGGTGGGCCATGGTGCGGCCGGCAAGACCACGCTCGCGGAGTCGCTGCTGAAAACCGCCGGGGCCATCGCGTCCGCCGGCACCGTCGAGCGCGGATCGACCGTCAGCGATCATCTTGCGATCGAGAAGGAGTACCGGCACTCGCTGCAGGCATCGGTGCTGCGGTTGGAGACCCAGGGCAAGCGCGTGCACCTGCTCGACACGCCGGGATTCCCGGATTTCATCGGCCAGTCCATCGGTGCGCTCGACGCAGTGGAGACGGCGGCCGTGGTGGTGAGTGCGCAGTCGGGTATCGAGATGATCACGTCGCGGATGATGCAGTGGGCGGCGAAGCGGCAGTTGTGCCGGCTCGTGATCGTCAACAAGATCGACGCCGAGCACATCGACCTGCCCGGCTTGCTGCGAGCCATCCAGGCCGCGTTCGGCAAGGAGTGCCTGCCGATCAACCTGCCAGCCGGTGGTGGAACGCGAGTTGTCGATTGCTTCTTCAATCCCGGCGGCGAGGCGGATTTCCTGTCCGTCGCGGAAGCCCACCGCGCGTTGGTCGACCAGGTGGTGGAAGTCGACGAGGAGCTGATGGCGCTCTACCTGGAGAAGGGCGAGATCGCGCCGGAACAATTGCACGCACCCTTCGAGAAGGCCTTGCGCGAAGGGCATCTCGTGCCGGTGTGCTTCGTCTCGGCCCGCAATGGCGCCGGCGTGGCGGAGCTGCTCGACGTGTTCGCGAAGCTGTTGCCGAACCCGACAGAAGGCAATCCGCCGCTGTTCTACAAGGGCGAAGGTGTGGACGCCGTCGAGTTCCATTCCGAACCCGATCCGGCGAAGCACGTGCTGGCGCACGTCTTCAAGATCGTGATCGATCCATTCGTGGGCAAGCTCGGTGTGTTTCGCGTGCACCAGGGGACCGTGACCAAGGACACGCAGCTCTTCGTCGGCGATGGCCGCAAGCCGTTCAAGGTGGGACACCTGTTCATGCTCCAGGGCAAGGAGCACGTCGAGGTCGCCTCCTGCGTGCCGGGCGACATCGCTGCCGTGGCCAAGGTGGACGAGATCGAGTTCGACTGCGTGCTGCACGATTCGCGCGACGAGGACCACATCCACATGCGACCACTGGAGTTCCCGGTGCCGATGCACGGGCTCGCAATCCAGCCCAGGCGTCGCGGCGAGGAACAGCGGCTGGCTGACGCCTTGCACAAATTGATCGCCGAGGATCCGACGCTGCAGGTCGAACACGATCCCCACATGAACGAGACGGTGCTGCGCGGCCTGGGAGAACTGCACCTGCGCGCGACGCTGGAGCGCATGGCGCAGCAGTACAAGGTGGACGTGGATACGCGTCCGCCGCGCGTGCCCTACCGCGAAACCATCACCGTGCCGGCCGAAGGTCACAACCGCCACAAGAAGCAGACTGGCGGTGCCGGCCAGTTCGGCGAGGTGTTCCTGCGCGTCGAACCGCTGGCCCGCGGCGAGGGCTTCCAGTTCGTCGATGCCGTGAAGGGCGGGGTGATCCCGTCGCAGTTGATCCCGGCGGTGCAGAAGGGTGTGGAACAGGTGCTCGCTGCCGGACCGCTCGCCGGGTTTCCGGTGCAGGACGTACGTGTCACCGTCTTCGACGGCAAGCACCACCCGGTGGACTCGAAGGAAGTCGCCTTCGTCGCTGCGGGGCGCAAGGCGTTTCTCGATGCATTGGCCAAGGCCGGATCGATCGTGCTGGAACCCATCGTGCACGTCGAGGTTTTGTGTCCCGAGTCGAACATGGGTGACATCACCGGTGATCTTTCTTCACGCCGCGGGCAGATCACCGGCACGCGGGCGCTGCAGGCTGCGACCCTGACGGTGAGCGGGCTGGCGCCGCTGGCCGAACTGAACGGCTATGCCTCACGCTTGAAGGCGTTCACGGGCGGGCAGGGCTCGTATTCCATGGAGTTGAGCCACTACGAGCAAGCGCCACCGACCGTGCAACAACAGCTTGCAACCGACTATCGGGCGATGCGTCGGCACGAAGAGGAGTGAGAGGTTCCCCCCGACAGGCCTGCGGCCTCTCCCCCCAGGGGGCGTCCAGCGCGGTTCGTCGCCTGGCTCGCGGGCGGCTGCTTCAGCAGTTGCCGCTTGCGCAGCGGATCATGCGCTGCGCGCACGTGATCTGGTCGAAGTCGGCACCCAACTGGAACTCGGTGTCGACGCCGATGTGCTGGACGATCGCGTTGTTGCACTGAACACGGCTGGTCACGTAGCGCGCCGGAGCAAGCCACTGGGCGTTGGCGCATCCGGGATCGCCGTGTCCGAAGCGGATGCCGACTTCGTACGTTGCGCACAGGAAGCCGTTGTGCTGCACCCACGTCTCGACGTATAGCTCGCCCTTGCGTGCCACCCAGCCCTTGCCGCGGTTGCGGCCGAAGTCGAACTCGAGACGGTCGGTCTTGCCGCTGGCCGTCACGGCGATGGCCGGCACCGCCGGGGCGTTGGCGCGGCGGATCGCGGGGTCCTCGTCGTCCTGAGCAAGTGTGCATCCGGACGGCATCAGGAATGCCGTAAGAGCGAAAACGACGAGGCGCATGAACCACTCCTTCTTGAGGACACCATGGTAAACCCGGGCACGACCCGTCCCGAAGGGATCGCACCGAGGCGTGTGTGCGTTCCGAACGCCGTCGCACGATCCTGCGCGGGATCACGATCGCCGGCGCTGCCGCTGCAAGCCCGGGGGCGATTCCCCGCTGAATCGCGGCCATTCTCAGCGGCAGTATGGTTACATTGCGGTCCATGAGCTTACCCATGGATTGCCCAGCGTCGGCTGGCCACAAGTCGCGCAAGCCGGTAGCGGGCAAGGCCGCGCTGACGATGGTTGCGCGTACATGACGCTGAGGTCGATCGCGGCGCTGGTCGTGCTGGTCGCTGCCTTCGCATGGGCCCACGCCGAGCAACGGAGTGCCGATGCAGTCGCCGACGGCCGACGCAGCGCACGCTCCGGCGATGGCCCGGTCACCCCGGAGCGTTCGTCGTCACCCCGACTCCCGGTGGAGCGCCTCAGGATGATCGAAACCGAGGCCCCCTCGTACGACTACGCAAGCCCGACCCTGTACCTGCCCTGGAGGAACCGGGGTGGCGATTGGATCGATGCCGATGGTGTGGCACAGGGCGTGACGCCTTACGCGATCATTCAACTGCGTGTGGGAACGCCAGGCTACGTCTCGGCCGACGTGACGACGCTGGTGAAAAAGCTGCTGTCGGACAACACCGGGTTCCTGGTCGGTGCCAGGAAGATCAAGGGGGCGGGGCCGAAATTTGCGTCGCAGTCGAACCCATCCAGGGCGCCCAGGCTGATCATCACGACGAACATGGGCGTGCACGAGGTGCCGTTGCTCCTGGATACCTGGGTATCCGTGACCAGCAACCGGTCGCTCGCACAGGAGCCGATCTGGTCGGTCGGGGACCCGCGCGACAAGGACGAATACGGCAACGGCATGCTGCGGTTCGATCTGTCGAAGGTCGAGGGCAAAATCGCGAGCGCGACGCTTTCCATCTGGCTCGAGTCCTACTACGGCGAGTACGACCTGCCAATCTACGAGCTTGCGGTTCCGGAGTTGCTGATCAGTCCGGCCGCGCAACATCCCGGCCGCGTCGAATCCGGCGGTGGCGTGCCGTGGGACCAGATGCCTGCACGCGCGACGGTGGCGGAGATTCAGGCCTGGTACGACGACGGGTGGGTGAGTTCGGCGTCCTACCCGGCCGTGATGGTGGATTGGCCGGAGTACGGTGTGAAGGCGATTCGTGCGCGGGCGGGTCCCCTCGGTGCCACCGGGATCAACGCGCGCAAGGTCTTCGTCAAGAGAGCCGGGCCACGCAAGCCGTATCAGGTGCCGACCGCCTATGAAGCGCCGACGCACTTGTTCACCCGCTACGCCATCAAGGTGGGCGAGACGGTGAAGGACTGTGCGAACCTCGGCCAGAAGACGCCGGGGACCACTGGGACATGGCAGAACGTCAACAGCATCGGCTGGCCGGCGGACGAACTGTACGACGCGGATCTCGGCTGGGCCTTCAACCTCAACCACACGTTGTACTCGAAGGCCAACGACAGCTTCGGGGTCCTGTGGTATTTCTACAGCTTCGGTGGGCACAGGTTCTCGAGCCCGGACCGCGGCGATACCATTCCCTTCCGTGTTGCCTACCGTCCCGGACAGGTCTATTCGGTCGAGTACGAAATCAAGCTCAATTCCCTGGACGGTCAGGTGGCCAGAAGTGACGGCGTGTTCCGTCTCTGGGTCGACGGCGTGCGTGTCTACGAGAACACCGTGGTGAAGTATCGCGGTCATGCGGCGGCGAACATCATGGCGGTGATCACGCAGACGCTGCACGGAGGCAACGGGGTCCCCGGGTGCGAGATGTGGCACGAGATCGCGGGGCTTGCCTTCGGTCCCACATACATCGGCCCTCTGAAGCGGGTGCGCTGACGCGCGAGCGCGAACAGGCTTCGGAGCGGCATGCGCGCCGGGCGGAGCTGCCCTATCGGTACTCGATCGCCTCGGGCGTTCCGCGCCAGTAGACGAACCGACCCGCCGGAAGGGACCAGGCCGCCTCGCTTTCCAGCGGCACCAGCATCGTTCCGCGGCGCTCGTAGCGCCGATACGTTCCACCCCACGGTTGGATGGCCGGTGGGTTCGTCTCGTCGTCGAAGGTGCGTTCGCTGGATGTCATGGACTCGACGAGACCGTCGGAACCGAAGTGGAACTCGGCATGCACCGTCGCGGTTCCGTTCGAGATGGCGGCACGGGCCGTGACATCGTCGATGGCCGTCCAGCGAACGCCCTGGCCAGGCAGCAGTGCGGTGGGCAACCAGACGGCTTCACCCAGGAAGCGCAACAGCGCGTTCGTCGCGATGTTCGTGGTTCCGCCGACATCGACCACGGTGATCAGGCCCATGATCGCGCCAAGCATCGAGCCCTGCCCGCCGACCAATTCGTCGCGCACCATGACGGGGACGCCCGGCAGCATACGCATGCGGGCATCCCAGACGAATGCATGCGTAGCCGGCACGAAGTCCTGCACGGCGCTGAAAGCCACCCATTGATCACGGCCGGGCTTGCCCATGTTGAATGTGCCTGACCACCGCACGCGCGCATGTCGCACGATGGGCTGTCCGTCGGTGAGCACCCTGCGAAAATAGCGTGCGACCGGCGTCGGGAGATCCGCGAGATCGCTTTCGGAGTACGCCGCAACCGCCGGCGGAGTGGCTTCCAGGAGCATCGCCGCCCGGATCGAATCCGTCGCCTCGCGCCAGCGCCAGTGCGCGTGCCACAGGACAGCGGCAGCCGCGGCCGCCAGCAGGCAAAGAACCAGGAGAACGCGCAGGAACGATTCCTCGAGTCAGCGGGCCGCGTATCCGACGCGGCACGGTCCGGCGTTGCGCCGTCGGATCAGTCGCAGTGCCAGTCGGAAAAGAACGCGGCGTCGGGATTTCTCGCGGTCGCAGCACCGCTCGACGGCGGTGCATCGACCAGCGTCGACACCGGGACGCCCAGCGCGCCCAGTTCGTTGCGGGCGGCGCGCTCCGAATCGAAAGGCCCCGAGTAATGCGCGTGCATGTCGAACAGCGGCTCCTCCACGTCGTCCGGCCACTGCACGAGGTACCAGTATCCCGGCAGCAACGGATGACCGTTCGCCGTGCGATACCGGCAATCGTGGCCGGCGGTGTCGGTGAGGTGGTTGTGACTGTTGACGAACACGACCCTCGCGTGTGTGACCATGGTGCTTTCCTCGTTCTTGCCGGCGCAACTGAAGGCGCGGCGGCGACAACTCGGTCCGCCACGCGGCCACCCGTCGACAACGTCAGGGTTGAAGGAAATCCAGGTACGTCAGTCGTGCACCCCGGACCCCGTCTCGGGTCGGGATTCGACATGCACGACTGCCGTTAACGGCAGGTTCCCGATTTCCTTGCGCCAAAAACGTCCTTGTACTCGCTTTTTCGGACGGCCGTCGTTGACGGCGATCAATGGTTTTCGCAGCCGCGATGGGGAAACTGGCGTTTCGGACGAGTTGGGGGTGTCGGCCAGACCATTGGTCGACGAAGTGACGCCGTTTGGCGACGGCTTCTCGTAAACTCCCGGCTTCATGCGTGTCGAGGTATCCGATGGAAGCCCCTGCCTTCAACCCTCAGAACTCCCCGCGGTACATGGAGATTCCGACCTTCATGCGCACGCCGCTGCGGCGCGATCCGGCAGGTCTCGATGTGGCCATGATCGGCGTGCCCTACGACGGTGGCGTGACCTGTCGGGCCGGTGCGCGCCACGGACCGCGCGAGATTCGCAACCAGTCCTCGATGTGCCGGGGCATCCATCATGTTTCGCGCATCAACCCGTTCGAGATCTGCAACGTGGCGGACGTCGGTGACGTCGGGTTCTCGAAGATATTCGATCGCGTCGCCGTGCTGGCCGATATCGAGGGCTTCTATCGCGGCATCTTCGAATCCGGTGCGCTGCCCCTGACGGCCGGCGGCGACCATTCCATCACGTACCCGATCTTCCGCGGCATCGCGCGGCATCGTCCGATCGGCATGATCCACATCGATGCCCATACCGACACCTGGGCTGAATGGGGCGGCAGCCGGTTCCATCACGGCTCGCCGTTTCGCTATGCGGTCGAAGAAGGGCTGCTCGATCCGAAGCGCACCATCCAGATCGGCATTCGCGGCGGCCAGGCCGTCGACGACGGGTGGCGCTATTCCGCCGACTCGGGCATGCGCGTGGTGTTCATCGACGAATTCGTCGAGTTGGGTGTCGAGAAGGTGATCGCCGAAGCGCGTCGCGTCGTGGGCGACGGACCGACCTACATCACCTTCGACGTGGACGGGCTCGACCCGGTGTACGCGCCAGGTACCGGCACGCCGGAGATCGGTGGACTCACCACGCGCGAGGCGCAGCAGTTCCTGCGCGGGCTGCGCCATCTCAACCTGATCGGTGGCGACGTGGTGGAGGTCTGCCCGCCCTTCGATCCGTCGGGCAATACCGCGCTGGTGGGGGCGACGATCATGTACGAGATCCTGTGCCTGCTGGCGGAGGTGGTGGCAGCGCGGAAGCCGTTGTCGACCAGTGGTTTGGCTTGACGGCCAGGCGCACAGGTATTACTTTGTTACTACTCCATGGAGCCATGAGGAACCAATGGCCGCTACCAGTCTCAAGCTGCCGGATTCACTGAAGCAGCAGATCACCGAACTCGTAGAAGGTACGGGGCAGTCGGCGCACGCCTTCATGGTCGAGGCAATCGAGCAGGCCGCGAACCGCGTGACGTTGCGGCGGCGCTTCGGGGCCGAGGCCCTGGAAGCGGAGTCCGAGACTCTGCAGTCGGGCAGGGCGTACGACCCCGAAGAGGTGTTCGGCTATCTCGCCGCCAAGGCTCGGGGCAAGCGGGTCGCGCGACCCCGTGCCAAGGCGTGGCGACCTTAGCGCTCTCGGCACGCGCATTCGCCGATCTGGAACGCATCTTCGAGTTCATTGCCCAGGAAGATCCGGGACGCGCGGCGGTCGTCGTGAATGATCTGCGTGACGCGATCGGAATTCTCGCCCGGCATCCGCGCATCGGTCGTCGAGTCGAGGATGGCTTGCGCGAACTGGTTGCCGGTCATGGGGCGGCGACGTATGTGGCGAAGTACCGTTGGTATCCGGCTTCCGAGCGGGTGCTCGTGTTGGCCATCCGTCACGCCCGGGAAGCGGGCTATCTTGACGAATAGTCGCCGGCAAGTGCCCACACGCGGCGCGCGTCCATGAACTCCATCGTATTCGACAACAGCTTCGTCCGCGATCTGCCCGCCGATGCCGATACCGGTCCGCGGCGGCGACAGGTGCATGGTGCATGCTACTCGCGGGTGGACCCCACGAAGGTGGCTGCGCCAAGGCTCATTTCGTGGTCGCCCGAGTGTGCCGCATTGCTCGACCTGACGGCGGCCGACGTGCAAACGCCCGACTTTGCGGAAGTGTTCGGCGGCAACCGGACGTTACCCGGGATGCAGCCCTACGCTGCGGTCTACGGCGGTCACCAGTTCGGCCAATGGGCGGGGCAACTGGGCGACGGTCGCGCGATCACGCTGGGCGAAGTCGTCAACCGGCGAGGCGAACGTTGGGAACTGCAGCTCAAGGGCGCTGGACCCACCCCGTACTCACGCACGGCCGACGGCCGGGCGGTACTGCGTTCGTCGATCCGCGAGTTTCTATGCAGCGAAGCGATGCATCACCTCGGCGTACCCACGACGCGGGCCCTGTGCCTGGTGGGTACCGGCGAAGAAGTGGTGCGGGACATGTTCTACGACGGCCGGCCGCAGGCAGAGCAAGGAGCGATCGTGTGCCGCGTGGCACCCTCGTTCATCCGCTTCGGCAACTTCGAGATCTTCACATCCCGCTCGGATTTTGCGACCCTCGAGCGTCTGGTGGAGTTCACCATCCGGCGTGACTTCCCCGAGATAGCAGGCGATCCGGTCGAACGCCGCACGCGGTGGTTCCACGCTGTCTGCGAGCGCACGGCGACGATGGTCGCTCACTGGCTGCGGGTGGGGTTCGTCCACGGCGTGATGAACACCGACAACATGTCGATCCTCGGGCTCACCATCGACTATGGCCCCTACGGGTGGCTGGAGGATTTCGATCCCGGCTGGACACCGAACACCACGGATGCTGCCGGACGTCGCTATCGTTTCGGGCAGCAGGCGCAGATCGCGCACTGGAATCTCGCGCAGCTCGCGAATGCGCTGGTGCCGGTGTTTCCTTCCACCGCGCCGCTGGAGGCGGGCCTCGATCGATTTGCTGCAGTGTTCGAAGCGGAGCAGCAGCGCATGACGGCAGCCAAGTTCGGTTTCGACACCTGGCGCGATCGCGACGGCGAGATCGGCTCCGACTTCTACTTGCTGCTGCACGAGGCGGAGGTGGACATGACACTCGCCTTCCGTCTGCTCGCAGGCGTGGATCTCGATCGTCCGGAGTCCGACGTGCTGGCGCCGGCCTTTTACGACGAGGCCAAGCGCGTTGCGACGCGACCGCAGGTCACGACGTGGCTCGAGCGCTACGCTCAACGCATCCGATCGAACGCGATCCCTGACATCGAGCGGCGAGCACGCATGAACGCGGTCAACCCGCGCTATGTCCTGCGCAACTACCTCGCCCAGGAAGCCATCGACCTCGCAGAGCAGGGTGACTTCGGCCGCATCGACGAACTGCTCGACGTGATGCGCCGTCCCTACGAGGATCAGCCCGGCCGCGAGCGCTTTGCCGCGAAGCGGCCCGACTGGGCACGTACCCGTGCCGGGTGCTCCATGCTGTCCTGCAGCTCATAGGCAGGCCGAGGTCCGTGACGGCGACCCGGCGCATCGGGTATCGTCGGCCGATGGGCGCGCTGGAGCGATCCCTGACAACGATAAGCGGGGGAGGACGACGATGACCAAGATGCTGGAACTGCGCGGGCGCGAGATGACGTCGGGTCTGCAGTTTCCCGAAGGACCGGTGGCCATGCCAGACGGCTCGGTGGTGCTGGTGGAAATTGCGCGCCGAACGATTACGCGCGTGCATCCGGACGGGCGCAAGACCGTGATCGCCGAACTGGGCGGCGGGCCCAACGGCGCTGCCGTCGGGCCGGACGGCAAATGCTACGTCTGCAACAACGGCGGCTTCGAGTTCGGCCACGAGGCCGATGGTCTGTTTCGCCCCATGCGCCGCGCCGACGACTACAGCGGCGGCCGGATCGAGCGTGTCGATCTCGACAACGGCAAGGTCGAAGTGCTCTACACCGAATGCGATGGCGTGACGCTGAAGGGCCCGAACGACATCGTGATGGATGGCAAGGGCGGATTCTGGTTCACCGACCTCGGCAAGATCTACGATCGCAAGATGGATCGAGGTGCCGTGTACTACGCACGCATGGATGGCAGCCTGATCCGGGAAGTCGTACATCCGATCGTGACGCCGAACGGCATCGGGCTGTCCCCGGACGGCCGTACGCTCTACGTCGCCGAGACCGAGACCTCGCGTCTGTGGCAGTTCCGGATCGTCGGCGAAGGACAGCTCGACAAGCTGCCGTTTCCGTCGCCCCATGGCGGTACCCTCGTGGCGGGATTGCCCGGGTACCAGCGCTTCGACTCGCTCAAGGTGGAGGCCGGCGGCAACATCTGCGTGGCGACGCTGATCACCGGCGGCATCAGCGTCATCTCGCCCCAGGGTGAGGTGCTGGAGTTTCACAAGGCGCCGGAGGTCTACACCACCAACCTCGCATTCGGTGGAGCGGATTTGCGCAAGGTGTACGTGACCCTCTCGGGCTTCGGCACGCTGCTGGAAGTGGATTGGCCGCGCTCCGGATTGCAGTTGCACGGCCAGGTGCTGGCGAAACGTTGATCGATCGAGGAACGACACCATGACTCCCGAACAGGAATCCATCCGCAGCCGCTTTCTCGCCGTCGATACGACGACGGTTTCCGACGTGCTGGAAGGCGTCGGTCGATTCGACCAGGCGCTCTCCACCGCGTTGGTTCCCATCGCGGCGAATCAGGAGAAGCTCGCGGGCTTCGCGTACACGGTGCGCATGCACCTGCAGCCCTACGAAGGTCCGGGCGATCCGGACAAGATGCAGGCGATCAACGGCATGATGCCCGGTGTCGTGTCGGTGTGGGCGGGCGATGCCGAGGGCATGGCTTCGTTCGGCGAACTGCTCGCTCTTGGCATGAAGGTGCGCGGGTGTGTTGGCATCGTGGTGAACGGCGGCGTGCGCGACAGCGCGTGGATCGCGAAGCACGGGATGCCGGTCTACGCGAGATACCGTTCGCCGGTGCAGTCCATCGGGCGGTTGAAGGTCACCGGCTGCCAGGTTCCGATCGTGATGCCCGGCGCCACCAGTCGGCGCGTGGAAGTGGCGCCCGGCGATTTCATGCTGGGCGACGCGGACGGTGTGGTCGTCATTCCGGCGGCGCACATCGAGACGGTGCTCGCCGAGGCCGAAAAGATCACCGAGCGGGAAAAGAGCATCCGGATGGACATCGACAGCGGGGCGCCGCTGGACGTCATCCTGAAGCGTTACGGGCGGATCTGACCCCCCGACGTGTGGCCGCGACGTCGCCGCCAAGCGACGTCCCTTGAGGGGTATGCCCTTTTCGCTATTCGCGATTCGCGAATAGAATGCGGCCATGCTCAAGCCTCAGGACGTCTGCCTGCTGCTCAAGATCGTGGCGCGAGGCCCCGAGCCCTGGAGCTATACGCAGCTCGCCTGGGAGCTCGGCATGTCGGCCTCGGAGGTCCATGCGGCGGTCAAGCGCTGCGGTGAGGCCGGGCTGCTCCGGCTGAACGAAGGCTGGGGCGTGCCGGATGCCAAGGGGCTGGACGAACTGCTGATCTACGGTGTGCGCTACGTCTGGGCAGCGGAGCGGGGTGGGCTGACCCTGGGGCTGCCGACCGCCGAGTCGGCGGCGCCGCTGCTGGATCTGCTGCCGCCGACCGACGAGCCGCCCGCCGTATGGCCCGACCCGGCGGGCGAGGTCCGCGGTGTCGCGCTGGAGCCGCTGTACAAGTCGGTGCCGGTCGCGGCGATCCGTGATCCGGTGCTGCACGAATTGTTCGCCCTGGTCGACGCGATCCGCAGCGGGCCGGAAGCGGTGCGCGCCATCGCGATCCGCGAACTGCGCAAGCGCCTGGGCACCGACCGCTCGGGTGCCGTTCCCAAGATTCCCCACGCCGCCACAAAGATGGCAAAGAAAGACAGCGCGTACACCGCGGAAGACATTGAGATCCTCGAGGATCTCTCGCCGATCCTGCATCGGCCGGGGATGTACACCGACCCGGTCAACCCGAACCACGCGCTGGTCGAGATCATCGACAACGCGGCTGACGAAGGGCTGGCAGGTTTCGCGAAGAATGTCGTCGTGACGTTGTACGAGGACGGCTCGGCGGAAGCCGTGGACGATGGCCGCGGCATCCCCGTGGACATACACCCGAAGAAGAAGGTGCCGGCAGTGCAGGTAATCTTCACGACGCTGCACTCGGGCGGCAAGTTCCGGAAGACCGACAAGGACGCCGTCTATCGCATCGCGGGCGGTCTGCATGGCGTGGGCGTTTGCGTCAGCAATGCGCTGTCGACGAAGCTCGAAGTGGATGTGAAGCGCGATGGCGCAGCCTGGCGCATCGTGTTCGGTCCCAACGGCCAGTTGAAGGAGCCACTCAAGAAGACCGGCAATGCCGGTCCGCGCGAAACCGGTACGCGCGTGCGCTTCTGGCCCGATGCGAAGTACTTCGATTCGCCGAAGATCGTGCCGACCGACATCGCCGCGCTGCTGCGTGCCAAGGCGATGCTGCTGCCGGGTGTCAAGTTCGCGTTGAACGTCGAGAAGAACGGCAAGTTCGAGACGACGCAATGGCATTTCCCCGAAGGCATCCGCGGCTACTTCGCGAACGCCATGGTGGGTGCGGAACCGGTCGCGTCGAGCTTCCTCGGCGAGCGCTACATCAGTGCGCAGTCCGAGTCCGACAGCTTCGCAGAAGGCGAGGGCGCGTTGTGGGCGATCGCGTGGTCGGCCGATGGCGACCTGGTGAACGAGAGCTACGTGAACATGATCCCGACGCGGCACGGCGGCACCCATGTGTCGGGGCTGCGCGAAGGGGTCTACAACGCCATCCGCAACTTCATCGACCTGCACGCCATGGGGCAGCGCGGCCTCAAGGTCGTGCCGGAAGACGTGTGGTCCCGCGCCAACTACGTGCTGGCCGTGAAGATGCTCGACCCGCAGTTCAAGGGCCAGGTCAAGAACGAGCTCATCTCGCGCGATGCGGTGAAGCTGACCGCGCAAATGGTGCGTGACCCGTTCGAGCTCTGGTTGAACCAGCATGTGGACGAAGGCAAGCGCATCGCCGACCTGGTGCTACGCCAGGCGATGGCGCGCACGCGTGCGGCGCAGAAGGTCGAGCGGCGCAAGAGCTCGGGCGTGGCCGTGCTGCCCGGCAAGCTCACTGATTGCGCGTCGGACGACCCGGATCGCAATGAGCTCTTCATCGTCGAAGGCGACAGCGCGGGCGGGTCGGCCAAGCAGGCGCGCGACAAGGAATTCCAGGCCGTACTGCCCTTGAAGGGCAAGCCGAAGAACACCTGGCAGGATTCCCCTGACACTCTCTACGCCAACAAGGAGATCGAAGCGATCGCTCTGGCGGTAGGCGTCGACCATCACAAGCCCGGCGACAACCCGGATCTTTCGGGCCTGCGCTACCGCAAGGTCATCATCCTGGCCGATGCCGACGTGGACGGTTCGCACATTCAGGTGCTGCTGCTCACGCTGTTCTTCCGGCATTTTCCGAAGCTGATCGAGAAGGGGCATGTGTACGTGGCGCAGCCGCCGCTCTTTCGCATCGACGTACCCGCCCACGGCAAGAACAAGCCCGCGCGCAAGCTCTATGCGCTCGACAAGCAGGAGCTCGCGAGCCTCGAAGAGAAGCTCGAGGACGAGGGCGTGAAGGAGGGCGCGTGGACGGTGAGTCGCTTCAAGGGACTGGGCGAGATGAGTCCGGAGCAGTTGTGGGAAACCACGCTCAATCCCGATACGCGGCGCATGCTGCCGGTGCTGGTGGAGGACGGGCAACTCGAGATCTCGAACGACATCTTCAACATGATGATGGCGAAAGAGAACGCTTCGCAGCGACGGGAGTGGATGGAGACGTACGGCAATCTCGTGGATGCGGATATCTCATGATGTTTGGCGTCGAAAGGCAGAGCTTGAACAACGAAGCGCGCGAATGGCGGCCGGTCAATGGCATTGCCGTCGAAACGGACGTGATGTTGCCCCCATCCCAACCTTCCCCCGACGAAGTCGGGGGAAGGGGTGTAGGTCCCCTCCCCCGGCTTTGCCGGGGGAGGGCCAGGGTGGGGGCGATTCTTGCGCTGGCCACCGTCGGTGCGCCCGCGTTCGTCTCCGCCCAAGGCGTTCCCACCGGCGAGATCACCGAGTACGGCCTCTACACCATCGTCAACGGCAAGCCTGCCCTCGAGAAGCAGACCCACAAAGTGCCTGCCCGCAAGGGTGTGCGCTTCGGTTTCTGTGCCGACCTCGCGGGCCTCAACGACAGCGGCGGCAAGACGATGCTTTCGGAATTCGTGCGGCATCCGGTGCTGACACAGCCGAACGGTGTCGAAACCAACGGCTGGAACGCCCCGCACATGGTCGCGGTGACGAACGGTCGTGGCCGCTGGTGCGGTGGCCATGAACTGCGCAACGACTGGCAGCTCGTCCCCGGCAAATGGCGCTTCGTCGTGACCGACGGCGTGCGCGACATCGTGGTCCAGGACTTCGATGTCGTCGCCGATGGAAAATAAGGATCGAAGCATGGAAGATCAAAGAGATCTGTTCGACGAGACGGGCGGCGACACCGCTGTGGCGCCACCGCCGAAGAACGAGATACCGAAGGCGCCGCGCGCGCCCGCGGGTGGTGGCGGCGGCGACGGCAAACTGCCGCCGCACTTCGCGCCGATGGAAGGCGAGTTCGGCGATGCGCTGCCGATCGGGCGCTACGCCTCGCTGCAGTACCTGCAGTACGCGATCGCCACGGTGAAGGATCGCGCGCTGCCGCGGGTGGGCGACGGACAGAAGCCGGTGCAGTCACGCATCCTGTACGCGATGTGGGACATGAACGGGCGCGCGGGCACGCCGCGCAAGAAGTCGGCTCGCGTGGTGGGTGACGTGCTCGGCAAGTTTCACCCGCACGGCGATCAGTCCGTCTACGACGCTCTGGTGCGGCTTGCGCAGGACTTCACCCTGCGCTATCCGCTGATCGACGGCGAGGGCAACTTCGGTTCGCGCGACGGCGACGAACCCGCCGCCATGCGTTACACGGAAGCGCGCCTCACGAAGTTCTCCGAAGTGCTGCTGGCGGAACTCGATCAGGGCACCGTCGACTTCGTGCCGAACTACGACGGTTCCACGGAAGAACCTTCGGTGCTGCCCGCGCGGCTGCCCGTGCTCCTGCTGAACGGGGCCTCGGGCATCGCGGTGGGCATGGCGACGGAGATTCCCAGCCACAACCTGGTGGAAGTGGGCAACGCGGCCATCGCGATGATCCGCAACCCGAAGCTGAAGACGTCCGACATCGTCCAGCACATCCAGGGGCCGGATTTCCCCGGTGGGGCACAGATCATCACGCCGCGTGACGAGCTCATCGCAGCGTATGAAAGCGGGCGCGGTTCGGTGCGTGTGCGGGCGCGCTGGACCATCGAGCGGCTCGCGCGCGGTCAATGGCAGATGGTCGTGACCGAGCTGCCGCCCGGAACGTCGACGCGCAAGGTGCTGGAGGAGATCGAGGCGCTGACCAATCCGTTGCCGAAGCCCGGCAAGAAGTCCCTGACGCCGGAGCAACAGCGCGAGAAGGGATTGATGCTGTCGATGCTCGACAAGGCGCGCGACGAATCGGATCGTACCCACCCGGTGCGCCTGGTGCTCGAGCCGAAGACCTCGAAGGTGGACGAGACCGAGTTCGTCAACCTGCTGCTCGCCAAGACCAGCCTGGAAGGCAATGCGTCGATCAATCTGGTGATGGTGGGCCTCGACGGCCGGCCTACGGGCAAGTCGATGCGCGAGATGCTGCTCGAGTGGACCGAGTTCCGGCTCGCGACGGTGACGCGCCGAACGCAGTTCCGCCTCGACCAGGTGCTCGACCGCATCCACGTGCTCGAAGGCCGGATGATCGTCCTGCTCAACGTGGACAAGGTCATCAAGGTGATCCGCAATGCCGACGAGCCGAGGGCGGAGCTGATGGCGGCGTTTGCGCTGACCGAACGGCAAGCCGAAGACATCCTCGAAATGCGCCTGCGGCAACTGGCGAAGCTGGAACACATCAAGGTCGAGCAGGAGCTCGACGCCAGGCGCAAGGAGCAGAAGGACCTCGAGAAGATCCTCGGATCGCGCAAGGCCCTCGAGAACCTGGTGGTGAAGGAGATCGAAGCCGACATGAAGACCTTCGGCGACGCGCGCCGGACGGTCATCCAGGTCTCCGAGAAAGCGGTGATGGCCACGCCGATCATCGACGAGCCGATCACCGTGATCTTCTCGCGCATCGGCTGGATCCGCGGGCGGCAAGGCTGGGAGGTGGACGCCTCGGCCTTGTCCTTCAAGGAAGGCGATGGGCTGCAGACGCTGATCCAGTGCCGCACCGTCGACCCGGTGGTGTTCCTCGATTCCAAGGGCCGCGCCTATTCGGTCGAGGCGACCGCCCTGCCGTCCGGTCGTGGCGATGGCGTACCGGCCTCGTCGCTGGTGGAAGTGCAGGATGGCGCCAAGATCCTTTACTGCCTCGCCGGCAAGGCCGAGACGCAGATACTGGTGGCGTCGACCGGCGGGTATGCGTTCCACACCAGGCTCGCCGACATGGTTTCGAATCGTCGGGCGGGCCGCGAGTTCATGTCGCTCGAAGCGACCGAGACACCCGTGCCGCCGGTGACGTTCACGGAAACGCCGGGAAGCTATGTCGCTTCCGTGTCCGAGGGTGGCAAGCTGCTGCTCGTGCAACTCTCCGAACTCAAGTATCAGCCGAAGGGGCGCGGCCTGATCCTGATGGGTCTCGACAAGGATGAGAAGCTGGTCGCGGTGCTGGTGTCCGACCTGCCGACGCTGACGGTGGTCGGCGTGGGGCGCGGCGGCAAGGAAAAGGAAGTCGCGCTCGGCAAGCGGGAGCTCGGGCACTTCGCCAGCACGCGCGCGCACAAAGGACGAGTGCTACCGGAGAAAGTGAAGCCCACCGGGTTCAAGGTGGTGCCGAAGCTCGAATTGAATGGGTGACGATGTACCCGCACCTGCCCCCACCCTGACCCTCCCCCGGCGAAGCCGGCGCTGCGCTGCCCCCATCCCGACCTTCCCCCAGCTTTGCTAAGCAGTTTTCCTGGAACAACGTTCCCGAAGGTCCCCGACGATGAAGCTGCTCTCAGCCCTGCTGCTGTCCCTGATCGCAATCGTCGCATCCGCTCGCGCCGCCCCGCCTGAGAAGCCCAATCTCACCATCGCCGTCGGCGGCAAGGCCACGCTCTACTATCTGCCGCTCACTCTCGCCGAACGTCTCGGTTACTTCCGGGACGAAGGCCTCGAAGTGGAGGTACTCGACTTTCCCGGCGGCGCGAAGGCACTGCAGGCGTTGATCGGCGGCAGCGCCGACATCGTTTCCGGCGGTTTCGAGCACACGCTCCAGATGCAGGCAAAAGGACAGAAGGTCCAGGCGTTCGTCCTGCAAGGCAATGCCGCGCTGGCCCTCGGTCTCGCGAAAGGCAAGTTCGCGACCTATGCGGGACCGCAGGACCTCAAAGGGCGCAAGATCGGGGTCACTGCACCAGGGTCGAGCACGCACACGTTCCTCAACCACCTGCTTGCATCCGCGAAACTGAGACCCGAGGACGTCTCGGTGATCGGCGTCGGAACCGGCGCCACCGCGGTCGCGGCGGGTCGCAGCGGTCAACTCGACGCCATCGCCAACGTGGAGCCGGCGGTCGCCATGCTCGAGAAGTCCGGCGACCTCAGGGTCGTGCACGAAACCTTCAGTGAGCCCGGTACCCGCGCGGTCTACGGCGGGCCGGTGCCCTCCGCGTGCCTGTACGCGAAGCAGTCGTTCATCCAGGGCAATCCGAACACGGTGCAGGCCCTGACCAACGCCATGGTCAAGGCGCTGCGCTGGCTGCGCAAGGCCTCGGCGGACGACGTGATCAAGGTGATCCCGCCCGAATACACTTTCGGCGACCGCGCAGTGTATGCCGCCGTCCTCGAGCGCCTGCGCAACGTCTACTCGCCCGACGGAACGTTCACGGCCGAAGGCGTGGAACGTTCCTATCGCACGACGGCGGCGAGCGATGCCGCGGTACGCGACGCCGGTGCCGCCATCAAGCTCGAAGAGTCGTGGACCAACGCTTTCGTCGGCAAGGTGCCACGCTGATCCAGCGGGACACCGTTGTGACCGGACGCTACTTCGGATACTCGACGCTGGCCTTGATCGGTTTTCCGGAGACCGCATCCACTTCCACCGTCGCCTTCTTGTTCTCCGGGAGCGCCACCGTGTAAGTGTAGTAGGGTGAGCCGCGCATGCTGATCGTGAGTTCCATGCGAGTCACCCGTGTCGGCGGCACGAAGACCACCGGTGCGACCGCTCGGGCCGCCGGTTCGGCCACCTTCACGCGCTGGTACATCTCGTAGCGCACGAGTCCGGTCTTCTTCTCGAAGTCAAGCGGTGCTGTCTCCGCCGGGCGGCACTGCGTCAACCCGACGCTGCCGTCCTTGCCGACGATACGCACGTAGTAGCCGTCTTCGGGCTTGTCGGTGAGCTCCTGCCAGCCCGTCACCACGCCCTCGCGTGCAGCCTGTGCTTTCGCGATGCAACTGTCGAGCGTGCTGGTGGCCTCATCAGCCCAGGTAGTCGTGGACAGCGGTACACATGCGGCGAAGGCCAGCGCCTGCCAGGTTCGAATGGTAATCATGAAGTCTCCTCGTTGAATGGGGTTGCGGAACGCGCATGCGACAGCGCGCGACCTGCATTCGTTCTCAGGGCTTGAACACGTCCACCGCCACGATCACCGTCGGGGTCGTGCCCTTGTTCTCCGCCCAGTGGACCACTCCCTTGCCCTCGGTCCAGCTGTCGCCGGGCTGATGCACCTTCACCCAGTCGCCGTCGCGGCGCTCGGTCAGCACGCCGCTCACGAGATGGGCTACGGTCGGGCGGCCGTCATGGCTGTGGTTCGCCACGACGCCACCGGGCTCGATGGTGACGATGCGCAGGCGCAATTGCCGGCCGTCGACGCTGTCGACCTCTTTCGAGAGGTCGAGATAGGTCGGAGCGCTCACGCTGACGCCCTGGTTTGCGGTGGGCGGGGTCTGTTGGCCCACGGCGACACCGATGCCGAAGGCAGCGGCGGCGATGGTGGTGCCGGCAATGGCGAGCGAAACGGCGCGATGCATGATCTTCTCCCCTGGTTGTCGTTGGTCGGCCGCGGCGATGCGGCGAGTCGTGACCATACGCCGAACCGCCCGGCGTTGCAGGTGCCGTTCGCCACGGATCGCCCCTCGCGTTAGGATGCGGGTTCGTAGACGATACGGGGCCCCCGAGAAGCCCCATGCCGGAGGTGGCGCGTGATTCCTGATCGTATCGAAGTGAGCATCGCGGGCGGACTCGATTTTCCGTTGCCGCCCATGGCAAGGGTGCGCCAGAAGTTCGATCCGGCACGGCTGGACGACATAGCCGGTGCCGTGCGGCGCGAGTTCCTGCGGCCCGAAATGCGGGCGAAAGTGAAGTCCGGGCAATCCATCGCGGTGGGTTGCGGCAGCCGAGGCGTGGCCAACATCGGGTTGATCGCACGTACGGTGATCGAGGAACTGCGCGCCCTGGGCGCGAAGCCCTTCATCTTTCCGTGCATGGGCAGCCACGGCGCCGCGACCGCGGAAGGTCAGCGCAAGGTGCTCGAGACCTACGGCATCACGGAGGAAGCCACCGGCGTGCCGATCCGCGCGAGCATGGACACCGTGATCACCGGCCATCTCGAGGATGGGACTCCGGTGCACATGGATCGCAACGCGGCCGAGGCTGACGGCATCGTCGTCATCAACCGCATCAAGCCGCACACGGGCTTTCGCGGTGCCACCGAGAGCGGTCTCACCAAGATGCTGTCCATCGGCATCGGCAAGATCGTGGGTGCGGCGACCTACCACCGGCACGGCATGGATCGCTTTCCCGAGCTCCTGCCGAAGATCCGAGACGTGCATCTCGCGAACCGCAACGTGCTGTTCGGTGTCGGCATCGTCGAGAACGCCTACGACGAGACCGCCCATGTCGAACTCGTCCTGTCCGAGCAACTCGCCACGCGCGAACCGGTGCTGCAGACCATGGCCAAGGACCTGATGCCGCGGCTCTTCTTCGACGAAATCGACGTGCTGATCATCGAGGAGATGGGCAAGAACATCTCGGGTGCGGGCTTCGACCCCAATATCACCGGCCGCAATCGTCGCAACGTGCAGTGGTCCAACAAGCCGATGGTGAAGAAGATCGTCGTGCTCGGCCTGACGCGCGTCTCGCATGGCAACGCCACCGGCATCGGTGGCGCCGACGTCGTCACCATGCGGTTGTTCCGTGATCTCGACGTGTCGTCGACCTACGCCAACGTGATCACCGCGGGCAACCTCGACGGTGCTGCCATTCCCATCGTGATGAACAACGACCACGAAGCCATCGCGCTGGCGGTGAAGACGGTGGTACGGGTGAAGCCGGAGGATTGCCGCGTGGTGCGTATCCGCAACACCTTGCATCTGTCCGAGATCGAAGTATCGGCCTCGATGCTGGCGGAAGTGAAGGTGCAGCCGGAGCGGTTCGAGATCGTCTCGCCGGTGCATCCGTGGAGCTTCGACGGGCAGGGCAATCTGGGGCCGTTGACGGGGCATATCGAGGCGGCGGCGTGAGGTTTTTCCCCCATCCCGACCTTCCCCCACTCCCCCGGCAAAGCCGGGGGAGGGGACGTACGCCTCCTTTCCCCACCTTCGGTGGGAAAAGGTCGGGATGGGGGCTGGCGTCCGCACGACGTATTGACGGCGCGGCGTAGTCCGCGACACGACCACTCTCCACTCCGACGATCTCGAAAGACGCCTTTGGCCGGCCAGCAACGACGCAGCTACTTCGTCAAGGCAGGAGCAGTCCCCGGCTACCATCCCGCCAATCACACCGGCACCACCAACCGCCGCCTGATCGGCGCTGAAACCGTGGGTGCGAAGCAGGTGGAAGTCATTCTTGGTGTCATCGAGAAGGGCAGGGGCGCACTGCCGCACGCGCATCCCGGCATCGAGCAGGTCTGCTATCTGCTCGAAGGTGCGATCCGCGCTGAGGTCGGTGGCGAAATCTGCGACCTGCAACCGGGCGATTGCTGTTTCTTCCCGCCGGATGTTCCGCACAGCGTGATCGTGCTGAGCGACGGGCCGGCGAAACTGCTCGTCATCTATGCACCACCCTATGAAGAGCATCCGGAACGTGTGGTCAGGGACTGAGAACTTCTGGTTGCCGATGCATGCGTTGCGTGGTCTTGCCGCGACGGTCGGTGCGCTTTTCGCGATCTCCTGCGGTGCCGCCGACCCGGTGTCCTACCCGACCCGCCCGATCCGCATGGTGGTCCCGTTCGCTTCGGGCAGTGCCACCGACAGCATGGCACGGGTCCTCGCCCAGGAATTGAGCCAGCGGCTTGGCCAGAACGTCGTGGTGGACGATCGGCCCGGCGCCTTCGGTCAGATCGCTGCCGTGTTCGTCGCCAAGAGCAAGCCGGACGGCTACACGATCTTCGTCACGACCAATACGACCCACTCGGCGAATCCACATCTGTACAAGTCTCTGCCCTACGACCCGGTAAGGGATTTCGAGCCGGTGGTGCGTACGGCCACGCTGCCGTTCATGCTCGTGGTGCATCCGTCGCTGCCGGTTCGGAGTACCGCAGAGTTCATTGCGCATGCGCGCAGCCACCGCGGTGCGCTCACCTATGCCTCGGCGAGCAGCACCTCGCTGGTGGCCGCGGAAAGTCTCAACACCCAGGCGGGTATGGGCATGACCGGCGTTCTGTACAAGGCGAGTCCGCAGGCGATGCTCGACGTGGTGTCCGGCGAGGTGCCGGTGATGGTGGCGGACTTCGCCACGGCGATGCCGCACGTCGCGAGCGGGCGCGTGAGAATGCTCGGTGTCACCACCGCGCGGCGCTCCGTGCTCGTGCCGGATGCACCGCCCATCGCGGAGACCGTGAAAGGCTTCGACGTCACATCGTGGAACGGGATATTCGTCCCTGCGGGCACGCCGAAGGCCGTCGTCGCTCGACTCGCGCAGGAGACGCTCGCCGTTCTGTCCAGCAAGGAAGTGGTCGACAAGCTCGCGCTCATCGGTTTCGAAGTGGCGCCGCTCGGTGCGGAAGATTTCTCGAAGTACCTGCGCGCACAGCTCGACTACTGGGGCAAGCTGATCCGCGACGCCGGCATCAAACCCGAATAGGAAACCCATGGCAGGCCCGCTCGAAGGGGTACGAATTCTCGATCTCACCACCGTGGTGATGGGGCCGTTCGCAACCCAGATCCTCGCGGAGCTGGGCGCCGACGTGATCAAGGTCGAGCCGCGCGAGGGTGACAACATGCGCCACGCCGGTCCCATGAAGTCCGAAGGCATGGGGCATCTGCACCTGCACCTGAATCGCGGCAAGCGCGACCTCGTGCTGGACTTGAAGCAACCCGAGGGGCGCGCAGCGCTGCTCCGGCTCGCGAAGAGGGCCGACGTCCTCATCTACAACGTGCGGCCCGCGGCCATGCAGCGCCTGGGCCTTTCTTACGACGACGTCCGGGCCGTCAATCCGCGCATCATCTACGTCGGCGCTTACGGGTACTCCGAGCGCGGACCGAATGCCGGCAGGGCCGCCTACGACGATCTCATCCAGGGCGGTACCGGCCTGCCGTGGCTTGCTTCACGCAACGGCACGATTGCGCCGCACTATGCACCCGTCAACCTGGCAGATCGCGTGACGGGGCTGCATGTCACCTACGCCGTGAACGCCGCACTGTTTCATCGCGAGCGTACCGGTGAAGGTCAGGCGGTCGAAGTGCCCATGTACGAAAGCGTCGCGCAGTTCGTGCTGGGCGACCATCTGGCCGGCCTTTCCTACGTGCCGCCCATCGGTGGCACCGGGTATGCGCGGCTGCAGGAGCGCAGGCCCTACGCGACCAAGGACGGCTGGCTCTGCGTGCTGGTGTACAACGACAAGCAATGGCGCCGATTCCTGCCGGCCGTCGGCCGCGACGATCTGCTTCAGGACGAACGCTTCGCCTCGCAGGGCAAGCGCGCGGCGAACATTGCCGCGATCTACGCGTTCCTCGCCGATCTCTTCAAGACCCGCACCAACGCGGAATGGACGGCCCTGCTGGAGAGCATCGATGTCCCCGTGGCACCCATGCGCACGGTTGCCGACCTGGTGACCGATCCCCATCTCGTCGAGAGTGGCTTCTTCGTGCAAGAGAATCACCCGACCGAAGGCGCGACGCTGGCGCTGCGCACGCCCACGAACTGGTCGAAGTCGCAGCCCGAGCCGCGCCAACCGGCCCCGCGGCTGGGCGAGCACTCCGCCGAGATTCTCCGTGAGGCGGGGTATTCCGATGCCGAGATTGCCGGCCTCGCGCAAAAGCAGGTGACGCAACTCATGAACCGGTGATTGTCGGTGGACTTCTCGTTCACCTCCGAACAACGCTCCATTCGCGACGCGATCCAGCGCGTCTGCGAACCCTTCGACGCCCGCTATTGGCTGGAGCGCGATAGCAGAGGCGGCTTTCCCGACGATTTTCACGGTGCCATCGCACGCGACGGCTGGCTCGGCATCGCGATGCCGGAGCACTACGGTGGCGCCGGGCTCGGCATCACCGAAGCTGCAATCATGATGCAGACGGTGAGTGAGTCGGGCGCGGGATTCTCCGGTGCCTCGGCGATCCACATGAACATCTTCGGTCTCAACCCCGTGGTGGTATTCGGGTCCGAAGAGCAGAAGGCGCGCTGGCTGCCGCCGCTCATCCGCGGGGTAGAGAAAGCCTGCTTTGCCGTGACCGAGCCCAACGTGGGACTCAACACCACGCGCATCGAGACGACCGCACGGCGCGCGGGCGATCACTATGTGCTGAATGGACGCAAGATCTGGATCTCGACCGCCCAGGTGGCCGAGCGCATGCTTGTCCTCGCGCGTACCACGCCGCTCGCCGAGTGCCGCAAACCGACCGAAGGCCTGTCGCTGTTCTACACCCGTCTCGACCGCGACCGTGTCGAAGTCCGGGAGATCGAGAAGATGGGGCGCAGCGCCGTGGACTCGAACATGTTGTTCATCGAGGACCTCGCGATCCCGGTTTCGGATCGTATCGGTGAAGAGGGTCGAGGATTCGAGTACATCCTCCACGGCATGAACCCCGAGCGCATCCTCATTGCTGCCGAGGCTGTCGGGCTCGGCCGCGTCGCGTTGCGGCGTGCGGTCGACTACGCCAACGAGCGCATCGTGTTCGATCGGCCCATCGGTCAGAATCAGGCGATCCAGCATCCGCTCGCGGCATGCTGGATGGAACTGGAAGCGGCGAACCTGATGGTGTTCAAGGCCGCTGCGTTGTACGACGCGGGTGAGCCCTGCGGGGCGGAAGCCAATGCGGCCAAGTACCTTGCCGCTGAAGCCTGTTACCGTGCGTGCGAGCAGGCGATGCTGACACTCGGCGGCATGGGCTACGCGAAGGAGTATCACGTGGAGCGTTATCTGCGCGAAGCGATGGTGCCCCGGCTGGCCCCGGTGAGCCCGCATCTCATCCTTTGCTTTATCGCCGAGAAGGTGCTCGGACTGCCGCGTTCCTACTGAGCGTCGATCGCGTCAACGCCCGGTTCGACGGGGCACGCGCACCATCGAGGTGCGGCGGTGGACAGGGCGGCGAGCGCGCTGGCACGATCCTGGGTGAGACACGTCATCCCATCTCCGGAGCTGCCCCTTGTATAGCCTGTACTACGCCCCCGGCTACAGCAGCATGGCACCCCACATGGTGCTGCGACTGATCGGCTGCCCGTTCGAATGCGTCCCCGTGGACCTTGCGCGCGGCGAACACCAGGGCGCGTCGTTCCTCGCCCTCAATCCCCTGGGACGCATTCCGGTGCTCCAGGATGGAACGCTGGCACTCACCGAGGCTGCGGCGATCTGCCTGCATCTCGCCGACAAGCATCCGGGTGCCGGCCTCGTACCGCCGATCGGCAGTGCCCAGCGCGCGGACGTCTATCGCTGGCTCTTCTACCTCAGCAACACGTTGCAGGCCGAGATGTTCTGCTGGTTCTATCCGGATCGCCATGCCGACGACGCAGCGGCCGTTGCCGGCGTGAAGGCGCATGCGGAAACGCGGATCGCCGGCATGTTCGATCATCTCGCGGCGCATCTCGTCCAAGGTGGACCCTACCTGTGCGGCAAGGACCTGAGCGTAGCCGATCCGTTCCTGCTGATGCTGGCGTATTGGGCGCTCGACATGCAGCGGCCGGCGCGTGCGGTACCTCGGCTCGGCCCCTATCTGGAGCGCCTGACACAACTGCCGGCGATCGCCGCTGCGTTTGAAGCCGAGGGTCTCGCACGCCCCTGGTTCTGAGGGCGCTCCCGGGCGGTTCAGTCGTCGCGCCGATCCTCTGCCAGGACGATCGGCTTGCCGTGGGGAGTCGAGCGTGCCGCATGGTCCCACGCTTGCCGGTACGCGAGCAGCTCGCGCGCAGTAGCCAATCGCTTGTCGGTGACCAGTCGCTCGAGTGCGGCGAGCCAGTGCTCGTAGTAACGGCTGCCGTCGTCCCGACCGTCGGATGTCACCTCGGTCGCTGCTGCAATCTCGGCGCCGAGGGTCGCGGCCCACTCCTGCCAGGTGAACGCGCCGCGTTCGTAGAGTGCCAGCGCCAGGCCGAAGGCGTGGGCTTCCCAAGGCGCCCGAAAGACCGGGCCACCCTCGTCGATGTGCAGGCCGGGTGAACGCTGCAGGTCGGGTGGGTTCATGCCGGTTCGAGGTGCGCGTTCCAGAGATCGATCAGCACGGTATCCGCCGCCGGTGCTTGCGGGCCGAACAGCTCGCGCGCGGCGAATCGCACCGAGTACAGATGTTGCGGCTGGTCGCCGCGCTTCGAGCCGCTCGCATCGGCGAAGATGAAGACGCCGTGGACTCGATCGATGACGCCGTGGCGCGCCCGCGCGTACCGGGGCAGGCGGGTGTGCCCGAGCGGGTGATCATTCCGGGTCACGACCGTGTCGCCCACTTGGAAACGCGCTGCAAGGTCGACATCGACGCGGAAGTTGCGTCCCTTCGCCGTAATCCTGTCCACGTCCGACGGAGCAGGCACGCGCAACCCCGCAGGTGGCGGTCCGGCAGGTACTCCGGAATCGATCTCGTCCCGTGTCGCGAGCCCCGCTTCGATCAGCAGCGTTTCCAGGCTGGCCAGCCAGCGCTCGTAATAGGTGGATGCCAGGTAGCCAGCAGGATCCATCCGTTCGACCGCGTGGCGGCCGATATCGATGTTCCATTGGCCCAGCATGCTGGCGGCAAGACGTAGCGCGAAGACTCGACCTTCCCAGCGGTGGTGGAACACCGGTTCATCGTGCTCGGGACCGATGGGACCGAAACCGTGCATGCCGCCCATGTCGTGGACGCCGTTCATGACCGGGCTCCCGGGTTGCGGGCGCGGGTGACGCCGATCATCGAATCGCGTGACACCAGCTCGGCGAGCGCGTCTTCATCGAGACCTGCGGACCCGGCCGGTCGCTCGGGCAACACGAGGTAGCGGATCTCGGCGGTGCTGTCCCAGACACGCACTTCGACGTCGGGACCCAGCGTGAGCCCGAACTCGGCGAGCACACCGCGCGGATCGATCACCGCCTTCGATCGATAGGCATAGGACTTGTACCAGACCGGCGGCAGTCCGAGCACGGGCCAGGGGTAGCACGAGCACAGCGTGCAGACCACGAGGTTGTGGATCTGCGGCGTGTTTTCGACAGCCACCATGTGTTCGCCCTGCAGCCCGGTGTAGCCCAGCTCGGCGATGGCGGCGGTGGCGTCCTGCAGCAGGCGCACCTTGTAGGCGGGATCGGCCCAGGCTCGTGCTACCACCCGGGCACCGTTGCGCGGTCCGATGCGGGTCTCGTAGGTTTCCACCAGCCGGTCGATGGTGGCCGGATCCACCAGCCCCTTGCGCGTCAGCAGCGTCTCGAGCGCCTTGACGCGCAACTCCACGTCGGAGAAGCGCGAACCGTCGGCGTGGTCGTGCCCATCGTGGTCGTGGTCATGGTCATGGTCGCTCACGGTCCCGGTCCTCTCCCGGTGGGCTGGAGGCCGCCATGATAGGCCTTCAGCGCTCGTCCAGCGTGCCCTCGACGGCCTCACGTTCCAGGGTCTGCTGCAGCAACCGCTCGAGCATGTCGAGCCGATCCTCCACCTGCTTGTGCTTCTTCATCATGCCGCCGCCCTGCATCATGCCGCCCTTGGTGCCATCCTTGCGGTCGGTCGCCTTCATGGCGGTCTTGCCGGTCTCTGCCCTCTGGCGGATCAACGTGAGTTGATCGCGCATGGCCTGCAGATGCTCCGCGAGCAGGGCGCGCTTGCTTGCCGGGTCGTCTGCGTCGCGAATCTGCTGCATCAGGGTTTCGATGCGACGCATGCCAGCCTCCGCCCCGGTCGCATCCGATGCTCCGTGGTCGTGCTCGGCGGGTGCCGCGGTTTCCGCCGGCGCTGGATGGTGGGCCGAGTGGTCCTCCTCTTCGGCGGACCAGGCGATGTTCGGTACCAGTGCGAAAACGGCCGCGACGACCAACGGCCAGAGGATGGTTCTCATGGCGATCTCCTCGTTTTCCTGCCGCCGTCCAGGTCGAGCGGCGACATCGCAACGGTAGACCCGCGGACTGGCGCAGCATTGACGTGCATCAATGAGGCGTCGTGCCGAACACCGATGTGCTGCGCGCGCGTGTACGCTGCCATCGCTTCGGATCGACGAGGAGGGTTCATGGGTTTCACGAATCGCGGCACGATCACGCTGCTCATGGCAGGCATGGCCCTGGCATTCGGCGGCAGCGAACCGGTGCAGGCGCAGTCGGATCCCGCAATCGCGGAGTCCGAGTTGCGGGAGCCGTGGGTCGTCCAGTTGCGGGTGCTCGAATCGTTGCCAGACATCGCGTCGGATCAAGTACCCATCGAAGAACTAGCGGGTCTTGAGAGGGCGCTGGGCGAATACGAGCGGCAGGTGGACCGCGTCATCGACCGGATCGTCGGCGATCCGCAGTTCGCCTACGTGGCGGACGAAACGTCGCGGGCCTTGGCGCAGCAGCTCGTGCAGGTGCAGGGCGGGTTCGATGCGGTCTACCGGGCGTTGGGTATCGGCGATCGAGCCGATGTGCGCGAAGCACAAGCTGCGCTCGATGCATTGCGCCGGACTCTGGCTGCCGAGAAACCCTTCGAGAAGGACGTGCTGCAGGCGCTCGGCTCGGGATCCCGGCAGCAGATCGTCGGGCTCGCGACCCGCTGGTGGAATGGTGAGGAGCGGGCGATCGCGGTGAAGAAAGCCGTCGGCGCCCTCGCGCGGGCGCCGACCCGCTAGTACCTCAGTGTCCCGCCTGCGTCATGTCCACGGCCCGGGTCGGTCGGGGTGCCAGCCAGATGATCAACGCCGCCGCCACGAAGATCACGACCACGATCGACATCAGGTGGTTGGTCGCCAGCATCACGCTCTGTCCCTGCAGCAGGTTGTCGATGGTGCTGTTCGCCGCGTCCGGAGTCATGCCTGATGCAACGAGCGAAGTCTTCGTGCTGCCGTCCGGATCGATCAGGCCGACCAGTTCCGCGTGCTTCACGCTGGTGTCATCCTCCCAGGCGGTGTTCACGATCGACGTGGCCACCGCCCCGGACAGCGTGCGCAGGAAGTTCTGCAACCCGGCCGCGGAAGCGGTTTCGTGTTCCTCCACGCTGCCCAGCGCCAGCGCGGTGAGCGGCACGAAGAAGAACGGCAATCCCAGCCCCATCAGGATGAGCGGGTGCGCTATCTGCCAGTACGTCATGTCGGTGGTCGAGATGGCGCGCATCCCGGTGACGATCGCGAGCCACATCAGACCGCCGAAGATCAGCTGGCGCGGATCGACCTTTCCGATCAGGTTGCCGGCCACCGGTGCGGCAGCGACGGCGAGCACGCCGCTCCACGCGGTGGTGAGGCCGGCCCACGTGGCGGTGTAGCCCATGTAGCTCTGCAGCCACAGCGGCGTCAGCACGTTGGTCGCGAACATCGCCCCGAATCCCAGGCTGATTGCCGCGACGGCCGCCGTGAACCCGCGATGGCGGAAGACCCTCAGATCGACGATGGGGTGGCGCTCGGTCAGCTCCCAGATGAGGAACGCGGCGAAGCCGATCGCTGCCACCACGGCGAGCATGCAGATCTCGGTGGAGGCGAACCAGTCGTGCTCCTTGCCCAGATCGAGCATGAGCTGCAATGCGCCGACGAAGAGGATCAGCAGCACCAGACCGATCATGTCGATCGGCGCACGGATGAGCGACTGCTCGTAGCGCTTCAGCATGCGCCAGGCGATCGGGGCGCAGACGATCGCGAGCGGCACGTTGATGAAGAAGATGATCGGCCAGGCATAGCTGTCGCACAGCCAGCCGCCGAGGATCGGACCGAGCACCGGGGCGACCAGCGTGGTCATGGCCCAGAGCGCCATGGCCGCCGGTGCTTTCTCCTTGGGGAAGATCCGCAGCAGCAGGGTCTGGGAGAGCGGCATCATGACGCCGCCGGAGAGACCCTGCAGCACGCGCGCGATCACCAGCATCGAGAGTGAGCCGGCGAGTCCGCACAGCGCTGAACACGCGCCGAACAGCGCCATCCCGATGGTGAAGACACGCACCGCGCCGAAGCGTCCGGCGAGCCAACCGGTCAGCGGCACGATGATCGCCTCGGCCACGGCGTACGACGTGATGACCCAGGTCCCCTGGCTGCTGCTGATGCCGAGGCTGCCCGAGATGTTCGGCACCGACACGTTGGCGATCGTCATGTCGAGCACGGCGATGAAGTTCGCCGTCGCGAGCACGATGGCGGCGAGCCACAGGGCGCTGCCTTCGAGCGGCGCTTCAGTGACGGGTTTCTGGGTCGAGGTGGACACGGTCGTGGTCTCTAGTTGGTGGCGTGGGTATCGATGGTTGCGTGCATGGACAGGCCCACCTGCAGCGGCCGCGCTTTCAACTCTTCCGCATCGAGCCGGACCCGCACCGGCACGCGTTGCACCACCTTGATCCAGTTGCCGGTGGCGTTCTGCGCGGGGATGGTGGCGAAGGCCGAGCCGGTGCCGCCGGACAGACCGGCGACGATGCCGTGGTAGGTGACCTTCTTGCCGTACAGGTCGGAAACCACTTCCACCGGCTGCCCGATGCGAACCTTGTCGAGCTGCACCTCCTTGAAGTTGGCATCGACGTGCACGTCTGACAGCGGTACCACCGACAGCAGCGGCGAGCCGGCTTGTACCTGCTGGCCCACCTGCACCGAGCGTTTGATCACGACCCCGTCGACCGGCGCGCGGACCACGGTGCGCTCGAGATTGACGGCCGCCTGGTCGCGCCTGGTGCGGGCCAGGGTCACTTCCGGATTGGTCTCCTCGGTGGAGTCGGCAATCAGCACCGCGTTGGCGGCTCGCGAGCCGATGGCTGCGCTGTAGTTCGCCTTGGCCTGCTCGGCGGATGCCTGGGTGGCGGCCAGGTTCGCCCGTGCGGTTTCGTATGCGTTCTCCGCCTTCGTGATCTCATCACCCGACACCGAGCCGGAACTCGCGAGCGCCTTGCGGCGTTTCAGATCCACCTCGGCCCGTTCGAGATCGGCGCGGGCGGCGGTCAGTTGCGCCGCGACGCGTTGCTCGTCCGACACGCGAGCGGAAATCTGCGCCGCCAGCGAACTGTCGTTGGCCACGTAGCCGCGCACGCGCCGAATGGAACGCCCGAGTTCGGCCTCGGCCTGGTCGAGCGCCAACCGGGCATCGGTGTCGTCCAGCACGACGATGATGTCGCCCTGCTTCACTGCCTGCGTGTCGGACACCCGAACTTCGCGGACGATGCCGCTGATCGCCGGTGTCACCTGCGCTGTTTCCGCCGCCGTATATGCGTTGTCGGTGGACACGAAGCGGGACGCATGCAGGTATTCGTAGGCGCCGTAACCGACACCCACTTTGAGGACGACACCGGCCAGCACGATGAACAGGCGCTTGCGGCGCTTGCGATTGCGGGTGTCGATCTTCTGTGTGGCTGCTTCGAGAACTTCGTTTTCCATCCTGGACATGCTGGGTTCCTCCTGGTTGATCATTGCTGGGTGGTGGTCGAGTACCCGCCGCCGAGCGCCCGGTTGAGCGCGACGTCGAGCGTGAAAGTCCGCGACTGAAGGTCGGTTAGAGTCCGCAGGCTCTCGAGCAGGCTGTCTTCCGCGGACAGCACGTCGAGGTAGGTCGAGAGGCCGCCTTCGTAGCGGCTGTTCTGGATGCGCCACGCCGCGCGCGCCGCATCGACCGCCTCGCCGGTCTTCGTGAGCTGACCACCGAGCGCGTTGCGGCTGACGGTGACGTCGGCGACGTCCTGCAGTGCCTGCACCAGCGCGCGGTCATAGTTGGCGACGGCTTCGGCGTACTCGGCCTCGGCGCCATTCAGTTGGCCGCGCAGTCGACCGCCGTCGAAGATTGGCAGCGAAATCGCCGGGCCGACGCTGCCGATGGACGACCCGTTCCGCGCGAGGTTGTCGAGGCCGAGCGATTGCACGCCGGCGAAGGCCATGAGGTTCACGTTCGGATAGAACGCGGCCTGGGCCTGGCGGATGCGCTTCGATGCGGCTTCGGCACGCAGGCGGGCAGCGGTCACGTCGGGGCGGCGACCGATGAGATCGGCGGCGACCTGCGGCGGCAATCCGACGGGTCGGCTGAGGTCGATCACCGGACGGGCGATCTGCAGCCCGCGATCCGGCCCCGCACCCATCAGCGCGGCGAGGCGATTGCGCTGCAGACCGATGCGTTCCTCGACGGCGAGCACTTCCGCCTCGGCCGCGGCCCGGCGGGCTTCGACGCCGCGCACGCTGCCGAGCGTTTCCAGGCCGTTGTCGTATCGACGGCGGAACAGATCGGCGGTCTTGGTCCGGACTTCCAGTGCAGCCCTCGCAGTGTCGAGCGCGGCGAATTCGCGCGCCAGTTCGGCGTAGGTCGAAGCGATCGATGCGGCGAGGACCAGTCGCGCCTGGGCCACGTCGGCCCGTGCAGCCTCGGCATCGGAAGTGGCCGCGGCGAGCGCTGCGCGGTTCTTGCCCCAGAAGTCGAGCTCCCAGTTGAGATCGAGAGTCGCACGGCCGTAGTCGTTCCAGCCTTGCGGCGTGAGCGCGCTCGGCGTGATGTAGTTGTAGCTCTGCTTCTGCTGCGACGCCGAGCCGTTCGCGCTCACCTGCGGGCGGGTCGCGCCGCGTGCCACCTGGCTGTAGGCCACGGCGCGCTGCAGCCGGGCTTCGGCGACCGCCAGGTTCGGCGCGCCCCGCAGCGCCTCGTCGATCAGGCTGTCGAGCTGTCGATCGCCGTATGCCGTCCACCACGTCTCCGCAGGCCATGGTGCCGTCGGCCCGGAGAAGGATTTCTCGGTGGCATACAAGCTTGCCGCTTTCATGTCGGGATGACCTGCGCGCGGCGACAGCGGTGCGCAGGCAGCCATGGTCAAGGCGCACAGAACGAGCGTTGCCGTGCGGGCGTGACGGGGCAGATTCGGGGTCATCGCAGGTCCTCCTGATCCTGGTTCATGAGATCGAGGTCCTGCACCAGGCACGCGATGAGCTGCTCCGCGGTGCCGAAGTCGAAGTGATGCCCGGAAGCCATGTTCTCCAGCCGGCCCGCGATGCGTTCGCGTTCGGGCGTGGCATGGCGTTCCAGCTTGAGCACGTAGCTGCGCTGGGCCGGATAGCGCGTGAGGGGGCTTAGGGTCATGGCGAACTCCACGGGTCGTCGTTGTCGATGACCGGCAGAGTAGGGAGTGCCGCGCCCCGAGTCGTTCAGGAACGGTCAGGTTTCGGTCTGGTTTCCGGTCGATCCTGGCGCCGGAAGGCCCGAGCAATGCGGGCTGACATTTTCGTTCCCCGATGGGCCTGCGGCCCCTCCTCCCCCCGAGGGCTGAGGCCTGATTTCGCTACGCTTTGCGGAGAATGGCGCCGGTCAGCCGGCGGCCGTGCTTGCGGATCGGGGACGCGCCAGGAGCCCCTGGGCCCGGCGCGCGACGGGCGTGTCGAAGCCCTCCTGCAGGCGCGCGTAGGTGATTTCGAGGCGATCGCGATCTGCCGGTGTCGCGTCGGCGCGTTCGTACAGACCCACCGACGCCCACAGCTCCAGCCAGAGCGATTCCTGACGCGCCGCCTCCTCGAATGCTTCCATGAGCGTGCGGCGCGCCGCGGCGGAATCGCCTTCGGCCTCGGTGATGCGCGCTTCGATCAACAGCAGGTCGGGCAGGTGGACCGGTTCACGGATGCTCCGTGCACGCTGCAATGCGGCGTCGATCTGGATGCGCGCCTCCTGCAGGCGACCCGCCAGCAGCAGTGCTTCGGCGCCGTACCCGATGCCGGCGGCGCTGCCGCCGATGGTGCCGAGCTTCTCGCTGTGCTCGACTCCTGCGCGGATCAGTTCGTAGCCGGTCTCGGGATCACCCAGACGCGCTGTGGCGATGCCCTTCAACCACCGGCTATAGCCATCGGCCAGCCCGAGCGGGTGTCGCGCAAGCTTGCTCCGCAAGGCGTCGGCATGACCCAGCAGGCGCTCCGTGTCGCCGATCTTCGCTTCCATGAGTGCGCCGTAGGTCAGGGCCAGCATTTGCGTGAACGGCTGGCCGATGCGATCGGCCCGCTCCATCGCGAGAACCCAATGCGATCGACCCTGTTCGGGCCGGCCGAGCTGGGCCAGGTTGAGCGCCAGCCGGACGCGGATGGAGACGGCGAGATCGGCCACGAACGGTGGCGACGCGGCGAGCTTCGCGCTGAGTTCCAATCCGCGTTCCAGCCAGCGCGTGCCCTCGACGACGTTGCCCTGGTGGGTCAGCGATGAGCCCGTGAGGTTGCAGGCGGCGACGCGGAGCATGTCGTCGTCGCAGCTTTCCCCGAGCTGCATGAGGCGATCCGCCACCGCGCGCGCCTGCTCGAATTCGCCGCGGGCCCAGAACACCCAGCCCAGGCCGCCGAGCTCCACGCCGCGCATGGGCATGGCCGGCAGCAGTTCGTGCAACGCATGGGCGCGTTCGAACGCGGCGCTCGCTTCCGGCGAGTTGACCCCGAACAACTGCGCGCAGGCGGCGCTGCGCGGACTGATCAGCGCGAGCTCCAACGCGTGGCGTTCCGTGGAATCCGGACATAGCCGCAGCAGCTCCAGGCCGCGGGCGGTGAGCGTCACCACTTCCATCGGTGCGAAATGGTCGAACGCGCTCACGGCGGCGACGGCATAGTGGCGCGCCGCCGCCATCGGGTCGAGTCCGCTCTCGAAGTGCGATGCCAGTTCCGCGGCCGCGACCGGCACGCCAGCCGAGCGGTCGCGTTCCAGCGATAGCGCCACGCTGCGGTGCCACTGCGCCCGGGTGACGGCACCGATGCCCTGATGCAGCACATGCTGATAGAGCGCATGCCGGAAGCCGTAGCGCGCATCGAGCGAACCGTCGGGCAAGCGGCTCACGGCGAGTTCGCGCAACCATGGATGCCGCCGTACGAGAGCCTCGCACCGCTCGGTGACCCAGGTCGCGTCCTGTTCCAGCACGTCCGCCACCGTCACCGGGCGGAATTCGACGCCGCAGACGCTGCCGGCGTTCAGTACCGACTTGAGGTCCGCCGGCAGGCGTGCCATCTGCTTCTCGATCACGCCGACGAGATTCTCCGGCACCTGCAATGCGGCCACGGCTGCGCTGTCCTGTGCGGGCGTCGTGCCGGAGACGAGCGTTCCCTGGCCGATCAGATCGTCCACGACGCTTGCGAGAAACAGCGGCAGGCCGTCCGTGTGAGCATGCAGGGCGCGTACGAATGTTTCGGAGGCGTGGCTGTCGGGCACACGGACATCGATG
Organism: Betaproteobacteria bacterium Ga0077523; assembly: GCA_001464695.1. GTDB lineage: Bacteria > Pseudomonadota > Gammaproteobacteria > Burkholderiales. Next base: position 89,109 of record LNDQ01000108.1, on the reverse strand, counting down.
TACTCCGCCACCTCGCTTTCCGAGAACGGCTCCAGCACCACTTCGTCGCACAGGCGGTGCAAGCGCAGCTCGTGACGCAGTGTTTTGAGCGGATGGTCCTCGGAGATGATCTCCGCGAGCCGGAAGCTGGCGATCCACAGCAAGCGGGCCGGATCTCGACGCCTCGCCATGTGATCGATGAGACGCACGGTGGCGTGATCGCTCCAATGCAGGTCTTCGGTCACGAGCACCAGAGGCCGACGCGCGGTGTAGAGCGCCGTCAGCTCCGCAAACTCGCGCAGCATCCGGTCCTGGGAAGCGCCGGCGAGGTCGAGACGCAGGGCTTCGCGTTCGGTTGCGCCGCTCAGCCACGGCAGCTGCAGGAGCCACGTCGGCGCCGTGCTGCGCATCAATGCGACCAGTGCCGGATCGCTGCGACACAACGATCCCAGTGCTTCGAGCACCGGCAGGTAGGGTTCGCCGGCACCGAACTGTTCGACGCATTGGCCGCGCGTGCATGCCATCGGATCCAGGCTCGCAACGAAGCTGTCGATCAACGTGGTCTTGCCGACTCCGGCCTCGCCCGCCACGAGAAAGGTCTGTCGCTGGCCGCCGGACGCCTTCTTCCATGCGTCTGCAAGGCGATCGCGGGTGAGACGGCGCCCGATGGTCGGTGGGCCAGCGGACGGAAACACAGTGGGCAGATCGACGAGCGCAGTCTGCTCGGCGCCGGGGCGTACCGAAGCACTGGCGCCGATGAAGCGGTAGCCACGCCGCGCGGCGGTCTCGATGATGCGCGGTTGCTTCGCGTCATCGGCGAGCGCCACGCGCAGTGCGCTGATGGTGGTCTTCAGCACCGATTCGCTCACGTGCTGGTGGCCCCAGACGGCGTCGAGCAGCGCGTTTTTCGTCACGAGCTGGCCGGGACGGCGTGCAAGCGCGCACAGGACGCCGAACGCCTTTGGCGGCAACGCGATCGGCTGTCCGCCGCGGGTCAGGCGGGCGTTGCCTTCATCCAGTTCGAATGTGTCGAAACGCAGCCGGAGGGGCTCGGGTTCGTCCATCGATCAAGCGGTGGCGTCGTCGGCACGAGCACGGTGGTGCCCGAGTTCAATGGGTGCATATGATCGCATGTCGGAACAGCATCACGGCCGCGCTGCCGTGGTCCGGATGAAGGTAGTCGTGATCGCGGCCATGCGGTCGGTCGCCGACGGGGACAGGATGTCGCCCGCCAGCACGTGCTGAGCCGGATCGTCCGCGTAATCCACCAGCTCGAGTTGCTTGTGTATCGAGCCGAGTTCCGCAAAGCGCCGTTCGATGGCACGGGTATCGACGAGCTTGTCGCCATTCGCATAAAACACGAGGGTCGGCGTGCGCAATGTCTTGAAATCGAGATCGTCCAGCAATGCGACACTCTGCATCATGGGCACCAGGGCGCGCACCGGGTAGCGCATGGTCCAGTGCTGGGCCTGGCGCGGGTTGGAAGCTTCCCACGTGCGGTACTCGCCGACGATCAGCCGAGCGATCTGTTCGCCCCAGGGCCAGAGGATGACGGGAGCGTTCCACTGGCGTACCCCGTAGTTGGGCGAAATGAGCACCAGGGTGTGCATGTCGCGGGCCTCCGGACGCGCCGCGAGCAGGGTGGCGAGACCGCCACCGGTGGAGGTGCCGATCACGACGATCCTGTCGCCGAGACGCTGGCCGATCGCGTAGGCCTCGAGCGCGTCATAGATCCATGCGCCCAGGGTCGCCTCTCCCATGGCGTCTTCGCTGCGACCGTGCCCGGTCAGCCGGGTGTAGAAGAGGTTCGCACCGAGGGCCGTTGCGACCGTTTCGGCGAGCGGACTGGTCTCCATGCGGGTCGACGAGAACCCGTGGATGTAAACCACCGCATAGGGCGTGCGCGATCTCGTACCGGGGTCGGCCCAGACGATGCGCTTGTTTGCATCGGGACGCAGGTCGGAGAAGCGTGCCTCGGACTGCACGAGCCACGGTTCCAGGTCGGCCGGCAGTTCCACCGGCTCGATGCGGATGTCGCCGGCGGCCCTGGGTCCGAGCGCGAACACGACGGCACCTACCAGAAGTGCAGCCAGGCACCAGCCGCCGACACGGGCGAGGCGAGACATGGCGGCTATGGTCGCATTTTCGGGCGGGCTGGTCTCAAGCTCATGCCCACTGCCAACAGCATCAGCGCCGCACCGAGGAACTCGAGTGGGGTGTAGCGCTCCCCGGCGAGCGCCATGCCCACGCCGACGGCGATGATCGGCGAGACGAAGGCATAGGTGCCGGCGCGATAAGGTCCCCAATCGCGCAGCAGGCGCAGGAACACCGTGAATGCCACGAGTGAAGCGAACAGAATGAGGAAGGCGAGACTCGCGGCTACCGGCGGGTCGGCGAGCCGCCGCACGTCTTCGATGGTCACGTGCTCGAACGCAGCCGACAGGATCGCCAGACCGGCGCCGCCGATGACGTTGTGGACGGCGGCCAGCGCCAGGGACGGTACCTGGTCGAGCAGGGGGCGGCTCAGCACCGAGCCCAGGCTGTAGGAGAACGTGGCGGCGATGACGGCAAGCGACCCCGCGACTGCGCGCGGCGAGGGTTCGATCGAGAGCCGTGCCCGCATCAGGATCAGCAGGCCGACCACGCCCAGTGCCAGCGCCAGCGCGCGCGAGCGCGTGAAGCGCTCGAATCCGAAGAAGATGCCGAACGCGAACAGTGTGATAGGAATCAGGGACAGATTGACCACACCGGCGAAACCGGAGGGCACGTACTGCATGCCCCAGAAGAGGGTCGCATAGCATCCGGTGTTGATCAGCAGCGCGGCCACGACGATCCGGCCCCAGGGTGCCTTCGCAGGCAGATGCGATCCGCGCCAATGGGCCAGCGCGAACAGCAGTGCGCCGGCCACCAGGAAGCGGCATGCCGCGAAGAAGAGCGGCGGCACCGCATCCACGCCGGTCTTGATCGCGATCCACGACAGGCCCCATACGAGGCACATGGCGACGTAGAGGGTGGCGGTGGTGGTGTTCATGCGGGCGCGGGTGGTGGAAGACCCGCGAGCATAGCGGGACTCGAGTCCATGGGCGACCGCGTGCGGGTTACGATACGGGGCTTCGTTCATCCATGAGGGAGGAGACCCCATGCCGTACGTGATCCAGACGCAGGACAAACCGAACAGCGCAGCGGTGCGCGCCGAAGCGCGCCCCGCCCATCTCGAGTACCTCACCAAGCATCAGAACCTGCTGCTGGCAGCGGGGGCCTTGATCGATGACGACGGCACGGGCGGCAATGGCGGCGTGCTGATCGTCGACACCGACAGCCGCGCGGAAGCCGAGAAGTTCATCAACGAGGATCCGTTCACCAAGGCGGGGCTGTTCCAGAAGGTGACGGTGACGAGGTGGCGGAAGGCGTTTTTCAACAAGGAGCGGTTGGTTTAGCGGCGGGCCCCCACCCTAACCCTCCCCCGGCAAAGCCGGGGGAGGGGACGTACACCCCTTCCCCCACCTTTGGTGGGGGAAGGTTGGGATGGGGGCAGCGCAGCGCCCACCTTTGCCAGGGGAGGGCCAGGGTGGGGGCAACGTCACCCCACCTCGAAAATCCCATCCACCTCCACCGCCGCATTCCGCGGGAGGGACGCCACGCCCACTGCCGTGCGCGCATGACGGCCGGCATCGCCGAGCACGGCCACGATCAGATCCGAGGCACCATTCACCACGGCCGGCGCGAAGCCGAACTCGGGCGCGCAGTTCACGAACCCGCCCAGGCGGATGCAGCGCGTCACGCGATCGAGATCACCGTCGCATGCGAGCTTGAGGCAAGCGAGCAGGTTGAGCGCACACAATCGCGCTGCCTTGACACCAGCTTCCACGTCAAAGACTTCTCCCAGCTTGCCCACGAACGGCACCGTGCCGTTCCATTCGTTCACCTGGCCCGCCAGAAACACCAGATTGCCGGTTGCGGTGAACGGCACGAAGTTCGCAATAGGCACGGGCGGTCGTGGGAGTTCCAGCCCCAGTTCCGCCAGCTTTGCCTCGATGCGGCTCACTTCGCCGCCGCCAGGCCGCTAGCCAGTGCCTTCGAATCGGTGGTAAAGCCGAACAGCAGGTTCACGTTGTAGATCGTCGCCTGCATGCAGTAGTCCGGCGAGGTGGTGGCGACGCAGTCCTCCAGCATCAGCACGTCGTAGCCGAGGAACGAGGCGTCCTGCAAGGTCGTCATCACGCATTGGTCCGCGTTGACGCCCGCGAAGAACAGTGTCGTCAAACCGAGGTTGCGCAGGATGCTGTCGAGCTCGGTGTCCCAGAACCCGCTGAAGCGGTACTTGGTGACATGGATGTCGCGTGTCCCGGGGTTTATCTCGTCTACCACCGCCGCACCCCAACTGCCTTTCACCAGGATCGGTGCGCCCCCGGGGATCTTCTCGCCGAGGCCCGCGCCGCTACCATCGTGGGTGTGGGCGTGCAACAGGGAGGGATAGGTGTTGAGCAGATCCGGTCGCACGCCCCAGTTGAGCCAGATGATCGGTACCTGCGCCTTGCGCAGCAGCGGCACCAGCTTCGCCAGCGGGCGGATCGGCTTGCGATCCGCCTTGTAGTCGACACCGCGATAGTCGAGATAGCCGCCTTGAGCGCAGAAGTCGTTCTGCATGTCGACGATGACCAGTGCGGACTTGTTGGCGTCCACGACGACATTCTGCGGCTGCGCGGCGATCTTCACCTTGCGCACCACGCGCGGGATGCTGCGGCTCATGTCGACAGAGCCTTTGGCCACCAACCACTGGTTGGCGGCCGCGGAGCCCATCGCTTTCTTGCGGGATTTCGGGGTGCTCATCGAGGTGCTCCTTCGTTGAATCCGATCAAGACATGTCGTGCGCGGTTTCCCTCACCCCAACCCCTCTCCCGGAGGGCGAGGGGCTTTGCATCCCTCTCCCTCCGGGAGAGGGACCGAGGGTGAGGGAGATCGATGCACGCTACTTCACGCTGCCGATCACACCCTTCACGAAGAAATCCATGCTCTCCAGCGTCTCCATGGGCATGGGCTTGCCGGCGGCGAGCAGTTCCTTGCCGTCCTGACCCGTGAGCGGACCGGACCACACTTCGAACTTGTCCTTGAGGATGTCGTCCTTCTTCGCGAGGATGGACTTGCGCACCGGTTCGGTCACGGCCGGACCGAACGGATCCAGTACCACGGTGCCATCCTTCAGATCGCCGCGAATGTGCGACGGCTTCCACGTCCCGGCCTTCATCTCGTTCACTACCTTGACCATGGTCGGACCCCAATTCCAGGACGCGCCGGTCAGGACGGCCTTCGGCGCGAATTTGGAGACGTCCACATCCTTGCCGACGACGTAGATGCCGCGCTTCTCTGCGGTCTGCGCAATGGTGATGGGGCTGTCCACCTGTTCGCCGATGACGTCGACACCGGCGTCGATCAGCGAGTTGGACGCTTCCGCTTCCTTCGCCGGGTTGAGCCAACCGCCGGTCCACACCACGGTGGTGGTGACCTTCGGATTTATCGCCTGCGCGCCGAGGGTGAACGCATTGATCGACCGCACCACCTGCGGGATCGGGAACGCCGCAATGAATCCGAGCTTGCCGCTCTTCGTGACCGAGCCGGCCGCCATGCCCGCTAGGTAGATCGCGTCGTCCGAGTTGGCCCAGTAGGTGCCGACGTTGTCGCCGAGCTTGAGTCCCCCGGCGTGCATGAAGGAGACCTTCGGATACTTCTTGCCGAGCGCGATCGCGTAGTCGAGGTAGCCGTAACTGGTGGCGAAGATGATATTGGCGCCCGACTTGATCATGCGTTCCATCACCTTCTCCACTTCCGCGGTCTCGGGGATGTTCTCCACGTGGAGCGTCTTGGTGCCGGCGATGGACTTCTCGACGTACTGGCGACCGAGGTCGTGGGAGGTGTTGTAGCCGTAGTCCTTTTCGGGACCGACGTAGATGTAGCCGATGGTGTCGGCCATGGCGGTGCCCGCGCCGAGAGTGAACGTGGCAACGGCAGCGCACAGCAGGTGACGCAGTTTCATGACAACTCCTTCGAGGTGAGGTGGGTGGGAGGGCTTCATCGATCCATGACCGCTTTGAGACCAGCCGGCGTGCCGCTGTCGCTGCGGCGCAGGCAGGTGAGCGTGAGCACGACGAGGCTCACGAGGTAGGGCAGGATGTGCAGCAGTTGCGCAGAGATCGGTGTGTCGGCCGTCTGCAGGCGCAGCGACAGCGCTTCGGCGCCGCCGAACAGCAATGCCGCGGGCAAGGTCCACCACGGATTCCAGCGCGCGACGATGACCAGCCCGACCGCGACGAGGCCGCGACCGGCGCTCATGCCCTCGGCCCAGGTGCGCGTGTAGTCGACCGACAACGCGGCCCCGCCCAGACCCGACAGCAGTCCGCCCACGAGGACCGCCTGAATCTGTACCGTGGCCGGTGATACGCCGGCCGCACGAGCGGCTGCAGGCGACTCGCCGACGGCGCGCCAACGCAATCCGGTGCGCGTGCGGTAGAACCAGAGGCCGATCACCGGCACCAGCAACAGCGCGAGCAGTACCGTCGGCGTCATGCCGGCGATCACCGATCCGATCACCGGCCACTGCGCGGCGGCACCGACGTCGATCGAATCGAAGGCCGTGACCTGCTGGCCGACGAGAGCCGCACCGAAGTACGCCGACAATCCGAAGCCGAGCATCCAGACCGCCAGGCCGCTCGCGAACTGGTTCGCCTGTGCACCGACCACCAGAAGCGCATGCACTGCGGACAGCGCGACGCCGGCGCCGGCGCCCGCGAGCAACCCGACCCACGGATTGCCGAACGCTGCCGTGGCGCCGTAGCCGGCCATGGCCCCCACCAGCATCTGGCCTTCCGCCCCGAGGTTGATGACGCCGGTGCGCTGCCCGAGACATTCGCCGAGCAGCGTCAACAGCAGCGGCGTGGCGCTGCGCAGCGCCGAGATGAGAAAGCCGGTGAAGACGATGTCGAGGCTATCCACGGCGCACCTGCAGGCGGTTCGCGTAGCCGCCCACCAGCAGCACCGCCACGAACAGGAGGCCCTGCACCACCAGCGCGATCGACGACGGCACGTTGGCGAACATCTGCAAGCCGTCGCCGGAAGCGAGCAGCGCACCGACCAGCAAGCTCATGGGGATGATGCGCAAGCAGTGGTTGCGCGCGAGCCATGCCACCAGGAAGCCGCTCAAGCCCGCACCCGCCGACAGGTTCGCCTGCAACCGTCCCTGGATCGACGCGGTCTCCAGAATACCGGCGAGGCCGGCCAGCATGCCGCCCAATGCCATGGTGAGGAGCACGTTGCGCCGCCAGTTCAAGCCGGCAGCGATACCCGCCCGTGGATTGCTGCGCAGGACGTCGAGCGTCAGCCCCCAGCGCGTGCGTACGAAGGTCCAGTGCAGCAACACGGCCAGCCCGATCGCGATCCAGAGTCCGCTATGCACGCGGCTGTCGAAGAACGTGCTCGGCTTGAACGCCTCCGGAAAATCCGCCGTGGCAGGCCAGCCGAGATTGGCCGCGCTCTTCCACGGACCGTAGACGACCCACGTCACCAGCAGCGCGGCAACGTAGTTGACCAGCAGCGTCGAGATGGTCTCGTTCACACCCAGATGCGAGCGCAGCACCGCGGGCAGCAATGCCCACGCCGCCCCGGCGAGCATCGCGACAACGATCATCGCCATGTAGGGGGCGGCGCTGGTCGCCCCGAGATTGGCGAGCACGAATCCGGTGCCCAGCAACGCGCCGAAGTAGAGCTGGCCTTCGGCGCCGACGGTGATGAGCCCGAGGCGCGCCGGCAGCGCAGTGGCCAGCGCGCAGAGCAGGATCGGTGTGGCTCGCACCAGAGACTCGGTGATGGCGTAGCCGTCACCGGCCGCTGAACGCACGATCAGGCCCATCAGTTCCACCGGGTCGCGGCCGATGGCGAGGAAGAATGCGCCCGTGAGCATCAGCACGGCGAGCGTGGTGCCGACGACGCGGCCGGGCCCGGACAGCATCAGGTCACGCATGCGCCGGCTCCGCGGCCACGTCGATCGAATGTCCCACCATCCAGGCACCGAGTTGTCGGCGCGTGGCCTGCGCGGTGTCGGCGATGCCGGCGATCCGGCCCCGATGCAGCACCGCGATCCGGTGCGCATAGCGCAGCAGGTCGTCGAGGTCCTCGGAGATCCACAACACCGCGGCGCCGCGCCGGGCGTGGGCGAACAGCGCTTCGTACACCGCCGCGGCGGCGCCGAGGTCAAGGCCCATGGTGGGATAGCAGGCCACGATCAGCGCCGGAGCGCCGGCCAATTCCCGTGCGGCGACGAGCTTCTGCAGATTGCCGCCGGACAGCGATGCCGCGGTCGCGCGCGGATCGGTCGGGCGAATGTCGAAGGCCGTGATGCGCTCTCGAGCGTCGGCGTCGAACTGCGACGGGTGCGAACGCCACGGCAGGTCCCGGATGCGCTTCAGCATCAGATTGACCGCGACGCTCAGGTCGGGTGCCACGGCATTGCGCAGCGGTTGCTCGGGCAGATAGGCCACCGCAGACTGCGCCGGCATTTCGGCGCGCGGCGCTTGCAACGTCTCGCCGTCGACGATCACCTCGCCCGCAAGCAGGATCGCGAGCCCGGCGACCGCGTCGGCGAGGGTTTGCTGACCGTTGCCGGACACGCCGGCGATACCGAGAATTTCGCCAGCGGCAATCCGCAGATCGACACCGGCGATTGCGCCGGCCGCGGTGGTGGCCGACAGGTTCTTGATCCAGGCGCGCGGGAGCGCGTCCGCGGTCCGTTCCACCGGCTGCGCGGTCGTGACCGTTTCAGCACCGACGATCAGGCGGACCAAGGCATCCGGTGTCACCGAACTGGTATCGAGCGTTGCGACCATGCGGCCGCGGCGCATCACCGCGACGCGCTGGGCGCAGGCGAAGACGTCTTCGAGCTTGTGTGTAATGAGGACCACGGCAGCACCGCCGGCGGCGATGCGCCGGACCTGTTCCCACAATCGTTCCGACTCCGCCGGCGTCAACACCGAGGTCGGTTCGTCGAGGATGACGACGCCGGCGTCGAGATTCAGCACTTTCGCCAACTCGACCAGCTGCATCTCGCCCACGGCGAGACGTGACACCGGCAGATCCGGTTCGATCTCCGGCGCGATGTCACGCAGGTGCGCGACCGGAGCGGCGAAGGACCGCGCGCCGCGACCGATCCACCAAGGTGTGCAGCGATGGCCGAGCGCCAGGTTCTCGCGCACCGTGAGTGCGGGCACGAGGCTGAACTGCTGGAAGACCATGCCGATCCCGAGCGCTGCTGCGGCGCGCGGCGAGTCGATCACGACCGGCCTTCCGTCGATGCGGATCTCTCCCGCATCGGCCTGCTGGAAGCCGAACAGGATCTTCATCAACGTGCTCTTGCCGGCGCCGTTCTCGCCCAGCAAGGCGACGACCTCACCCGGGACGAGGTCGAGGTCGACGTCGTCGTTCGCGAGAATCGCGCCGTAGCGCTTGGTGATGCCGGCGAGGCTGACGTGCATGAACGCAACCGGTGAGCGGAATGCGAGTCATGCTATGGAGTGGAGCCGGTCGGTGGTATCGCGCGCGGCGCGATACCGGGGCTGCGGGAATTGCTAGTGCGGGCTAGCGGGAAACGCTAGAAGGGGAGGTCCGGGTGGTCTGCCCCCATCCCAACCTTCCCCCAGCAAAGCTGGGGGAAGGAGTGCCTGTGAATGGCACAGCCGGAAGCACATGCGCTCCTTCCCCCGCGACACAGTCGTGGGGGAAGGTTGGGATGGGGGCAGCGACGCAGATCAATCCGCGGCCGCCGCCGCTTCGAGCGCCGCAAACGCGAACCGCGCCAGCTCCGTCGCCGACGCCAGCCCGAGCTTGCGCTTGATGTTGGCGCGATGCGCTTCGACCGTGTTCACGCTTCGATTCAGCGTACGCGCGATCTCGCCGCTCTTTAACCCGCTGCCGATCAGACGCAGCACCTCCAGTTCGCGATCGGTGAGTGCCGACAATGGCGACGATGATGGCGCCGGGACATCGGAGACTGCTCGTTCGAGCAGCCGAGCCCGCAGCCCATCACTCACGTAGAGGTTGCCGGCGCGCACTTCGCGCAGCGCCGCGACGATCTTGCGCGGCGCTTCCTGCTTCATGACGTATCCGCGGGCGCCGGCGCGCAGTGCCCGTTCGGCGTACAGGTTCTCGTCGTGCATCGACACGACGACGGCCCGGGTCGCGGGAAAGCGCGTACGCATGCTCTTCAGCAGTTCAATGCCGGAGCGGCCCTGGAGGGACAGATCGACGACGGCGAGATCCACGGGTTGCAGTGCGAGCGCTCGGATCGCTTCGTCCACGCTGCCGGCTTCGGCCACCGTGCGCAGATCGGGCTCGCGGTTCACGAGCTGAGCGATGCCCTCGCGCAGGATGGGGTGGTCGTCGACGACCAGAACGGAAGCGCTAGGCAAGGGCAATCTCCTCGAAAGAGTCGCGCAGGGTGACACGGACCACCAGGCCGGATGCATCGGAGGAATCGAAATCGAGTTGGGCGCCGATCGCCTTCGCCCGATAGCGCATGGTGCGCAACCCCATGCCCTCGCGCGTGGTGAGCGCATCCGCCGGCAGGCCGGTGCCGTCGTCGGCGATGGTGAGCTCGAGTCCGCCGCAGTCGCTGCGCAGCGCGATCGTGACGCCACGTGCACCGCTGTGCTTGACGGCGTTGGTCACGGCTTCCTGGGCGATACGATACAGGTGGATGGCCACACTCTTGTCGTGCACCAGGACCGGTGCAGCGCAACGGAATTCGCAGGCGATCCCGAACAGCGATCGAGCGTTGAGCGCGAGCTGATCGAGTGCAGCCATCAGCCCGTCGGCGTCGAGGTCCACGGGGGCCAGCCCGCGGGCTAGTTGACGCGCTTGCGACACGGCCTCTTCCATCAGCTTGCCGATACGGGCCGCCCCCTCTGCCTCCGGCAGTGTCCGCTCGGCAAGCTGGCCGGCCAGCACTTCGGTCAGGAACGCCACCGCCGTGAGCTGCTGCCCGAGACCATCGTGCAGCTCCTGGCCGATGCGCATCTGCTCGTGCTCGGCAGCGTCGATGATCTCGCGCTCGAGCCGCCGGCGCTCTGCGATCTCGGATTCGAGCACCGCGTTGGCGGTCGCGAGTTCCCTCGTTCGGTCGCGCACGCGCGCTTCGAGCTCGCGCCGGGCCTTGCGCAGCTCGGCAGTGGCCTGGGCGCGCTCGGTGATGTCGATACCGGTGACGATGCGGTGTTCGATCTCGCCATCGGAATCGCGCAAGGCCGCGTTCGACCAGGAGATCTGCAGGCGTTCGCCGTTGCGGCGGACGAGCTCGGCCTCGAAGCGTGCCGCACTGGAAAGGTTGAGACGCAGGATCTCGTCGTGCGCGGCGGCCTTGGGTCGATGATCCGGTGCGATGAGCGTGTCGATGAACGGCAGGCCCTCCAGGTCCGTCAGACGATGACCGCTCAGCGCCTCCAGCGCACGGTTGACGCGGACGATGTGCCCGGTGCGATCGAGCACCAGGACGATGGCGGCTTCGGTGTCGAGCACCGTGGCGACGAAGTCGCGTTCGCGCTCGAGCGCGCGCTGGGCGGCCTCGCGCTCGCTCTTTGATGCCGCCAGCACCAGGCTGGTCACGGTGATGATGTTCACGAATACCCACCAGCGCACCAGGCTGTCGACGCCGGCTTCCACCACGAACGGACCGCGCCCCTGCACGGTGCCCCAGATCGCAAACAGCGAGACCACCAGCGTGAATGCAGTGGCGCCGCGCGGACCAAAGCGCAGCGCGACCCAGACCGCGAGTGGAAAGAGGGCGAGCGACGCCGGGTAGTAGCCCTCGCGCACCATGCCCAGGCCACCGAACACCGCTTCGCCGAGGGCCGCGGTCAGCGCTGCGAGTACCGCGGCTTCCGCGGCCTGCGCCGGTGCCATGGCGGGGCCCATGCCGCGCCACCAGGCGAGCAGCAACGGGGCAAACACGATCACACCGGTCGCATCGCCCATCCACCATTGCAGCCACACGGACCAGTAGAGCGACCACTCGAACACCCCACCCAGCGCGAGGCTGGCCGGTCCGATCCACGCGGACAGCACGGCGCAGGCGCTGCCGAGCACGAGCAGCGCGATCACGTCGCGCACGCGCGCGAGGTCGTCCTGGAATCCGGCATAGCGCCGCAGCAGCCAGGCGCACACCAGGGTTTCGAGGATGTTGCCGCCGGCGATGCCGAGGACCGACGCGAGCGGCGCACCGGTGCCGGCGTTGCCGATGAGATCGCCGATGACGATGCCCGGCCACCAGCGCCAGCCCCAGCGCAGCACCACGAAGAGGCTGATGCCGGTGGGCGGCCAGATGAGTGTGACGTTGCTGGCGACGGTGGACTGGTCGAGTCCGAGCTTGGCCGTAAGGCCGTAGACGATGCCGAACAGGGCGATGCCGAGCCAGCGCTGCCAGGGCGGCTGGACCGTTGCGGGCAACTCCATCGGAATCGGGAGGCCCGGAGTCCCGGCGTTGACGGCCATGGATTCGACTTTGGTGGCGGAAGATGTCGGGAAGCCGAGGCAGAAAGCGTTCCGCGCCTCCTGCCGCCGTTCGCAGTCTGGTGCTTCAGCGCAAGTGCCTGATCCCATTCATGCCGCTGCGCGTGGGACCCGGGTTGGCCCGAGCCGAGCCGCACCAGGACGGGTCGGCGTCCGTGGCCATGCATGAATTTAGTGCGCGTAGCGGCCGATGCAGTACACTCCTGCCGCTCGACCGAGCCGGATCCCGGTGCCGGCGACCTGTTCGTACAAGCGCGACCTCGCGGCGTTGGATCACACTGCGAAATTCGTGCGCAGCGTGTTGCTCCGATGCCCATCTTTCACTTCGGGCGCCTGCCGGGCGCCCCGATCTGTCGTTTTGCTGCCGTTGCCGTAGCCGCCGCGCTGTCCGCGCCCGTTCTCGCGGCCGTACCGGCCCTGGACGTCGAGTACGTCATCGCGAACCCGCGACCCAAGGTGGCCGAAGTGGGCTACGTCGAGCCCGAGGTCTTCGATCCGTTCACCGACCGCCTGTATCAGGGCGGCTTCCGGTACGGTGGTCCGCCGGTGGAGATTCCGCAGGAAGCGCGGTACCTGTCGGCGATCGGCCGCACCAAGATGCTGAAGCGCATCCTCGCCTGTGCGGATGCTTGGTACTACCCGTTCTCGCATACCGCTCCGAAGGCCGAACCTCCCGGGATCGACATCGAGATCCTGTCGCGCATCGCGCAGCGCAACGGCTGGGAGTTCTCGGTGATGTGGGCCAACACCGGCGTCTATCGCGGTGGCGTCAACAAGGCGTTCAAGGAGACGGTGAACCGCGGTTTCTGCGACGTGTTCATGGGGCTCGTGATCACCGGTGACGACGATCACATGTTGAAGAACGACATGGCGTTCACGCGCCCGTACCTCGGCATCGGCTTCGTGCTGGTGGGCAACGGCAAGGTGCCGAAGGTGCGCACTCTGGAAGAACTGCGCGGCACCGGCATCAAGGTCGGCGTGCCCGCCTATTCGCCGATGCAGGACAACGCCGAGAAGCTGGGCATCCCCTACGTGACCTACTTCCAGAACAACCGCGTGATCGACGGTCTGCTGCGCAAGGAAGTGGACGCGATCATGGTATGGGGGCCGTCGATTCCCGTGGCCAACCGCGAGAAGAACGTGGAGCTCGCCATGTCCGCCGGCTTCCAGCCGGTGCCGGGGCAGCGTTTCAACGGAGCCTGGGCGGTGAAGGCGAAGGAGACCGATTTCAAGCAATTGATCGACGAGGCCTTCGCGCAGATGCTCGCGAGCGGCGAGATGAAGCAGATCGTCGAGAAGTACGGCGTGCCGTTCTTCGCGCCGTTCCCGGAAGGTCAGTGAAGGCCAATCACAACAAAGGGTCGCAACATGTGGAACAGTTTTGGTGCTCTTCACCGTGGCGCTCGCCGTGATCATCGAGCGGCTCTACTTCTTCCATCGCGTGCTGTCGCAGGGTGCGGCGATGGAGCACGACCTGAAGCTGGTGGCCTACCGCGCGGTGGATGAACTGCGCCGCGTGGTGACGAAGTTTCCCGGTGCGTTGCAGACCGGGCTCGTGACCATGGCGTTGTCGTCGCAGGCGGAAAGTGCCGAGGCGGCCGAACGCCATATCGACGAGACGATCCTCGAAGTGGTGCCGGTCATGGACCGCAACCTGTGGGTGCTCGACACCGCCGTGACCCTCGGGCCGCTGCTCGGCCTGCTCGGCACCATTTTCGGGATGATCAAGACTTTCGACGTGCTCGGGGCCCAGGGCATGGGCGCCGGTGCAGGCGCGGTGACCGGGGGTATCGGGGAAGCGCTGGTGGCCACCGGCGTGGGCCTCTTCATCGCCATCGTCGGCCTGATCTTCCTCAACCATTTCAACAAGCGCGTGCGCCTCGGCGTGCAGCAGATGGAGTTGATCAAGATCACGGTAGTGAACAGGCTTCATGGGGGTGGTACCGCATGAGGTGCCTGACCACGCGAGTTTTCCCTCACCCCAACCCCTCTCCCGGAGGGCGAGGGGCTTTGCATCCCTCTCCCTCCGGGAGAGGGACCGAGGGTGAGGGAGTATCGCCACGGCGCCCAACTGAGGGGTTCACCCCATGAGATCCCGCACCGACCGCTACTTCGAGACCGACCGCGCGCGGATCGAGGTGATCCCGATGATCGACATCATGATGTTCCTGCTGGTGTTCTTCATCATGATCACGATCGACACCATCGCCGGCAGCGGCATCGCGCTCGACATCCCGTCGTCCAAGACGCCGCAGCCGCTCAAGAACACCCAGATCACCATCGGCGTACAGAAGGATGGCGTGATGTACGTGAAGGGCAAGGCGATCACGCCCGAAGCGCTCGACGAACTGTTCAAGGCCGAGAAGGAGAAGGGCAAGGTCGAGGTGGTGATCGCCGGCGACAAGGAAGTGCCGCTGCAGAAGCTGCTGGACGTGATGGACGTGGTGCGTGCGAACGACATCACCAACGTCGGTATCGCCGCCGGTGACGCGAAACGCGCGGCGGGCGTGAAGCCGGGCAAATGAGCGAAGCAGCGTCGCGCGTGAGGTCGCGCGCCGGCCTCATGCCGTTCTCGCGCGCGTTGCTGATCGCGATCCTGCTCGAGGTCGCGACCGTGCTTGGGTTGGTGGTGAACTGGAGCGAGCTGTTTCCGCCGCCTGATCCGCCGCCCATGAAGGTGGAGTTCGTGAAGTTGCCGGAGCCGCCGCCACCACCGCCCCAGCCGCCGCCCCCGAAACAGAAGCCGCCGCCCCCGAAACAGAAGCCGGAGCCACCGAAGCCGGAGGAGCCGAAGCCCCTGCCGTTGCCGGAACCCGAGCCCCCGCCGCCGCCCCCGCCGCCGAAGCCGGAAGAGCCACCGCCCGACGATCCGCCGCCGGACAAGAAGCTGCCGCCGGTGAAGAAGGTGCGTGCCGTCTACCCCAAGGATGCGTTGTCGCAGGGGATCGAGGGCGAGGCGCGCGCGCGACTCAAGGTGGGCACGAACGGGAAGGTGCTGAACGTGGAGATCGTCGAGTCGAAACCGCCGGGCGTGTTCGACTACGCGGTGATCAAGGCCACCAAGCAGTATGTGTTTCCGCCGGGTGATGAAGAATTCGAGATCGACCAGGTGATCGTGTTCAAGATCGAGGACGATCGGTACGGGCCGCAGTCGCAGCAGAAGGGCGAGGACAAGAAGTAGCGGGGGTTTTCTTGTTGCGTTCTTGCCCCCATCCCAGCCTTCCCCCATCTTCGACGGGGGAAGGCGGGGGATGGGGGCAAGGCTCATGCACCTACGCGCGCGGTGCCCGCATCCCCATCGACACCATCACTTCGCGCGCCGCGCGCATCCCGCTTTCGACCGCCCCGTTGAGAAACCCCTGCCAGTCGCGCGAGGTGTGCTCGCCGGCGAAGAAGTAGTTGCCTTCGCGTTCGGCCTCGATGCCGAGCAGTGTCGTCATGTAGCCGGGCGGGTAGTAGACGTAGGAACCGCCCGACCAGACGTTGGTGTGCCAGGCGTTGCGGATGACGCGCCCGTTCCACAATTCGCGAATGCCGGGCCATGCTGGTTCCAGGTCATTGAGTGCCAACTCTGCCTGGTCCTCCTTCGAACGCTCGCCGGCGGCCACGGCGACTCGTCCGCCAGACCAGCAGTTGAGGATGCCCGGCGTCCCGGGCTGTCCGCGAGTGACGTCCCAGGTGCTGTGAAAGCTGCCCTCCAGCCGCACCTCGCCGTTGTGGCCGAGAGCGTTCCAGTGCCGCCGGTCGAACTGCAACTGCAACTTCGTGCTGGCGCCCATGGGCAGGGCATGAATCGCCTTGCGTTTCAATGGCCGGAACCCGGACTTGGCGAGATCCACCTGCCCCAACGTGGCGAACGGGATTGCGATGATCACGCGATCGAAGATCGCTTCCTCGATCGCGAGATCGCGCTGCAGGATCAGCTTGCAGCGTCCGTCGGAGAGCCGCTGTGCCGAGACCAGGGTCTTGCCCGTGTCGAGCGGCGCCTGCAGCAGTCCGGCCATGCGGTGCGCGACCTGGTCATTGCCGCCGCGCACGTGATAGCGCTGATCGGATCCGGCGTAGGCCGCGAACGCATCGCGCGGTGACGGCGCGAGGGTCAGCACGATGCTGACCGCGGATAGCTGGCTCACCTCCACCGCGAACTCTTCGGTGAAGGCGTTGGCGAGCAAGCGGCCGAAGCGCGAGGTCCGACCGCCGGGCACGTACTTGTCGATCCATTGCGCCATGCTGATTGCGTCGAGCGAACGAGCCACCCTGTTGGAGCCGGCATAACCATAGGCATCGCCTAGCGCTCTGGCCTGCTTCTGCACGACGGGATAGAGCGACTCGTAGTCGCGCGTTGCTTCGGCGACGGTGTACCGGGTGCCATCGAGGATGGTGTACGCGTCGGTGCTGGCCGGTGTGGCTTCGAGTACGTCGTCCAGTTCGAGCTGCAGTTCGCGCACGAGGCCGATCAGTGTCTCGTGTGCCGTGTCGATGAACTCGCCGCCACGCTCTGCCACTTGCGCCTCGGCGAACGCCTCGCGCTCGGACCAGCAGCGGCCGCCGATGCGCGTGTTGCCTTCGATCACGGTGGCGTGGAGACCGGCCTTGCGCAGCGTGTGTGCGGCGGCGAGACCGGCCAGACCGGCACCGACGATCGCTACCCCAGGTTGCCGGCGCCGGGAAGCGGTATTTGCGCGCCCGGTCACGAGGCCCAGGGGCAGCGCACCGCTGGCGGCGAGGAAGTGCCGGCGCGACACGCGCGGGATCGCCGGGTTGGAACCCGACGCAGCTATGGCGGTAGCCATGCGTTGCACCGTGCGCAGCAGGGACGATCGGGTCATGACGGATACCCTCCGGAGGTGGGGATCATGCGACGATCCAGGCGGTTTCCAGCCGGCCGCCGCAGAAGCGCCGCGTGACGTCCACCAGCTGCTCGAGTGTCCTTTCGATCAGTTCGCGCGACGTCGCCGCATTGCCCTGCAGAATATAGAAGCAGTCCGTGGTGGCGGAGGTCACCTTGGTCCGTTCGCATTGCCGATGCTCCAGCCGGCAGAGCACTTCGCCGGATCCGTCGAGATAGCAGTACTCACCGGGCGAGATGGGCTCAGGCGTCGTGGCGCCGAGGGGAATGAAGCGCTCGGTGCCGGTGGTGAACCGCAGCTCGATGTCGCCCTCAACGCGCGCCAGATCGTGCGCCCCGAGCGACAGCCGGGTCGTGAGCGACACGCCGTTGTAGATATCCACCAGAGGGTTGATCGCCGGTACGAGACCTTTGCGCAGGAACAATCCCACCAGGGCTTCCGCTGACGAAGGGAAGCGCTTGTTCGATCGCCCCACGGCATCGTGCAGATTGCGAAAGCCCGCCAGGATGGGATCGTGTTCCAGCATCGCAGGCTGAAGGTCGTCCCGGAGTTGCTCCACCAATGATTCGCGCCAGCCGCTCAGGGCCGTCGCATCGACGTCGGCATTGTCGAGGCCCGTGAGGCGGGCGAATGCACCGCGGACACCCAGTGCGCGGACCGGTTCGGCGATGGTGAAAGTGGGGCGATGCATGGTGCGGCGCGAGTGTAGCAGCGGACCGGGATGCTATCCTCTCGATCCCTGCAACGAACGACCTGGAGGAGAGAGATGAGAACATCCGCGCTGCAAGCGCTCCTTGTCTTCGTCCCCCTTGCCGTGGCGGCGTGCACCGGTATGCCGGCTCGCGTCGAGCCGCCCTCGGTCACGGTGTCTGACGTGCGGATGGGTACGGCGGGCGTCTTCGAGCAGCAGTTCTTCGTGAAGCTGCGCATCCAGAATCCGAACGACAACGATCTGCAGATCAAGGGTTCGAGCTTCGAGCTCGAATTGAACGACCAGCCCTTTGCCAAGGGCGTGAGTGCGCAGTCGGTCACGGTACCTCGTTTCGGTTCCGAGTTCGTCGAGATCGAGGCCGTGAGCAGTCTCGGCAACATCCTGCGCCAGGCCGGGACCATGACTTCGGACGCTGGCATGGAAAAGTTCCGCTACCGCATCAAGGGCAAGCTTGCCACGCGCAATGCGGGTTCGCTGCCGTTCGACGAACGAGGCGATCTGAGCCTCGGGGGCGCACCGGCGCCGTCCAAATAGGGGAGGGAAGCAGTCGATGGAAGACGCGTTGTTTTCGGTGAAGGGGCAGGTTGTGCTTGCCGTCGGGGCGACGCGCGGCATCGGCAAGGCGCTCGCGGGCGGCTTTTCCGAGCGTGGTGCGACGGTGATCATCGCCGGGCGTGACGTGGCCGTGCTGGATGAGACCCGCAAGGAGATCTCGCACGACATTCCGGCCGAGGCGATGAACTGCGACGTCGCCAAGGCGGAGGACGTGACGAAACTGGTGGATGCCGTCATCGCCAAGCACGGCCGCATCGATACGCTGCTCAACGTGGCGGGAGTCAATACGCGCAAGCGCGTCGAGACCTATACGCCGGAAGAATATGACCGCATCCTCGACATCAACCTGCGTGGCCACTTCCTGGTGGCGCAGGCAGTGGGTCGCCACATGCTCGCGCGCGGTCGCGGTTCGATCATCAACATCGATTCCCTGAACACCTACGCGCCGCTCACCGGCGTCACGCCCTATGCCATGAGCAAGGGTGGTGTCACGATGATGACTCGCGGCATGGCGCTCGAGTGGGGTCCGCGCGGCGTACGGGTGAACGCGATTGCGCCGGGTTTCTTCCCCACGGATCTATCGAAGAAGCTGTGGGCGGAGCCCAAGATGCAGGCCTGGGGCAAGACCGTGACACCGCTGCAGCGCTTGGGCGACGTGAAGGAGCTGGTGGGCACGGCGATCTTCCTCGGGTCGGAGGCGAGCGCGTTCGTGACCGGTCAGGTGCTGCGGGTGGACGGTGGTATCTCGGCGGGCATCAACTGGCCGATCGATCTCGGGTAGTCCTGCGGCTCCGGTAGAACGGACGTGCGCTCAGCACCGGGATGCATGGTGAAAAGTTCGGTCTCCTTCCCCCACGCCACCCTGACCCTCCCCCATCGGAGATGGGGGAGGGGACACGCGGCACGAATGACTCCGTGCCCTTGCCTGGCTCCCTCGGGCTCAGCCGGTCGGCTGGTGCCGACCGCACGCGTGGTCAAGCCTGCGGGGCCCCCCACGGTTTGCCGAGCTGCTTGACGATCTCGTCGTACATCGGTTGCACGTAGCGGTTGAGGCCGGCGACCACGCTGTCCACGTCGATCATCGACGGGATGCGCGTACCGCGAAACTCCACCGGGCCGCCAACCGTCACCACGTGCACGCCGAGCCGCGACAGGTGCTCGGCGAGACGCGGTTCAGTGAGGAGGTAGAGGCGCTTGACGTCGTCGAGGCGGGCGAGCGCGATGACGCCGAGGTACAGGCCGATGATCATGTAGGGGAAGCGCGGGAAATGCAGGTCGCCGAAATCGCGGTCGTCGAGCGGCGCCGGCACCGGCGCCTCGCCCTCACGGCGGCGGAACTTCGAGATGACGGCCAGGCGCGAGGCTTCGGCGATCGCGCTGCGCGGGATGTCGCCCGCCGCGAGCAGATCGCGGTCGAGCGTTCCGGCGCAGACCCGTTCGAACGGCAGCAGTGCCGCAGGATCGTCCGCAGCGGTGCGGATCAGGCGGGCGCAGGCGATGAACTCCCAGGTGCCGATGTGGCGCAGCAGGATGGCCTTGGCGTGCACGTCGTACGCATCGGTTTCGCGCTGGTCGGCGCGGGGTGCTTCGAAGCGCAGGTCTTCGACGTACACGTTGTGCCGCAAGCGGTACGTCTGATCCTTCAGCTCGTCGGTGACGGCCGGGACGACCTCGAATCTCGTCCGGAAGCCGCGACCGAGGTCGCTTTCACCCTTGACCTGCCCCGGTGCGCCCGCAGGCGTGGGTTTGGCTGCCGCCCGGCCGGGCGTGGAACGCTCTGTCATACGGCCCCCGATTCTTGTGCCATCCGGAATGCCGGGCCGGATGGGTCGTCCGCATCGTCGCCCCGAAGGCTACGCCGCCGGCCGCGTCTGTCAACCCCGGTTCCGCAACCCTGGCGAGGCCGCTATAGTCGGCCGTCATTCTTCTTCGCAGGCATGCGGACATGGCGCGCATCAGCAGCCTTCACATCTATCCGGTCAAGGGCTGTCGTGGGATCGCACTCGATGCGACCCGACTCACCTCCACCGGACTGGCATTCGACCGGCGCTGGATGGTCGTGCACCCGGACGGACGCTTCGTCACGCAGCGGGAGTTTCCGCAGCTCGCATTGGTCGATACTGCATTGCATGACGGTTCGTTGACGCTGTCGGCTCCAGGTGTCGCGTCGGTCGAGGTGCGGGATACGCTCGATGGCGCGCCCATGGACGTACAGGTCTGGGGCGATCGGTGCCTCGGCATCGATGCAGGCGACGCGGCCGCCACATTCTTAAGTCGACATCTCGGACGACCGATGCGTCTTGCGCGGTTCGATGCCGCCAGGCCGCGGCCTAGCGATCCGGAGTATGCCGGTGAGCTTCCCGCATTCAGCGAGTTCTCGGACGGCTTCGCGATCCTCGTGATCTCCGAGGCATCTCTTGCAGATCTCAACGGGCGGCTGGAGGTGCCGCTACCGATGAACCGGTTCCGGCCGAACGTGGTCATCGCCGATGTCGATGCGTTCGACGAGGATCATATGGAAGCGCTCACCAGCTCCGGCATGGAACTGCGTCTCGTGAAAGCCTGCACGCGGTGCCAGGTGACGACGACCGATCAGGCAACGGCGGTGGTGGGCGAGGAACCGTTGCGCACGCTCGCCGCCTATCGCATGCACCCGCAGCTCGGTGGTGTCGCGTTCGGTCAGAACGCAGTGGTGGTGCGAGGTGTCGGTGCCACGCTGAGGGTCGGGCAATCCCTCGAGGTCGTCTGGAGTTTCTGAGCGGACTGTCGTCGCGATGCCAGCGGTGGGCTCGGCCTTGCACCAGCGCTCTAAGCGAGATGGGCGCCCCGCTCCTGCAGGAGGAGGCGCAGTATCGAACGATGACAGCGGGTTTCGTCGGTGCAGTAGCACCCGACCGAGAAATCCGTCGTCCTGGACAGTGCGGCCAGCAGGTCGAGCGTACGAGTGTTGTCCGGCGTGCTCATCTCGGCGCGGTAGCGGCGCACGAACGTTTTCCACTGCGCGTCGGTCAGCGCTTCCAGCGCGAGCTTGACTGTCTCCGTGCTCGGCGCGAGGTTCGGAAACCAGACGTCGTACCAGTTCCGGGACGCGTATTCGCTCTTCGGCACACCGCGCGGTGGGCGGCGCACCGTGCCGATGCGCAGGCCCTCATCGGCAAGCCTGGGAGAGCCCAGTCGGACGATGCGAATCGACATGGCACGGTACTCCCACGGACGAAGAAGTGACCAACGATACCGCGGACATCGTCGCATTGCGCGACGACCGCCATGGATTCGGGCTATGTTGCGGCTTTCCTAAACCCTGCGACTCAAGGAGCCCTCGCATGTCCGGTCTGCGCCGTCGGTGTGGTCTAGTCTTCCTGTCGTCCTTCGTGGCTGGCGCAGTGGTGGCTGCCGACCCGGCGCTCAAGGATTGCGATCAGTGCCCGGAACTCGTGGTCATTCCGGCAGGCCAGTTCACCATGGGCGCCAAGCCTGGCGACCACGGTGCCGACGACGACGAGGGGCCGCCCCATGCCGTGACGATCTTGAAGCCCTTCGCGCTAGGCAAGTTCGAAGTCACCTTCGACGAGTGGGAAGCGTGCGTGGCGGACAAGGCTTGCGAGCGCACCGCGGACGAAGGCTGGGGACGCGGCCGGCGGCCCGTGCTGCACGTCAACTTCGAGCAGGCAGCGGGCTATGTGAAATGGCTGTCGGCAGAGACCGGCAAGGTGTACCGGTTGCCGAGCGAAGCGGAGTGGGAGTACGCGGCGCGAGCGGGATCCGTCGAGCCGTGGTTCTGGGGAGCGGATGCCGCGAAGATCTGCGGCTTCGCCAATGTGTACGATGAATCGTCCCACGCGAAGTATCGGTTCGGCTGGCAACCGTTCCGTTGCGACGATCAGGCAGTGGAGACCGCGCCGGTCGGGAGCTTTCCGGCGAATGCCTTTGGTCTCCACGACATGCTGGGCAACGTGTGGGAATGGGTGGCGGACTGCTATCGGTCGTACGACGCTGCGCCGCGCGACGGCAGCGCGGTCGTCATGGACGATTGCAAGAAGCGACTGAGTCGCGGCGGCAGCTGGAATGTGTTTCCTGTGTGGGTCCGCGCGTCCTATCGCTATGGACTCGAGCCGCAGTTGCGGAAACCCTCCCCCAGCAAAGCTGGGGGAGGGGATGTACTACTCCTTCCCCCACCTACGGTGGGGGAAGGTTGGGATGGGGGCTCTACCCTTCAGTGACTGATCATCCACGGCCGTGCCGTGGGAAACGCCTTGCTGCCGTCAGTTCCCTTCACCGTCGCCCGCTTCGGCAGCCCCGGCGCGCAGCATGAACATCCCGCCCCATGCTTCTTGCGCTCCAGATAAGCCTCCTTCGACTGCGGCTCATGGGCACTGCGCTCATTGATCGCGAACGCCGTCTTGCGTTCCGATGCCATGCCCGACACCCGCGGCGCGGTGATCAGCGCGCGCGGGGCGGGCGAGCCGCAGTCCGGACAAGGATGGGGTTCGGCAAACTCGGCGAGCCGCCGCATCGCGGTGAAGTCGCCGCACTCCTCGCACCAGTACTCGTAGAGCGGCATGGCGGGTCTCCCTACTTGTCCGGCGAGATCGGCATGTCGATGCCGGGCGTCACCATCTTCATCGGACCGTTGGCATTCGGGCGGATGTCGAAGTCGAAGATCTGGGTGGGCAGCCACAACGTCGCGCAGGCATTCGGGATATCCACCACGCCGCTGATGTGGCCTTGCACCGGCGCGGTACCGAGGATCGAGTGGGCCTGGGCCTTGGAGTAGCCGAACTTGGTCATGTACTCGATGGCGTTCAGGCAGGCCTGGCGATAGGCCACGTGCACGTCGAGGTAATGCTGCTTGCCCCACTCGTCCACCGAGATGCCTTCGAAGATGAGGTAGTCGTTGTAGGTGGGCGTGATCGGGCTCGGGCGGAAGATCGGATTCTTGATGCCGTACTTCGCCATGCCGCCCTTGATGAGATCCACCTTGAGGTGGGTCCAGCCCGCCATCTCGATGGCGCCGCAGAAGGTGATCTCGCCGTCGCCCTGGCTGAAATGCAGGTCGCCCATCGACAGTCCCGCCCCCTTCACGTAGACGGGGAAGTAGATCTTGGAGCCGCGCGACAGGTCCTTGATGTCGCAGTTGCCGCCGTGCTCTCTCGGTGGCACGGTGCGCGCGCCTTCGGCATCGACTTTCGCCTTGGCGGCACCGGTGGCCTTGCCGGCATGGGATGTCTTGGCGAACGGCGCATTGGCGAGCGGCGGCACGCGCGTGGGATTGGTCGCGATGAAATCCACCTCGCGCTTGTTCCAGATGTCCAGCATCTTCTGGTCCGGCAGGCAGCCGATCAGACCCGGGTGAATGAGGCCGGCGAACTTGACGTTGGGCACGTGGCGCGAATGCGTGTACACGCCGCTGATATCCCAGATCGACTTCTGCGCGAGCGGAAAGTGGTCGGTCAAGAAACCGCCGCCGTTCTTCTTCGAGAAGAAACCGTTGAAGCCCCACAGGCTCTCGGGCAGGGCGCCGATGTCGAGCAGGTCGACCACCAGCAGGTCGCCAGGCTCGGCACCCTCCACGCCGATCGGGCCGGACAGGAAGTGCACGGTGGTGAGATCCACGTCGCGCACGTCGTCGGCCGAATCGTTGTTCTGGATGTAACCGCCGGTCCAGTCGTACGTCTCGAGGACGAAGTCGTCACCGGGTTTGACCCACGCTGCCATCGGAATGTCCGGATGCCAGCGGTTGTGGATCATCGGATTGTCGTAGGGCGAGGCCTTGAGATCGATTTTGACCAGGGTGTCCGGCATGTCTTCCTCTTCGCAGGTGGGGTCTTCGAAAAGAGGCGTCCGACGACAAGGGGATACCGCCGGACGCCCCGTACTGCTCTGTTGCAGCTATCCGTTCACACGGACAGGTACTGCTTGATGCGGTTGGCGTCGATCGCATCGCGCGGGGCCTCGTGCACCAGCCGCCCGCCTTCGATCACGAACAGGCGGTCGGCAACATCGAGCGCGAACGACAGCACCTGCTCCGAGACGACGATGGTGATCTTGCGCAGCTTGCGGATCTCGTTGAGCGCCTTGGCGATGTCCTTGATGATCGAGGGCTGGATGCCTTCGGTGGGCTCGTCGAGCAGCAGCACCTTCGGATTGGTCACCAGCGCGCGGCCGATGGCGAGTTGCTGCTGCTGACCGCCGGAGAGATTGCCGCCCTTGCGGCGGCGCATGTCCCAGAGCACCGGGAAGAGAGCGTAGATGTCTTCAGGGATGGTGCGGTCCTTGGCGTTCTCGAGTCCGGTTTCGAGGTTCTCTTCGACCGTCAGCGTCGGGAAGATCATCCGGCCCTGCGGCACGTAGCCGATACCCTTCGCTACGCGGCGGAAAGATTCCTCCTGCGTGAGATCGGTGCCGTCCAAGGTGACCTTGCCCTTTTTCGCCGGCAGGATGCCGATCAACGACTTGAACAGCGTGGTCTTGCCCATGCCGTTGCGGCCCATCACGGCCACGGTTTCGTTCTCGTTGGCCGAGAACGAGATGCCGTGGATGGCCTGACTCTGGCCGTAGCTCACGAAAAGGTCATCGACTTGCAGCATGGCAGCTCTCCAATCAGTGGCCGAGGTAGACGTCGATGACCCTGGGATCGGCTTGCACCTTCTCCATCGGACCTTCCGCGAGGATCTTGCCCTGGTGCATCACGGTCACCTTGTGCGCGATCTTCTTCACGAACTCCATGTCGTGCTCGATCACGATCATCGAACGGTTGCGGCAGATGCGCTCCAGCAGTTCGGCGGTCAGTTCGCGCTCGCGCACGCTCATGCCGGCGATGGGCTCATCCAGCATGAGCAGTTCCGGTTCCTGCATCAGCAGCATGCCGATCTCGAGCCATTGCTTCTGGCCGTGGGACAGCAGGCCCGCTTCGGTCTCGAGTTGGTCTGCGAGGCCGATCTCGCCGGCGACCGATTCGATGCGCTCCTTCACTTCGGGGGTGCACTTGAACTTGAGCGCACCGAACACGCCACGACCACGCGGAAACGAGACCTCGAGATTCTTGAAGACGGACAGGTTCTCGTAGATGGACGGTGTCTGGAACTTCCGTCCGATGCCGGAGCGCACGATGCGGTGCTCGGCAAGGCTGGTCATCTCCTGATTCTTGAACTTGATCGAACCCTTCGAAGCGCGCGTCTTGCCGCAGATCAGGTCGAGCAGCGTGGTCTTCCCGGCGCCGTTCGGGCCGATGATCACGCGCAGTTCACCCTTGTCCACGTACAGGTTCAGGTTGTCGATGGCCTTGAACCCGTCGAAGGACACGGTGAGGTCCTCGATGGCCAGTACGAAGTCGGTGTTGCTCATGGTCGAGGTCTCCGGTCAGGCCGCTGCGGGCCCGACGCCCTTGGCATCGGTGCGGGGGCGCGGCACGCTGGGGTTCCAGCCCACTGGCGGCGGGTGCGCCGATGCGGCCGGCAGCGGCTTCTGTTCCTCAGGGGGCTTGGAATGCGGTTCACGCTTGCGCAGCAACCGCGGCTTCACGTAGTCGTTGTAGAGACCCGCGAGCCCGTTCGGGAAGGCCATCACCACGCCGATGAAAAGTGCTGCCATCAGGAACAGCCAGAGCTGCGGGAAGCTCTCGGAGAAGAACGTCTTGCCGAAGTTGACCAGCAGCGCGCCATACACCGCTCCGACGAGCGACATGCGCCCGCCGACGGCCGCGTAGATCACCATCTCGATCGACGGGACGATGCCGACGAAGGACGCGGACATGAAGCCGACCTGCAGCACGAACAGGGCACCGCCAAGACCGCAGAGCATGGCCGCGAGGCAGAAGACGAAGACCTTGAAGTTCGCCACGTCGTAGCCGGAGAAGCGCACGCGATCCTCCTTGTCGCGCATCGCGAGCAGCAGCGTCCCGAGCTTGGTCTTCTGCACCCAGCGGCACAGGAAGATGGCGCCGATCAACAGCGCGCAGGTCGCGAAGTACAGGATGTACTTGGCGCTGTCGTTCCGGATGTCCCAACCCAGCATCGTCTTGAGATCGGTGATGCCGTTGACGCCACCTGTATAGCCTTGCTGACCGATGATCAGGACGGTGAGCACCAGCGCCACCGCCTGCGTGATGATCGCGAAGTACACGCCGCCCACGCGCCGCTTGAACATCGCGAAGCCGACGATGAACGCGAGGATCGCCGGCACCACGAGCATCGCGATCAGCGCCACCGGCAGATGGCGGAACGGCTCCCACCAGATGGGCAGCTGGGTGAGCTGGTTCCAGTCCATGAAGTCCGGAATGCCCGGTGTCGACTGGATCTTGGTGCTCTCGGGATCGGAGGCCTCGAGCTTCAGGAACATCGCCATCGCGTAACCGCCCAATCCGAAGAACACACCCTGACCCAGGCTCAGGATGCCGCCGTAGCCCCACAGCATGACCAGGCCGACCGCCACGAAGGCGTAACTCAGGTATTTGCCGACCAGGTTGAGACGAAAGATGTCGAGGGACAGCGGCAGCACCACCACGATGACCAGGGCAAGGACGGCAATGCCTGCGAGATCGGAGGAGGTGAGCCAGGTGCGCAAACGGGTCATGGATGTTGCTCCGGGTGTTGCGAAATCAGCGGCGGACCTTGGCGGCGAACAGCCCCTGCGGCCGGATCATCAGGATGGAGATGATGAGCAGCAGTGTCAGCACCTTGG
This sequence comes from Betaproteobacteria bacterium Ga0077523, assembly GCA_001464695.1. GTDB lineage: Bacteria > Pseudomonadota > Gammaproteobacteria > Burkholderiales. The sequence goes on along the minus strand of LNDQ01000108.1, from coordinate 61,788 downwards.
CCATGGAGCCCGTCATGAAGAATTCGCTCACCGATTGCGTCTGGGCGATGCCGAAGGCCGAAGCCACGGTGCCGAGCAGGCTGGCTGCGCCGCCGAAGGTCACCACCAGAAACGCGTCTACGATGTACAGGGAACCGCTGGTGGGGCCGGTGGAGCCGATCGTGGTGAATGCCGCACCGGCGACGCCGGCGATCCCGCAGCCGATGGCGAAGGTCATGCGGTCGGTCTTGCGCGTGTTGATGCCGATCGCGTTCGCCATGGTGCGGTTGGCGACGGTTGCGCGTACGCGCAGACCCCAGCGCGAGCGGTACAGCATGAGGAACACTCCACCGGTCACCAACAGCGTGAGCCCCATCACGAACATGCCGTTGATCGGGATGTCGAGACCTTCATGCGGCATCCAGGAACCGAGGAGCCAATCGGGCACGGTGGGGCTCACTTCCTTCGCGCCGAAGGTGGAACGGAAGGCCTGCTGCATGCCGAGGCTCAGGCCCCAGGTGGCGAGCAGCGTATCGAGCGGTCGGCGGTACAGGTGTCGGATGAGCGCCCATTCGGCGAGCCAGCCGAACGCGAACGCCAGGATGAACGCGGCGATGATCGCGAAGAAGAAGTAGTAGGGCATGAAGCCCGGTGCGTAGCTCTGCGTGAGGCTGGAGCACAAGAAGATGGTGTAGGCGCCGATGGTCATGAATTCGCCGTGCGCCATGTTGATGACGCCCATCTGGCCGAAGATGATCGCGAGCCCCAGGCCCATCAGCAGCAGCACGCTGAAGAGCGAGAGGCCGGCGAAGCCCTGCATCATGACGATGTTCGTGATCTCGGCTGCGGTCATGGAGACGCCTTCGTGAACATGGAGGAGGTGAACCAGCGCTGCGCGTCGCTCCCGTGCGGCACGGCCGGACGGGAGCGACCAGCGGATTGCTTACTGATAGCCCTTCGGGAACGGGTTCGGCTCGATCAGGTCGGACGACTCGGCGATCATCTTGAATTGACCGTCGGTCTGGATCTGGCCGATGCGCGCCTTGCTCCACAGGTGATGGTTCTCGTGGATCTTCACGTAGCCTTCCGGTGCGCCCTTGAACTCGATGCCGGGCGAGGCGGCGGCGACCTTGTCGATGTCGAAGCTGCCGGCCTTCTCGACGGTGGCCTTCCACAACCACGGTCCGAGATACGCGGCCTGCGTCACGTCGCCGATCACCGCCTTGGCGCCGTACTTCGCCTTGAACGCATCCACGAACTTCTTGTTGTTCGCGTTATCGAGACTCTGGAAGTACTTCATGCACGCGTAGAAGCCGTTGCAGTTCTCGCCGCCGATGCCGAGGAGTTCGTCCTCCGTCACCGAGATGGTGAGCAGCAGCTGCTTGTCCGCGGTGATGCCGGCGGCCTTCATCTGTTTGTAGAAGGCCACGTTCGAGCCGCCCACCACGATCGCGTACACGCAATCGGGCTTGGCGACCTTGATCTTGTTGATGAGCGAGTTGAAGTTGGTGTGACCGAGCGGGTAGTACTCCTCGCCCACCACCTTGGACTTCTGGAAGTTCTCGATGTGCTTGCGCGCGATCTTGTTGGACGTGCGCGGCCAGATGTAGTCCGAACCGATGAGGAAGAAGGATTTCGCGCCCTTCTCCTTGGCGACCCAGTCAAGACCGTAGATGATCTGCTGGGTGGCTTCCTGGCCGGTGTAGATGACGTTCTTCGATTGCTCGAGGCCTTCGTAGAAGGTCGGGTAGTAGAGCATCCCGTTTTCCTTCTCGAACACCGGCAGCACCGCCTTGCGCGAAGCCGAGGTCCAGCAGCCGAACACCGCGGCCACCTTGTCGTTCACCAGCAGCTTCTTGGCCTTCTCGGCGAAGGTGGGCCAGTCGCTCTGGCCGTCTTCCTGGATCACCTTGATCTGGCGGCCGAGGACACCACCCATCGCGTTGATCTGTTCGATCGCGAGGCGTTCGGCCTGGATCGAGCCGGTCTCGCTGATGGCCATGGTGCCGGTGGCCGAGTGCAATTGGCCCACGGTGACTTCCTTGTCGGTGATCGCGAGTCCGGTGGTGTTCACCTTCGCGGTGGGGAAGTCGGCACCGAACGACAGTCCGGGCACGGCGGCTGCGAAGGGCGCCGCAGCGAGGCCCATTGCAATGCGGCGACGCGCGAGCGCGTCGGGGGAGAGAACTTCCTTTTCGGTATCGGGTGTATCGGGACGATTGCGACGGGTCATCAGGTTCTCCTTCCGGTCGAGGGGGCGAGCGAGGACGGTGGGATCGGCGCTGGTGAAATTGCTCACTGCCGGCCGGCACATCCGTTTCACGTCGGAGCGGAAGGTAAGGGGGTATGTGCGAGTGCAACAATACGCACTTTGACGTAATCGCCTCATGTGCAGGTGCAGAGGAAAAGATCCGGAAAACCGCTCCGGACACACGATGGTGCAATGCACCATACGAGTGCCCCGAACGGGATTGGTGCACCCTTTCCGCGCGCGCGTCATCGATACGTCAAATGACGTAGCCGTTCGCCTCTCGTGATCGTTGTGGCCCGCACGGGCGCACGCGAGAATGACGCGCGCGATTCACGTTTGATCGCGTGCCGCTTCGGCGGTGCACTGGTGCGCTTGTTGCGATGACCGGTTGTGCAGCTGCTGCCCACGACTCGGCGCGGCCTTCAATCCTTCCTGCCGAGCAGAATTCCCATGGAACAACCGAACAGCGATCCCAGGCCGTGAACGCCCCGGCGACTCAACGGATCGTCAAGATCCGGCGCGACTACAACCGATGGGTGGCGAACGAGACGCTCGAGGACTACGCGCTGCGCTTCACGCCGCGGTCCTTCCGCAAGTGGTCGGAGTTCCGCGTCGCGAACACGGCGATCGGTGCCGTGTCCTTCCTCGCGCTCGAGGCGATCGGCGGCACCATCGCCATCGCCTACGGGTTCACCAATGCGTTCTGGGCCATCCTGGTGGTGGGGACGATCATCTTCCTGTCGGGCCTGCCGATCAGCTACTACGCGTCGAAGTACGGCCTCGACATGGATCTCCTCACCCGCGGCGCCGGCTTCGGCTACATCGGGTCGACGATCACGTCGCTGATCTACGCGTCGTTCACCTTCATCTTCTTCGCGCTCGAAGCGGCCATCATGGCGCTGGCACTCGAGCTGTACTTCAAGCTCCCGCTCACCGTCGGATACCTGGTGAGCTCACTCGTGATCATCCCGCTGGTCACGCACGGCATCACGCTCATCAGCCGCCTGCAGTTGTGGACCCAGCCGCTCTGGATCGTGCTGCTGGTCCTGCCGTATGCGATGGTGCTGTGGCGCGAACCCTCCGCGTTCTCGAACTTCACGACGTTCGCGGGCCATGCCGAGGGCGGTTCCGGGTTCGACCTGCTCCTGTTCGGCTCCGCTGCGACCATCGCGTTCTCGCTGATCGCGCAGATCGGCGAACAGGTGGACTTCCTGCGATTTCTCCCGGAGAAGAATCGCGCGAACCGCGTGCGCTGGTGGAGTGCGCTCATCAGCGCCGGTCCCGGGTGGATCATCCTGGGTGCGGCGAAGCTGCTGGGCGGTGCCTTCCTGGCTTTCCTCGCCGTGCAGCACGAGGTGAGTGTGGACAAGGCGTCGGAGCCGACCCAGATGTACCTCATCGGTTTCCAGTACGTGTTCTCGCGTCCGGAATGGGCGCTCGCGGCGACCACGCTGTTCGTCATCGTCTCGCAGGTGAAGATCAACGTCACCAACGCCTACGCGGGTTCGCTCGCCTGGTCGAATTTCTTCGCACGCCTCACCCACAGCCATCCTGGCCGCGTGGTCTGGCTGGTGTTCAACGTGCTGATCGCCGTGGTGCTGATGGAGCTCGGCGTGTTCAAGGCGCTCGAGCACGTGCTCGGGCTGTACTCGAACGTCGCCATTGCGTGGGTCGGTGCGCTGGTGGCGGACCTGGTGGTGAACAAACCGCTGGGCTTCTCGCCCAAGCATATCGAGTTCAAGCGGGCCCACCTGTACGACGTGAATCCGGTGGGCGTGGGTGCGATGTTGATCGCCTCGGTGCTGTCGATCGCGGCGTTCCTCGGCGCCTTCGGTGCAACCGCCCAGGCGTTCTCGTCGTTCATCGCGCTCGTGACGGCGTTCGTGACGGCGCCGGCGATCGCGATTCTCACCAAGGGCCGCTACTACATCGCCCGCCAGCCGACCCGCTTCGTCGGCGGCGGCACCATGGCCACCTGCGTGATCTGCGACAACACGTTCGAACATCCCGACATGGCGCATTGCCCGGCGTACGGCGGCACGATCTGTTCGCTGTGCTGCTCGCTCGATGCGCGCTGCCACGATCTGTGCAAGGAGGACGCGCGGCTGTCCGATCAGGTGATGCGGGCCCTGGGCCGCATCCTGCCGGAGCCGGTGACCGAGCAGCTGAAGTCGCGGCTGGCGCATTACCTCACATTGCTGACCGGGTTCACCGCAGCTCTGGCCGCGATCCTGGCGCTCGTCTACTACCAGGAGAGCATCGCGCTCGCGAGCGCGGGAGCACCGGCGTTGCCGGAATTGCGGATCGTATTCCTCAAGGTGTTCGCGGTGCTCGTGCTGATCGCGGCCGTCGCCGCGTGGTGGGTGGTGCTGGCGAGCGAGAGCCGCGAGGTAGCGCAGGAGGAGTCGAATCGCCAGACCAATCTGCTGATGCGCGAGATCGAGGCGCACCGGCGCACCGATGCGAAGCTGCAGCAGGCGAAGGAAGCGGCGGAGGCCGCCAATCTCGCGAAGAGCCGCTACGTCACCGGCATGAGTCACGAATTGCGCACACCGCTCAACAGCATCCTCGGTTATGCGCAGATCCTGCAGAAGGACACTCTGGTCCCGCCCAATCGGCGCGACGCCATCGACGTGATCCGGCGCAGTGGCGAGCATCTGCTTGGTCTCATCGACGGCCTGCTCGACATCGCCAAGATCGAGGCGGGCAGGTTGCGGCTGGAACGCGGTGAAGTGCACCTGCCGGAGCTGCTCGACCAGGTCGTCAAGATGTTCAAGGTCCAGGCCGAGGCCAAGGGACTTGCGTTCCGGTTCGACGGTGTCGATGCGTTGCCGATGGTCGTGCACGCCGACGAGCGCCGCCTGCGGCAGATCCTCATCAATCTGCTCGCCAACGCCGTCAAGTTCACCGATGCGGGCAGCGTCACGCTCAAGGTGAGCTATCAGCGCGAGATCGCGCGGTTCCAGGTGAGCGATACCGGCATCGGCATCTCGCAGCAGGATCTCGAACGCATCTTCCTGCCCTTCGAGCGCAGCGGCTCCGCGAAGCAGCGCGGCGACGTCGGTACCGGTCTCGGACTCGCGATCACGCGCCTGCTGACTGAACTGATGGGCGGCGAGATCACCGTGAAGAGCGAGCACGGCGCCGGCAGCACGTTCGAGGTGAGGCTGCATCTGTCGCGTGTCGACACGCCGCGCACGACTCCGATCCTGGAGGCGGACATCACCGGCTATCGCGGCGCGGTCCGCCGCATTCTCGTGGTGGACGACCAGGCCACGCAGCGCGAACTGCTCGGTAACCTGCTGCTGCCGCTCGGTTTCGAAGTGCGGCTGGCGGCGTCGGGCCCGGAGTGCCTGCGGGAGGCGGCGCGGTTCCACCCCGATGCGATCCTGCTCGACATCGCGATGCCCGACCAGGACGGCTGGTCCGTGTGCCGGCAATTGCGGGCGGCGGGCCTTTCCAAGCTGCCGATCATCATGGTGTCGGCGAACGCCTACGAGAACGACGCGGAGAAGCAGGCGGCCGCGGGTTGCAGCGACTTCATCGTGAAGCCGGTGCTCGTGACCGAACTCATGGCAAAGCTCGAGTGGCACCTCGGACTGCAATGGATCTATCGCGGCGAGACCGAAGTGCCGGTGCCGGTCAGGACCGGGCCGCTCGCGTTGCCGCCGGCCGAGCACCTCGCCCAACTGATCGAGCTCGGTGCCATCGGTTACGTGAAGGGCATCCACGCGAAGCTGGACGAAATCGAACACCTGGACGCACGCTTCGCGCCGTTCGCGCTGGAACTGCGCGAACTGATCCGGCGCTTTCGCATCGACGAGTTCTCGCGGCGCTTGAGGAGGTATGCCGATGGGCACGCCCACGCCACGTGAGGGTGACGTCGTCCTGATCGTGGACGACGTGCCCGACAACCTCGCAGTGCTCGCCGACGTGCTTGGCGCTGCCGGCCATGTGGTGCTGGTCGCGACCGACGGCGAGCGCGCGATCGAGACGGCGCAGCGGACCTTGCCGGACGTCATCCTGCTCGACGCGGTGATGCCGGGGCTCGACGGCTTCGAGACCTGCCGCCGGCTCAAGGCCGGCGAGGAAACGCGCGAGATTCCCGTGGTGTTCATGACCGGGCTCACCGAAACCGAGCATGTGCTCGCAGGCTTCGCGGCCGGAGGCATCGACTACGTGACCAAGCCGATCCAGCCGGCCGAAGTGCTGGCGCGCATCGGGGCGCACGTGCAGAGCGCGCGCCGGGTCAGCCGGGCACGCGATGCGATCGAGGCATCGGGCAGCGCGATCGTCGTGGTCGATGACAGCGGCAAGCCGATCCTGCGGACCCGCCAGGCGATGCGCTGGCTCGCGGACTTCTTCGAGACCGGTACGGACGATCCCGTCCTGCCGCCGGAGGTCTGGGGCTGGATGCAGGAAGCCATGGGAGGTAGTGCGCCTGCGGTGTACGCCCGGGATCGCGGCGAACGCCGGCTCCAGCTGACTTACGGTGGCCCGGTGACGGGCGGCGGTTTTCTGCTCAAGCTCGAAGAGGAGCGCCGTGCCGCAATCCCGGTCCCGCTCGCCGACACCTACAACCTGACACCCCGCGAACTGGAAGTGTTGCTCTGGGTGGCGAAGGGCAAGACCAATCGGGATATCGGCGATATTCTGGGCATGAGCCCCCGTACGGTGAACAAGCACCTCGAGCACATCTACGAGAAGCTCGGTGTGGAAACGCGGACGGCCGCGGCAGCCCTGGCCATGCGAGGTGTCCGATCCGAGCCGGCACACGCCGGAAGCGACGTTTCAGAGCGCTGAGCTGACCACGGGACGGACCGACGTTGCTCGGACGTTTCGCGGGTTGTTGTCAGTCCCGGCGCAAATTTTCCTTCACTCGAAGGGCAGCGATCCGTTAACCATTCTGGGTTCCGGCCGCGATGGATTTGCTGCAGTTAGGTGACGAACCTCACCTGTCCACGGAGCTAGTCTTGACAAGCGATTGATTCGGTTATAGAAAGATCCTCCCTCCGGACGTCCCACCCGGAAACCAAGAACCATGGCCAAAATATGCGTGTTCAATCAGAAGGGTGGCGTCGGCAAGACGACGACGTCACTCAATCTGTCGGCCGCATTGGCGCGCCGGGGGAAGCGACCGCTGACGATCGACCTCGATCCCCAGGCGCACCTTTCCTATATCTGCGGCACGACAGTCGCGAATGCCGAAGAGAGCATCCTGTCCTTCTATGAGAAGTTCAAGCCGCTCACCGGCCTGATCCGCACCAGCAACGGCGGCTGGGAGGTGATCCCGGCGCACGTGGAACTCTCGAAGGTGGATTCGCAGTTCGGCAAGGGGCCGAACGTGCTGAACCGGCTCAACTCCGGCATCGTCAAGGAGAACCTCAACACCGGCCGGCCGATCGTGATCGACTGCTGCCCGCTGCTGGGAGTGCTCTCCCTCAACGCGATCTTCGCGTGCGACCGCGTCCTGATCCCGGTCTCGGCCGACTATTTGGCGGTCAAGGGCGTGATGCAGGTGGAAAAGACCCTGAAGGCCCTGGAGCATGTGCTGAAGAAGCGGTTGCCGCGTCGCTACGTCATGACGCGCTTCGATTCCCGCCGCAACATGTCCTGGCAGATCTATCAGTCGATCCAGGAGCGGTTCGGCGACGAGCTGTGCAAGACCCGTATCTCCGAAAGCGTGAGCGTCGCGGAAAGCCCCGCCTCCAACAAGGACGTCTTCACCCATGCCCCGGGCAGCCGCGGCGCCCAGGACTATGACGCCTTGATGGACGAACTGGTGCAGACCGGGTTCGTAGACTGATTCTTGGTGCGGCTGCAGCTTCGGTGGGCCTTGCGGTCGCCAAGCTTCATGGGAGCGGGCCTGTGCACCCCAGCGTCGCTTGCCGCTGGGCCAGTCGCGCTGGCGTGCGTCAGCCCTCCTTGTCCTGCTTCGAGATGAGCGCCAGGATGCCGCCCAGGTCCAGCCCCTCGTCGCGCGAGGTGCCGCCGATGACCTCGTGGCACTCCGTTACTTCCGACTTCGGGTACATCTGGAACAGCTTGCGTTCGGCATCCGCCTGATCGCGCCCCTGGATGTTCAGGTTATCGACCGTCAGGCCGTCGCGCGTGCGGATCTTGAACTGGTATTTGATCATCCCCGGTGCTCCGTGACGGGTGGCCGCAGGATACTCCGAATGCCCCTCCGGGGCCGCGAAGCGAGGGGTGATCCGGCCGGATCTGCACCTCGGAACCTTACTTCGACTCAGTGGAGCGTTTCCTGAAGGGTCAGGAATCCTTGACACTGCAGTCGCTGGCGGGAAAAAGGCTGGAATCGTCGTCGGCGGTAAGCGAGAATCGTCGCCACAGACGACCGGCCGAACCGGCGCTGGCGGCAGTGCGGGATCGCTTCGAGCCCATGAATGGCCTGGAAGCGGTCCGGCGATGCCGTTGGGGCAAGACCCCGCCGTCATATTTGCACCCGAAGGCAAATGTTGCGCAAGGAGACCCAAGACATAGCGCCTCCCCCCAGCGGATCGCTGGCGGCACAGGCGAGCTTGAAGGACCGGATCCGCCAGCGACGGCCGGGCCACCTGCCCCTGTCCGCCTATGTCTCCGGCTGGGTGCAGGCGCTGATCACGCTCGCGGTGTTCCTCGGAAGTCTGTGGCTGCTGTGGGGCGAGACGCGCCCGGTGCTGGTGCTGCTCGAGTCCGCGGTGTTCGGCTGGTCCTGGTTTGCGCTGCTGATGGTGGGGCACGATGCCATGCACCGGGCCTTCGCGCCGTGGCAGTGGGTGAACGAGGTCGTGGCCTTCATGACTCTGGACTGCGTGCTCTTCAGCCGTGCGTCGTGGTTGCAGGGGCACCACGTGATCCACCACGCCCAGCCGCACTCGGACAGGGACGAGATGTACCTGCGTGGCGACTCGCTGGCCGAGGACATGTGGAATCTGCTCCGCATGGTCCTGGGCTACCTGCGCTCCGACGTGGCGCGACTGATCGAGCGGCCGACCTGGCATGAATGGCTGGGCATGGCGGTCCGGATCGGGCTCTTCTGGAGCCTGCTGCCTGTCGCATTGCTGCCGGCCATCGTCTTCCTGCTGTTCTTCGGCAACTATCTGGGATTGCTGTCGCATTCGTTGCCGGTCGCGAGACGCAGCGCCGATCAGGTCATTCGCCAGCTGCGCAGCACCTGGGATCTGTTCCCGGAATCGTTCCTCGCCTCGCTTCTGGCCGGTGGACTCAACGCGCATGCAACCCATCACGTGTTTCCTTCGCTCCCGCGGGGCGCGCAGAGATGGGGTGCCCGGGTACTTCGAGAGGAAGCAGGCCATGAGTACCGTTCAGTCCAGTCGCTCGCCGGCATCTGGACCTTGTTCCGCCTGCGTCATTTCAGCACGGCCGAGATCGCGCCCATCGAGGCCATCGGCGCCGGCAGGATCCAGCTCGGGGTAGCGGCCGCGTACTACGCCATGGAGGACGATGCGCGCACAGCGGTGGAACAGCGCGTCGGCGAGCGCCGGCTCAACCCAACGAACTGGATGTTCCCCGAACGCCGCCTGGGAGACCGTCGGGCGGGCAGCGTTCGCGTCGCCGCCTGAACGCCAGTTCGGGAGCTGGTTTCCCGAGTGCTCCGGGCTCAGGACTCCAGCTTGAGGGTGTCGCGGTAGTGCGGGATCTTGTGCACGTAGTGATCGGCATTGGCCATGACGCGGGCCAGTTCTTCGTCAGTGAGCTCGCGAATCACCTTGCCTGGCACTCCCATGACCAGTGACCGGTCCGGTATCTCCTTGCCCTCGGTGATGAGGGAGTGGGCACCGATCAGGCAGTTGCGACCGATGCGGGCGTGATTCAGCACGGTTGCCTTGATGCCGATCAGCGTGCAGTCGCCGATGGTGCAGCCGTGCAGCAGGACCATGTGACCGATGGTCACGTCGCGGCCTACCGTCAGACGGACTTTCTCGTCGGTGTGCAGCACCGAGCCGTCCTGCACGTTCGAGCGCTCGCCGATGGTGATGAGGTCGTTGTCGCCGCGGATGACCGCGTTGAACCAGACGCTGGAATGGGCCTCGAGGCGGACCGAGCCGAGCACGGTGGCATTGGGGGCGACCCAGGCGCTGTCGTGCATGTCGACGCGGCGCTCGCCGATGCTGAATCTCATGGATGGGGACCGGTGGTGAGGGGGACGAGGCCCGGATTATAGGGGGCCCCCCTCGTTGTCCGGCATCGCCCGGGGCGGGATAATGGCGGCCTTCGCTCAATTCCATCATTCCAACCGGGGGAGTTCCATGACCGATATCGCAGCCATGCTCGGCGCCGAGGCCGACAGCCTACTGAAGCACGTCGCCAAGATTCCAAAGTCGAGCCTGCACCTGCCGGGTCCGGATTTCGTCGATCGCATCTTCGCGCCGAGCGACCGCTCGCCGTCCGTGCTGCGCAGCCTGCAGCAACTCTTCGACCACGGTCGCCTCGGGGGCACCGGGTACCTGTCGATCCTCCCGGTGGACCAGGGTATCGAGCACAGCGGCGGCGCGTCCTTCGCCAAGAATCCGGCCTACTTCGACCCCGAGAACATCGTGAAGCTCGCCATCGAAGGCGGCTGCAACGCCGTGGCTTCTACCCTCGGGGTTCTCGGCGCCTGTTCGCGCAAGTACGCGCACAAGATCCCCTTCCTGCTCAAGTTCAACCACAACGAATTCCTGACCTACCCGAACAAGTTCGACCAGATCTTCTTCGCGAGCATCAAGCAGGCGCGCGACATGGGGGCGGTGGCGGTGGGCGCGACGATCTACTTCGGCTCCGACCAGTCGGCGCGTCAGATCGTGGAAGTGAGCGAAGCTTTTGCCGCCGCACACGACATGGGCATGGCCACCGTCCTGTGGTGCTACCTGCGCAATCCGGCGTTCAAGTCGGACAAGGACTACCATGTGTCCGCTGACCTCACGGGCCAGGCGAACCACCTCGGCGTCACGATCCAGGCGGACATCATCAAGCAGAAGCTGCCCGAGAACAACGGCGGCTACCTCTCGCTCAACACCAAGGAAAATCCCTATGGCAAGAGCGACAAGCGCATGTATGCCGACCTCGTGACGGATCATCCGATCGACCTCACCCGCTACCAGGTGGCGAACTGCTACATGGGGCGCGCGGGCCTCATCAATTCCGGCGGCGCGTCGGGCGAGAACGATCTGCACGACGCGGTGAAGACCGCGGTCATCAACAAGCGGGCCGGCGGCATGGGGCTCATCTCGGGGCGCAAGGCATTCCAGCGCCCGATGCCGGAAGGCGTCAAGATCCTGAACGCGATCCAGGACGTGTACCTGTCGAAGGACGTGACCGTTGCCTGAGGTGACGTTCCCCCCGATAGGCCTTTCGGCCTCTCCGCCCGAGTGGGCCAGCCCGCTTGGGGCGGCCCGGCCAGGCTTGAGCTCGTCGTGCGACACATGCCGCGCGCTCACGTAGTTCGCGTCGTGTCGATCGGTGCCGCGACGCTCCTCGCGGCATCTGCCCTGCGTGCCGAAGACGATGCGCAAGCGATGGCGCGACTCAAGCGCGAGATCGCCGCGACCGTGGGCGATGCGATCTGCGGCAACGCGTCGTTCTGTCGTCTGCTGCCCATGGGCAGCGATGCCTGCGGCAATCCGACCGCGTGGATCGCGTTCAACAACGCGCCGGATCTGAAGCCCGTCATCGAGACGAAGGCCGCCGAGTACACCTTCATCGAAGAGGAGCAGCATCGCGGCAAAGCGAAGCCAGCGGATTGCAAGCCCGGCGTGATTCCCAAACTCGCGTGCGTGAACCACCGCTGTACGCTGGGTGACACCAGCTACTGACCGGGCCCGGCGCCACTTCCATGTCCGAATCCAGCAGACCGCGCGTGCGCAAGCTGGTACCGAGCCTCGGTGTCTCGGACCTGCATCGATCCATCGCCTTCTACCGGGAGTTCTTCGGCTTCACGCTGATCGATTCCTGGGAGAACGCTGCCGGCGAGGCGGTGTGGTGCTGGCTGCGCGCCGGTGCCGCCGAGTTGATGCTGCAGCAACTCACCCCCGAGCAGCAGATCACCCTGGAACCTGCGGTGGGGCAGAGCTGGGTCATGTACCTGCGCCCCAACGATATCGACGAGACCCGCCGGCAACTCCTGCGGGCGGGCGTGGAAGTATCGGAGATTGAACTCACCGCTTACGGCGCCCGCGAGTGCTTCCTGACAGACCCGGACGGGTACGAACTGTGGCTGTCGGTGCCGGAGCAGGGCCGAAGTGGCGATGACGACGACGAGGGTGACGACGAGGACGAATCGGCCGCTCCGGACGATAGTGACGGGGATTCGCTCTCGGGCCGCAACCGGGGGCCGCTGCACTGACGGGTGCTGCCTGGAACAAGGCTGGGTGCGCCACGGTCGTAGCCCCTTCCAAACCACCCTCAGGCTGCCGATCCCGCTGATTCGTAAGGCGGCAACCCGGACGGCGGCTTTAACGGGTTTCCCCGACAAGTCAATGGCATGGAGCTTGCGCCCAAGTGCTTCGCAGCGGCGTCCGGGACATCCCGGTGCGCCAGGAGCAGGCCCCGCCGACCAGGCGCAGGTGTCTGCAAGTTAAAGAATCGGCATCCGGGAGCCGCTAAGGTGATTGAGGCCGGGAAGGTGGTTGGCTGGCAGTCGGGACGCTCCTTGCGGAGCCGCCGAGGCTGATGGCTGCCGCCAAAACACGACTCGCGAGGACGCGCTGCGTCACGTACTCGCCCAGACTCACAGGTGAGACCCTACCCTGCAGCGCTGACTCGCCGCAGCGTCGATGCGATAGCGAGCGATGAAGAACGTACAAAATCCAGGAGTCGTCGTCGCCGCGCCCAGGCCCTGGGAGAGCCTGAGAGGGGCGTTGCGCGTGCTGCCGGTCAGCAACCGGCTGCTGCGCCTGATCTGGCCGTTCCTCGCCATCGTCCTGGTCGTGGTGGTGGTGGCGATCCAGGTCACCGACATCCTGTCGGCCGCGCGCGCCTTCGTCGAGGGCGAAAGCCGCTGGTCCAAGGCCCAGAAGGAGTCGGTCTTCAACCTGCTGCGCTACTCGGAGACCTACTCCGAGACGTACTACCAGAACTACCTCAAGAACATCGAGACGCCGATCAAGCTCGGCATGGCGCGGGTCGAACTCGACAAGCCTGATCCGGACTACGACAAGGCGCACCAGTACTTCCTCGAAGGCGGCGACCACCCGGACGACATTGCCGGGGTGATCCGTTTGTACACCCGGTTCAAGCCCATCTGGTACATCAAGAAGATCATCCGCGTGTGGGAGGAGGGCGACCGGCACATCGCCGAGCTCAACGCCGCCGCCGACGAGCTGCACCAGAAGATCAAGTCGGGAGCGCGTTCGCCCGCGGCATTGCGACCGACGATGGACCGGATCCGGGCCGTCAACGACAAGCTGACGCCGCTCGAGGTGGAGTTCTCCGACACGCTGGGCGAGGCGAACCGCATCACCAAGGTTCTGCTGCTGGTCCTGACCCTCACTCTGCCGGCGATCCTCGTGCCGATCGGCGTCGTGTTCTCGCAACGCACCTTGCGCCACAACGAGGAGTTCGAGCGTGCCCTCAAGGTGAGCGAGGAGCGCTTCCAGCTAGCCGTGAGCGGCAGCAACGACGGTGTGTGGGACTGGAACATCGTCAACGACGTCTGGTACTACTCGCCGCGCTTCAAGCAGCTGCTGGGCTACGGCGAAGGCGAGATGAAGGATTCGCTGTCGGCGCTCATCTCGCATCTGCATCCGGAAGAGCAGGTGATGTTCTCCCGGGCGCTCGAGCTGCACATGCACGAGGACACGCCGTTCGACGTCGAGATCCGCCTGTTGGCCCGCTCGGGCGAGTATCGCTGGTTCCGCCTGCGCGGCCAGTCGGTGCGCAACACCGAAGGCGAAGCGGTGCGGATGGCGGGAGCGCTGACCGACGTGACCGAGCGCAAGCTTGCCGCGGCCGAACTGTTCGCCGAGAAGGAGCGGGCACTGGTGACTCTCGCCTCCATCGCCGATGGGGTGATCACGACCGACACCGACGGCTGGGTCGAGTATCTGAACCCGGTGGCCGAGGAACTCACCGGCTGGAAATCCGCCGACGCCCGCGGGCTCCCGATCCAGGCGCTGTTCCGGCTGGTGGAAGAGACCCAGCGCCAGGCCACGCCGAGCCCCATCGAACTCGTTCTCACCGAGGAACGCACGGTGGAGGCCAATGCCAACATGCTGCTGGTGCGCAACGACGGCGAGGAGATCCCGGTCGGGCATTCCGCGGCCCCGATCCGCGACCGTTCCGGGGCGCTGGTCGGTGTGGTGCTGGTGCTCCACGACGTGAGCCGCGAGCGTCAGTACGCGGCGAAACTCTCCTACCAGGCCAGCCACGATTCTCTGACCGGCCTCATCAACCGCTCGGAGTTCGAGCGGCGGCTGGCGGCGGCACTGCAGACTGCAAGCCAGCATGGACGTCATCACGCCGTCATGTATCTCGACCTCGACCAGTTCAAGGTGGTCAACGACACCTGTGGTCACGCGGCCGGCGACCAGCTCATGCGCCAGGTGAGTACGCTGCTGCACCATTGCCTGCGGGAGGGCGACACCCTGGCCCGCCTGGGGGGCGACGAGTTCGGGGTCCTGCTGGAGAACTGTCCGCCCGACGCCGCCCTGCGGATCGCCGACAAGTTGCGCCAGACCGTGACCGAGTTCCACTTCGCGTGGGCGCACTTGAGCTTCAACATCGGCGTCAGTATCGGCCTCGTCAACGTGGAGGACGGCCTCTTCACCCTGGCGGAGGTCATGCGCACGGCCGACACGGCCTGCTACATGGCCAAGGAAAAGGGCCGCAACCGGGTGCAGGTCTATCGGCCCGATGACAGCGAACTGTCGCTGCGGCAGGGCGAGATGGAATGGGTCGGCCGGCTGCAGAAGGCCCTGGACGAGAACCGCTTCGTGCTCCATGCCCAGGACATCATGCACGTCAACCCGCAGAAGGATGCGGGCCGCCATTGCGAACTGCTGGTGCGGATGCTGGACGAACGCGGCCAGATGGTCCCGCCCATGGCTTTCATCCCGGCGGCCGAACGCTACAACCTGATGCCGTCGATCGACCGCTGGGTCATCCGCACGGCCCTGGCGACCCTGGCCCGGCTGCGGACCGACGGCGGCGAACGGGTGGACCTCTGCGCCATCAACCTTTCCGGCGGCTCCATCGGCGACGAGCGGCTGCTCGAGTTCGTGCGCGAGCAATTGCGCCACTTCGATGTGCCCCGTGACACGATCTGCTTCGAAATCACCGAAACGGCGGCGATCGCGAACCTGGACAAGGCGATCCACTTCATCCAGGAAATGCGCGACATGGGCTGCAGGTTCTCGCTCGACGACTTCGGTGCCGGCATGTCGTCCTTCGCGTACCTGAAGCACTTGCCCGTGGACTTCCTGAAGATCGACGGCGGCTTCGTGAAGGACATGGCCGACGACCCGATCGACCGGGCCATGGTGGAGGCGATCAACAATGTGGGCCACGTGATGGGCAAGCAGACCATCGCCGAGTTCGTGGACGACGAGCGGGTCGTCGCCATCCTGCGCGAGATCGGAGTCGACTTCATGCAAGGGCACGGTGTCGCGATGCCGCGCCCCTTCGCCTCGCGGCTGCAGCTGGCGGTCAAGGTCGCCTGAACCTCCGGGAGTGTCAGATTTATCCGGGCTCCTCCCAGTGATCCTGTAGGGAAACCTGGAGAATCTTGTCGGCGCCGTTGCTTTCGAAAAACGGCACCAATACACTTTCCTCGCCGTACAAGCTGTGCGCGACTGGTTGGTCTGCCGGACCAAGCTCGATCCGGGCGCGCGTCAACAAGGGGAAGCTCCAGTAAGTCTGGTTGGTACCTGAAGCGCTTCGCTCGAGAAAGCGCTCGTTGTAGCTGTGCGCCCGGCGCCGGAGAGTTGCCGGAGTTCCGAAGGTTTTGAAACTTCGATTTCGATTCCAGGAGACCCTGATGGGCATCATGTATGAGTTCTCCCCGCACCCGGTCTGGGTCGGGCCGTTCCAGGAATACATCAAGCCGTACTGGGACGAGATCCTCGAAGGCGAGTTCGTCGAGGGCATCACCCAAACCAAGCTGTCGTTGAGCGAGATGCAGGGCTGGATGTTGCAGCTCTATCCGTTCATCCACACCTTCCCGAAGTTTCTCGCGGAAGCGCTCGTCAAGGTGGAAGACGAGTACGCGCGTTCCTATCTGATCGACAACATCCGTGTCGAGAAGGCCCATGCCGAACAGTGGCTGTGGATGGGTCAGGGCTTCGGGCTGCGCAAGGAGCAGATGCTGGAGCTCGCCGAGGGACGCCGCCCCGTGCTGCGTGACGTCCAGTCCCTGACTGACTGGATCTGGTACATCAACACCAAGGGCAGCCTGGCCGAGGCGGTCGCCGCCACCAGCTTCGCGATCGAAGGCGTGACCGGCGACATCTGCCGCAAGATCCTGCCCGGTTTCGAAGGGTATCGCGGCATGCCCGGCGTCGACATGAGCCCGAAGACCTACAAGTGGATGCGGCAGCATGCGGTGTACGACGACGAGCATCCGAAGATCGCGATGGAAGTGGTGAAGCGCTACGCCACGACCGAGCGGATGCAGGAGCGTGTCATGCTGGCCGCCAAACGCAGCCTGCAGCTCATCAACCTCGCGTTCAACACCTCGTACCGTGCTTACTCCACGGCCGAAGACGCCAACACCCATGTCCCGGTGGACAACCGGGCGGGCGAGCGGCGCCTGCGTCAGGTGAACCTGAACTTCCCCGAGCGCCGTTTCGGCGACCGCCGGGGCCGTCCGGTCCGCGCGGTGGCTTGACGCGCGGGCTCGGTCGGGTAGCCGACCGGCAGCAAGCAGTAGAAAAGCAAACGGCTCCCGCGGGAGCCGTTTGTCATTTGTCGTTCAGCGCTTCCTACAGCAGCGGCACCAGCAGCAGCGCCACGATGTTGATGATCTTGATGAGCGGGTTGACCGCAGGGCCCGCGGTGTCCTTGTAGGGGTCACCCACGGTGTCGCCGGTGACCGCCGCCTTGTGCGCGTCGGAACCCTTGCCGCCGAAGTTGCCGTCCTCGATGTACTTCTTGGCGTTGTCCCAGGCACCGCCGCCCGTGGTCATCGAGATCGCCACGAACAGGCCGGTCACGATGGTGCCGATCAGCAGCCCGCCGAGCGCGCGGATGCCGGCACCGGGACCCATGAGCCAGTTCATGCCGAAGGCGACGATGACGGGCACGAGTACCGGCAGGATCGAAGGAATGATCATCTCCTTGATCGCGGCCTTGGTCAGCATGTCCACCGCCTTGTCGTACTCGGGCTTGCCGGTGCCTTCCATGATGCCCTTGATCTCGCGGAACTGGCGGCGCACTTCGTTCACCACTGAAGTGGCCGCGCGACCGACTGCTTCCATCGCCATGGCGCCGAAGAGATACGGCACCAGGCCACCGATGAAGAGACCGATGATGACGGCGGGATCGGACAGCGAGAACACCGTGGCCTTGCCCACGGCTTCCAGGTTGTGGGTGTAGTCGGCGAACAGCACCAGCGCGGCGAGACCGGCGGAGCCGATCGCATAGCCCTTGGTGACGGCCTTGGTGGTGTTGCCCACGGCGTCCAGCGGGTCGGTGATGTTGCGGATCTCCTTGGGCAGTTCCGCCATCTCGGCGATACCGCCCGCGTTGTCCGTGATCGGGCCATAGGCGTCGAGTGCGACGATCATGCCGGTCATGGACAGCATGGCGGTCGCGGCGATGGCGATGCCGTACAGGCCGGCCATGTGGTGGGCCACGCCGATCGAGATGCACACGGCGATCACCGGCAGGGCGGTGGACTTCATGGAGATGCCGATGCCGGCGATGATGTTGGTGGCATGGCCGGTCTGCGAAGAGGAGGCGACGTGGCGCACCGGAGCGTACTCCGTCGCCGTGTAGTACTCGGTGATCACGACCATTGCTGCCGTCAGCGCCAGCCCCACGAGCGAGGCGCCAAACAGGTTGCCTGCACCCAGGGGGCTGTCGCCCATCATGCGCATGGTGATGAAATAGAAGGCGATGGCTGCCAGCACACCCGACACGATGACGCCCTTGTAGAGCGCGTTCATGATCTTGCCGCCTTCCTTCGCCTTCACGAAGAACGTGCCGACGATCGACGCGACGATGGAAGCGCCCCCCAGCACGAGCGGATAGAGAATGCCGTTGACACCCACCTGATCGATCATCAGGGCAGCAAGCACCATGGTCGCGACGATGGTCACGGCATAGGTCTCGAACAGGTCGGCCGCCATGCCGGCGCAGTCGCCGACGTTGTCGCCCACGTTGTCCGCGATCACCGCAGGGTTGCGCGGATCGTCTTCCGGAATGCCGGCCTCGACCTTGCCCACGAGGTCCGCACCGACGTCCGCACCCTTGGTGAAGATGCCGCCGCCAAGTCGCGCGAAGATGGAGATCAGGGAGGAGCCGAAGGCGAGGCCGATCAGCGCGTGCGTCGCGTCCTTGGCTTCCTTGCCCATGCCGATCAGGAAGGCGTAGTACCCCGCCACACCCAGCAGGCCCAGACCCACCACGAGCATGCCGGTGATGGCGCCGCCGCGAAATGCCACGGCGAGTGCGGCGTTGATGCCCTTGCTGGCTGCCTCGGCAGTGCGCACGTTCGCGCGCACCGACACGTTCATGCCGATATAGCCGGTGGCACCCGACAGGATGGCGCCGACGAGGAAGCCCACGGCGGTGAGCCAGTCCAGCGCGAAACCGAGCACCACGAACAGGATCACACCGACGATGCCGATGGTCGTGTACTGGCGGTTGAGGTAGGCCTTGGCGCCCTGCTGGATCGCCGCGGCGATTTCCTGCATGCGCGCATTGCCGGCGGGTTGCGCCAGGATCCACTGGATCGAAACGACGCCATACGCAATGGCGATCGCCGCGCAGACCAGGGCGAAGATGAGGCTTGAAGACATGAGTCCCCCAGAAAGACTTGGTAGATGTTCGGTATGCCCGCCTCGAGTGCGGGCTGTGACGACCAGGAGGCCTGTGGTGGAGCCTCGCCACCGGCACCGGAAGCAACCCTCGTGGGGCGCTCCGGGAAACTCCGGTCAGCGCAAATAACTCGCTATGTTAATGGGAAATTTTGTCCGAGAGCAACCCATGCCCCCGGCATCGGCCCAGTCTCCCACCCGACGCCGGTAAACCATCACCGGCGCGTCACGGCTAGAGCTTGAAGGGCGTGCCCAGCTTCTTGGGGACGGCGACGTTCTTGAGGCGCACGTAGCGCGGCAAGCCGTTGCGGAACGGCGGAAAGTCTTCCCCTTGGATGAGGGGGCTCAAGTAGGTGCGGCACTTGGCGGTGATGTGGAAGCCGTCGGTGGTGATGAAGTCGCGCGGCATCTTCTTCTCCACGTTCGCCACCTTGGCGAGGTCGGCGACGCCGATCGACCATTTGTACGGCTTGCTCGACTTGCGGACGATGGCGGGCATGACCGCGTTGTGTCCCTTCAAGGCCAGTTCCACCGCCGCCTTGCCCACGGCATAGGCCTGCGCCACGTCGGTCTTCGACGCGATGTGGCGGGCCGCTCGCTGCAGGTAGTCGGCCACGGCCCAGTGGTACTTGAGCTTCAGCTTCTCGCGCACGAGATTGGCGATCACCGGGGCAACTCCGCCCAGTTGCGCGTGGCCGAAGGCATCGCGCAACCCGGCGTCGGACAGGAACTTGCCGTCGGCCGTCTGCAACCCCTCGGAGACACCGATCACGCAATAGCCGGCGCGCTTCACCGTCGCCTCCACCTTGGCGATGAAGCGGTCCTGGTCGAAGGGGATCTCGGGAAACAGCAGGATGTGCGGAGCCTCACCCTCGGCCTCCGAAGCGAGGCCGCAGGCGGCCGTGATCCAGCCGGCATGCCGTCCCATCACTTCGAGCACGAAGACCTTGGTCGACGTCCTGGCCATGGACTCCACGTCGAAGCCGGCCTCGCGGATCGAGGTCGCGACATACTTGGCGACCGATCCGAACCCCGGGCAGCAATCGGTGATGGGCAGATCGTTGTCCACCGTCTTGGGCACATGGATCGCCTGCAGCGGATAGCCCATCGCGCCCGAGAGCTGCGAGACCTTGAGGCACGTGTCGGCGGAATCGCCGCCGCCGTTGTAGAAGAAGTAGCCGATGTCGTGGGCCTTGAAGACCTCGATCAGGCGTTCGTACTCCGCGCGGTTGGCCTCGAGGCTCTTCAGCTTGTAGCGGGCCGACCCGAACGCGCCGGAAGGCGTGTGGCGCAGCGCGGCGATGGCGGCTGCCGATTCCTTCGACGTGTCGATCAGGTCTTCCTCGAGCGCGCCGAGGATGCCGTTGCGTCCCGCATACAGCTTGCCGATGCGGTCCTTGTGCTTGCGGGCGGTCTCGATGACGCCGCAGGCCGAGGCATTGATCACGGCGGTCACGCCGCCCGACTGCGCGTAGAACGCGTTGCGCTTCTTCGCCATCTTTCTCGCCCCCTATTTCAGTGCTGCGAAGACCTTGTCGCGGATCTGCTCGACGCTGCCCACGCCCGCGATCCGCGTGTACTTCGGCGCGCCGGCTGCGCCGCCCTTCGCCCAGTTGAGGTAGTAGTCCACCAGCGGCCGCGTCTGGCTGTGATA
Source organism: Betaproteobacteria bacterium Ga0077523 (assembly GCA_001464695.1). Classification (GTDB taxonomy): domain Bacteria; phylum Pseudomonadota; class Gammaproteobacteria; order Burkholderiales. Next base: position 40,928 of record LNDQ01000108.1, on the reverse strand, counting down.
GACATCGAGGCGCTTGCGTACCACTTCCTCGGCGTCGTCCGCGCGCTGCACCAGGTCCTCGCCGGTGAGGTCGTCCTTGCCCGCGACCTTCGGCGGATTGAATTTCACGTGGTACGTGCGGCCCGAACCGGGATGCACGCGCCGGCCGGACATGCGCTGGATGATCTCGCCATCGTCGACGTCGATCTCCACCACGTGATCGAGATTGACGCCCGCGGCCTTCATCGCGTCGGCCTGGGGGATCGTGCGCGGGAAGCCGTCGAACAGGAACCCCTTGGCGCAGTCGGGCTGGCGGATGCGTTCCTTCACCAGACCGATGATCACTTCGTCGGGGACCAGCGCGCCGGCATCCATGAACTTCTTCGCCTCCAGGCCGAGCGGCGTGCCGGCCTTCAGCGCAGCGCGCAGCATGTCGCCGGTGGAGATCTGCGGGATGCCGTACTTCTCGACGATGAAGCCGGCCTGTGTTCCCTTGCCCGCGCCCGGGGCTCCCAGAAGGATCAATCGCATGACATATCCCGATGTTCGTGATGGCTCGACCGGGAATCCGGGCTGCCGGAGGGCGGGATTATAGCGGTGGGATCAGTCGGTAGCAGGGCGAAAAAGGGCCCGTACCCGCTCGAGATCGGCCGGCGTGTCGACCCCGGCCTCCGGTGCATGCGAGGTGATCGCCACCGCGATCCGGTAGCCGTGCCACAAGGCCCGCAGTTGTTCGAGCGCTTCGAAGCGCTCGATGGGCGCCGGTTGGAGCGATGCGTAGGCGGCAAGGAAAGCGCCGCGGTAGGCGTAGATGCCGATGTGGCGGTACGCGGGAAGTCCGAAGGGCAGCACGCGCCCCTCACGGAACGCGTCGCGCGCGAAGGGAATGGCCGCGCGGCTGAAATACAGCGCGTAGCCGTCGCGGTCGGTCACGACCTTGACGACGTTCGGGTCGAAGAAATCCTCGTCGCGATCGAACGGATGACAGGCGGTGGCGATCGCGGCCTGTGCATGAACGGCGAGATCGTGGGCCACCGCGCGGATCAGCGCCGGCGCGATGCGCGGTTCATCGCCTTGCACGTTGACGACGATGGTGTCGTCGGCCCAGCCCAGTTCGGCCGCGGCCTCGGCGATGCGATCGGTGCCGGTCGGATGGTCCGGTCGCGTCAGCAGCACGTCGTAGCCGTGCTCCTTGACCGCATCCGCCACGCCCTGGTGGTCGGTGGCGATCCAGACCTCGCGGGCACCGCTCTTGATGGCCTGCTCCGCGACCCGAACCACCATCGGTTTGCCCGCGATGTCGGCGAGTGGCTTGCCCGGCAGCCGTGTCGAGGCGTACCGGGCCGGGATGACGACGACGAAATCCATCAGCCCTCGCCGGGCCTGCCATCGGCCGGAGGCCGATGGCCTTCGTCAGGCACAGACAGTCCGCAGGGACTGTCTGTGTCCGGACTCAGCCCCAAGAGGGCTGGCCCCCTGGGGGGAGAGGCCGCAAGGCCTGTCGGGGGGGCATCACCGAGACTCGCCGAGCGGTTTAGCGCTTCTTGCGCCAGGCGTCCACTTCGTCGATGGAGAGCTTGCGGGCTTCGTCCTCGAGCATGATGGGGATGTCCTCGCGGATCGGGTAGGCGAGTGCACTCTCGATGGACACCAGTTCCTGGCGCTCGCGGTCGTAGGCGAGCGGCGCCTTGGTGAGCGGGTCGACGAGAATTTCGAGCAGCTTGGGATCGAGGGCCATCGGTCAGGGCTTCTTGATTCTTTCGAGTGCGGCCACGATACGTGCAGCGAATCCGGTCGGCAACTCGGCATCCACCGGCAGCGTCCACCACGTCCGGGACGCGAACGAACGGCATTTTACGGCATCCTTCTCCGTCATCACGACGATGGCATCGGCGCCGAACTCGAAGTCGGTCGCGACGAACCGGTGATGGTCGGGGAACGGATGTTCCACGATGGTGAGGCCCAGGGCTCGCAGCGTGGCGAAGAAGGGCTTCGGTTCACCGATGCCGGCCACCGCATGCACTTCGCGATCGGCCATCTGCTCCGGGCCGGTGCTCGATTCCGGATCGACCAGATTGACGAAGCGCGTTCCTTGCAGATTCATGTCGACAGCCGCTCCGTTCCACGCGATCGACGCGGTGCGTGGAGCTTTCACCACGACGAAATCGCAGCGGGAGAGTCTGCTCACGGGTTCGCGTAACGGACCCGCCGGCAGTGGCAGTCCGTTACCGAAACCGCGCGCACCATCGATCAATGCCACTTCGATATCGCGGGCGAGTCGATAGTGCTGCAGCCCGTCGTCGCTCACGATCACATCGCAATCGCGATGGGCGGCGAGTAACGCGCGGGCAGCACGACCGCGATCCACGCCGCGCCAGACCGGCACGCCGCTGCGGCGCGCGAGGAGGACGGGTTCATCCCCGGCTCGGGTCGGATCGTCGTCGGCGGCCACTGCCGCCGGACCCGCATCGCTCGCGCGGTAGCCGCGCGTCACGATACCAGGATGGCAGCCTTGTTCCTGCAGTTGTCGAACCAGCCACAGCACGAAGGGTGTCTTTCCGGTGCCGCCGGCGGTCACGTTGCCGACGACGATGACCGGAATCGGCAAGCGATTCGCGGGCAACAGGCCGAACCGGAACAACCCGCGGCGTAACCCGGACACCAGCGCGAACAACGCCGCGAACGGCAACAACACCAGCGTGAGACCGGTCACCCGTTGCCAGTGGCCGGGGCTCACGGACGGTCCTCAGCCCTCGCCGGGCCGCCCCAAGAGGGCTGGCCCCCTTGGGGGGAAAGGCCGCAGGCCTATCGGGGGGGCCATCACCTCAGCCCTCGCCGGGCCGCACCAAGAGGGCTTGCCCCCTGAGGGGAAAGGCCGCAAGGCCTGTCGGGGGGCGTGTCACTCTCTATTCGAGCGGCTGGAACAGCGCTTCGATGTCTTCTTCCGAGACCGGGCCGGCGGCGGCGGCGTCGCCACCGAGAATGCCTTCGGCCAGCGCGGCCTTGGAGGTCTGCAGTGCCGCGATCTTCTCTTCGACGCTGCCTGCCGCGAGCAGCTTGTACACGAACACCGGCTTGTCCTGGCCGATGCGGTGCGCACGTGCCGTGGCCTGGTTCTCCACGGCCGGATTCCACCACGGGTCGTAGTGGATCACGGTATCGGCGGCAGTCAGGTTGAGGCCGGTGCCGCCGGCCTTCAGGCTGATCAGGAACAGCGGGACTTCCTCCGCCTGGAAGGCGCGCACCGGTTCCGCTCGATCGACCGTGTCGCCGGTCAGTTTCACGTAGGGAATCTGGCGGGTGTGCAGTTCCTTCTCGATCAGTTCGAGCATGCTGGTGAACTGCGAGAAGAGCAGCACACGGCGGCCTTCGGGCAGCAGTTCCTCGAGCATCTCGATCAGCGCTTCGAGCTTGGCCGATTCCTGCACCTGCTTGGCGGCGTCGAGCTTCAGCAGGCGCGGATCGCAGCAGATCTGGCGCAACTTGAGCAGCGCATCGAGCACGATGATCTGACTCTGGGCGAGACCGCGCGTGGCGATCTCGTTGCGGATCCGCTGGTCCATCGCCACGCGCACCGTCTCATACAGTTCGCGCTGTGCGCCGTCCAGTTCGATGGTGCGGATGATCTCGGTCTTCGGCGGCAGATCGGTGGCCACTTCGTCCTTGGTACGGCGCAGCAGGAACGGCCGGATGCGGCGCACGAGGCTGTCGCGCCGCGCCGTGTCCGCATGCTTCTCGATCGGCGTGCGATACACGCGCCGGAAGGTGGCGGCGTCGCCGAGCAGGCCAGGCATCAGGAAGTGGAACAGCGACCACAGCTCGCCCAGGTGATTCTCGAGCGGTGTGCCGGTCAGGCACAGGCGGTGTTGCGCCTTGAGATCGCCGACCACGCGCGCGGCGCGGGTCTGTGCGTTCTTGATCTGCTGCGCTTCGTCGAGGATCACCACGTGAAATTCGTGCGACGTGAGAGTCGCTTCGTCGCGCGGCAGCAATGCGTAGGTGGTGAGCACCAGATCGGAGTTGCCGATCTCGTCGAAGTTCTCGCGCCGTTTGAGGCCGTGCGAGACGTGCACGGAGAGCTGCGGGGCGAAGCGCGCCGCTTCCGCTTTCCAGTTCGGAATCACGCTGGTGGGGGCGATCACGAGCGCCGGCTTGGTGAGGCGGCCGGCCTGTTTCTCGATGAGCAGGTGCGCGAGTGTCTGCACGGTCTTGCCAAGACCCATGTCGTCGGCGAGGATGCCGCCGAGTTCGTGTTCGCGCAGGAACTGCAGCCACGCGAGGCCTTGCTCCTGATACGGCCGCAACTGCGCATCGAATCCGGGCGGTGCCTGGATCGGTTTCAGGCCCTTGAACTGCGCGAGCTGCTTGCCGAGCGCGCGCATGGCATCGCCGCCCTGCCACTTGAGCGGCACCGACGACTCGAGGTCGGCCAGCCGCACCACGTCGAGCTTCGACAGGCGCAGCGTGTCGGACGAATCCTCGTCGAGCATCTCGTGCAGCACGTTCACCAGCGGCCGCACGCGCGCGAGCGGCACCGGCAGTATGCGACCGTCGTCGAGGCGGATCAGCACCGCTTCATTCGGATCGCCGCCGCTGCCGGACTCGCTCAGCAGTTCGGGTCGCTGGCGCAGGGTGTTGATCAGCACCGGCAGCAGATCGATGCGCCGGCCGTCGATGTCGATCTCGAGACGCAGGTCGAACCAGTCGCCCCCTGTCTCGATGACCTCGGCATGCCAGTCGCCGGTCTCGACCGGCATGAACCGGAAACTCTCGTCGAACTCGACCTGCCAGCCCTGGGCGCGCAGATTGGCGACCCCCTTGGTCACGAACTCGAGCCAGGTCTGTTCGCCTTCGAGGGTGTAGTCGTGTTTGTGCTGCTGCGGGATGTTGCGCTCGCGGCCGTTGACGCGGACGAACCCGGCTTGCGCCAATGCGGTATGCGCCCGCTTCTCCGCGGCGTGATTGCGGCGCAGGCGGAGCAACTCGCCGTTGCGGATCACCGTCATCATGCCGGGGCTGTCACGGTCCGTGCGTACACCGGCGTACTCGAAACGGAGCGCCGCAACGTCGACGAATTCGCCGCGTGCATAGCGGCCACGTCCATAGCCGTGCACCGACTCGAACGAATAGAGCCGCAGGATCGGCACGGGCGCTGCCTCACGCGTTTCGGCCTGGACCGGGATCTCGGGCAGCGGCGCGCCGTGCAACCGGTCGCTGCGTGCCAGCACGTCGCGCACGCGCACCGCGTGCTCCGCGGCGATCTCGGGGGCGTCGGCGAGCCAGGCCGCGATCGTCGGCGACAGTCCCACCTCGATGGGTCCGCACTCGGCGCTGGTGGGCTCGATGTACCAGGGCGGTGCCAGCGGCAGCAGTGCCTCGGCCGGCGGCTCGCTCTCGAACGTGGCACGCTGCGCGCCGTTGATGGTGTAGCGCCATACCGCCCGCCCCGGGCGCGGCGGCCCTTCGTGCAGCGGTGCCGACGAAGTGTGATTCCAATGGAAGCGGCCCGTGGCGAGCAATGCGCGCAACACGATCGAACCGGTTTCGGCATCGAGCTGGAATTCGCCGCTGGTGTGATCGCGCGCGCTCGGCAACAGCAGGCGCAGGATCTGGAGGTCTTCCTCGGTGACGAAACCGGGTGGTTCGTGCAGGGCCGCGAGTGCGCCGTTCCAGGGCGACGGTTTGCCGTAGCCGCCGGCCTTCAGGCGGCGACCCGTCATTGCCCGCACGACGATCTCGGCGCCACCCTGGGCGCGTGGTCGCACCTGCAGAACGTACAGCAGGCATTGCGCGACATCGGAGTTGGGATCCACCACCTCCGCGGGGGCCAGCCGCTCGGCGCGCTTCAACCATTGGTTGACGTGCGCCGGCAACGGGCCTGAGGCCGCGGGAGTCTTCTGGCGAGGCTGAGCGCCGCGCCGTTCACCCACCTTGCGCCGGCCGGGTTGTTTGCCGTCCTTGCGCGGAGCGCCGCCTTCTTCCTCGTTCTGCGCATTGAGCGCGCGCCAAAGCACAGCGGCGACGTGCTTGCAGTTGGCATGCACGGGGCAGGAACAGACACCGTGGATGTGCACGCCGTCGGCACCCTGCTCGAGCGTCACGTGGACGCGATAGGGTTTGCGTGCGGTGCCGCGCACCGACGCTTCATAGCGGTCGCGCTCGCGATCGTGGCGGAGGCCGAGGACCCGGCCGCGGTCGGCATACCCGCGGCCCCGGTCGATGCACTCCTTGCGCAGTTCCTGTTCGAGCAGGTCGCGCGTCAGTACCAGGCCGGTCATGAGCGGCGCGCGGTGTTCCCGGGAAAGAGTTGCAACATGTAGTTGGGCGCACGCCCTGAATGCGTACGCGTCCCGCCGGTCAGGAATGCATGCGCGTCACGCGGGCCGTCCCGCACATGCTGCACGGCAGAGCCGTGCACGAAGGCGCCGCCGGAACGGCGCCGATTCAGGCTTCGTCTAACGGGTGCGCAACCGGACATCTCGCGCCTCCGTGGCCAGCCAGTCGATGGTCTAGCTACTCGACTTCTTCACGGGAACCGGCAACCGGAAACGTTCCGATCGACATCCCCGACGGGCTTGGCCGCCTGCCTGTGACATCCCCAGTGACGGGAAACCGACCCCCCGTCAATCTGCCCGGGCGAGCCCGGCCGGAAACATCAAGGGTGCAGTATGGACCCTTCCGGGCCGGGCCGACAACCCCTTTCATGCCTTCCCTGAAGGCCTGTCGGGACCGACCTTTGCCACTGGGTTCCTCCACCTGAGGCTGACAAGTCGGCCGTTGTTGCGCTGCTGCCCGGCTATCGTTGCGGTGGGGCGATTTCCAGGGCGCGGGTTCGCAACGCCCGGGCGGATCCATGGTCGCCAGCTCTGTCGAGCTCCGCTGCGACCCGTTCTGTCGCGTTGACGAAATGTTTGCGCAAGCGTTCGCGCATCGGAGCGGTCCAGGGTTCGTCCAGATCACCGGGCAGGAACGGGCCTCGATAGCGATCGAGTGCCCGGGCGACATCGGCAGGGCGTTGCAGCCCCTTCTCGAAAGCCATGGCATCGACCCAGCACAGCGTGGAATCGAGCCCGACCCTGCCTTCGTCGCTGATGATCGCGTCATTGCGTCCGAGCAGCTTGCGCAGCCGATGCAGTGCGACGCGGAAGGCGTCGCGAGCCACGTCGCCTTCCTGGTCCGCCCACAAGGCATCGATGAGCAGATAGTCCTTCACATCGCGGCCGCCGAACGCGATGATCGCCTTCAACAGAGCCAGTACCTTGCGTGGCGCCTTGCCCGCGAAGCTGACCGCCTGGCCGTCGACTTCGAGCACGAAACCGCCGAGAGTCGTGATGCGGATCGGCCACGGCCAGGCGTCGCAGCCAGCAGCGGGCGGGTCCACCGCGAACGCGCGGATGAATGCCCGCACGTGCGCTGTCTCCACGTCGCGTTCGAGCGCGGCCGCCGCGAGTGCCGTGCTCCAGGTTCGTGCCCAGTTGAGCTGATGGCCGTACTGATCGAACAGATCTCGATCGTGCGCGAAGATGCGGCGCAGGCGATCGCACAACGTCGCTTCGTCGCCGTGGCGCAGCGCGAAGATGGCTTCCGCGGCATCCGGTGCCCAGCGTGCCCACTCCATGTTCCGCCGCATCGACCAGCCGCGATGCTCGGCGATGGCGCGGCGCGCCTCTGCCTCGGCGTCGTCTTCGGTCAAACCCCAGATGCGTCCGTTGAGGGCCATCATGATGTGCGGGATGGACCCTGCCACGTTGAAATGCCGCACCGCGTCGGGTGCATGCCGCAGCGACAGCTGCCGATCCTGCGTGAGCATTCCATGCCAGGAACGCATGTTGACCAGGGATGCGGCCTCGTAGGGGTGTGACGGAATCATGATCTCGGCGAACCGGTCGATCGCGCGACGACCGGCGTCGACGTCGCGGCGGTCCATGTAGAGAAAGTAGCCGAGCACGACGGCGAAGCGCTCCGCGAGGTGCATGCCTTCTTCCCGGGCGATGGCCAGGTTCGCCGCCACGGAACGATCGCCGAGCTCGCGAGCGCTGGCGTTGGTCGCGTACCAGCAGATCACCGCCCAGGCGAAGATCCGGCGGAAGATATGTACGCCGGGCTCGTCCAGGAGCGGGATGACGATGTTGGCGGCGCTGCGGGCCAGTTCGAGGTGCCCGGTGAAGGTCCCGTACAGCGCGAGGTACGTCCCCGCGCTGACGCGGAGGTTCGTGTCGATGGGAGTGGTCAGCAGCGCGTACATGCGTTCGGCACAACGTTCGACGCGGGGATGATCCGGTGCGCGATAGGTCGTGGCGATCAGCATCGCACCCAATGCCCGCAACTCGCTCTCGGCGTCGGGGAAACGGAAGCCGGCCTCGAACATGCGTTCCAGTGCGGGGATCCACGGGGTGATCGGCGAGAACTCGATGTACTCGAGAAAGTACGCATCCACCATCCCGGCAGCGCTCAGCACCCGACAGAGTTCGTCGCCGCGCTGGCACGCGATCGCATGCGCGCGTTCCAGCGCGGTTCGCGCCGACGCCGGATCGACGCCGATCCGGGCCGTGCCGTGCCAGTACAGCATCCAGGGATTCTCGGCGATGCGGACTTCGGGCAGCGCATCGGTCCAGTCGACGACCACTTTCCAGCGGCCCTGGCCGATCAGGCCCGCGGCGTCGCGTTGCACCAGCGCTTCGGCGGCGTCGAAGTCGCCGATACTGAGGTACAGCGGCATCGCAGCCTCGGGTTGCCCGGCGGCTTCGAGCAGATGGGCGGCACGGCGACTCAGGTCGACCCGTTCCGCATCGGTGAGTTCGGTGTCGGCACGATGCTGCAGGAACGCGCGAAAGAGGGCATGGAATGTGTAAGCCCGGTCGGTGCCCTGGCGGCGGTCGGTGAACAGGTGCCGCCGATACAGGCGTTCGAGCAAGGCGATCGCCGCGTCGCCGCTGGTCAGCTCGCGGGCCATCGTTTCGCTGGCGCTGGGCAGAAAGCTCAGCGCAACCAGCAGGCGCCGGTCCTCGGCCGGGGTCTGGTCGAACAGCTGGCCGGCGAAGTACGCGAAGACCTGCGCGAGCGATTCAGGATCGCCGACCGATTGCGGAGCATGCCCGCGCCGGGACTGTTCCGCGAGCAGCACGAGACCCGCCGCCCATCCGCCCGAGCGTGCGTGCAGTGAGGCCACAGCCCGTTCATCGAGGGTCTCGGACCCACTGCCGATGATGGCTTGGGTCTCGGCGGCGGTCAGCTTGATGGCATCCCAGTCGACCAGAGCCATCGACCGGTTCGCCGCGAGGCGCGCATACCGGTCGGGCGGCGGATGGCGACTGACCAGAAAGAGATGCACTCCCTGCGGCACTTCGTCGATCGCGCAGAGCAGGACGCCGTGCAGCGGCCCGTCGTCGCCGGCTTCCTGGAAATTGTCGAGCACCACGGCAGCCGGCGCTTTCAGGCGGGCATACAGTTCGCGGAAGAAGCGGCGTGCGAACCCGTCCAGGTCGGCGAGATACTCCGGCGTCAACGGTGGCAGCGGCGAGAGCGCGCGGGGGCGTCCGGGCAAAGCCAGCTCGGCGAGGCCCAGAAAGTGGAAGAACGTGGCCGGGTCGGCGTCGCCGGCGTCCACCTGATACCAGATGCCGCCGAGCTTGCGGCTCTCGAGCCAGCTTGCCACCAGCGTGGTCTTGCCCGCGCCCGGCGGTGCGGCGATCAGCGTGACGGGCAGGCGCTGGTGATCGTCGAGGTGCGCGAACAGCCGCTCGCGCGGGACCGAGTCATACAGGCGCGGCCGGCTGAGCTTCGCCAGCGTCGGAACGGACTTGACCACAGGCTCTCCTCCGATCGGGGCCAGTCTTCGGCCGGCCCTCGTGGTTACAGAAGCTGCGTGCCGAGCATGCGACGCCCGGAATTACCGATCCGTTACCGACCGCGGTGCGACCGGCTATTTCTGGGTGTTCTGGGTCGCGAAGGTGATCCGGCCGAACCCGGCCATGCGAGCCGCTTCGAGCACCCGGATCACCGACTGGTGCGTGGCCTTGGCGTCGGCGCTGATCACCACCATCGGATCGTCGTTGGTCCGGGCGGCACGCTTCAGCTCCGTGGTCAGGGCGTCGGAGGAGGAGAAGGTGACCGGGGTCTTGCCGATCACGTAGTTGCCGGTGGCGGTGACCGCGACGTTGATCTGTTCGGGCCGCTCGATCGCCTTGCCGGCATCGGCGGTCGGCAGGTTGATCTGCAGCTCCGAGTACTTGGAATAGGTGGTGGTGACCGCCAGGAAGATCACGATCACCAGCAGGACGTCGATGAACGGGACGAGGTTGATGTCCGGTTCGTCGCGCGGGCGACCGCGGCGGAAGTCCATCAGTCCCGCGGCCCCATCAGGCCTGCCGTTCGCCGTGCAGCACTTCCACCAGCTTCACGGCCTGAAGCTCCATCTCCACCACCAGACTGTCCACCTTGGCACGGAAGTGCCGGTAGAACACCAGGCTCGGTACCGCGACGATGATGCCGAAGGCGGCGTTGTACAGCGCAACCGCAATGCCGTGCGCGAGTTGTGCCGGATTCGCCATGCCCGAAGGGCCCTGGCTGCCGAAGATCTCGATCATGCCGATGATGGTCCCGAGCAGGCCGAGCAGCGGTGCCATGGTCGCGATCGTGCCCAGTGTCGTGAGGAAGCGGTCGAGTTCCTGCGCGGCGGCACGGCCGGCTTCCTCGATCGACTCCTTCATCACTTCGCGTGAGCTCTTCACGTTCCGCAAGCCCGCGGCGAAGACCCGGCCGAGCAGCGAACCCTGAGCGAGGCGCGCGAGCATCTCGCTTGTGACCCCGCGGGTGCGGACCTCGTGCAGCGCTTCCGCCAGCAGCTCGCGCGGCGCCACCACGCTCTTGCGCAGCGACCAGCTGCGCTCGCCGATGATGCCCAGCGCGACGATGGAGGCCGCGATGATCGGCCAGATGGGCCAACCGGCGGCTTCGATGATGGCGAGCACGAGCGCGTTCCCTGATTTGCGATAAGTGCCGCACTTTAGCTTGCGGGTCAGTGGCCCGCAACCGGCCTCGATGGTTCGCGATGCTCGCGCATCGGTGCGATGCGTTGTCCACAATCTCTGTGGATAACATTGTGGAGAGGTTGTCGATACGGGGCTTAAGTGGACGCACGCCAAGGATTTTCCTTGCCGCGCTCAACGATTGAGCAGAAATTTTTCGACTTCTTTTCATGCGTTTGGAGCTTGCTTCCCTCGACGCGCGGGAACTCGGCAAGCGCGTGTTTCAACGATGTGTACCCTGTGGAAAGCCACGTCCGGCGCGGCTTCGCGGGCAGTCCCCAGGGACGTGCGACGCCGATGCACATGTCATGGCGCGCGACGCCGGCATCGCATCGACTGCGGTCCGCTAGAATCGCGTCCCATGCACGAATCGCCGAACACATCGATGGTGCCGGTCATCAGCGTGAGCGAACTCAACGCGCGCGCTCGGGCCTTGATCGAGGCCGGTCTGCCGCTCGCCTGGATCGGCGGCGAGATCTCGAATTTCACGCGCGCCGCATCGGGTCATTGTTATTTCTCGCTGAAGGACGAACGCGCCCAGGTGCGGTGCGTGCTGTTCCGCAACCGCGCGCAGCTGCTCGACTGGCAACCCGCCAACGGCGCGCTGGTCGAGGTGCGGGCGGTGGCCACCCTGTACGAAGCGCGTGGCGACTTCCAGTTGAACGTCGAGTTCATGCGGCGGGCCGGTCTCGGTGCGCTGTTCGAGGCGTTCGAACGCCTGAAGCGCAACCTCGAGGCCGAAGGCCTGTTCGCCCTCGAGCGCAAGCGGCCGCTGCCGCCGTTTCCGCGCACCGTGGGGGTGGTGACTTCGACCCGCGCCGCCGCCTTGCGCGACGTGCTCACCACGTTGCGCCGACGCATGTCGTCGATTCGCGTCATCGTGTACCCGACCCCGGTGCAGGGCGAGGATGCGGCGCGGCAGATCGCGGCCGCACTCGCTGTTGCCGGACGTCGCGCCGAGGTCGACGTGCTGGTGCTTTGCCGGGGTGGCGGCAGTATCGAGGATCTCTGGTCCTTCAACGACGAGGCGGTCGCGCGCGCGATCGCGACGAGCCCGATCCCGGTCGTCACCGGCATCGGCCACGAGACCGATTTCACCATCGCGGACTTCGTGGCCGACGCGCGGGCTCCGACGCCCACCGCGGCGGCCGAACTCGTCAGTCCCGACGGCGCAGCGCTATTGCGGCGAGTGAACGCCGTGGCGTCGGCCTTGGTGCGCGGCTCGCAGCGCGGCCTCGAGCGCCGGATGCTCGATCTCGATGGCTTGGCGCGGCGACTCAGGCACCCGGGCGAACGCCTGGCGCAACAGCGGGAGCGGCTCGAACAGTTGCGGATTCGGTTGCGGCGCGAAGGGCTGCGTGGTCTTGAAGAGCGGCGCCGGCAGGTGCAGGAACTCGCGAGCCGCGCGCGCCGATCGCAGCCCGACATGGGGCGCCTCGACGAGCGCGTGCGTGTCAGCGCGTTGCGACTCGCTCGAGCCATGCACGCGCGTGCCGCCGACTGGCGCGCGTCGATTGTTCAGCGCAGCGCAGCACTGGGTCACCTGAATCCGCAAGCGGTTCTGGAACGCGGCTACAGCATCGTGCGCGACGCCAAGGGGAGTGTAGTGCGCGACACCGGAGCGCTGGTGCCGGGCGATCCGGTGGTGCTGACGCTCGCGCGCGGCGAGGCCGATGCCAGGATCGAAGGGGTGCGCAAGCCCTGAATCGCCGTGTCGCGGCGATTGAATCGGGCGGCGGGTTGAGCGTATCGTCTTCGACTTCGCTGCGCTCGCGTGCGCCATTGCCGGCGATCCAACCCCAAAACCTAGAACCCACCGGAGGCCCCATGAACATACTGACCCGTTGCCTGTTCGCGCTCGCCCTGTCGCTGCTTGCCGTCACCGCCGCGCAGGCCCAGCTCACGGACCGCAAGGCGTTGACGCTCGAGGCCGCGATGAAGATCGCTGCCGCCGCCGAAGCCGAGGCGACGAAGAACAACTGGAACGTGTCCATCGCCATCGTCGACGAAGGCGGCCACCTGATGCTGCTGCACAAGCGCGACAATACCCAGTACGGCAGCATCGACATCTCGATCCAGAAGGCGCAGACCGCTGCCGGCTTCAAGCGTGCGACCAAGGTCTTCGAGGACGCGATCGCCGGTGGTCGCACGGCCATTCTCGGCATCGAGCAGGTGCTGCCGCTGGAGGGCGGGGTGCCGCTCGTGTTCAACGGCCAGATCGTCGGTGCCATCGGTGTGTCCGGCGTGACTGCGCAGCAGGACGGCGTGGTTGCGAAGGCGGGTGCGGACGCGTTGTTGGGGATGCAGTAGGTCTGTTGCCCCCATCCCGACCTTCCCCCACGCTTGTCGCGCGGGGGAAGGAGAGGAGTGAGACGATCGAATTGATCGTCTAAGGTTCGGATGGCCCCCATCCCGGCCTTCCCCCAACGAAGGTGGGGGAAGGGGTGTACGTCCCTTCCCCCGGCTGTTGCCGGGGGAAGGTCAGGATGGGGGCGAAACCTTTGCAGTCACGAACGCCGTCACCCGCTCTGCCAGATCATCGGCGAGACAATCGAACCGCTCCACGTCCGGCATCGCGCGGAGCCAGGTGAGCTGGCGCTTGGCGAGCTGCCGCGTGGCCGCGATGCCTTTCTCGCGCAGCGTCGAAAGTCCATAGGCACCGCCGAGATAGTCCCAGGTCTGACGATAACCGACGCAGCGCATGGATGGCATCTGCGGGTCGAGGGCGTAAGTCTCCTTGAGCCGCCGCAACTCGCCGATCAGGCCGAGCTCCAGCATTTCCTCGAAGCGCACCGCGATCCGATCGTGCAACACGGTGCGATCGCTCGGTTCGAGCGAGATGGCGATGAAAGGGTGCGGCGGCGGTGCTGCGCGGCCGACGGCGATCACCTCGGACATCGGACGACCGGTGAGCCAGCACACTTCCAGCGCACGCTGGATCCGTTGGGCATCGTTGGGTTCCAGACGGGCAGCCGTGTCGGGGTCGAGCTTCGCCAGCGTGGCATGCAATGCGGGCCAACCAAGGTCGGCGGCCATGGCATCGATCACCAGGCGCGTGTCCGGATCGGCCGCCGGCAGTGCCGACAGTCCTTCGCGCAGCGCCTTGAAGTAGAGCATGGTGCCGCCGGCCAGCAGCGGTAAGCGTCCCCGTGCCGCGATCTCGCGGATCGCCTGCCACGCTTCGTCGGCGAAGCGCGCGGCCGAGTAGCTTTCGTTCGGATCGATGAGATCGATCAGATGGTGCGGCACCGCGCCTCGCGTGCGGGCATCGGGCTTGGCGGTGCCGATGTCCATGCCGCGATAGACCTGCGCCGAATCGACGCTGACGATCTCGGCATCGAAGCGGCGTGCCAGCTCGAGCGCGACCCGGGTCTTGCCGGACGCGGTCGGCCCCATGAGCAGGATCGCAGGCGGGTTCACCGGGAGCGGGTCGCGGCCGCGCTACCTTCCTCGCAGGAAGAGCCGATCGAGGTCCGCCATGGAAAACTGGTACCACGTGGGCCGGCCGTGGTTGCACTGGTCGGCGCGGTCGGTCTGTTCCATGTCGCGCAGCAGCGCGTTCATCTCCGGGATCGTCAGCATGCGATTGGCGCGCACCGCACTGTGGCACGCGAGGGTGCCCAGCATGTCGTCGCGGCGATCGGTGAGGGCGCGGCTCGATCCCACTTCGGCGATCTCGCGCAGCACGTCCCGCGCCAGCGTCGCCGGATCGGCATCGCGCAGCATGACCGGGATGGAGCGCACCACGAGGCTCGTCGGCGAAAGCGCGGCCATCGCGAAGCCGAGTTGCGCGAGCAGGTCGGGGTTGTCCTCGACCGTTGCCACTTCGAGTGCGGTCGCCACCAGCGTGGCGGGGATGAGCAACTGCTGGGTGGGAATGGCGGCGGCGTCGAGTGCGCGCTTCAAGCGTTCGTAGACGATCCGTTCGTGCGCCGCGTGCATGTCGACGACGACCAGGCCGTCGCGGTTCTGCGCGAGCACGTACACCCCCGCCAGCTGGCCGATGGCATAGCCGAGCGGCGGTTGATCGGCCGGGGGCGGCGGCGCTTCGGCCAGCGCGACCGCAGCTCGTGCCGGCGCTTCCGCCGTGCGCCCGAACAGGCGGTCGTAGAACGCGAGCGGTTCACCGGCGGACAACGGTATGGTCGATTGCGACGGCATTCCCGCGCCGGTCCGGGCGAGCCACGTCGGGGCCGGTATCGGCGCCGGCGCAGCGCCCGGTTGGGTGCGTGCGAGGGCTTTCTCGACCGCGTGCAGCACGAACTGGTGCACGGCGCGGCTGTCGCGGAACTTCACCTCGGCCTTGGTCGGGTGCACGTTCACATCGACGGAGTCCGGCGGAACCTCGAGGAAGATCGCGAAAGCCGGATGGCGATCGCCGTGCAGCACGTCGCGGTAGGCCTCGCGCACCGCGTGGGCGAGCAGCTTGTCACGGACGAACCGGCCGTTCACGAAGAAGTACTGGGCATCGCGCGAACCCTTGGCAGCCGCGGGCAGGCCGACGGCACCGTGGATGCGCAGCAGCGTCGAGCCTTCATCGAATCGCACCGATGCCTGTTCGAAGCTCTTGCCGAGGACTTCCGCGAGGCGGGCGTCGAGTGCCTGGGCCGGTAGCCTCCAGGCCGCGCGGCCGTTGTGGGTCAACGTGAACGCCGTGTCCGGGCGCGACAGCGCAATGCGCCGAAAAGCCTCCTCGGTGTGCGCGTACTCGGTTGCCTCGGTCTTCAGGAACTTGCGCCGCGCGGGCGTGTTGAAGTACAGATCGAGCACGTCGATCACAGTGCCGCGGTCGAGCGCGGCCGGCGCCGCCTCGGTGAGTTCGCCGCCGCGGGACTCGATGCGCCAGGCGTGGCGTGCGTCGGCACGTCGGCTCGTGAGCGTGACATGCGCGACCGAGGCGATGCTGGCGAGCGCTTCGCCGCGGAACCCGAGCGTGCCGACACGCTCGAGGTCGTCGAGGGTCGCGATCTTGCTGGTGGCGTGGCGGGCGAGTGCGAGCGGCAGCTCCTCGGCCGCGATGCCGGCACCGTCGTCCTGCACGCGGATGCGCCGTGTGCCACCGGCCTCGAGCGCCACTTCGATGGCGCCGGCACCGGCGTCGAGGCTGTTCTCGAGCAGTTCCTTCAGTGCTGCGGCGGGGCGCTCGATCACTTCGCCGGCGGCGATCTGATTGACGAGCTGGTCGGGGAGGATGCGGATGGCGGACATGAGCCGCTCGATTATAGGCGAGAGCCCCCGATGCTCCGGCACTAAGGAGTGTAGCGTCGCCTTCCCGGCTGAACCTATAATTCATATTCACGCTGGGGGTGCAACGCCCTTCGTATCCGGATAGCATCGACAGGATTCAATACGCGGGCGCACTCACGCAGGCGCCGCACTCTCGGAGGTGGTTGAGGCTATGCAGATCGGGATTCCGGCAGAGACGAGGCCGGGCGAGACGCGGGTTGCCGCGACGCCCGAGACCGTCAAGAAGCTCGCGGCCGGCGGGCATCACAAGGTGATGGTGCAGGCCGGCGCCGGTGCGGGCAGTGCCATTCCCGATGCGGACTTCACGGCGGCCGGTGCCACCATCGTCGGGTCTGCGGCGGAGATCTTCGGGTCCGCCGACATCGTGCTCAAGGTGCGCGGGCCGGATGCCGCCGAGATCGGGATGTTGCGCAAGGATCAGCTCCTGATCGGCTTGCTCGCGCCGCACCAGAAGGAGGGGCTGGAGGCGATCGCGAAGACCGGCGCCACCGCGTTCGCCATGGAATGGCTGCCGCGCATCTCGCGGGCGCAGAGCATGGACGTGTTGTCGTCGCAGGCGAACATCGGCGGCTACAAGGCCGTGATGATCGCGGCGAACACCTATGGCCGGCTGATGCCGATGATGATGACCGCAGCCGGTACGATCAAGGCGGCACGCGTCGTGATCATGGGCGTGGGGGTCGCGGGACTGCAGGCGATTGCCACGGCGAAGCGCCTCGGTGCAGTGGTCGAGGCCACCGACGTACGGCCCGAGACCAAGGAACAGGTCGAATCCCTCGGTGCCAAGTTCATCGAGGTGCCGCTCACCGACGCCGAGAAGGAACTCGCCAAGGGCCAGGGCGGTTATGCGCGCGAGATGGGCGACGACTACAAGCTACGCCAGGCGAAGCTGGTGGCCGAGCGCATCAAGCAGGCCGACATCGTGATCACCACCGCGCTCATTCCGGGCCGGCCGGCGCCGGTGCTGGTGACCGAGGACATGGTGAAGTCCATGCGGCCTGGCTCGGTGATCGTCGACATGGCGGTGGAGCAGGGCGGGAACTGCCCGCTGTCTGAACTGGACAAGACCGTGGTCAAGCATGGCGTCAACCTGGTCGGCATCGCCAACCTGCCGGCCCTGGTGGCCGCGGATGCGAGCGCGCTGTACGCGCGCAACCTGATCACCTTCCTCGCGCTCATGCTGGATGCCAAGACCGGCGCCTTCAACCTGAACCGCGAAGACGAAGTCGTGGCCGGCACGCTCGCGTGCATCGGCGGCGAACTCGCCCGCAAGTAACCAGCCGGAGACCAACCACGTGGAAGCCGTCAGCCACACCGTCATCAATCTCACCATCTTCGTGCTCGCCATCTACGTGGGTTACCACGTGGTCTGGAACGTGACCCCGGCGCTGCACACGCCGCTCATGGCCGTGACCAACGCGATCTCGGCCATCGTCATCGTCGGCGCCATGCTCGCCGCGGCGCTCACCGTCACCGGGCTCGGCAAGACGATGGGCGTGCTCGCTGTCGCCCTCGCGGCCGTCAATGTTTTCGGCGGCTTCCTGGTGACGCGGCGGATGCTCGAGATGTTCAAGAAGAAGGAGCGCAAGACCGGGGGGGAAGCTCGATGAGCATGAGCCTCGTCACGCTGCTGTACCTGGTGGCGTCGGTCTTCTTCATCCAGGCGCTGAAGGGCCTGTCGCATCCGACCACGTCGCGCCGGGGCAATGCCTTCGGCATGGTGGGCATGGCCATCGCCGTGGTCACCACGGCGGCGCTGATCCTCGCGCTGAGCGACCAGGGCGGCGTCGGCCTCGCCTATGTACTCGCGGGCCTGGTCGTGGGCGGCGGCGCCGGCACCATCATGGCGAAGCGGGTCGAGATGACCAAGATGCCCGAGCTGGTCGCGTTCATGCACAGCATGATCGGCCTCGCGGCGGTGTTCATCGCGGTCGCGGCGGTGGCCGAACCCTATGCCTTCGGCATCACCCAGGCCGCCGGCGAGCCGATTCCCAACGGTAACCGCCTCGAGCTCTTTCTCGGTGCAGCCATCGGAGCCATCACTTTCAGCGGCTCGGTGATCGCCTTCGGCAAGCTTTCGGGCAAGTACAAGTTCCGCCTGTTCCAGGGTGCGCCCGTGGTCTTCAGCGGCCAGCACGTCATCAACCTGCTGGTGGGCATCGCGATCGTGGGGTTGGGCCTCGCGTTCGTCTTTACCGAGAGCTGGAACGCCTTCTTCGCCATGCTGGCGCTGGCCTTCGTGGTTGGCGTGCTGATCATCATCCCCATCGGCGGAGCCGACATGCCGGTGGTGGTGTCGATGCTGAACTCCTATTCCGGGTGGGCGGCCGCCGGCATCGGCTTCTCGCTCAACAACCCGATGCTGATCATCGCCGGGTCGCTGGTCGGTTCGTCCGGTGCGATCCTGTCCTACATCATGTGCAAGGCGATGAACCGGTCGTTCTTCAACGTGATCCTGGGCGGCTTCGGCGGCGAGACGACCACTGCCGCCGGTGGTTCGGAGCAGAAGTCCGTGCGTTCCGGCAGTGCCGACGATGCCGCGTTCGTGATGGGCAATGCGGAGAGCGTCATCATCGTCCCCGGCTACGGTCTCGCCGTGGCGCGCGCCCAGCACGCGGTGAAGGAGATGGCCGCCAAGCTGACCGAAAAGGGCGTGCAGGTCCGCTACGCGATCCACCCGGTGGCCGGGCGCATGCCGGGCCACATGAACGTGCTGCTGGCCGAGGCGGAGATCCCCTACGACCAGGTATTCGAGATGGAGGACATCAACAGCGAGTTCGGCACTACCGACGTGGTGCTGGTGCTGGGGGCCAACGACGTGGTGAACCCCCTCGCCGAACAGAAGGGCAGCCCCATCTACGGCATGCCGATCCTCGAGGTACACAAGGCCCGTACCGTGCTCGTGAACAAGCGCTCGATGGCCTCCGGCTACGCCGGTCTGGACAATCCGCTGTTCTACATGGACAAGACCATGATGGTGTTCGGTGACGCCAAAAAGGTGATTGAGGACATCGTCAAGGCCATCGAGTAAGCGGTACCCGGCAGTGCTGCACTGGGCGCCCTGGGCCGGGCTGCCTATAATGCGGTAGCCTCGGGGACGGCGGGCCGGCTCAAGGGACCGGGATCCGGGAGCCGTTTCGTCCCCATCAGACAGCGCGCGCATGGACAAGTCCACGATCTACTCCAAGACGGGCAAGGGCCTACTCGAGGTCAAGAACAAGTCGAAAAGCCTGTCCCGGGACCTGTTCAAGCTGCTCAACCTGGTCGACGGGAAATCGGCTTTTCCCGATCTCCAGGAGCGGCTCGGGCGGATTTCCGACAAGGACCTGCTGCTGCAGTTGCGGCAGCTCTCCGACCTGGGCTTCATCAAGGAGGTGATCACCTCCCAGCCGCAGGAATACCCGCCGGCCGCGCCGGCGGCGTCCTATGTGGACGATCTCGACTTCACGTCGATGTTGGCGCCCTCGAACAAGCCGGGCTTCTACACCAGCGCCCAGACGGAACAGAAGGCGCGGGAGGAGGCTGAGCGCAAGACCGCCGAGGCGAAGTCCGCCCAGGCGCGGGAAGCCGCGGAACGCACGGCGCGCGAGCAGGCCGAGAAGGTGGCGCGCGAGGAAGCCCAGCGGCGGGCCCAGGTCGAAGCCCAGGCTCGCGCCAAGATCGAGGCGGAACAGCGGGCCAAGCAGGAAGCCGAGCAGCGCGCCAGGCAGGAAGCGGAGATGCGCCTGCGGCTGGCGGCCGAAGCCAAGGCGCGCATCGACGCCGAGCGGCGCGCGCGCGAAGAGGCCGAGAAGAAGGCAAAGGAAGAGGCTGCGCGCCGCGCCAAGCTGGAGGAGGAAGTCAAGCGCCGCCTCGAGGAGGAGAGGAAGCGCCTCGAGGCGGAGAAGCAGCGCCTGGAGGAAGAGGCCCGCCTCGCGCGCATCGAGGCCGAACGCAAGGCCAAGGAAGACGCCGAGCGGCGCGCACGCGAAGACGAGGAGCGGCGCCGGCGCGAAGAGGAGGACCGCAAGCGCCGCGAGGAGGAAGAGCGCAAGCGCAAGGAAGAAGAGGAACGCAAGCGCCGCGAGGACGAGGAACGGCGCCGGCGCGAGGAAGAGGAGCGCAAGCGCAAGGAAGAAGAGGAGCGCAAGCGCAAGGAGGAGGAAGACCGCAAGCGCCGCGAAGAGGACGAACGCCGGCGCAAGGAAGAAGAAGAACGCAAGCGCCGCGAGGAGGAAGAGCGCAAGAAGCGTGAGGAGGAAGAGCGCAAGCGGCGCGAGGAAGAGGAACGCAAGCGCAAGGAAGAAGAAGAGCGCCGTCGCAAGGAGGAAGAGGAGCGCAAGCGCAAGGAGGAGGAGGAGCGCAAGCGCCGCGAGGAGGAAGAGCGCAAGCAGCGCGAAGAAGAGGAACGCAAGCGCAAGGAAGAAGAGGAGCGCAAGCGCAAGGAAGAGGAAGAACGCAAGAAGCGTGAAGAGGAAGAGCGTCTGCGCCGCGAAGAGGAAGAGCGCAAGCGGCGCGAGGAAGAGGAGCGTTTGCGCCGCGAGGAAGAGGAGCGCAAGCGCCGCGAAGAAGAGGAGCGCCTGCGCCGCGAAGAGGAAGAGCGACGCCGCAAGGAGGAAGAAGAACGCAAGCGGCGCGAAGAAGAAGAGCGCCTGCAACGCGAGGAAGAAGAGCTGGTGGCACGCCACGAGGCCATCCGGCGCCAGCGCGAAGCGATCCGCGGCAGCGACAGCGTTGTCGAGCGGGCCGCCGAAGTGGCGCGCGAAGCCGAGGAAAACCGCCGGCGCGAGGCGGAGGAAGCGCGCCGTCGCGAGGAAGACGAGGCGCGCCAGCGCGAAGAGGACGAACGCCGCCGTCGCGAAGACGAGGAGAGACGCCGCGAGGAAGATGACCGGCGCCGCCGCGAAGAAGACGAACAGCGCCAGCGCGACGAGCAGCGCCGGCGCGAGGAAGACGAGCAGCGTCGCGAAGGCGAGGAACGTCGTCGGCGCGAGGAAGAGGAAGACCGCCGCCGCCGCGAAGAAGCGGACGAGCGCAAGCGCCGCGAACGCGAAGCGGGGATGCAGCCGGTGCGCGACGAGTCGAACGACGCGCCACCGTTGATGGATGTGAGCGCCTTCGGCGGCGAGGGCATCGACATCGAGGCCCAGTTGAAGGTGCAGGAAGAGGCCATGCGCAAGGCGCTCGAAGAGCAGGAGCGCCGCCACAAGATGGAAGAGGAAGCGCGCCTCGCCATGGAAGAGGCGGAGCGCGAAGCCCGCGAGCGGCAGGACATGGAGGCCCGCTCCATCGCCGAGGAGGCCAAGCGCGCCAAGGAGGACGCCGAGAAGCGTTCGCGCGAAGAGACCGCACGCAAGGCGAAGGACGACGCCGAACGCAAAGCGAAGGAGAAGGAGGAACGCAAGCAGCGCGAGGAAGAGGCGCGCAAGAAGGCGGACATCGCCCGGCAGGAAGGCGAGCGCCGCGCGCGCGAGGAGGCGCTCGCGAAGAGCCGCGCCGAGCAGGAGGAGCGCGACCGCCAGAAGGCTGCCCGCAAGGCGCTGCTCGACCAGCGCAAGCGCACGCCGTGGAACCGTGCGAAGCCCTTCGTCATCGGTTTCGGCGTGGTGATCGCGGTCCTGATGGGCACGCTGCAGTTCATGCCGATGTCTTCGTACATCCCGGCTCTGGAAGGGGCGGCGTCACGGCGCATCAAGGAACCGGTGTCGATCGCGCAGCTGCACATGTCGATCCTGCCGAGCCTCGAGTTCAAGCTGGACAACGTCAAGATCGGCCAGCAGCTCGACGTGCAGATCACGACCATCAAGGTGTATCCCGAGCTGGGGTCGCTGTTCAGCGATCAGGTGGTGGTGCGGCGCATGGAGGTGGACGGGGTCGCCACGAGCGCCGAGGCACTCGCACGCATCGTCACCTGGGCGAAGCACGAAAGCGGCGGACAGGGCAATGTCGACGTCCGGCGCCTGGTGGTGCGCAACGCGAAGATCGCGATGAAGGGAGTCGATACGCCGCCGATCGACGTGGAGGTCCTGCTATCGCACGACGCGGAGTATCGCGGGGGCAGCGTCAAGCTGTCGGACGGCACGCTCAGGGCGGATCTGACGCCCACCGATGCGGGCATCTCGATCGAGGCGAGCGGCAAGGCCTTCAAGCTGCCGATGGGCCCGGGCGTGGTGTTCGACGATTTCGTGGCGAAGGGGGTTGCGACCAACAAGGGCATCACGCTGTCCGAGATCGAGGGGCTCATGTACGGCGGCTCCGTCAAGGGCACCGCGGAGCTCACCTGGTCGACGGGCTGGAACCTGGAGACCGAATTCGAGACCGGTCACGTGGAGCTGTACCCATTCATGGAGACCCTGACCAAGGATGCCAAGTCGAGCGGCCAGCTCGATGCGAAGGGCCGGATCGAGATGACCGGGCCTTCGCTCGCGCAGCTCATGGACGCACCGCAGGCGCAAGCCAACTTCACGCTGCGCAAGGGCACGCTCGACGGCGTCGACCTGGTGCGGGCGCTGCAGACACCGGCCCGCGAGGGCATTCGCGGTGGCAAGAGCCGTTTCGACGAACTGACCGGGTCCATGAGCGTCGCGGGCGGTCGTTACCAGTACCGCAACCTGCGACTGCAGTCCGGCCTGCTGGTAGCGAACGGCCAGTTCGACGTGTCGCCCGGGCAGGACGTCAATGGACGGGTGCAGGTGGAACTCAAGAGCACGTCCAACCAGTTCCGCGGCAACTTCGCCGTGATCGGCACGTTGAAGGCGATGATGCTCAAGCCTTGATTCCCGACGGGTGCACCGCGCGGAGGCTGTGGCGCGCCCGCCGTCGATTCACCACGAACTTCACAACAAGACCATGCGCATCCAACCGTTGCTTCTCGCCGCGACCCTGGGCTTGTCGTCCATGGCCGGCGCTGGCGCCGCTATGGCGGCCAAGTCCGACTCCTGTGCCCACTGCCACGGGACGGACGGGAACTCGAGCTCCGGTCTCTACCCGAGCCTCGCCGGGCAGACCAAGGAATATCTGTATCGCCAGATCATGGCCTTCAAGGAAGGCAAGCGGAAGAATGCAATGATGTCGCCGTCCGTGGGCATCCTCAGCGAACAGGATGCGAAGGATCTCGCCGAATACTTCTCGTCGCAGAACATGTTGCGCAGCGGCAGCTTCAAGCCCGATCCGGCGCTGGTCGACAAAGGCAAGAAGGTCGCCGAGGAGGCACAGTGCGCGGCTTGTCACCAGCCGGGCTACAAGGGCCTCAACGAGTTTCCGCGCGTCGCTCGGCAGAAGCACGCATACATCATCAAGCAGCTCAAGGACTATCGCGATGGCGCGCGCACCAACGACGACGGTGTGATGAGTGCGACCGTGAAGAGCCTGACCGACGAACAGATCGAGGCGCTCGGGCACTACCTCGGGAGCTTGTAGGCGGAGGTGACGCCCCCCCCCGATAGGCCTTGCGGCCTCTCCCCCCAGGGGGCCAGCCCGCTTGGGGCGGCCCGGCGCGGGCTGAGGATGACTGCCCCCCCGATAGGCCTTCGGCCTCTCCCCCCAGGGGGCTAGCCCACTGGGGGCGGCCCGGCGCGGGCTAACGTGCCATCAGCGCGAGGTCCTCGCGCGTGTCGACGTCGGCGAAGATGCCGGCGTCGTCGACCAGCAGCTCGCTCACGCTGCCCGGGTGTGCCTTGATGACGGCACGCGCGCCGGCGTCGCCGCGCAGGTCGGACAGGTCAGGGCCGAACCGGGCGGCGAACCCCACGGGATGGCCGCGTTGCCCGTTGCAAACCGGGATGGCGATGGTGGTGCCGCGTTCCAGTGAAGACGCTACCGCGACAATGGTTTCGGTGCGCAAGGCGGGCATGTCGCCGAGGGCGACGACCCAGGCCGCTGCGTAGGGATTGGCGCGCACGCCGCAGCTCAGGCTGCGGCCCATGCCCTCGTGGGCGTCGTCGCATTCGATGACTCGGGCGCCCTCGGCGCGCAGCATGGCGATCAGCGTCGCGTCCCCCGCTCGGACCACCGCACAGGATTGCGCAATCGCCGCCTTCAGATTGCGCCACGCCACCACCGCCAGGGGCAGCCCGGACCCGGGCAGCGGATGCACGAGCTTGCCGCCGCCGAAACGGCTGCCGCTGCCGGCGGCGAGCAGGATGCCGCAGACATTGCCGTGGGCAGGAGCCACGCCGATCACTCAGCCCGCGCCGGGCCGCCCCAAGCGGGCTGGCCCCCTGGGGGGAGAGGCCGCAGGCCTATCGGGGGGGCAATCATCTTCAGCCCGCGCCGGGCCGCCCCAAGCGGGCTGGCCCCCTTGGGGGAGAGGCCGCAGGCCTATCGGGGGGGCAATCAACTTCAGCCCGCGCCGGGCCGCCCCAAGCGGGCTGGCCCCCTGGGGGGAGAGGCCGCAGGCCTATCGAGGGGGGCATATCAGTCACGCGCCGCGAGGCGCGGCGGACGGGCGGGGGCAGGTTTTGGACAATGTCGGACCGTCGATGCGTTCGAGGACTTGGTCTTCTTCTCGACGCACGCCACCGGAACGGGAGGAGGTTCGGGTGGACGACGCGGTGCCGCTGCCTTGACCGGCTTGGCCGGTGCGGCAGACGCCTTTGCTGCGGCAGCTGATGCCGATCGCGGCTCCGCCGCCGCGGTGCGAACCGGTGCCGGCGGTGGCGCCGCGACACGCCCGCGGGCCACCGGCGGATTCTTCGCGAAGTAGTGCTTGATGCCGGCGAGCAGCGCCGCGGCCATCTCGGTCTGGTAGTCCTCGTCCTTGAGGCGCTTTTCTTCTTCCGGGTTGCTGATGAAGGCCGTCTCCACCAGGATCGAGGGGATGTCGGGTGCCTTCAACACGGCGAAGCCGGCCTGTTCCACGCGTGGTTTGTGCAGCGTGTTGATGGTGCCGAGCTGGTCCAGCACCGCACGACCGAGTTTGAGACTGTCGTTGATGGTCGCGGTCTGCGACAGGTCGAGCAGCACCTGCTTCAGGAACGGATCGGCCACGTCGATGTTCACCCCGCCGATCAGGTCGGCTTCGTTTTCGCGTTTGGCGAGCCAGCGCGCCGCTGCCGACGTCGCACCGCGTTCCGACAGTGCGAAGACCGAAGAGCCACGCGCGTGCGGTTTGATGAAGGCGTCCGCATGGATCGACACGAACAGGTCGGCCTCGGCGGCGCGGGCCTTGATGACGCGGTTCTGCAGAGGAATGAAGTAGTCACCGTCGCGTGTGAGCACGGCGCGCAGGCCCGGCTCGGTGTCGATGGCCGCCTTCAGCTTGCGGGCGATGGCGAGTGTGACCTGCTTCTCCCACGTGCCGTCACGGCCCTTGGCGCCCGGATCCTCGCCGCCGTGCCCGGCGTCGATGGCGATCACGAGTGCGCGTCCACCCTTCAGGTCGAGCGGTGGCGTGGGCTTGATCACCGGTGCCTTGGACGCAGGCGCATCGGAGGACGGCTTGTCGGCGACGCCGGGCGATGAGGCAACGGGTGGCTCGGATTCCGGTCCGGCAGTCGGGCCGGGCGCAATGCCCGCGCTCTCCGGCGGGTTGCCCACCTGCGCGGCAGCCTTGTCGCGCTCGGCATTGCGCAGCAGTGCCATGACCGGATCGATCGGTTCGGTCGGATAGAAGTCGAGCACCAGCCGGTGACCGTAGTCGCCCACCGGTTTCAGCAGGAAGGCCTGGGGCTCCACCGACACCTTGAGATCGAACACGAGCCGCACCGTGCCCGGCTTCATCCGGCCGATGCGAACCGAGCGCAGGTAGGGATCGTCCGGTGCGATGCGGGCGGGCAGCGCATCGAGGATGGTCCCGATGTCCAGATCCTCGAGGTCGAGCACGAGCCGCTCGGGGTCGCGGATCGTGAACAGCTTGTAGCCGATGACCTGGGGCGATTCGAGTGTGAGTCGCGTGTAATCGGGACCGGGCCAGACGCGCACTGCAGTGAGCGGCCCGCCGAAAGAGGGGAGCGACGCCAGTGCGAGTGCAGCCGCCAGCACGCCGCCGGTCACCCAGCGGCACAGCCGATTCAATCGCTCATGAGTCCCTGCAGGCAACGTTCGCCCTTCTCCGTATGTGCTTCCAGCCGCACCGTTCTGCCGCCCTCGGGCACCACACCGAGGCTGATGTCGAGATCCGGCGCGGGCAATTCCGGACCGGCTTTCTCCGGCCACTCCACGAGGCAGACGTTGATGCCGTCGAAGTGTTCACGGAAGCCGGCGTCGAGCCACGCTTTAGGATCGTCGAATCTATAAAAATCAAAGTGGTACAAGGATAAACTAGAAAGCTTGTAAAGTTCAACCAGGGTGAAGGTCGGGCTCTTCACACGGCCGCGGTATCCCAGGGCCCGCAACAGCCCGCGCGCGAAGGTAGTCTTGCCCGCACCGAGGTCTCCGTGCAGATGGAGGCTGAGACCCGGCGTGAGTTCCGCGGCGATGCGTGCACCGAGTGCCAGCGTGGCCGCTTCGTCGGGGAGATGGCGGATCTCGGCGCTCATGCTGCGGCACCGTGACCTGCGGGAAATGCGATCTCGAGGAACACCTTGAGGGTCGCGAGCGCGTCGTCGCGCCGCCAGGCGAGCCCGATTTCGGTGAACGGGCTGCGCTCGACCGGGGCCTTGTAGACGACGCCGGTCCGGCCCAGGTGCCGCAGGGACGCGGGAATCAGGGCGACGCCGATCTCCGCCGAGACCAGGCTCACGATCGTCTGCATCTGTACCGCTTCCTGCTCGATGTGCGGACTGAAACCGGCGCTGCTGCAATAGCTCACCACCGCATCGTACAAGCTCGGGGCCAGCGGACGTGGGAACAGGATGAAGGGCGATTCGGCCAGGGCGGCCAGCCGCAACTTGCCGCGCTGGCGAGCGAGCGGGTGACGGGCCGGCAGTGCCACCACCAGGGTTTCGCGGTGGATCGTCCGATAGACCAGGCGCGCATCCTCGACCGGCGGCAGCACGAAGCCGACGTCGATGCGCCCGTCGATCAGGTCCGCCAGCTGCCGGTCGGTGGTGGACTCGTGCAGCGCGAGGTGCACTGCCGGTGCCCGCTGCCGGAACTCGCGCAGCAGCGGCGGCAGGACGTTGTAGTCAGCCGTGCTCACGAAGCCGACGGCGAGATTGCCGACTTCCCCGCGGCTCGCGCGGCGGGCGAGCAGGGTCGCCTGTTCCGTTCGTGCGAGGATCTGGCGGGCTTCACCGAGAAACGCACTGCCGGCCTGGGTGAGCGCGACCCGGCGCTGGGTCCGTTCGAGGAGCTGGACGCCGAGACTTTCTTCCAGTGCCCGGATCTGCATCGACAGCGGCGGCTGGGAGATATGCAGCCGTTGCGCCGCGCGTCCGAAGTGCAGTTCCTCCGCGACCGCCACGAAATAGCGCAGATGGCGCAGTTCGATGTTCATAGCTCTTAAGTATCAATCCGGCCCGGACAATATATTAGACGCGAGTCGTGGACTTGGGCGAAACTGCCTGAAAACTGGCGACGGACCGCGCTGTTCGACTGCGCGCGACCGCCTGCCCCCGCTCATTCCCGCTCTTCAGACTCGGAGGATTCCCCCATGGCCGACAATTGGCGCTCGAAACTCATCACGGCCGGCGTTGCCCGCTCCCCCAACCGCGCGATGCTGCGCGCCGTCGGCTTCGGCGACGGCGACTTCGAAAAACCGATCATCGGCGTGGCCAACGGCCACTCCAACATGAACCCCTGCAACGCCGGCATCCAGCCACTGGTGGACTGTGCCATGAGCGCCCTCGAGGCTGCGGGTGCCAAGCCGCAGGTGTTCGGCGTGCCGACGGTGACCGACGGCATCGGCATGGGCACCGAAGGCATGAAGTACTCGCTGGTGTCGCGCGAGGTGATCGCGGATGCGATCGAGACCTCGGTCAATGGCCAGATGATGGATGGCGCGCTGGTGATCGGCGCCTGTGACAAGAACATGCCCGGCGGCATGATGGCCATCGCGCGCATGAACATTCCCGCGATCTACGTCTACGGCGGCACGATCAAGCCGGGCCACTGGAAGGGGCGCGATCTCACCATCGCCAGCGCCTTCGAGGCGGTGGGGGCGTTTTCGGCCGGCAAGATGTCGAAGGAAGACTTCGACGGCGTCGAGCGCAACGCCTGTCCGACCGTGGGCGCGTGCGGTGGCATGTTCACCGCCAACACGATGTCCTCGTCGTTCGAGGCGCTGGGCCTCAGCCTGCTCGGGTCCTCGCAGATGGCATCGCCCGACCCGGAGAAGGCCGACTCCGCGGCCCAGTCGGCCCAGGTGCTGGTCAACGCGGTTAAGAAGAACATCCGTCCGCGCGACATCATCACGCGCAAGTCCATCGAGAACGTGGTGTCGCTGGTGATGGCCACCGGCGGTTCCACCAACGCGGTGCTGCACTACCTGGCCATCGCCTCGGCTGCCGAGGTCGAGTGGACCATCGACGACTTCGAACGCATCCGCCTGCGCACGCCGGTGATCTGCGACCTGAAGCCGTCGGGCAAGTACGTCGCCACCGATTTCCACAAGGCGGGCGGCGTGCCGGTCGTGCTCAAGATGCTGCTGGATCACGGGCTGCTGCACGGCGACTGCATGACCATCACCGGTCGCACCATCGGCGAGGAGCTGAAGGCGCTCAATCCGGTGCGGCGCGAGGACCAGGACGTCATCCGTGCGTGGGACAACCCGATGTACGAGCAGGGGCACCTCGCGATTCTCAAGGGCAACCTCGCACCCGAAGGTTGCGTTGCCAAGATCACGGGTCTCAAGAGCCCGGTGATCACCGGACCGGCCCGCGTGTTCGACTCCGAAGGAGAGACGATGGAAGCGATCATCGGCGGCAAGGTCAAGGCGGGCGACGTGGTGGTGATCCGCTACGAAGGGCCCAAGGGCGGGCCTGGCATGCAGGAGATGCTCTCGCCCACCTCGGCCCTGGTCGGCGCCGGGCTCGGCGAATCGGTCGGTCTCCTGACCGACGGGCGCTTCTCCGGTGCGTCGTGGGGCATGGTGGTGGGACACGTGGCGCCCGAGGCGTTCGTGGGCGGTCCGATCGCATTGGTGCAGGAAGGCGATACGATCACCATCGATGCCCACAAGCAGTTGATCCAGATGCACGTGTCCGACGAGGAACTCGCGAAGCGCCGTGCAGCGTGGAAACAGCCGGCACCGCGCTACACCCGTGGTCTCATGGCCAAGTACGTGAAGCTGGTGTCGACGGCCTCGAAGGGGGCGGTGACGGATCGGTTTTGAGCGTGGGTGGGGCGGAGGCCCAGGTTCTATCGCGCCGCGCTGGCCCCCATCCCAACCTTCCCCCGACGAAGTCGGGCGCTTTGCTGCCCCCATCCCCCGCCGCCTTCCCCCGACGAAGTCGGGGGAAGGGGTGTACGTCCCCTCCCCCGGCTTTGCCGGGGGAGGGCTAGGGTGGGGGCCAGCGCCGCCAGTCCCCCGCTGATCCGTTGAAACACCTCCCTCTCCCCTTGCTGGCCGTACTTGCCGCCTGCCTCTCGAGCACGCTCGGCGGTTCGGCGATCGTCGCCACGCGCTTCGTGGTGCCGGAAGCGGGTGTGCTGCCCACCATCCTGCTGCGCTTCGCGGGTGCGAGCGTGCTGATGCTCGCATTCACGTTGCCGCGCATGCCGATACGCGTGGCGCCGCGGGATGCGCCACTGGTGGTGGGTCTCGGGCTGGTGCAGTTCGCGCTGTTTCCGTGGTTCTTCACCATGAGCCTCGCGCACATTCCTGCGGCGCGGGCAGCCCTCGTGCTGTCGACGCAGCCGTTGTTCACGCTGGCGTTTGCAGCACTGGTGGGCCGGGAACGATTCACGGCAACGAAAGTGGCGGGCGGTGTGCTGGCACTCTTCGCCGTCGGTTTCGCGCTCGGCGATCGTATCGTCGGCGCCAACGCCGAAACATGGAAGGGCGACGTCTACATGTTCGGTGCGGTGCTGTCGGGTTCGATCTACAACGTCGCATCCAGCTACGCGCTGCGCAAGTATCGGGCGATGGTGGCGGCGTCGGTGATGATCCCGGCCGGTGCCGTCGCCATTGCCCTGGTGGTGATCGTCCACGGTGACTGGGATGCATTCACCCACATCAGCATGCCGGGCTGGATCGCCGTGCTCTATCTCACCTGCTTCGGCGGCGCGGTGACGTTCTTTCTCTGGATCTGGGCGCTCGAGCACACGTCACCCTCGCGCGTCGCACTTGCGGTCACGTTGAATCCGGTGTCGGCGGCCTTCCTGGGCGCCGTGGTACTCGGTGAACCCGTGACCTGGCGCTTGCTGGTGGGATTGGTCGGGGTGATCGGCGCTCTGGTGCTGGCGAACTGGTCGGTGCTGCGACGGGCGATCAGTGCGCGCCCGGACCGGCCTGGGTCCGCCTGAGCGTCACCGAAGGCAGTTCGCCGAACATCGCCGCGTAGGCCTGTGCCATGCGCGGCAAATGCCAGAATCCCCAGCGCGCGGCTGCCGCCTGCACCGTGGTGGTGGCATCCGCGTGTTTGAGGTCGCGGCGCACGCCGTCCAGGCGGACCGCGCGCACGTAGGCGATCGGATTGACCCCGAAGGCGCGTTCGAATGCGTACTGCAGCGCACGACGCGAACAGCCGACGGCGCGACACAGATCGGTGACCGTGAACGGTTCATCCACGTGTGCGACGATGAACTCGCGCGCGCGGCGAGCGATGGCGGGCGCCCGGCCGGTGTCGGGCGAAGGTTGCGCGGGCTCGGGCGTGTCCAGGGCGAAGTGCAGCGCTTCGAGCAGGCCGTGGCGCAGGTGCCGATGAGTCGCGGCGCTGTCGAAGCGCCCCGGTTGCACTTCGGCCATGCGGATGGCTTCGAGCAGCAGATCGAGCAGCGGCCGGCGCCGCGCTTCCTCGAGCGTCGCGAGCGATCGCCCGGCAAGGGGTGCTTCGACGTGGGTTCCCGCCTGTCCGTCGAAGAACTCGCCCAGCGCGCTTTCCGGGATGGTGAACCCGACGCATTCGGCACGCCGCGGCGTGCGCAATTCGAAGGCGCGACCCGGCTCGAAACAGATCAACGTGCTCGCCTCGACGCTGGTGCCATCCCAGTAGGCGGGCGCCGACAATTCGGTGGCGGTGGCGAATGTCCAGTAGCCGGGCTGCGCGACCCCGGACTGGTGCACGCACTGTCCGATGCGTTCCCGGAAGACCTCGATGCCGTCGAAGGCGATCGATTGCCAGCGCCCCTCGAACTGCCCGGCGGTCAACTGCTGATAGCGCTGGTCGAGCGTGGCGAGCAGCCCGGCCTGCTCATCGGCATCGGACAGCTGCCACGCGGAAACGCGCGGCGCGAGTGCAACCGGTTCGGCGATGGCGGTCACTGGGGGGTGGCGCGCTCCGGTAGGAAGGTTGCGATGGAGTCTAGCCCTGCTGTTGCGGCGCCACAATGCGCCGACGGCGGCGTGCCAAAAGCGGATAACGCAGTGACAGGGCCCCGGGGTACCGTTGCCTGGCGCGGCGGTCCGCCGCCGCAGCGCCCGGCCGGGGCGCGGGATTGCCGGCCCATCTACGGGAGAAGGTCCATGGCCACGATCCAGGAAACGGAGACCACTGTCCTCGGTGCCTGTCCGCACGATTGCCCCGACACCTGTTCCATGCTGGTCAAGGTGAAGGACGGGCGGGTGACCGGCGTGCAGGGCAATCCGGACCACCCGTTCACGCACGGCCGCCTGTGTGCCAAGACCAACCACTACGAGGAGCGCGTCTACCACCCGGAACGGCTGCTCTATCCCATGCGCCGCTCCGGGCCGAAGGGCTCCGGTCAGTTCACCCGCATCGGCTGGCAAGAGGCCCTCGACACCATCGCCGCGCGCTGGAAGTCCATCATCGCCGAAAGTGGTGCCCAGGCGATCCTGCCCTACAGCTACCTCGGGCACGAAGGGCTCCTCAACGGCCTGACCGTGGGCGATCCGTTCTTCAACAAGCTCGGCGCCACCGTGTCCGAGCGCACCTTCTGCGATTCGGGTGCCTGTACGGCGTACATCATGACCGTGGGTCCGACACCCGGCATGGATCCCGAGAGCCTCGCCCACTCGAAATTCATCCTGCTCTGGGCCTGCAACATGCTGAGCACGAACGCGCATCTGTGGCCGTTCGTCGCCGAGGCGCAGCGCAACGGTGCGAAGGTGGTGGTGATCGATCCGTTCCGGACGCGCTCGGCGCAGCTCGCCGACCAGCACATCCGCATCCGCCCGGGCACGGATACCGCGCTCGCCCTGGCGCTGATGCACGTGATCATCCGTGACGGCCTGGTGGATCGCTCGTACGTAGCGGACTACACCGTCGGTTTCGATGAGCTGGTCGAGCACGTGAAGCCCAACACGCCCGCGTGGGCGGAAGCGCACACCGGCGTGCCGGCCGCGGTCATTGAAACGCTGGCCAAGGAGTATGCGCAGTCCCAGCCCTCGGCCATTCGCATCGGTGTGGGCATCGAACGTTCCGCCGGTGGCGGCCAACTGGTGCGCGCGCTGTCCTGTCTACCGGCTCTGGTGGGCGCCTGGCGCAAACCCGGCGGCGGCATCCTGCAGCTGCCGCTGTGGGCGTTCCCGATGAACTGGCCGGGGTTGCAGCGGGCCGATCTGCTGCCGCCCGGCACACGCGTGTTGAACCAGTGGGAACTCGGCCGTGCCCTCACCGGCGCGCTCGAGCTCGACCCGCCCATCCGCTCGCTGTTCGTCTACAACAGCAATCCGCTGATCGTGGCGCCGGACCAGGCGCGCATGCGCACGGGGCTCGCGCGCGAGGATCTGTTCACCGTCGTCAGCGAACATTTCGTGACCGACACGGCGCGCTATGCCGACATTCTGCTCCCCGCCGCGACCCAGGTGGAGCAGGACGACCTCATGTTCTCCTGGGGACACCTGTACCTGACGCTCAACCGCAAGGCGATCGAGCCGGAGGGCGAGTCCGTCAGCAACGCGGAACTGTTCCGGCGGCTCGCGCGCGTCATGGGCTTCGACGATCCGTTCTTCTTCCGCAGCGATGAGCAGATGATGCGCGAGTCCATGGACTGGGCCAATCCGGCGCTCGCCGGCATCACGCTCGAATCGCTCGCCGGCAAGGGCTACGCGCGGCTCAACCTGCCGCCCGCCGACCAGTTCGCGCCGCACGCCAACGGCGGCTTTCCCACGCCGTCGGGGAAAGTCGAGCTCAAGTCCTCGATCGCGGCCGGCGGCAATTTCGTGCTGCCGGTGTTCCGCCAGGGGTCGAACGAGTTCCAGGACGGGTCCCCGGCGGCGCTGCTGCCCACGTGGATTCCACCGCGCGAGGCGCCGAAGTCCAATCCGGCGCTCGCGCAACGGTTTCCGCTGTCCATGCTCTCGCCGAAGAGCCACAGCTTCCTCAACTCCGAGTACGCGAATCTCGCGCGTCAGGTAGAACGCGAAGGACCGCAGCACGTGCTGGTCAATCCCGCCGACGCGGCATCCCGCCGCATCACGGAAGGCATGCCGGTGATGGTGGAGAACGCCCGCGGTGCCTTCCGCGCGGTCGCCAGGATCACCGAGGACATCATGCCCGGCGTCGTGCTCGCACCGCTCGGCTACTGGGCCTATCGCTCGGCCGGCGAGGCCACGCCGGCCGCACTCAATCCGACCGCCTACGCCGATCTCGGGCGCGCACCGACCTTCTCGGACAACCTGGTCGAGCTGCGGGCCGCGCCATGACCCACGTCGTCACCTCGAACTGCACCGGTTGCCGCTTCACCGAATGCGTGACGGTGTGCCCGGTCGAATGTTTTCACGGCGACGCCGAGCGACTCTACATCGATCCCGGACTGTGCATCGATTGCGGTGCCTGCATTCCGCTGTGCCCGGTGAAGGCGATCTACGATCTGGTGGACGTGCCCGCGGCGCAGCGCGAGTGGATCGCCATCAACGCCGAGCGCGCAGCGCCACTGCCGGTGATGCGCGCCAAGCAGGCCGCGTTGCCCGATGCCGAGGCGCAGCGCGTGGCGTTGGGGTTCGCGTAGGGTGATGTCCCCCCCGATAGCCCTTGCAGCCTCGCCCCAAGGGGGACGGGCTGCTTGTGGGCTGAGGCTGGACTCGGAAAGGCTCTGCGGCATGTCTGTCCCTACCGAATGCCATCGGCCTTCGGCCGATGGCAGGCCCGGGTCGGGCTGAGCGGTTCCCGCCGTGGCGGTGCAGGCGCAGATCGCAATCGTCGGCAGCGGGCCCGCGGGCTTCTACACCGCCGAGGCGCTGCTGCGCGCTGGACTCGACTGCAGCATCGGTCTGTACGAGCGGTTACCCGCACCCTATGGCCTGGTCCGCTACGGCGTTGCGCCCGATCATCCGAAGCTGAAATCGGTCACTGCGGTGTTCGATCGTATCGCCGCCGATCCGCGTATCCGCTATTGCGGCGGCGTCGAAGTCGGACGTGACGTCACACTCGCGGAACTGGAGGCGCATCATCACGCCGTGGTCCTGGCTTGTGGGTCACCCATCGGGCGCCAGCTCGGCGTAACTGGCGAGACCCTGGACGGCGTGATGAGCTCGGCGACCTTTGTCGGCTGGTACAACGCGCACCCCGACGATGCCGCTGTACAACCGCAGCTCGATCATCCGACGGCCGCAGTGATCGGCATGGGGAATGTAGCGATGGATGTCTGCCGCCTGCTGTGTACCGACGTGGGCAACCTGGCAGGTCACGACGCCGCACCGGCAGCCCTGGCGGCCTTGGCGGGGAGTCGCGTGCGTGAAGTGCACCTCATCGCACGGGGCGCCCCGGGTGCCGCGAAATGCACGGTCAAGGAGTTGCGTGAGCTCGGCGCGCTGCCGGGCCTGGCCGTGCGCTTCGCGCGGGAAGCCGCCGTGTTCGAGGCGGGCGAGCCCACGGATCTCGTTTCCGAATGGCGGGCGCTCGCAGCCCGGCCCGATCCGCCGTACATCGAACGCACGCTGCATGTTCATTTCTACTCGGCGCCCGTGGCATTCGAAGGTGCTGGCCGTCTCGCGGCCCTGCGGCTGCGAGACTCTTCCGGTGCGGCCACCACCGAGCGCGTGATTCAGTGCGGACTCGCGGTGACCTGCATCGGCTATCGCGGTCGGCCGCCGGCCGGTGTGCCGCTCGACGACAGAAGTGGCGTGGTGCCGAACGCCGGCGGGCGCGTGCGCGCCACTCGTGCCGGCTCGCGGGCAGGGCTTTACGTCGTCGGCTGGCTCAAGCGCGGCCCCACCGGGGTGATCGGAACCAACCGGGCCGACGCTGTCGAGACAGCGGCGTGCGTCATGGAAGATCTATCCGGATCTGCGATCGAACCTCGTGCCGGGAGTGCGGCCATCGAAGCGCTATTGCGCGCGCGCGCCGTCAGGCCGATCGATTTCGCCGCCTGGCAGCAGCTCGACCGCTGGGAGCGTGAGCGCGGCCTGGCGTGCGGTGCGGCGCGGGTGAAGGTGTCGGGGCTACCCGAGGCCTATGCCGTTCTCGACGCGGCGGCGTCGACCCCGGCCTGACCTACCACCGATACCAGTACGGCCACCCGCCCCCGTAGTAGGGCCGGTAGGGATAGCCCCACCCGTAGCCCCAATACATGCTCTGGTACCTCAGGCGGGTGTCCATCTCGACGCTGGCGACGTAGGTACGCTGGATGTAGTCGAGCACGGAGTCGTCGACGCCTTCTTCGCGCAGCTTGGCGAACTGCGAGCCTGACACCTCGAAGATCGTCCGCGACTCCTTGAGCTGGTTGATGATGTCGGGGGGCGGCGTGCCCGCTTTCGAATGCTGGATCACCTGCTCCAGGGTCATCGGCACGCGCTTCTCGGTCGTGGCGCAGGCACCGAGAGCGACAGCCGCGAGCAGCGCCAGGGCGGCCGCACTACGGCGTGTCGATGGTCGATTGGCTGACATGGTCCGGACCTCTCCTCAGGAGGTAAGCGCCCGCGGCGGAGTAGCCCGCCAGCAGGAGGTGCATGAAGAGCGGGGTGGAATACGCCCCGTCCCCGGCGACGGTACGGATGGCGGCGATGAGCGCCTCGGCCGCAACGAACACCAGGGCCGCCAACAGCCAGAGCGGCTGGATGAGGTGCGCCGCCGCTGCGCGATTGCCGCCGTAGCGCAGGGCGAGGCGCGCCATGGGTGCTGCCATGGTCGGCAGCAGCAGTGCCACCAGCGCGAACGGTGCATAGATCGCAGCCATCAACCCGGAGCTCGCGCGGGCGTCCCCAGCCATGCCGGTTGCCCCGCCCCAGAAGAACGCCACTGCGGCCGCCGCGACCAGCGTGGTCACCGTCAGGACGGCTGCCGTGAGCATGACCAGGATCAAGATGGGTTTCATCGCCCGAGGGGAAGATGTCGGTTAGATATGGTTCGACGCGGCCGGTTCAAACGGCTCGTGGCGCAGCGCCTTGCAACCGCGGATTTCCGTGTACTTTGAGGAGGATAACGATGCAAAAGCCGATTGGTGTACTGCTGGCCGGTGCCGCGGTGGCGATGATCGGGGGGCCGTCCGTCGCCGCCGATCTCGAGCGCGGCCAGTCGCTGCACGATACCCATTGCGTCATCTGTCATACGACTTCCGTTTACACCCGCGAAGACCGGATCGCCAATACCTACCTCGAAGTCCGGCAGCAGGTGCAGCGCTGGCAGGAGAACACCAAACTGCGCTGGACCCCGTACGACATCGACAGCGTCACCGAATATCTCGCGGGCAGGTACTACAAGATTCCGTAGTGAAGTCTACGCCGGCTCGTCCGGATCGATCTGCCGCTCCAGCCACGCGATCTGGTCCTTGATGAGCAGTTTGCGTTTTTTCAAGCGGCGCAGGCGCAGCTCGTCGTGACCGGGATCGTCGATGACGCGCGCGATGACGTCGTCGAGATCGCTGTGCTCCAGCTTGAGCTCCGCGAGGCGGTGC
The DNA here is from genome assembly GCA_001464695.1 of Betaproteobacteria bacterium Ga0077523. Classification (GTDB taxonomy): domain Bacteria; phylum Pseudomonadota; class Gammaproteobacteria; order Burkholderiales. The sequence goes on along the minus strand of LNDQ01000108.1, from coordinate 3,861 downwards.
AGCATCGCGGCCTTCGGCACCGTCTCTTCGGTCATGCGCGATGCCTCGACAGCATCGCGCTGCCCAGCACGACGTCGAAGCGCCCAGCCAGTTCGCTGCCGGCGTTTGGCGAGCGCTCCAGAGCGACGATCAGGGCTTCGCGCGCCTTGCGGTCGCTGATGCCGCGCAGCAGGAAGTCGCCGGCGTTCTCCGGCGCACCGGCGAGGTACATCTGCGTGTAGAAGGGGCCGAAGCCGCGACCGGTCAACGCGAAGTGGATGTGCGGTGCACGACCCGGGTAAGCGATCGGCTTCACCGTCCGGAACCGATAGCCGCCGTCGTCGTTGCTCACGGTCTCACCAAAGCCCTGGAAGTTCGGGTCGAGCGGCAGATCGCTGTCATCGCCCGGATGGTGGTAGCGACCGTACCCGTTCACCTGCCAGATCTCGATCTTGACACCGGCGACCGGCCTGCCGTCAGTGTCGAGAATGCGACCGGCCACGTCGGTGATGGTGCCGTGTGCCAAGCCGTTGCCGCCTGCGATCTTGACGAGATCGTTGTCGCGGTCGAGCGGCAAGGTCACGGGATAGAACGGCCCGCGCATTTGCGCCGGGGTGGCGACGAGTTCCGCCAGCGCACCTTTGACGCCGGCCAATTGGGTGATCGCGATGGCAGCGGCCCCCGCGAGGCGCCGGCGTGCAGTCGAAAACTCGTTCATTGCCTTCACCTCGCGCCGCTCGCTCAGTAGCGGTTGTAGCGCTCCAGCGCCTTCAGCATCGACCTGGTCTCCTCGATGATCGGGACCATCTTCGTTTCCTTGTCGGCGTACGCCTTGAGCAGTGCCAGCACCTGCGCTGCCGAAGCTTGCGGCACCACGACCGCGCCATCGGCGTCCGCCACGATGTAATCGCCCGGATGCACCATCACGCCGCCGCACAGCACCGGAATCTGCTTGTCGACGCTCACCATGCGGCCCACTGAAGTGGCGGGGCTGACCCGCCGCGACCACACCGGCAGTCCGATCTGTCGGATCTCCGTGATGTCGCGCACGGCACCGTCGATCACCGCCCCTTCGAGTCCGCGCACTTTCGCGGTGGTCGCCATGAGGTTGCCCATGGCTGCGATCTCGAGGCCGTCCTGCATCACGTACACCAGCACGCTACCGGGTTCCGCCTGATCGAGAATCTCGAGCATGTGGTTCTGGTACTTGCGCGTGTCGTTGCGCAGCACCGGGCGCATCAACGCGGTCGCAGCACGCCCCACGATCTTGGTATCGATGAGCGGCTTCATGTCGGCCGACATCCAGCCGCGCGCGCCGGTGGCCTCGTCCACGGCATCGGCGATGTTGCCGGTGCTGTTGATCGGGTCGCGCAGCGCGGCGAGAATCTCGTCGTGCGTCACGGGCGTGACGTCGGCTGCCGTTGCGACCGTCGCGATGGCGGCCGTGACGATGACCGCGAACCATCTCCTTGCTCGAAACATCCCTTTCCCCCACCCAGTGTCGCCGATAGTGAAGAAATCATACGCCCCTTGGGTGACGGGCCGGACTCGAGCGCGCCGATGAGCGACCGGAACGCGCCATTCCAGGGCATCTATCCGATGCTGTATGCGTGCTTCGGTCGCAATGGCGAACTCGAACGCGAACTCATGCGTGCCCAGGTCCAGGCGGCCGTGGCGGGTCGCGCCCATGGCGTCGCAGTGCTCGGTCTCGCCACGGAGGTGAACAAGCTCGGCGCGGGCGAACGGCGAACGCTGATCGAGTGGGTCGCGCAGGATCTCGACGGGCGTTTGCCGCTCGCTATCACCGTGGCACCGGGCAGTGTCGCGCAGCAGGTCGAGCAGGCACGGTTCGCTCGCGCGTCCGGTGCGGCGTGGGTCATCCTGCAACCGCCGCCGGATCGCGGGGAGACCGAAGCGTACTACCGCCGGCACTTCGGTGCGGTGATGGACGCACTGGATTTTCCGGTGGCGATCCAGAACGCACCGGAATACACGGGTGTCGGAGTGTCCGCCGAAGGCATCGCCGAACTGGCGCGTGAGCATCCCAACTTCACGGTGCTGAAGGGCGAAGGCCCGGTGATTCAGATCCGCCGCGTCATCGAGGAAACCGGCGGCCGGCTCGCGGTGTTCAACGGCCGCAATGGGCAGGAGTTGCCCGACAATCTGCGCGCGGGTTGCGCCGGCATGATCCCGGCGACCGACACCTTCGACTGGCAGGTGCGTATCTTCGAAGCCATGCGGGCCGGCCGCGATGCCGAGGCGGAAGCCGTCTATCGCGAAGTGCTGCCGGCCATCATCTTCGGCATGCAGTCGCTCGACACGCTCGTCTGCTATGGCAAGCGCATCGCGTTGTTGCGCATGGGGTTCGGCGAGGCCGTGTACGACCGCTCACCGGCACTGGCGCCATCTGCATTCGGGCTCGAATGCGCTCGGCGATTCGCAGCGGCATTGGGCCCGCTGCGCTACTGAAGCATCAGCTCGTCGTCGTGGACGTCTTGCGGATGTGGATCGTGCCGGCGACGCCGGGTTTGCTATAGCGCTTGTAGTACGCGAGTACCTTCGGTACGTACTGACGCGTTTCCTGGTACGGCGGAATGTTGCCGTAGCGGATCACCGCACCTTCGCCGGCGTTGTACGCGGCCAGTGCCAGGCGCATGTCGTTGCCGAACATGCCCATCAGGTCCTTGAGGTAGCGCGTGCCGGCGTCGATGTTCTGGCGCGGATCGAGCAGGTTGGTCGCGCCGTAGCGCGCACCCGTCTCGGGAATGAGCTGCATCAGTCCGCGCGCGCCCTTGGGCGAACGGGCGAACTGGTTGTATCCGGATTCGGCCGAGATCACCGCGTGGATAAGGGCGGCATCGACACCGTGCTGGCGTGCAGCGGCCTGGACATGGTCGTCGTACCGGCCGCGAGCGACCGGCGAGTAGCGGCGGGCGGCGCGATCCTCGACGATCTTCGACACCGCCGAGGGCTCCTTGTTGAGCTTGATGTGGAGCTGGCAGCGCGGATCTTCGGGGACGTTGGTGAAGAGCGGGGTCCCGTCGGCCTGGTTGCACTTGTAGATGTCGGCAGCGGCAAGGCCGCTCTGCGTCAGGGCAATACCCCCGAACGCGCAGGCGAGGAACACGGTCTTCAGGCGCATGGCAGTTTTGATTTCTTATTGAAAACAGTAAGTTGATGACATCCGACGGAGCGTCGGGCTGGCTCCATCGGAGCGCAACCGGAGTGTCAGCAACTTCTCTGCCAAGGCCGCCTGCGCCTTAGCCTTAACGGCATCGGACCCCAGGGGCTTAAGGTGCCGTGCCGGGTTGGCGGCGGGGGATCAGCACGGTCGCCACGGCGGCGACGATCAGGGCGAGGGCGGCGTAATCCGACCATTCCGGCCGTTCTCCGAGCACCAGCATGCCGCTGAACACGGCCACCACCGGAATCGTCAGCGTGCCCAGCGCCGAGACGCCCGCCGGGGCGAGCGAAACGATCTTGAACCAGATCCAGTGGCAGATGATGAACGCCACGATCATGTTGTAGACGAGTCCGACCATGGCCGACGGCCCGATCGGACGCCACTGCGAAGGCTCGAGCAGCAGCGCGCCGATCGCCAGCGGAATGCCGCCCAGGAACAGGTTCCAGGCGGTGAAGCTGGTGGTGGGCAGCGAGCTGCGATACTTCTTGGTGAGAGTCGTTCCGGTTGCCCAGCAAAAGGCGGCACCGATGATCAGCAGGGCCCCGAGCGGCGCAGCCTTGAGCGAGGCGAGCTCCGCAACCAGCAGCAACGCCAGGCCGGCCATCCCCAAGGTCACGCCGGCCAGCCGGCGCCGCGTGAGCTTCTCGTGCAGGATCGGCGTGGAGAGCAGCACGGTCCACAGCGGCATCGTGTACGCG
>LNDQ01000107.1 GCA_001464695.1 Betaproteobacteria bacterium Ga0077523 | reverse complement strand
GCGACGCTGCTGGCGAGCGATTTCGTACTGGGCATCGGCAACCGCTGGGCGAACCGTCATACCGGCTCGACCGACGTGTACTGCAAGGGCCGCAAGTTTGTCCACGTCGACATCGAGCCGACCCAGATCGGTCGCGTGTTCATGCCCGATTACGGCATCGTCAGCGACGCGAAGGCCGCACTCGAGCTGTTCGTCGAGGCCGCGCGCGAGCGCAAGGCGGCGGGCCGGCTGCGCGACTACTCCGACTGGGTGTTCCGCTGCGCCGAGCGCAAGCGGCTGATGCACCGCAAGTCGCACTACACCGAAACGCCGATCAAGCCGATGCGCGTCTATGAAGAGATGAACAAGACCTTCGGCCGCGACACGATCTACGTCACGACCATCGGCCTCTCGCAGATCGCCGGGGCGCAGTTCCTGCACGTCTACGGGCCGCGGCAGTGGATCAATTGCGGGCAGGCCGGACCCCTCGGCTGGACGATTCCCGCAGCGCTCGGCGTTGTCGCGGCGGATCCGACACGCACCGTCGTCGGGCTCTCGGGCGACTACGACTTCCAGTTCCTCATCGAGGAGCTCGCGGTCGGCGCGCAGTTCCGCCTCCCGTACGTGCAGGTGCTGGTCAACAACAGTTACCTGGGATTGATCCGGCAGAGCCAGCGCGGCTTCGAGATGGACTATTGCGTGCAGCTCGCGTTCGACAACCAGAACGTCGACGACCCCGCGCTGAAGGGCTACGGCGTCGACCATCAGGCGGTCGTGCAGGGCCTGGGCTGCAAGAGCCTGCGCGTGACTGACCCGGAAAAGATCCAGGACGCGCTGAAGGAAGCGCAGGCTCTGGCGCGCAAGCACAGCGTACCGGTAGTCGTGGAAGTGATCCTGGAGAAGGTGACCAACGTCTCGATGGGCACGGAGATCGACAAGGTGGTGGAGTTCGAGTCGATCGATTGCCGGCATCCGGAGGGGACGAAGGGGCTCGAGATGGCGGGGTTGCTGGAGTAACAGTCTCGCGGCTGGGTAGAAGCGGCCCCCATCCCAACCTTCCCCCGGCAAAGCCGGGGGAAGGAGCCGTACACCCCTTCCCCCAACGGAGTTGGGGGAAGGCTGGGATGGGGGCAAGCCGATGAGCGTGACACCCGACCTCCTATAATCTCCCGATCCTTAACCGTCCGGAGTCCCCGCCATGCCGCGCTTCAACGCGAACCTCTCCATGATGTTCAACGAGGTCCCGTTCCTCGACCGATTCGCCGCGGCGGCGAAGGCCGGATTCGCTGCGGTGGAATTCCTCTTCCCCTACGATTTCCCGAAGGAGCAGGTGAAGGAAGCGCTCGATCGCGCCAAGCTGAAGCTCATCCTGCACAACATGCCGCCCGGCGACTGGGCCAAGGGTGAGCGCGGCATGGCGATCCTGCCGGGGCGCGAAGCGGAGTTCCGCGCCGGCGTGGCCAAGGCCATCGACTACGCAACGCACCTGGGCTGCCCGCAGATCCACTGCATGGCGGGGCTCGTCCCCGCGGGTGTCTCGCAGGCGGCGATGCGCGAAACGTACCTCGCCAACCTCAAGTACGCCGCAGCCGAAACCGCGAAGGCCGGGTTGCGCCTGCTGATCGAGCCGATCAATCCGCGCGACATTCCGGGCTACTACCTCAACACGTCCAAACAAGGCATCGAGATCATGGACGCCGTCGGCGCGCCCAATCTTTTCCTGCAGTACGACATCTATCACATGCAGATCGTCGAGGGCGACCTCGCCCCCACCATGGAGCGCCTGCTGCCCCGCATCGGCCACATGCAGCTCGCCGACACCCCCGGGCGCCATGAACCGGGCACGGGCGAGATCAACTACCCGTTCCTGTTCGGCCACCTCGACCGCATCGGCTACCAGGGCTGGATCGGCTGCGAGTACCGGCCGGCCGGCGATACGGTGGCCGGACTCGGCTGGGCCAAGGACTACCTCGCCGCCCCACGGTGAGTTCGCCGCGCGCGTTGACCTACGCGGTCCTCGCGCTCGCCATCGCGGTTGTTTCCACCGCGTCGATCCTGATTCGCTACGCGCAGGCCGAAGGTGCTCCTTCCATCGCGATCGCTGCGCTGCGTCTCGGCTTCGCGACGCTCGTCCTCACGCCGATCGCCTGGCCGCGGGTCCGAAGCGAATGGCCGCGACTGTCGCGCGGCGATCTCTGGCTCGCCTTCGGGTCGGGGGCGGCCCTGGCGGTGCACTTTGCCGCCTGGATCACCTCGCTCGAGTACACCTCGGTCGCGAGCAGCGCGGCGCTGGTCACCACCAATCCGGTCTGGGTCGGCATCGCCTCGGTCGTGGTGCTGCGCGAACGCGTGCCCCGGGCGGTGGTCGTAGGCATCGTCCTCGGGCTTCTCGGCAGCCTGGTGGTGTTCGGCAGTGCGAGCGGAGCCGGCGCTGCGGCACCCGCCCCGCTGCTCGGGAACGGCCTGGCGCTGGTCGGCGCGCTGGCGGCATCGGCCTACTTGCTCATCGGCCGCAGGGTGCGTACCCGAATCTCGCTGCTGACCTACGTATGGCTCGTATATGGCACTGCAGCAATCCTGCTGTTGCTCGCGAACTTCGCGACCGGGGTATCGCTGGTCGCGCTGTCGGGGACGGCGCTCCTGCTGACGCTGGCACTGGCGCTCGGCCCCCAGCTGATCGGCCACACCGCGGTCAACTGGGCGGTGCGACGTGCCTCGGCCACGGTCGTGGCGCTCGCGATCCTCGGCGAACCGATAGGCGCTGCCGTGCTCGCGTGGCTGCTCTTCGGCGAGAATTTCACGGCATCGCAACTGGTCGGATTCGCGATGTTGCTATGCGGCATCTTCTTCGCGGCGAGCGCACCGTCGGAACCGCCGCCGGCATCGAAGGCTCGCTGAACGATACGAGGCGTCGATCGCGCAGTGGAAATGTGCCGTGCGACGCTCCCCTCTCGCACTTGCCCATGCTATCGTCGCAGGGCGTCTGTACGGAGCGTCATTGCAATCGAAATACGGCGCCCGGCACAGCGAGAAATTGATACTCCAATAACGAGAGGAGGAGTGCGACATGGAAGTCAAGGTAAACAAGCAGAACCGAACGTTCGACGGCGATCCCCAGATGCCGTTGATGTGGTTCCTGCGCGATGAGCTCGGTCTCACCGGCACCAAGTTCGGGTGCGGCGTGGGGCTGTGCGGCGCCTGTACCGTGCACGTCGACGGCAAGGCCGTGCGCGCCTGTGCGGTGGGGATGAACGAAGTGGCAGGCAAGTCGGTCACCACGATCGAAGGCCTGTCGGCCGACGGCAATCACCCGGTGCAGAAGGCCTGGCGCGCCGAGAACGTGCCGCAATGCGGCTACTGCCAACCCGGCCAGATCATGCAGGGTGCGGCGTTGCTCCTGGAGAACAAGAAGCCCTCCGACGAGCAGATCCTCGCGGCCATGTCCGGCAACATCTGCCGCTGCGGCTGCTATCAGCGCATCTTCACGGCCATCAAGACCGCTGCGAAGGAGGTGGCGTGATATGAACGTCCACATTCGTAACCTCGAGAAGCGCATGCGCATCGAGAACGTCAGCCGCCGCAACATGCTGAAGGGCATCGTGTCGGCCGGCGGCCTCGTGGTCGCTGCCCAGATTTTCCCGCGCGGCGCCTTCGCCGAAGAGAACGCCTACAACACCGGCGCGGGCGGCATGCCCGGCGGTACCGTCTGGGATCCGCACGTCTTCGTCTCGATCGCTCCGGACGGCACCGTGACCATCGTCACCCACCGCTCCGAGATGGGCACCGGCTCGCGCACCAGCCTGCCGATGGTCGTTGCGGACGAAATGGAAGCCGACTGGGCCAAGGTCAAGATCGTCCAGGCCCCTGGCGACGAGACCAAGTACGGCAATCAGGATACCGACGGTTCGCGTTCGATCCGCCACTTCGTCCAGCCGATGCGAGCCTGCGGTGCAGCCACCCGCGCCATGCTGGAGAAGGCGGCTGCGATCAAGTGGGCCTGCCCGGACACCGAAGTGCGCGCGCAGAACCACAAGGTGATCCACGTTCCGTCCGGCAAGTCGCTGGGCTACGGTGAGCTGGCTGCTGCGGCTGCCGCACTGCCCACGCCGAAGGCGAACACGATCACGCTGAAGGATCCCTCGCAGTTCCGCTACATCGGCAAGGGCAAGGTCCAGATCACGGACATGCGCGACATCACCATGGGCAAGGCCATGTACGCCCAGGACATCCGCATCGACGGCATGAAGTACGCCGTGATCGCGCGTCCGCCGGTGGTGCTCGGCAAGGCGGTCAAGTTCGACGCCGACGCCGCGATGAAGGTCCCCGGTGTGGTCAAGGTCGTGGCGATCGCCCCGACGCCGATGCCCGCGAAGTTCGCGCCGCTCGGCGGTGTCGCGGTCATCGCGAACAACACCTGGGCAGCGCTGCGTGGCCGCGAAGCGCTCAACGTGCAGTGGGAAGACGGCCCCAACGCCGACTACGACTCCGACAAGTTCAAGCAGGCCATGGCCGACTCGGCCCACAAGGCCGGCAAGATCGAGCGCAACGAAGGCGATGTCGACGCGGCGCTGGCCGGCGCCAAGAAGGTCATCGAGCACGAGTACTACATCCCCCATGGCCACCACGCCACCATGGAACCGCCGGCGGCCACCGCCCGCGTGGCCAACGGCAAGGCGGAGGTCTGGGCCTGCGTGCAGAGCCCGGGCGGTACCCGCGGCGACGTGGCCGGCCTGCTGGGCATCCCGGAGGCGGACGTCACCGTCAACGTGACCCTGCTGGGCGGCGGCTTCGGCCGCAAGTCCAAGTGCGACTTCGCGCTGGAGGCCGCGATCCTCTCCAAGGATCTGGGCGGCACGCCGGTCAAGGTCGTCTGGACTCGCGAAGACGATATCCGCCACGGCTTCTACCATTCGGTGTCGTACCAGCACGTCACGGCCGGCCTCGACGCCAACAACAAGGTGGTCGCCTGGCGTCATCGCAGCGTCTCGCCGTCGCTCATGTCGAACTTCATGCCCGATCCTAAGCGCGAGAGCTCTCTGGAACTGGGCCTCGGCCTGATCGACACGCCGTTCAACGTACCCAACCTCCGCCTGGAAACAGGCGAAGCGGTCGCCAAGACCCGCATCGGCTGGTTCCGTTCGGTCAACAACATCCCGCACGCCTTCGCCATGCAGTCGATGGTGGCGGAGTTGGCCGCGGAACTGGGTCGTGATCCGAAGGACTTCCTGCTCGAGATGATCGGGCCGGCGCGCATCGTCGATCCGCGCAAGACGGTCACGAGCGAGCTGTGGAACTACGGCGATCCGTGGGAAACCTATCCCATCGATACGGGCCGGCTGCGCGCAGTGGTCGAGCGTGCTGCCAAGGAAGCCGGCTGGGGCAAGAAGCTGCCCAAGGGCCAGGGCATGGGCATCGCGGTTCAGCGCAGCTTCCTCACCTACGTCGCATCGGTGGTGCAGGTTGCCGTGGACAAGGACGGCAACGTCTCGGTCCCGCGCGTGGACACTGCGATCGACTGCGGCTTCTGCGTGAACCCCGAGCGCGTCGCGTCCCAGGTCGAGGGTGCTGCGGTGATGGGCCTGTCCATCGCCAAGTACACCAACATCACCTTCAAGAACGGGCGTGTCGAGCAGGGTAACTTCAACGACTACAAGGTGCTGCGCATCGGTGAAGGTGCGATGGACGTCCGCACCCACATCATGCCCGCCGGGATCAACGTCCCGTCGAGCGGTGTGGGCGAGCCGGGCGTGCCGCCGTTCGCACCCGCGTTCTTCAACGCGGTGTTCGCCGCCACCGGCAAGCGGATTCGCAATCTGCCGCTGGGCGAGCAACTCTCGGCGTAAGCGGGGTTCCGTCGGGGGCAACCCCGGCGGATGCGACGTTCCGACTCGAAGCCCGTTCCGCAAGGAGCGGGCTTTTTCTTTGCGCGAGCACTGCTGCCCCCACCCTAACCCTCCCCCGGCGAAG
>LNDQ01000106.1 GCA_001464695.1 Betaproteobacteria bacterium Ga0077523 | reverse complement strand
CACCCTCGGTCCCTCTCCCAGAGGGAGAGGGAAGTACACCCCTTCCCCCACCTTCGGTGGGGGAAGGTTGGGATGGGGGCTGCCGTGGCGGCTAAACTGTCGACAACAATCCACCGCCCACAACCCGGCCATGCCCCACGCCCCACGCGCCCTCCTGCGCCAGATGTTCGACGCAGCCATCGCATCCGCCCTGCCGGACAAATCGCTGCCGCCTTACCTCCCGCCTCTCCCCAAGGGGCGGACCATCGTCGTCGGCGCCGGCAAGGCCGCGGCTTCCATGGCGAAGGCTGTGGAAGACCACTGGCCCGGCAATATCGAAGGTCTCGTCGTCACGCGCTACGGACACCACGTCGCGACGAGCCGCATCGAAGTGGTCGAAGCGGCACACCCCGTACCCGACATGGCGGGCCGCGAAGCGGCCGAGCGAATTCTCGCGAAGGTCCGTGGCCTCACGCCCGACGACCTGGTGCTGTGCCTCATCTCGGGCGGCGGTTCCTCCCTCCTCGCTCTCCCCGCCGCGGGCCTCACGCTGCATGACAAGCAGGCGGTCAATCGCGCGCTCCTCAAGTCCGGGGCCAACATCACCGAAATGAACTGTGTGCGCAAACACCTTTCGGCGATCAAGGGCGGGCGGCTCGCGGCAGCGGCGGCACCGGCACGCGTGGTCACGCTCACCATTTCGGACGTGCCGGGGGATGATCCGGCAGTGATCGCATCCGGCCCGACCGTAGCCGATGCGACCACCTATGCCGATGCAATCGCGGTGCTGGACAAGTACGGCATCACGGAGCCGGCCAGCGTGCTCGCGCACCTCCGGGCCGGGCACGACGAGACGCCGAAGCCGGGCGATCCGCGCCTCGCCCATTGCGAAACGCACATGATCGCCGCGCCCCAGATGGCACTCGAAGCCGCGGCCAAGGTCGCTCGCGACGCCGGCTACACGCCGCTGATCCTCGGCGATGCGCTCGAAGGCGAGTCGCGCGACGTGGCGATGGTGCACGCAGGCATCGCGCGCCAGGTACTGCGGCACGGCCAGCCGGTCAAGGCGCCTTGTGTCCTGCTCTCCGGCGGCGAGACCACGGTCACCATCCGCGGCAAGGGTCGTGGCGGGCGCAACGTCGAGTTCCTGCTGGCACTCGCCGTTGCACTCGCAGGGTCCGAGAAGGTCTACGCACTCGCGGGCGATACCGATGGAATCGACGGCGCCGAGGAAACCGCCGGCGCCATCGTGACGCCCGACACGATCGCCCGGGCCGCCGCCCGTGGTGTGGACGCCAAGGCGGCCCTCGCCGACAATGACGGGCATGGCTTTTTCGAGGCGCTCGGCGACGGTGTGGTAACCGGCCCGACGCTGACCAACGTGAACGATTTCCGGGCCATCCTGATCGACAACTGACATGGGTAAACCCGAACTGCTGGACCCCACACCCGATGCCCTCGTCGATCGCGACGAACTGGTGCGCCGCCTGCTCACGGGGCTGCCGCGCCATTGCGTGCTCGCGGCGCCGGAGGAGCTGAAGCCCTACGAATGCGACGGGCTTTCCGCCTTTCGCGAAGTACCCCTCGCGGTCGCGTTGCCCGAGAACGAAGCCCAGGTGCGTCACGTCATGCGCACGTGCAACGAAGCGCGCGTGCCGGTGGTAGCGCGCGGCGCCGGCACCGGCCTTTCCGGCGGCGCCCTGCCCCACCCGCGCGGCGTCACGCTCGGACTCTCCAAGATGAAGTCGATCGTCGCGATCGATCCCATGGCACGCACGGCGATCGTGCAGCCCGGCGTGCGCAATCTCGCAATCTCGGAAGCCACGGCCCAGTACGGCCTTTACTACGCACCCGATCCGTCGAGCCAGATCGCCTGTTCCATCGGCGGCAACATCGCCGAGAATTCCGGCGGCGTGCACTGCCTCAAGTACGGCCTCACGGTGCACAACGTGCTGAAGCTGCGCTTCGTCACCATCGAGGGTGAGGTGCTCGAGCTCGGCGGCGATGGCCTGGATGCCGCGGGTCTGGACTTGATGGCACTCGCCATCGGTTCCGAAGGGCTGCTCGGTGTGGTCACGGAGATCACGGTGAAGCTCCTGCCGAAACCACAGCTCGCGCGCGTGGTACTCGCCGCCTTCGATTCGCTCGAGAAAGCGGGCGAAGCCGTGGCCAACGTCATCGCCGCGGGCATCATCCCCGCCGGCCTCGAAATGATGGACAAGCTCGCCACCGGCGCCGTCGAGCAGTTCGTGCGCGCCGGCTATCCGCTCGACGCCGAAGCGATCCTGCTGTGCGAATCCGACGGCACACCCGAAGAAGTGGCCGAAGAGATCGAACACATGAGCCAGGTGCTGCGCGACAGCGGTGCCACGGAGATCCGACTGTCGAAGGACGAAGCCGAGCGCCTTCGGTTCTGGTCGGGTCGGAAAGCTGCGTTCCCCGCGGTCGGTCGACTCATGCCCGACTACTTCTGCATGGACGGCACCATTCCGAAACGCCAACTGGGCAAGGTGCTGCGCGGCATCGAGGCGCTGTCTAAGGAATTCGGCCTGCAGTGCCCGAACGTGTTCCACGCCGGCGATGGCAACCTGCATCCGCTCATCATGTTCGATGCGAACGTGCCCGGACAGCAGGACACCGCCACGCGCTTCGGCGCGAAGATCCTCGAGCTGTGCGTGGAAGTGGGCGGCACCATCACCGGCGAGCATGGTGTCGGCATCGAGAAGATCGACCAGATGTGCGTGCAGTTCCGTCCCGCCGAACTGGAAACCTTCCATGCGGTGAAGAGCGCTTTCGATCCGATGCGACTGCTCAACCCGGGCAAGGCCGTGCCGACGCTGCAGCGCTGCGCGGAGATGGGTGCCATGCACGTGCACCGCGGGCAGGAGAAGTTCGCGCACCTGCCGCGGTTCTGACCGACGTGATCGACGCGTTCGCAGACACGATCCGTCGCGCCGCCGCCGACGGCCGGACCCTCCGCATCCGCGGTAGCGGCAGCAAGGACTTCTACGGCGTCGCCCTGGAAGGCGACGTGGTCGACACGGGCAGCCATGCCGGCATCGTCGACTACGACCCGTCCGAGCTGGTCATCACCGTACGCAGCGGCACGTCGCTCACCGAAGTCGAGAACAAGCTCGCGGAATGCGGGCAGATGCTCGCCTTCGAGCCGCCACACTTCGGTGCCGGCTCCACCATCGGCGGCGCGGTGGCGAGCGGCTTCTCCGGGCCCCGCCGTGCCGCAGCCGGATCAGTACGCGACTTCGTACTGGGCGCCCGTGTACTGGACGCGACCGGACGTGACCTGTCCTTCGGTGGCCAGGTCATGAAGAACGTCGCGGGCTACGATCTGTCTCGGTTCATCGCGGGTTCGTTCGGCACGCTGGCGCTGATCACGGAAGTCTCGCTCAAGGTACTGCCGCGGCCGGTAGCCGAGGCCACCTTGTGTTTCGACATGGACGAAGCGCGAGCGATCGAGACGATGAACCGCTGGGCCGGACAGCCGCTACCGCTGTCGGCCACCGGTTTCGTCGACGGCATGTTGTGGGTCCGATTGTCGGGCGCCAAGGCCGCGGTCGATGCCGCGCTGAAAAAGCTCGGCGGTGAACAGCCGGCCGATGCTGCAGCGTTCTGGGCTTCGTTGCGCGACCAGACTCATCCGTTCTTCGCCGGGGCGGGGCCGCTCTGGCGCCTGTCGATTCGTTCGACGGCCGGACCCGTGAAGCTGGGATCCCAGCTCATCGAATGGAATGGAGCACTGCGCTGGATCGCCGCCGACCTCGAAGCCGAGGGTGCGCATCGCGCTGCCCAGTCTGCCGGCGGACACGCGACGCTGTATCGCGGTGGCGCGAGATCCGCCGGCATCCAGCGTCTCGCCCCGCCCGTGCTGGCACTGCATCAGCGACTCAAGCGCGCGCTCGATCCGCAAGGCGTGTTCGGGCGGCATCGCATTCATCCGGAGTTCTAGTGGAAACCCATCTGGCGGATTTCATCAAGGACACTCCGGAGGGCAAGGAAGCCGACGAAATCCTTCGACGCTGTGTTCACTGCGGCTTCTGCACGGCGACTTGTCCGACCTATCAACTGCTCGGCGACGAACTCGACGGTCCGCGCGGCCGCATCTATCTCATCAAGCAGGTGCTCGAAGGCACACCGGCGACGGCCAAGACGCAGCTGCACCTCGATCGCTGCCTCACCTGTCGCTCCTGCGAAACCACCTGCCCGTCCGGCGTCGAGTACGGCAAGCTCGTGGATATCGGGCGCAAGGTGGTCGAGACCCAGGTCGGTCGCAGTCCTGCCGAGAGCCTCAAGCGCAAGGCGCTTGCCGTCGGCTTGCCGAACGCCGGCCTGTTCGGCGCAGCGCTCACGGCAGGACGCATGGTGAGCGGTATCCTGCCCGCGGCGCTGCGCAAGAAGATCCCTCCTGCGCAGGCCGCGTCACCATGGCCCGCTGCTCGTCACGCCCGTCGCTGGGTAGTGCTGGACGGCTGCGTGCAGCCCTCGCTCGCACCGAACATCAATGCCGCCGCCGCGCGCGTGCTCGATCGCATCGGCATTTCACTGATGAAGGCCGACCGTGCCGGCTGCTGCGGCGCCGTGGCGTTTCACCTCAACTACCAGGATGAAGGGCGCGATGCCATGCGCCGCAATGTGGACGCGTGGGTGCCGATGCTGGACACCGGCATCGAGGCCATTGCGATGACGGCGAGCGGGTGCGGATCGACGGTCAAGGAGTACGCGCACCATCTCGCCAACGACAGCACCTACGCGGCGCGCGCCGAGCGCGTGTCGAACGCGACGAAGGATCTGTGCGAACTGCTCGGTGCGGAATCCGCTCGGCTGACGCCGCTGCTGGAAGCGGCGACGACGGGCAGGCCCCGGCGCAAGCTCGCCTATCACTCACCTTGCTCGCTGCAGCATGGTCAGCAGGTGCGCGGTCACGCGGAAGCCCTGCTGAGTGCCGCCGGCTTCGATCTCACCTATGTGCCGGACGGCCACCTGTGCTGCGGCTCTGCCGGTACGTACTCCCTGCTGCAGCCCGAACTGTCGCAGCAGTTGCTCGCGAACAAGGTGAAGGCACTGGAGAGCGGTACACCGACGGGGATCGCCACGGCCAACATCGGCTGCCTCACCCACATCCAATCGGGAACGACGACACCGATCCGCCACTGGGTGGAGTGGGTGGACGAGGTTCTGGGCGGGCACTGACGGATCCGCGGCCGGCACCTCCCACACCTACCGAGGTCCACCGAGGGGCCGTGCGCCCCAGCGGCGCCGGGCGCCGCCCCCCTGCACCTCAGTTGAGGACGCGCTCCGCGCCCTCGGTCTCCAGCATGGTGGGGGCCTTCGGCAGCTCGAGCGGCAACTCCCACTCGGCCTTGGCCACTGCAGACTGCACAAGCCGCATCAGGCCATGCAGGAGATTGTCGTTCAACGACAGGTGCGCCCCCTGCCCTTCGTTGGGCAGCAGCGCCAGTTGGGTGCGCCCTTCGGGCGTGCGGCGCGCCTGGATACGCGTGATGAGCAGCGGTTCGGGGCCGAGCGGCTGGGCGCGCGGTTCAGCCCGCACCGGTTCGTCTTCGCCGGGACGGGAGAATTTCACCTCCTGCAGTGCCTTCTCGTGTTCAAAATGCAGTACGGCCTTGCGGGCCTCGTCGCTCGCCTGCAGCCGAATCTCGGGTTTCCACTCGGCCATCTTGAGCAGCGCGTCCCAGAGACGTCTCACGCAACGCCGTGTGAGCCAGATCGACACCTCCGACCCACCGTCGATGAGGATCCGCAGCAGCAGCCGGTCCTGCTCGGCGTCGAATTCGATGCGGATGCGTTCGAGGCGCATGGACATGGGCGAAGTTGCTGAGGTGCCTGGAAGATAGCACGGGGGATGGAGCAAGCAGCGCGCCAAGGCACCGTTGTCCTGGTTCGCAACTTCGTCGGGTCGGATGTTTCCAGTCGCGCCTCATGCCCGCTACCATGCATGCCATGAAATACACGTATCGCCTGACCCTGACCGTCGTCCTCGCGGCGACACTCGGCGGCTGTGCTTCCAAGAAGGACGTCGTCGAGCAATACCAGCGCGAAGCGCGGACGAGCGAAACCGAAGCCCGCAGCGCCGATGCCGAAGCCTTCCACCGCTCGGCGGCAGAACGCGCTCGCGAACTCGGGCCCGCCGAGCAGTCCGACACTCTGCTGGGCCTCGGCGTGCAACTGCAGAGCCAGCAGCGCTTCAGGGAATCGCTGGCGCCCCTGGGCGAATCGGTTGCGAAGGCGCAGGAAGCCGGCATGCCACCCACGGCCGTCGCGTTACGCCAGGTGCGCCTCGCCCAGAGCTACGGCGCGCTCAATCGCTGGAAGGAAGGGGCCGCCGTGCTGAAATCGGCGATGCCTTCGGCCCTTGACCTGACCGGCGACGATGGGAAACTCGCAACTGACGTGATCGAGGTGTACCGCACTCGCCTGCCGGAACTGGGACTGGATGCCGGGTTCTTGAACTAGCGGGGCCGCATCTCAAGCGCCGGACACAGGCATGCTCCGCTGCCGGTCGTATTCCGCGACCGAAACGATGCACCGCAAACGCGTGTCCCAGAGGATGCAGCGCAACGCCCCCGGGATCTCGGACAACCGGATGCGCGTAACCCTCGTGAAGAGGTGCTGGTACTCGTTGTGGCATTGCACCAGGCAGTAGTTCGGAATACGGGCGGACAGGTGATGCACGTGGTGGTACGCGATGTTCGCGGTGAACCAGTTCAACCAGCCCGGCAGCACCAGGAAGCTCGTGCCCTCGAGAGCGGCGCGGTCATAGTCCCAGCCCTCGTCGTGGCTCGCGTAGGAATGCTCGAAGTTGTGCTGCACCGTGAAGAGCACGATGCCAGCTCCGCCCGCGACCGAGAGGCTGACGGTCCAGCACAGGAAGAACAGCATCGGCCCGACGGCCCATGCCATCAACCCGCATGCCAGCGCCAGCGCGAGATTGTTCAGGAGCATGTGCCGGTACTCCTGCCACGAGGCCCAATAGGGGGTCTTGAACCCGAGAGCATGGGTCTTGAAGGACGTCTCGGGATGGGCGAGCTTTCCCTGCGCGACGTACAGGATCAACCGGACGGTACCGATCAACCAGGTGATCCGCGGGTTGAAGATCAGGTAGAGGAAGCCGGCGACAGGTGCCAACCAGATGCTGCGCGCGTTCCGATAGCGGCGCTGCTCACGCCGGGACAGCGCGGCGTAGTCGTCGACGGCAATGATGTTCAAGGGCCCGCGATACCGGTTCCAGTTGCCGTTGGTCGAATGGTGGTGATGGTGATGCCGCGACCAGACGAACTGGGGCATGCCGGTCACGACCCCGAAGAGGAAGCCGAAGGAACGGTTGAGGTGTTCCGTGCGGAACAGGCTGCCGTGGCCACATTCGTGCATCAGGACGAACGAGCGCAGCAGGAACAGGCTCATGGCGGCCACGACCGGCGGAATCAGCCACCAGGAAACTTCGGCGGCCCACGCAGCGGCCACCCAGAGCAGCCCCAGGGGTAGAAGTGTCATCACGACCTGCCCAAGCCCTTTCCGGTTGTCGCGCCGGACATGGCGATCGATGATCGTGCGCTTCACCTGCTTGAGGGTCGCTACGGTGGGCACGGTAGAGTGGCTTCGCCTCCGATGGGTGAGCTCATGGCGCGAGCAGCACCGTCTGGTCGACCGTGAGTCCGGTCTGTACCCCGCATTGTGTCAGCAATGAACGGGCCCGGTGCAACTGGTTGCATGCCCCCCCCACGGGAATCGCCGGAGACCGGGATTCCGCACCGCACCATCACGCCGCCCGAGCCGCTACCTCACCCGCTCGCTCCTCGGCCTCCAGCCGCATCCAGAGCTTCCGGATCATCTCTTGCATCATCAGCGCTTCCTGCCAGCGGTCGGACAGCTCGTAGCCATCCGGACCGGTCATCGCGTACTCCTTGGGACCCAATTCGCACAGGAATGTGAACGTCGCGTCCTTGGGGGCGCGGCGGCGCCAGCTTCGAATGCCGTATTCCCACCAGCCCATGAAGAGGTCGACCCATTCCTTGTGGTGGGGAAAACTGATCTGGATCTGCACCTGCTCGCGGCTCGCCACCCGTCCGTGGAAGCCCCAGCAGTTGTCGAGGATGCGATGGATCAGCGCGTGGTTCTCGTCCGAGATCGGCCACGCGAACTCACGGCCGACGACGTAGTGCGAGATATCGCCGGTGAGGCGCAGGTCGGGGAAGCAGTCGATGAGATGCAGGGTGAAGAACAGGTCCGTGGTCATCCGGTCCCGATGGGTCTCGATGTGCACGGGAATCTGCGCGTCGTGGGCGAGGCGGCGCCAACCCTCGATGTACGGAATGCAGTCCTCGAGCCGGTAGGGACGGACGTCGGGCTGCAGGTTGATGTGGTCGGCACCCAGTTCCTTGACGTGCTCGAGGATCGGCTTCAGATCGTCGATCGTCTTCGGGTAGCACTGGGCCTGCCACGTCATGCCGTGCGCGCGCAGGAAGGTCGTGACTTCCTTCGCGTAGTTGTAGTCGAAGAAGCGCACGCCGCAGCCGTCGAAGCCGGCGTCGCGGATCATCCCGAGCTTCTCGTCCAGCGTCCATTCGAGCCCGTCGGGACGACGGCGCTCCATGGCCCAGAGGGATTGGTATACGAGCAGTTTCTGCATGGGTGGCTCCTGTCAGCGGCAGGTTTGCCCCCACCCTGGCCCCCCGGCGCAGCCGGCGCTGCGCCCCCTCCCTCCGCCCTCCCCCGGCGAAGCCGTGGGAGGGGACGTACACCCCTTCCCCCGCGACCGCGGGGGAAGGTTGGGATGGGGGCAGCGCAGCGCCGGCTCTACCGGGGGAAGGTCGGGATGGGGGCGAACAGCAGATCGCGAGTTCATCTCGACAACTCCGCCGCATGATGCCGCAGGTGATCTTCCATGAATGTCGCGATGAAGAAGTAGCCGTGATCGTAGCCGCCGTGCCGCCGCAGCGTGAGGCTCTGCCCGCTGTCGCGGCATGCGGTCTCGAACAGTTCCGGTTTCAACTGCTCCGCGAGAAACCTGTCCGCGAGCCCCTGATCGATCAGGATCGAGCCGCCAAAGTGCTGCGCCCGCACCAGTTCGCTCGCATCGTATTGCCGCCAGTTCGCGCGGTCCGGTCCCAGGTAGCCGCTGAACGCCTTGGTACCCCAAGGAGACTGCATCGGTGCGCTGATCGGAGCGAACGCCGAGACCGATCGATACAGCCCCGGGTTGCGCAGGGCGCACACCAGGGCGCCGTGCCCACCCATGGAGTGACCGAAGACGCCCTGGCGCCGCGCGTCTGCAGGAAAGGCGGCCGCGATCAGGGCAGGTAGTTCGCGGGTCACATAGCTGTACATGCGATAGTGCTTCGACCAGGGGTCTGCGGTCGCATCGACATAGAATCCGGCACCGACGCCGAAATCCCATGCCTCCGTCTCACCCGGCACGTTGGCACCGCGCGGACTGGTATCGGGCGCAACGAGCATGAGACCCAGTGCCGCCGCGATCCTCTGCGCGCCGGCCTTGATCGCGAAAGTCTCCTCGGTGCAGGTGAGTCCGGCCAGGTAGTAGAGCACCGGCACCGGCCCCTTGCGTGCCTGCGGCGGCTGATAGACGGCGAAGCGCATGTCGAGGCCGACCTCCGAGGAGGCGTGGGCGTAGTAGCCCTGGACGCCGTCGAAGCATCGGTGTTCGGAGACTGTTTTCAACTGGTCAGGCATCGATGGAACTTGAGGCTGAACATCGTTCACCACGAAGGTCACCAAGGACACGAAGGAACACGAAGGGAAGCAAGCCGATTCGAAGGGAACACGCCGGCGATCTCCTTCGTGTGCCTTCGTGTCCTTCGAGTCCTTCGTGGTTCACGCTCTTCCCGCAACCTCAATACACGACGACGCTGCGAATCGACTCCCCCGCATGCATCAGGTCGAAGCCCTTGTTGATGTCCTCGAACTTGAGCGTATGCGTGATCAGGTCGTCGATGTTGATCTTGCCTTCCATGTACCAGTCGACGATCTTCGGCACGTCGGTCCGGCCGCGGGCGCCGCCGAAGGCCGTGCCTTTCCAGACGCGGCCGGTCACGAGTTGGAAGGGCCGCGTCGAAATCTCCGCGCCCGCCGGCGCCACGCCGATGATCACCGACACGCCCCAACCCTTGTGGCAGCACTCGAGCGCCTGGCGCATCACTTTCACGTTGCCGATGCACTCGAAGCTGTAATCCGCACCGCCCTTGGTCAGGTTCACGAGATGGGGGACCAGTTCGTCCTCCTTCATGTCCTTCGGGTTCACGAAGTGGGTCATGCCGAACTTCTGCGCCAGCGCGACACGCTTCGGATTGAGGTCGACACCGACGATCATGTTCGCACCCGCCATGCGCGCGCCTTGCACGACGTTGAGGCCGATGCCCCCCAGGCCGAACACCACCACGTTGGCACCCGGCTCGACTTTCGCGGTGTTGATCACCGCGCCGATGCCGGTGGTCACGCCGCAGCCGATGTAGCAGACCTTGTCGAAGGGTGCGTCCTCGCGGATCTTCGCGAGGGCGATCTCCGGCACCACGGTGTAGTTGGCGAACGTCGAGGTACCCATGTAGTGCAGCAGCGGCTCGCCACCCAGCGAGAAGCGGCTCGAGCCGTCCGGCATCAGGCCCTTGCCCTGGGTCAAGCGGATCGACTGGCACAGGTTGGTCTTGTGCGACACGCAGTACTCGCACTCGCGGCATTCGGGCACGTAGAGTGGGATGACGTGATCGCCCTTCCTCAGGCTCTTGACGCCGGGCCCTACGTCCACGACGACGCCCGCACCTTCGTGGCCGAGGATGGCGGGGAACAGGCCCTCCGGATCGGCGCCTGACAGCGTGTATTCGTCGGTGTGACAGATGCCGGTCGCCTTGACCTCGACCAGCACTTCGCCGGCCCGCGGGCCTTCCAGTTGCACCGTCTCCAGCGTGAGCGGTGCACCCGCCTTGTGCGCAACTGCTGCGCGTACTTCCATGCCCATTCTCCTCTGTTGCTCTGATTGATCCGGCCTGAGATCTATGGCTTGTCCTGTGCGGTGATGTCGGTTCGATAGGTCTCCGGCCCGAGGTAAACCGCAACCGTGGTGATCGCCGCGAGCAGCATCATGTAGCCGGCCACCGCCCAAGGCTGGCCGCCGCCCCAGATCAGCAGCGACGCGGCGATGAACGGGGCTGGCCCACCAGCGAGGATCGACCCCAGCTCCCGCGCGAACGCGAATCCGCTGTAGCGCAGCCGCGCACCGAACATCTCGGCAAAGTACGCTGCCTGGGGACCGAACATCGCCGCGACCCCCACGGCGATGGCGAGGATCAGCGCGAGATAGATGATCGGCTGGCTTTGCGTGTTCACCATCAGGAAGAACGGGATCGCGAAAGCGATCGAGAAGATCGCACCGCCCATGTACACGGGCCGGCGGCCGATGCGATCCGACAGCCAGGAGAAGAACGGGATCGTCAGCAGCTGCACCCCGTAGGCCAGCATGTTGCCTTGGAGGATCATCGGTTTCGGCAGATTCAGCTGCTGGGTCATGTAACTCAGCGCGAACACCGGGAACAGGTAGCCCAGCCCGTTCTCGGCGAGCCGTGCACCCACTACCACCAGGAATTCGCGCGGATGCTTCTTCACCGCCTCGACCACCGGGGACCGCGCCGCCTTGTTCTTGGCCGCGATCTCGCTGAAGACCGGCGTTTCGCTCACCTTGGCCCGGATGTAGAAGCCCACGAGGATCAGCACGATGCTGAGCAGGAACGGCACCCGCCAACCCCACGACAGGAACTCCTCCCTTGGCAGGGACGCGAACAGCGCGAACACCCCGTTCGCGAGCAGGATGCCGATGGTGACGCCGAGCGGGGCGAAGCTGCCGTACAACCCGCGCTTGCCGGGCGGTGCATGCTCCACGGCCATGATGACCGCGCCGCCGTATTCCGCGCCTGCGCCGAAGCCCTGCACGAGGCGCAACAGCACCAGCAGGATCGGCGCCCACACGCCGGCGGACTCGTAGGTCGGCAACAAGCCGATCAGGAAGGTTCCGGCCCCTACCAGGAGCAAGGTGATCACGAGGACCGGCTTGCGGCCGATGCGATCGCCCAGGTGCCCGAAAACGATGCCGCCGAAGGGTCGCGCGAAGAAGCCGACGCCGAACGACGCAAAGGCAAGCAAGGTACCCACGGCCGGATCGGCCTTCGGAAAGAACAGCTCCCCGAAGACCAGGGCCGCAGCCGTCCCGTAGATGAAGAAGTCGTACCACTCGAGCGCCGAGCCGACGGACGACGCGAGCAGGACGCGTTTGGTGGACCTGTCCAATCCCTTCCCCTCCCCTGTATGCAGCGGCCCGGACGCGGCGGTTCTGGGTCCGCCGTCGTTCCGGGCCACCCGCATGGTCGCACACTTTCTTGGCGCTCGGCATCCTGGAAAGAACGCCGTAAAATGCGCGGCTTGGCTCTCGTCCAGCCCCTGGCGGGGCCGGCAGGCCCACCTCCCCCAGGATATGTCCGACACCACCCAGTCCGAACTGCGCGAGCGCGTCGCCCAGCGCCGCACCTTCGCCATCATCTCCCACCCCGACGCGGGCAAGACCACGCTCACGGAGAAGTTGCTGCTGTTCGCCGGTGCCATCCAGATCGCCGGCAGCGTCAAGGCGCGCAAGGCGAGCCGCCACGCCACCTCCGACTGGATGGAGATCGAGAAGCAGCGCGGCATCTCGGTGGCGAGCTCGGTCATGCAGATGGAGTACCGCGACCGGGTCGTGAACCTGCTCGACACCCCCGGCCACCAGGACTTTTCCGAGGACACCTATCGCGTGCTGACCGCGGTCGACGCGGCCCTGATGGTGATCGACGCGGCCAACGGCGTGGAAGCGCAGACTCTGCGGCTGCTCGAAGTGTGCCGGTCGCGCGGCACGCCCATCATCACCTTCATCAACAAGCTCGACCGCGAAGTGCGCGAGCCGCTCGACCTGATCGACGAGATCGAGCGCACGCTGGGCATGGCGGCGGTCCCGTTCTCCTGGCCCATCGGCATGGGCAAGCGCTTTCACGGCGTCTACGACCTCGCGCAGGATCGCATCCGTGTGTTCAAGCCGGGCGCCGATCGCGCCGGTGGCAACGAGGAGATCCTCGAGGGCCTGGACAACGCTGCAGCGATCGAGCGCTTCGGCGCCGAACTCGAACACGCCCGCCACGACATCGAACTGGTGCATGCGGCCACACCGACCTTCTCGCGCGAGGATTTTCTCGCCGGCAAGCAGACGCCGGTCTACTTCGGCTCCGCGATCAACAATTTCGGCGTGCGCGAAGTGCTCGACGCGCTGGTCGACATCGCCCCGCCGCCGCAGGCGCGGCTCGCCGTGCAGGGTCCGGTGGAGCCGGACGGCGCCAAGTTCTCCGGCGTCGTGTTCAAGATCCAGGCGAACATGGACCCGGCGCATCGCGACCGCGTGGTCTTCATCCGCGTGTGCTCGGGCCGCTTCGAACGCGGCATGCGCCTCACGGTGCAGCGCACCGGCAAGGAGATGCGCCCGAACAACGTGGTGTCGTTCCTCTCGCAGCGGCGCGAGTTGCTCGACGAGGCCTACGCCGGCGACATCATCGGCATACCCACCCACGGCGGCCTGCAGCTCGGCGACACGCTCACCGAGGGAGCCGAACCGCTGCAGTTCACCGGCCTGCCCTTCTTCGCGCCCGAGATCTTCCGCGGCATCGAGGTGGTGAATCCCCTCAGGACCAAGCAACTGCGCACCGGCCTCATGCAACTCGGCGAGGAAGGCGCGATCCAGGTGTTCCGCCCGCTGCGCAGCACCATCCTCCTGCTCGGGGCCGTCGGCGCGCTGCAGTTCGAAGTGGCGGCCCATCGCCTCAAGCACGAATACGGCGTGGAAGCGCGCATCATCCAGTCGTCCTACACTTGCGCCCGCTGGGTGTCGGCGGACGACCCGGCCGAGCTCGACCGGTTCGTGGACGGCAATGCCGGGCGCATAGCGTACGATGCGGCGGAAGCGGTCGCCGTGCTGACAGCAACCGCCTACGAGATGAAAGTGGTGCAGGACATGTGGCCGAAGATCCGGTTCCACGTGCAACGCGAACACGCCGGCCTGGTGCTCGAATCGGCGTAAAGGGGGCGTGATGGCGCAGGCATTGCCGGGCCGTTCTTCGAGGAAGCTCCTCCATGCAGCCTGTGCGTCATTGTTGGCGACCCTGGCGCCGACCAGCCACACCGCACCGCTCGGGCTCAATCTCGAGGTCGGCTACAACCGCGACAGCAACGTCACGCGGGCGCCTCAGGGCAGCCCCGACGTCCTGAGCGACCAGTACCTCGGTCTCAACCTCGGCAAGAACTTCATGTTCCCACTGACCGAACGCACGCGTTTCGTGGTCAACGGGTTCGTGGGCGGCGAGAAGTTCCTCGAATTCGACGGCCTTTCGCGCGTGCTCTATGGCGTGCAGGGAACGTGGCAGTTCCGGCCTTCGGGCGAGTTCAGCGCCCCCACGTTCGGCGTGTTCGTCCGCGTGTCGGGCGACCAGTACCGCTCCACCCTGCGCGATGGCTATCGCGCATCGGCCGGCGTGTCGGTGCGCAAGCCGGTCACCGATCGCATCGAGGTTCTGGGTGTGGCGGCCTACAACGCGCGCAACGCCGAGAACGCCGTGTTCGACACGCGCGACTGGTCGGCGAAGCTCAACGTCGACTATTCCCTGTTCGGGCGCGACACCCTGTATTTCGGCGGCGAGTACCGGCGCGGCGATACGGTGTCCACCACGCAGTCGCCGGTGCCACTGTCCAGCATCGCCAAGGCCACCGCCACGGACGACGCCTTCGACGACGGCATCGCGCGCTGGGCCTACCGTATCGAATCGACGACACTCATCGGGGCGATCGGCTACAACTTCGCGTTCGCTTCGGGGCAGTCGCTCGACCTTTCCTACCGGTACATCCGCTCCACGCCCACGGACTCCGTGACTTACGCCGGCTACGGCGGTTCCGAGACGCGCTACGTCGCCCACCAGATCGGGCTCGCCTACCTGCTGCGCTTCTGACGCGGGAACCCCGTAGGGGCGAGACTGGAATTCAGTCCACCAGAAGTCTAGACTTCGGCCTCGCCCGAACGCCCCCGTACTTTCGGAGCGTTGCCCGGGTGGCAGCCTGACTCGGATTCCGCACGATCACGGCATGGCACCACGACGCGTGTTCCTGAGCTACAGCCGCGAAGACAAGGCGGTGCTGCAGGAGCTCCTGAACCAGATGCAAGCCACACGCTACGACGAGCATCCGCTCGAGGCGTGGCACGACCTCGATCGCCAGGATGGCATCGAGGCCGGCGAGGACTGGCAGCGCCGCCTGAAGGAAGAGATCACCGGCTGCGAGGTCTTCTGCATCTTCCTCACGGCCAACTGGGCGAAGTCCAACAACTGCCGCGACGAGCTCCTCTGGGCGGAGGAATCGCACAAGCGCGTGGTGCAGATCCAGGTGCGCGAGACCGCGATTCCGCGGCCGAAAGCCTCGAGGGTACCGAACGGTTCCGCGTGGATCGGCGCGGACATGGGCGAAGCTTCACGCGGCCGCCGCGACGAACTGTGGCGCGGCGTGGTGAAGGAAATCCAGCGTATCGGTGGCCGTGAGGCCTCCATGGGCACTGCCGGCGAGAACGGCAAGGGCGACACCCCCACCGCACCGGTGAAGGATTTCGCGGCGCTGTGCGCAGTGATCGAATCGCTCCATGCGTACAAGCGGCTGCACGATTGCGTCCACGACCTGTACGACAAGAACTACAAGGCCATCCAGATCGAAGTGGCCCTGGGCGCGGTCGAGACGCGCACGCGCGCGGAATGCCGCACGTCGATCGAACTCGCCCGCGCCGACATCCAGGCCACGTTGAAGGACAAGAGCGAACTGCTGAAGGACGATACCGAACGCATCGAGGCGCTGCTGAAGGGCATCGAGGAGTTCAGCGCGGCACTCGCCTCGGCGCCGACATTGCAGGACGCGGAGAAGCTCGATGCCTTCAAGTTCGCCCTGCTCGCCTTCGGTTCGATGCTGAGTCGGTCGCTGTCCTACTTCAACCGCCGCATGATTCTCGCTTCGAAGAGCTTCAATCCGAAGCGCTTCGTGGAATCGCTCCGGAGCATGATCGAAGAACACCAGAGGCAGCGCAATGACGAATTGGCGCGCTGGGCCGAACTGACCGACTCGGAACGCGGTCTTCTGTACGAGCACGCCGCACTCCAGGCGAACCAGGACACCCTCATGACCTGCGAACCCGACGACCTCGACGGCACACGCAAGCGCAAGGAATTCCTCGACGGCTGGCCGAAGATCGCGAAGCAGATGGATCCGCTGTTGAAGCTGTGGACCACCACTCCGGCCGATGTTCGGCTGGACGAGGACACGCAGGAGAAGCGCAAGCTGCTGCCGCCACGATTCACCGCCGTGCAGGACACTGTCGCGAGCAGCACCGAACCGCTCGACCCCGAGCGGTTGAAGACGTTGAAGCGCTGCTACGGGGATTTCTGGGATACGTTCGACAAGTATTTCCTCGGCGTCGACAAGACGCTGAAAGGCGAGTACGAACGGATCGAGATGGAAATGGAGCGCATGGCATGAGCCACCCGGCGAGATGCCGCCCCCACCCCAACCCTCCCCCGGCGCAGCCGGGGGAGGGAGTGTACTTCCCCTCCCCCGTCGAAGATGGGGGAGGGTTAGGGTGGGGGCAAGGACACGACGCGAACGCGCAGTATCTGAACTGCTTGCATGCGCCAGCTCGGAGTCACATGCCATGAGCGCAAGCACGTCCACACCGACAGCGGGGGCAGCCACGGACTCCACCACCCCCCCCGGCATCTACCTCACCGTCGATCAGTTGCTGGAGGACGCCCGGCGCGCTCTCGCAACCATCGCCCAACCCGACAACCTCGAGGTCGACACGGCCTCGTTCGATGCGACCAACCCGCCTGACGACCGGACCATCCGGACCATCCGCGACGTCATCGACAAGGGCCGGCGCACCGGCCGCATCCTCGACAGCTTCGAGGAGCGCCGCGCTGCCCAGAAGGAACTCGACTATCTCGCCAAGATCCTCGATCGCTTCGGTCTCGCGTTCCAGGAAACCACGCTGGTCCCCTACAGCCCGGACGCCATGGGCGAACTGGATGTCCCGACCTATCCCTTCGAGGACATCCTCGCCCAGCAGCGCGAGCACCCGGCACCGACCCGCGAAGTGCTGCAGGACTACCTCTGGAAGCGCCTCGAGGGGGCGAATCTGCGTTGTGACCGCGCGCTGTGGGACAACCTCACCTCACAGCTCGGCGGCGATCCGGAGGCCTGGACCCTGCTCGACTTCACGCTGCGCCGCCTGTACGCGGACCTGAAGCGCGACGGCGTGGGGAACAAGCTGCAATGGCCCAAGGGGGTTGCCACGGACTGTCGCACTCTCCTTGCGGAGACGGCACGCCAAGTCTACGAAAGCGCGCCGAGAGCCGACCAGGATGGCATGCGCAAGGTGCTGGTGGCCCTGGGCCTGCTCGCGCGCCGCTGGCAGGGTCGTGGCGACGAGCCGGAGGCCTACGCCGTGGAACTGACCCGCAACGATGCCAGCGCCCAGGCGCTCGCCGCATTGCAGGCGCACAGCATCGTTCAGTTCATCCCGGCACCGGACGGCAAACGCCGCTGGCGGCTGGTGCATCGCTCGCTGCAGGAGCGCTGGGGCGAGTTGCAACGCTGGGTCGATGCCGACCAGATGCGGCGGCGGCGACGCCTGTCGTACGTCTTCTGGACGTCGTTCGCGATCGCCCTGTGCGCGCTCGCCACGGTCGCCGGCATGCGCATCTACCGGGGGCAGATGGAGCGCGCCGACGAACTCGCCGGCAACGCCAACGTCGAGCTGTCGAAGATCGCCGACCTCGACGACGAAAAGCGCCACGCGGCCGAAACCAACATCCTGCGCGACGTCCGCCGGGCGTACGACATCGCCGGGACACCCATCGCCTACGTGGCCTTGTTCAATGCCGTGAACGGCATCGCGCAAACGCGCGCGCCCGACTCGGCCCGCCCCGGCCGGTCGTACCTCATGGCCTTCGGCGGCAAGCCGGGTGACCCGCCGATCAAGCTCAACATCCCGCCGGAAGATCCTTTCGTTCCGAGCAAGGTCAATGGCATCGCGCTCGCCACTGCATTCAGTCCCGACTTCGAGCGCATGGCCATCATCCATTCCACGCTCGAGAAGGACGCCCAGGTCTGGCTCAACATCTACCAGTGGGGCCAGGTGAACCCGCTGTACTCGGAGCCGCTGTGCCCGCACGATTCCGGCCGTCGCACCGTGCGGTTGAGTTCGGCCGGCCGCTTCTTTACGCTCGAATGCTCGTCGGCCACCGACTCGATCGTCGGGGCCATCGATCCGAAGGACCAGGACCTGATCGATCGCATGTTCGAGGCGACCGGCCTCGACAAGCTCGCCCACGAGCGCTTCCCCTTCTTCAGCGGCCTGGCCGCGAACGAAGTGCGCATGATCACCGTCAGCATATCCGGCGACCTCAAGGTCCGGCCGCTCGACCATCGCAGCGGCCGCGAACTCACGTTCCGCATTCCCCAGCTCGCCGCTATCACGCCGATCGATACCAGCTACGACGCCGCGCACGAACGGGTCGCGGTACTGGATCTCCAGGGCGTCGTCTCGATCTACGGGCGACCGGGCAGCATCGCGCGGTTGTTCCATCCCCTGGAAGAGTCACCGGCGCTCCTGTACATCAACGCCAACGACAAGGAAAAGAGCACCGCGGGCCTCGAGTGGCGGCCGGTGGGCATCGAATTCCTGCCGTCCGGAACCTGCCTTCGCGTGCGCCGCATGGCGCTCGATATGCAATCCGTTCAGAACGGCCTGTTGCAGCACTATCTCGACGACGTCTACATCATCGATCCGGAAACCTTGCTCACCATGGCGGATCGTCTCGCACGGGACGAGCGCGTGGACGACACCCGCTGCATCCCGGACACGAACGGCCGATGACGTTCGCCAGGCCTCAGCCGATGGCGATCGCCGCGCGAACCGCCGGCAGTTCGGCCTCGAGCGCCTGCATCGCCAGTTCGATGGGCGCCTGGATGGTCTGCCGGCAATAGCGGGTCTCGGCCACGCGGAACGACCCGCGCTCGTTCAGCTTGTTCACCGGCGAGCCGCCACCGCACACGGAGAAATACGGGCACGCATTGCGACAGGCCTCGTTCCCCGCGAGGATGTCGTCGAACACTGCCGCGAATCGGTCGGTCGCGAGCGCATCGATCATCAGGCCGTGCAGCACGTCGCCGAAGTCGAAGGATCCGTAGTCCGCATGGCGCTGGTCGATGAGTTCGGGCGAGAAACACGAGAACCGTCCGACGCAATCGACTGTCGTGGTAGCGAACGGCACTACCTGCGGATTGGCCGGCGTCGGCTGCCCGGCCACCGTCACAACCGGCAGACCGGCCGCCACCCGCCCCACTGCTTCGTGCAGCTCCCGGACACGCAATTGGTCCGGTACGGCTGCGGCACGTTCGAACACGCGTTCGAAGAAAGCCGCCACACTCGCATCGGCGCCGGCAAGGCTCGAATTGGTGCGCACCCCTTCCTGCTCGTCGACGTTGAAGCCGATGGCGGGAATGCCGGCCGCGAGGCAAAAATCCACGATCGCATCCGCGCGCTCCACGCTCCCGTCGGTCACGACGGCGATCGCATCGAAGGCGATGCCGGCACGCTGGAGTTGCTCGATACCGTGCATCACGCGAGCATGGGTCGGCCGGCCGTCGCGGGTCTTGCGATGCCGATCGTGGATCTCGGCGGGACCGTCGACGCTCACGCCGACGTGCACGTTGCGGCGTCGGAACAGCTCGCACCAGCGTTCGTCGATCAGCATCGCATTGGTCTGGATGCTGTGACGCACCGCCGTGGCGGCACCCGCTTCCTCGGCCATGATGTCGAACGCACGCTCGTAGAACGCCGCCGGCGCTGCGAGCGGTTCGCCGGCGTGCCAGACCACGTTCAATTCGCGGCCCAGCAGGCCGCTGTCACGCGCATTGCGGATCGCGGCACGGACCACGTCATCGGACATGAAACGCGCCACATCGCGCTCGGCGAGGTAGCAGTAGTCGCACGCGATGTTGCAGAACGGCGTCGGCTGCATCACCAGCAGGTCGATGGCGAGACTCGGCGCGAAATCTTCGCTCGACCAGGATCGGGATCGCACTTGTCGACCGGCGTCAACCCGCCTCGGACGGCGGGAATCAACCGTCAGTAGTTGCGCCAGCCGCCGTTGCGCCAGCCCGACCCGTTGGGCCATTGCGCGAGCTTCTGCGCGGCCGCCTCGTGGGTGGGAACACCCGGTTCGGCCTGTTGCGCCAATGCTGTGCGGATGGCCCGCAGGCGCGCTTCGACGCTCCCGTCCGGTGCGGCTGCCTCGGCATCGCCAGCAGCAGCCGCTGCTGTGGACGACAGCAGTGCCAGGCGAACGGCCCAGGCCGCCCGCTGCTTGAGGGGGGGCGGGATCTTCATGTTCAGGGGCTCCCCACTCCAACCCCGGGACACGCGAGCGCCCGACGGGGGAACCGCGAACGAGGATTGCGAAGGAGCCGTGTCATCTTCAAATCTCCGGTTCGGGTAGGCGCTCCGGGTGGGGCAGTCTAGTCCCGGGCGCTAACGGTTAGAAGTCTGAACCGCGCGAAGGTTTCGGGCGGACGCCCTTGTCCTGTTCAATTCCGCTTGCGCAGCCGGCGGTTCCGGCAGACAGCTAGTAGTCCCTGCGCGGCGTCTCGTATTCCTGCCCGGGGAACACGAAAGGCGGTGTCCGCCCCACCAGCGTCTCGATCAGCATCAATTCCTGGTCGGTGTGGTTCTTGAACGGGGCCAGGCGGATGTTCTTGCCCTTCTGCTTCGGGTCGGCCCCGATGTACAGCGGTTTGTCGTGATGGGTCGCGGTAACCGTTTCCTTGCTGGCCGGGTCTGACGCCGAGACGACGTCCGCCGTGCCGTAGCAGGTGCAGAAGTAGGTGAGATCGGGCTCGACTTCCAGGTACGCGCCCGTGCCGCGAATGCCGACCGTGGCGGTGAGGGTCTGCAGGCGTATGCCCTGGGGTGCCTTGCCGAACACCGACAGCAGACGCCCGGTGAGCAGGCGCAGGCCGGTGGTCACGATGGAATCCGCCTGTTTCTCGCCCTGAAGGACCATCTTGCCGCCGGAGCGCAGCAGGAACGCGCTGCCGCCCACGGCGAACACGATCTCACCGTTGCGCTCGGTTTCCACGGTGTCGCTCGGGCCGATGGCCGTCTTCAGCGTGGCCGCCGCACCGTTCACACGCACCCCGCCCGAGAGCCGGTAGATCGACTGCCCGGGAGGCAGCCGGGCCGGTGAGCTTCCGAAGATGTCCGCGCGCGCGGGCTCCGTCACCAGTCCACCGAAACAGCCTGCGGCGAGTGCCTGCACCAGCAGGCGGCGGCGCGGATCGTCCACTTGGTCTTGACGGTTCATGGTCGGTCACCGGGTTGGCGGGCGCGGCAACCGCTGTGCCGTCGCGCGACGTCCGTGAGGCTAGCATAATCGCGGGTTTCCCCACCCGGCGTCATCAGGCCCGACAAGAACATGTGGTTTCGCAACCTGCAGATCCTGCGCTTCAAACCGGCCGCGTCGTTTGCCGCCGAGCCATTTTCCGAACAACTCCATGCCGAAGCGTTCCAGCCCTGCACGAGCCTGGCACGCGAGTCCCGCGGCTGGATTCCCCCGCGCGGCGATGACCGGCTGGTGTGTGTCACCCACGGCCAGTGGCTCATCGCGCTCGGCGTAGAGCAGAAGCTCCTGCCCGCATCGGTGGTCCGTCAGACCGTCGAGGCGCGCGCTGCGGAGCTCGAGCGCCGCATGGGGGTGAAACCCGGCCGCAAGCGCCTGCGCGAGTTGAAGGAGGAGGTGACCGACGAGTTGCTGCCGCGCGCCTTCAGCCGTTACCGCACGACGTTCGCATGGATCGATCCGGTGCACGGGTGGCTCGTCATCGACGCGTCGAGCCCCAAGAAGTCAGGCGAGTTCCTCGAGGTCCTGCGCAAGTCCCTGGAGGAGTTTCCGTTCGCTCCGCTCGAGACGAAGCGGGCGCCGGCGGCGGCCATGACCGAATGGCTGACGGCAGGGGATGCGCCGGCAGGATTCAGCATCGATCGCGACTGCGAACTGCAATCGCCCATCGAAGAACGCGCCACGGTGCGCTACGCCAACCACGTGCTCACCGAGACGGCGGAGATCCGCAACCACATCGCGGCCGGCAAGGTCCCGACACGGCTGGCACTCACGTGGCGCGACCGCGTGTCGTTCGTGCTGACCGACAAGCTCGAAGTGAAGCGGGTCAAGCTGCTGGACGTCGCCACGACCGAGAACGACGGCGAGGCGGAGGACGCGGAAGCACGGTTCGAAGCCGATTTCACGCTGATGACCGGCCTGCTCGACCGTTTCCTGGGCGAACTGGCGGAAGCGATCGAGGCCTGACGTGTCGACGACGGTGACGGGGCCACGTCCGGCGAAGCTGAGTTACCAAGCTTCGTGGCTGGCCCGGCTGCGCTCCCGGTGTTGCAGCCAAGGGAGCGCGCGTCCGCGCCATGGGTCTTGTACCTGCTTCACTCGCTATTGGTAATGAATCGGTAAGTCGATCGATGCCAGAATGCAGACGGTCGATCGTCTCATCGATCGAACATCCGTCCCTTCCATGCGAACCAAGAACACCAAGGAGCCATCCCCATGAAGTGTTTGACGCGCATTGCCCTCCCCGCGGCCGCCGCCTTGATGCTGTTCGGTGTCGTCGGGACAGCTTCGGCCGACGACGATTTCGAGTCGCCCCTGACAGCCTGCCTCGCCAACAAGACCGCCATCGGTGACGTACCCTCCTGCGGCAAGATCTGGAAACTCAGGGCCGGCGAGGCGGAACTCAGCGACAACGGCACGCTCGAGGTGGAAGTGCAGGGTCTCGTACTGAACGACACCACGGTGGGTGAGTTCAATGGCACCCCGGACGGCGTGGACGCCGTCGCTGCCGCCGTACTGTGCAACGGACCGGAGGGCCTCAAGGTCGTGGCTCAGACCGAAGCATCGCCCCTCAGCAAGAAGGGCGACGCCAAGATCAAGGCCAAGGTCGCGCTGCCCAAGAACTGCGTCGGCCCGATCATCGTGCTGCGCGAGCGCTACGAGGGCAAGATCGGTGGCTGGCTGGCGGCCACCGGATTCTGATCGTCACTTCGCCTCGATCGGACAGGCACCTGCGGGTGCCTGTCTTCATTTGGAGAGCGCGTCAGAACCGGTAGGTGAGGCCGGCGGAGATGTAGAAGTTGTTCGCGTCCTGGGTGTACGGGCTGTCGCGTGCGTCGCTGAGCAACCGGTTGTATTCCACGCTGAGGAGCGCCACCCAATGGCGCGAGAAGTCGTATGCGCCCAGCAAGCCGAGCGACCAATAGCGCAAGCCCGCGCCGGCCGAGTACGCGGGCAACCCGGTGGCCGCTGATTCCGCCGGCGTGATACCGAAATAGGTCTGGTTGGACTTCTCGCTGGCCCACGTGACCTGCGTGAAAACGCCGGCCCGAATGCGTTCGGTGGCGAGCACCCCGACGGTGAACCGCGCATCGACCTTGGCACCCTGGTCGAAGTCGAGATGCTGGCGCCAGCGCAGCAGAGCGCTGACCGGTGCGGGGCCCAGTTTTTCGTCCCATTCGAGATGAAGACCGGCTGCCGCACCGGGATCGAGGGTAGCCACATTGCGGTCGATCAGGAATGCCGAATCCTTGGTGCGCCGGCCAGGCTCGTAAGTGAGCTGTGCGCCCGCCGTGAGCGAAGAGCTCAACGCGACTCGGTAGCCGCCTTCGAGCAATCCCTGCGTGGTGCGGGCAAACCAATGCTCACCGTACAGGCGCAGTTGCGGGATCGGATCGGTGCGCATCGAGTCGGCGCCCTGATACGCGGGGCGGATCCACAGGCCCGCACCGACGAGCTTCTCGTCCTTGCGCCAGTCCTCTGCCATCGAGGCCAGCGGGAGAAGCCCGAGCACCATCAGGCACGCTCGCGGCCACGCCGGATGTCGTTCACGATGCATGTCGCACGCCTCCTTCGCTGTCACGTCGACGTCACTTCTTGAGCGGCTTGTACCGGATGCGTTTCGGCCGTGCACCTTCCTCGCCCAGGCGTTTTTTCTTGTCCGCTTCGTACTCCTGGTAGTTCCCGTCGAAGAAGATCCATTGCGACTCGCCTTCGCACGCGAGGATATGGGTCGCGATGCGGTCGAGGAACCAGCGGTCATGCGAGATCACGAGCACGCTGCCGGCGAACTCGAGCAGCGCGTCTTCGAGCGCCCGCAAGGTTTCCACGTCGAGGTCGTTGGACGGTTCGTCCAGCAGCAGCACGTTGCCGCCTGCGATCAACGTGGTAGCAAGATGCAGCCGGCCGCGTTCGCCGCCGGACAGGTTGCCGACGATCTTCTGCTGGTCCGCGCCCTTGAAATTGAAGCGGCCGATGTACGCCCGCGAGGGCATCTCGAACTTGCCCACGGTCAGGATGTCGGCGCCGTCGGACACCGCTTCCCACACCGTCTTGTCGTTCTTCAACGCGTCGCGCGACTGATCGACGTAGGCGAGCTTCACCGTCGGCCCGACGATCACTTCGCCGCTGTCGGGCTGGTCCTTGCCCGAGATCATGCGGAACAGGGTCGACTTGCCGGCGCCGTTCGGACCGATGATGCCGACGATGGCACCCGGCGGAATCTTGAAGGACAGCTTGTCGATCAGGAGCCGGTCACCGAAGCCCTTGGTCACATCCTTGAACTCGATGACGCTGTCGCCGAGGCGGTCGGCGACCGGAATGAAGATTTCCTGGGTCTCGTTGCGCTTCTGGTATTCGTAGGACGAGAGTTCCTCGAAGCGGGCGATGCGCGCCTTGGCCTTCGCCTGCCGGCCCTTGGGGTTCTGGCGCACCCACTCCAGTTCCTTCTTGATGGTCTTCTGGCGAGCGGATTCCGTCGCTTCTTCCTGCTTCAGGCGTTCGTCCTTCTGTTCCAGCCACGAGCTGTAGTTGCCCTTCCACGGGATGCCGTGGCCGCGGTCGAGTTCGAGGATCCATTCCGCCGCGTTGTCGAGGAAGTAGCGGTCGTGGGTTACGCCCACCACCGTGCCGGGAAATTTCTGCAGGAACTGCTCGAGCCAATCGACGCTCTCCGCATCGAGGTGGTTGGTGGGCTCGTCGAGCAGCAGCATGTCGGGGTTGGACAGCAGCAGGCGGCACAGGGCTACGCGGCGCTTCTCGCCGCCGGACAGGTTGGCGATCTTCGCGTCCCAGGGGGGCAACCGCAGCGCGTCGGCGGCGATCTCGAGCTGGTGCTCCGTGTCGTTGCCGGCTGCCGCGAGGATCGCTTCGTACTTCTGCTGCTCGGCGGCGAGCTTGTCGAAATCGGCGTCGGGCTCGGCATAGGCAGCGTAGATGGCGTCGAGCTTCTGCTTCGCTTCCATGACTTCGCCCATGCCCGCCTCCACCGCCTGGCGCACCGTCTGCTCCGGGTCGAGCTGCGGTTCCTGCGGCAGGTAGCCGATGTTGAGGTTGGGCATCGGCACGGCTTCGCCTTCGATGTCCTTGTCGACCCCGGCCATGATCTTGAGCAGCGTCGACTTGCCCGAGCCGTTCAGCCCGAGCACGCCGATCTTGGCGCCGGGGAAGAACGAGAGCGAGATGTTCTTGAGGATCTGGCGCTTGGGCGGGACGATCTTGCCCACGCGATGCATCGTGTAGACGTACTGGGCCATGGAGACTTGCCTTCGGGTCGATGCCGTATGGATGAAGGGCGCGATTATGCCCGGTCCGCCGGGCGGTTGCGGCGCAGCATTGAAGCATGTCGTACCCCGGCGTATACATCGCCGAGGGCCCCACTTCACCCGCCAGGAGGAAACGTCATGCTGCCGTCGATGTTCGCACGCCTCGGTGTCGTCTTCGCTGCCGTCTCACTGCTGATCGCGAGCCCCGGCGCCCTGGCGCAGAAGAAGTACGGGCCGGGTGCCAGCGACACCGAGATCAAGGTGGGCAACACCAATCCCTACAGCGGCCCGGCTTCGGCGTACGGCACCATCGGCCGCGCCGAAGCCGCCTACTTCGCAATGATCAACGACCAGGGCGGCGTCAACGGGCGGAAGATCAACTTCATCACGCTGGACGACGGCTACAGCCCGCCGCGCACCGTGGAGCAGATCCGCAAGCTCGTGGAACAGGAGCAGGTGCTGCTGCTCGCCGGAACTCTCGGCACACCGCCCAACTCGGCGATCCACAAGTACGTGAACGCCAAGGGGGTCCCGCACATCTTCGTGAACACCGGTGCCACCAAATGGGGGGACCCGAAGAACTTCCCCTGGACCATGGGATTCAATCTGAACTACCAGGCCGAAGGGCACATCTACGCCCGCTACATCCTCGACACCAGACCCGACGCGAAGATCGCGATCCTGTTCCAGAACGACGACTACGGTAAGGACTACGTGAAGGGCCTGAAGGACGGCCTCGGCGACAAGGCAGCGAAGATGATCATCGCGGAGGTGAGCTACGAGGTGACCGACCCGACGGTCGACTCGCAGATCGTGACCCTGAAGGCCTCGGGCGCGGATACGTTCTACAACGTGACCACACCGAAGTTCGCTGCGCAGGCGATTCGCAAGGTGGCCGATCTCGGGTGGAAGCCGCTGCATGTGCTGAACCAGGTATCGAGCTCTGTAGGCGCAGTGCTGACACCTGCCGGTCTGGACAAATCAGTTGGCCTGATCTCGGCCTCGTACTACAAGGACCCGACCGACCCGCAATGGGCCAACGATGCGGACATGAAGGCCTATGCAGCGTGGTTCAAGAAGTACTACCCCGAAGGCAACATCAGCGACGGCTTCAACGTCTCGGGGTACCTCATTGCGCAAGGCGTAGTGCATGTCCTCAAGGCCTGCGGCGACGACCTGTCGCGCGAGAACATCATGAAGCAGATGGCGAACATCCGCGACCTGCAGGTCCCGATGATGCTACCCGGCGTGAAATGGAACACCAGCCCGACGGACTTCTTCCTGATCGAATCGGCGCAACTCGCGAAGTTCGACGGCAAGGAGTGGGCGCTGTTCGGAAAGGTGATCGGGCGCTGAGGGGCAGCACTTGCCCCCATCCCCCGCCTTCCCCCGACAATGTCGGGGCGCTTCGC
>LNDQ01000105.1 GCA_001464695.1 Betaproteobacteria bacterium Ga0077523 | reverse complement strand
GGGGGCCTGCTCCTTGATTCCCGCCACCCCAGACACCATTCTTGCAAGCATCCCCGTTGCTCCGGAGTCGCCCATGTCCGTCCACACCCCCGCAGTGGACCAATCCACCTTCGATCACGAAGTCATCCAGGCCTCGGACACCGTCCCCGTCCTCGTGGACTTCTGGGCTCCCTGGTGCGGTCCCTGCCGCGCGCTCGGCCCCATCCTCGAGAAACTCGCTGCCGAGTACGAGGGGCGCATCCGGGTGGTCAAGGTCAACTCCGACGAGAACCAGCAGTTATCCATGGACTACGGCATCCGCAGCATTCCCGCGGTCAAGGCCTTCGTCGGAGGCGAACTCGTGGACGAGTTTCTCGGTGCCCTGCCCGAGTCCACCATCCGGACCTTCATCGACCGGCTGCTGCCCACGCCGGCCGAATCGCTACGCCGCGATGCGCGCGCCCGCCTCGACGCAGGCGACGCTGCGGCGGCGCTGCCGCTCCTGGATGAGGCCATCGCGCTCGAACCGCGCAACGACCGCGCGCGAGTCGACCGCGCCGAAACCCATCTGGTACTCGGACAGCGCGATGCAGCCCAAGCGGATCTGGCGGCGCTGGGCCCCCTGACAGGTCAGGACCCGAAGCTGGCACCCGTCATCGCCCGCATTCGCTTGAACCTCGCCGCGCCTTCCGGTGAAGATGCGGGCGCCCTCGCGCAACGCGTCGCTGCCAACGCGGACGACCTCGACGCCCGCCTCAAGCTCGCCAACCTTCACATCGCCCAGGGCCGTCACGAAGCCGCCTTCGAGCAGCTCCTCGAGATCATCCGGCGCGATCGCAAGTTCGGCGACGATGCCGGCCGCCGAACCATGTTGAACCTCTTCGACGTCCTGGGCGGCGGCAACGCGCTGGTATCGAAGTACCGCCGTCAGCTCGCCTCGGCGCTCAACTGACGCTGCGGCGGCTGCGCAGGTACTCGATGACGCCCGGCAGCATCGAGATCACGATGATGCCGATGATGACCTTCGACAGGTGCACCTTCACCCAGGGCAGATTGCCGAAGAAATAGCCGCCGTACACCAGCAGCAGTACCCACAGCAGGGCCCCGCCGACGTTGAAGGCGATGAATCGACGGTAGTCCATGGCGCCCACGCCGGCCACGAACGGGGCATAGGTGCGGATGATCGGGACGAAGCGCGCGATCACGATGGTCTTGCCGCCGTGCTTGCGATAGAAGGCCTGCGCGGCTTCCAGGTACTTGCGATTGAAGAACCAGGAGTCCTGCATCTTGAACACACGTGGCCCGAGCCACTTGCCGATGCCGTAGTTGACCGAATCGCCCAGGATCGCCGCGACCGTCATCGTCACCGCGAGGAGGTGCGGGTCGAGCGCTCCCGTGCCCGCCAGCGTGCCCGCCACGAACAGCAACGAGTCGCCCGGCAAGATCGGTGTCACCACGAGACCGGTCTCGCAGAACACGATCAGGAACAGGAGCCCGTAGATCCAGGCGCCGTAGTTCTGCGTGAATTCGAGCAGGTGCTGATCGAGGTGCAGGATCAGCCCGAAGACCTGCGTGATCCACTCCACGGCGCGGCTCGTCTCAGGCGGTCAGACGACCGCCTCTTCGCGCTTCTTCTCGGGCTTGACCAGGTCCTCGCGCGTGACACCGAACCACATGACGAGCGGGCTCGCGACCAGCACGGAGGAATAGATGCCGAACAGGATGCCGATGGTGAGCGCCAGGGCGAAGTAGTGCAGCGTCTCACCGCCGAAGATCAGAATCGAAGTCACCATCAGCTGGGTGCAGAAGTGCGTGATGATGGTGCGCGACATGGTGCTGGTGATGGCGTTGTTGATGACCTCCGGCACGGAGGCCTTGCGCATCTTGCGGAAATTCTCGCGGATCCGGTCGAACACGACCACCGACTCGTTCACCGAGTAGCCCAGCACTGCCAGCACCGCGGCGAGCACAGGCAGCGAGAACTCCCACTGGAAGAACGCGAAGAAGCCCAGGATGATCACCACGTCGTGCAGGTTCGCGATGACGGCAGCGAGACCGAACTTCCACTCGAAGCGCAGCCACAGGTACAGCACGATACCCACCGCCACCAGCAGCAGCGCGATGGCGCCGTTCTCCACGAGTTCCTTGCCTACCTGCGAGCCCACGAAGTCGACCCGGCGCAGTTCCGCGCTGGCGTCCTGGGCCTTCAGCAGTTCGAGGACGTGCTCGGAGAGTTTGGCCCCGGTGACGTCCTGCTTGGCCGGCAGGCGAATGAGCGCGGTCTCCGAGCTGCCGAAGTTCTGCACCGTCGCGTCCGATAGCTTGTTGGCCTCCAGCACCGAGCGCACCTTGTCGAGATCGGCCGGGTGGCTGTAGGAGACCTCCATCACCGTCCCGCCGGTGAACTCGACGCCGAAATGCAATCCCCTGGTGGCAAGGAAGAACACGGCCAGGAGGAAGGTGATCAACGAAATCACGTTGAACACCAGCGCATGGCGCATGAACGGGATGTCTTTGCGGATGCGGAAGAATTCCATCGTTAACGCTCCGTCTCGCGGTCATCAGACCGCGAGTCGCACGACGCTCCCCTCTCCCCCCGGGAGAGGGGCGGGGGGGTGAGGGACAGCGGCACACCATGGTTCATCACACCGTGCTCTCTCACGCCGGCACCGCCTTCTTGTGCCAGTCGGTATTGCCGATGGGCAGCTTGTCGAGCTTGCGGCGGCTACCGTAGAGCAGGTTGACCAGGCCGCGGGAAACCACGACCGCGCTGAACATCGAGGTGAGGATCCCGAGGCAATGCACCACCGCGAATCCGCGCACCGGTCCGCTGCCGAACATGAACAGGGCCACACCTGCGATCAGCGTCGTGATGTTGGAATCGAGGATCGTGCCCCAGGCGCGCTTGTAGCCCTCGAAGATCGAGTTCTGCGGCGTATTGCCGTTGCGCAGCTCTTCACGGATGCGCTCGTTGATGAGCACGTTGGCGTCGATCGCCATGCCGAGAGTCAACGCGACCGCCGCAATACCGGGCAGGGTCAGCGTCGCCTGCAGCATGGAGAGCAGCGCCACCAGCAGAATCAGGTTGGTGGCGAGCGCCAGCACCGAGATCAGCCCGAACAGAGCGTAGTACACGATCATGAAGAACGAGATCGCACCGAAGCCGATCAGGGTCGATTTCCATCCCTTCTCGATGTTCTCCGCGCCGAGGCTCGGGCCGACGGTGCGTTCCTCGACGATCTCCATCGGGGCGGCCAGTGCACCGGCGCGCAGCAACAGGGCGACATCCTTCGCCTCCTGGGTGGTCATGCGCCCGCTGATCTGCACGCGGCCGCCGCCGATCTCGCCGCGGATGACCGGCGCGGTGATGACTTCGCCCTTGCCTTTCTCGATGAGCACCATGGCCATGCGCTTGCCGACATTCTCGCGCGTGACCTGCTGGAAGATGCGTGCGCCCTTGCCGTCGAGATTGATGTGGACGGCCGGCTCGCCGGTGGTGCCGTCGAAGCCAGGTTGGGCGTCGGAGATGCTGTCTCCGGTCAACACGACCTGCTTCTTGAGCAGCAGCGGGACGCCGCTGCGTTCGTACATGAGGTCATCGCCGAAGGGCACCTGGCCACCCACGGCCGCCTGGATCGACGCCATGTCGGAATGCTCTTCGTCCAGCATGCGGACTTCCAGCGTCGCGGTGCGGCCGAGGATGTCCTTGGCCTTGGCCGTGTCCTGCACGCCGGGCAGTTGCACCACCACGCGATCAGCCCCGGACTGCTGCACGATCGGCTCGGCCACACCGAGCTCGTTCACGCGGTTGCGCAAGGTGGTGATGTTCTGCTGCAGCGCGAATTCCTGGATGCGCTTCTGCGCCTCGGGCTTCAACGTCGCCACGAGCAGCAGTTCGCCACCGGCGCCCTGCTGCTTCAGGATGAGGTCGGGAGAACTGCGCTCGATCACCGCCTGGGCCTTGTCGCGGGTCGCCTCGTCGCGGAACCGGACCTGCACGCTCTGGCCGTCGCGATTGATCCCGCCGTAGCGGACATCTTTCTCCCGCAGTTCCTGGCGGATGTCGGAGGCGTATCGATCCGCGGCCTTGGTGAGCGCCCCATCCATGTCGACCTGCAGCAGGAAATGCACGCCACCGCGCAGGTCGAGGCCCAGATACATCGGCAGCGCGTTGATCGCGATCATCCAGCGAGGTGCGTTGGGCAGCAGGTTGAGCGCCACCACGTAGTCTTCGCCGAGCGCCTTCTGGATCGCGTCCTTCGCCTTGATCTGCGTGTCCGGGTCGGCGAAGCGCACCTTGATGCCGGTCGGGTCGAGCAAGGCCCCCTTCGCTTCGATGCCGGCACCGGCCAACGCCTGCTCGACACGGCCCATCAGCGCCGGGTCCACCTTGATTGCCGCCTTGAGGGGCGAGACCTGCACCGCCGGCACTTCGCCGAAGATGTTGGGCGCGGAGTACAGCAGGCCGATCGCCACGGCGACGGCGATGATCAGGTACTTCCAGAGCGGATAGCGATTCATGCCCGAAGGTCCGGCGGCTCGTCAGTCGGCCTTGCGGATCGAACCCTTCGGCAGCACCAACTGGATCGACGGCCGCTGCACCTGGATCTCGACGTTCGGGGCCACTTCGATGCTTACGTAAGTGTCGCCCACCTTGGTGACTTTGCCTAGCATGCCGCCGCCGGCGACCACTTCGTCACCCTTCTGCAGGCCCGACACCATGGCACGGTGCTCCTTCGCCTTCTTCGCCTGCGGGCGGATCATGAGGAAGTAGAGCACCACGAACATCAGGATGATGGGCAGCATCCCGATCAGATCGAAGCCCCCCGGCGACCCACCCGTGCTTTGCGCCCACGCCTGCGTTACCCACATGTGCCTGCCCTCTCCTCGAGATTCACCGCGTGCCGGGCCGCCGCATCATGCCGCAGGCCCTGCAAAAAAGGCGCGCATTCTAGCACGCGCCCCCTGCGCCACGCCCCTGTTTTTCCCGGAAATCCCGGACGAATCCCGCCAGCGCCCCGGCCCGGATCGCGGCCCGCAGGCCGCTCATCAGCTCGTGGTACCAGGCGAGGTTGTGGATGGTATTGAGCCTGGCGCCCAGGATTTCGTTCACCCGGTTGAGGTGATGCAGGTAGGCGAGCGTGTAGTTGCGGCACGTGTGGCACCCGCAGTCGGGGTCGGGCGGGTCCAGCCGGTCACGGTACTGGGCGTTCTTGAGGCGCACCACGCCATGGCGGGTGAACAGCCAGCCGTTGCGCGCGTTGCGAGTAGGCAGCACGCAGTCGAACAGGTCGATGCCGGCCGAGACCGCCTCCACGATGTCGTCCGGCGTACCCACGCCCATCAGATACCGTGGCCGATCGGCGGGCAGGCGCGGTGCCGTGTGCGCGAGGATGCGGCTCATGTCCTCCTTCGGCTCGCCCACCGACAGCCCGCCGATGGCGTAGCCGTCGAAGCCGATGCCCGTCAGGCCCGCCAGCGATTCGTCGCGCAAGGGCTCGTACATGCCGCCCTGCACGATGCCGAACAGCGCGTTCGGACTCCCGTCGAAGGCGCGCCTGCTCCGTTCGGCCCACCGCAGCGACAGCCGCATGGAATCGGCCGCTTCTTTCTCGGTGGCCGGGTAGGGCGTGCACTCGTCGAAGATCATCGCGACATCCGAATTCAGCACACGCTGGATCCGCATCGATTCCTCGGGGGTGAGCAGCAGGCGATCGCCGTTCACCGGCGATTGGAACTTGACCCCTTCTTCCGTCACCTTGCGCAGCGCCCCGAGGCTGAAGACCTGGAAGCCGCCCGAGTCCGTCAGGATCGGACCGTTCCAGCTCATGAAGCGGTGCAGCCCGCCGTGGCGTTCGATCACATCGAGGCCGGGTCTTAACCACAGGTGAAAGGTGTTCGACAACACGATCTGGGCGCCGAGCGTCCGCAGATCATCCGGACTGACCGCCTTCACCGCACCGTAGGTGCCCACCGGCATGAACGCCGGGGTCTCCACAACGCCCTGGTTCAGGGTGAGCGTGCCGGATCGCGCGGCGCCGTCAGCGGCAATCAGATCGAACTTCATGCCTTCTCGATCAGCATGGCGTCGCCGTAGCTGAAGAACCGATAGCGCTCGCGCACCGCGTGCGCATAGGCACGGCGCATTGTCTCCACACCACCGAAAGCACTCACCAGCATGAGCAGCGTCGACTTCGGCAGGTGAAAGTTGGTGAGCAACCGGTCAACCACCCGGAAGGCGAAGCCCGGCAGGATGAACAGGTTCGTCTCGCCGCCGCCGGCTTCCAGCTTGCCGGTCCGGGCCGCTGCGCCCTCGAGTGCTCGCAGGCTGGTGGTGCCCACCGCCAGCACCCGCCCACCGCTGGCCTTGGTACGGGCCACGGCATCCACGACCTCGGGACCGATCGCGTAGCGTTCGGCATGCATGCGGTGTTGCGTGACGTCGTCCACCCGCACAGGTTGGAAAGTTCCCGCTCCGACATGCAGGGTGAGGAACGCCGAGCGGGCGCCTGTCTGCGCGATCCGTTCGAGCATCGGCTCGCTGAAGTGCAATCCCGCCGTAGGGGCAGCGACAGCGCCGGGATTCTCGGCATAGACGGTCTGGTACTGCGCAGCATCGTCCGCTGGGTCCTGATCGTCGCCACGCTCGATGTAGGGCGGCAGCGGCAACTGGCCGTAGCGCTCGAGGAGTTCGAGGACCGTGCCCTCCCCATCGAAGCGCACTCGAAAGAACTCGCCGTTGCGCGCCAGGACCTCCACGAGGAGCTCTTCGCCGAAACGCAACCATGAGCCGGCACGGGGACTGTGGCTCGCGCTCAGTTGCACCAGCGCATGACGCTCATCGAGCACGCGCTCCACCAGCATCTCCACACGCCCGCCGGTCGCCTTGCGCCCCACCAGGCGCGCCTTGATGACGCGGGTGTCGTTGAACACCAGGAGGTCGTTCGGCTCCAGCAAGCCCGGCAGCTCGCGAAACCAGCCGTCACGGAAAGATCCGGCCGCACCATCCACATACAGCATGCGGCTTGCGCCGCGCTCCGCGGTAGGATGCTGCGCGATCAGCTCCGGCGGCAGCGCATAGTCGAACTCGTCGAGTTTCATGGGGGGCGGATTATGGCAGAGCCCTCCCGCCGCCGCGTGCGCCCTTCCACGCCAGTAGCCGGTGGTGGATAATCCAAGGTCCCTTCGCGACCCCCTGCCGGGATGGCGGAATAGGTAGACGCACGGGACTCAAAATCCCGCGCTGGCAACAGCGTGCCGGTTCGATTCCGGCTCCCGGCACCAGAGGATGCGCTCGATTGAGTGCACGGAAGATTCGTCAAGGTGCAGTAATCCACTGAAGCCATTCGAGAAATAACCTGTTCGCGCACTCATTTGAGTGCATGTCTATCCGCTTTCAGTGCAGCCGTACTCAAGCTCTTCGGGACGCTCTATGCGCTGGAGAGTGAGCTCCAGGATCTCGACGCCGACGAACGACGCCGCATCCGGCAGATACGCTCGCGACCATTGGCCGAGGCCTTGCACCAGTGGATGCTATTGCACCGGCTCAAGGTGCCGGAAGGCTCGGCGATCGCGAAGGCGATCGACTACCGTCTCACTCGCTGGGCAGCGCTCACGCGCTTCCTCGACAAGGAACACCTGCCATTCGAAAACAACTGGGTCGAGAATCGCATTCGCCCCATCGCACTGCGACGCTCGAACTGGTCGTTC
This sequence comes from Betaproteobacteria bacterium Ga0077523, assembly GCA_001464695.1. Classification (GTDB taxonomy): domain Bacteria; phylum Pseudomonadota; class Gammaproteobacteria; order Burkholderiales. Next base: position 20,314 of record LNDQ01000105.1, on the reverse strand, counting down.
GCCGGATCGCTGCGCGCAGGGCAGCGGGCGGCCGCGGTCAAGAGCCTGACCCAGTCGACTCGGCTCAACGGGCACGTATCCGTATCGCTACCTCAAGGACGTGCTCAAGCGGCTGCCAAAGGAGCTAGCGAGTCGCATCGAGAAACTGCTGCCGCATTGCGGGGTGTCGTCATAAAAGGCAGCCTGAGGCGCGCAGCGACTCAGAGGTTCAGCGGCGCGCCAAGATGAGGGCCGGACGCTTCCGGTCCGCCAACTGTCCGAGCCCCTCTTCATCCCGGCATTCGCTGGCGATGGGCGAAAACCGACCGCCTAGACTGGATTCTGCGACGCGATCGGAATCCGTAACCCATCGGTAAGGCTTCTTCAGGTAGGTTCCGCGTACCAGCGCCCTCCTTCGTTGGTGGATAGTTACATTGGCATGAGCGCGGACTTTGGAGGGGTGGGGCAACCCACTGCACCGTAGCGCGACCTCCTGTAAGAAAAATCGACAACGAGTGAGGTGCAAGCATGTTGCTTCTTCGCAAGGTTGCCCGGCTTTCGGGTGTCGAATTTCGACGCTGGAAGGCAATCCCATTGCTGTTTGTGTTGGTGCTTCTGCCGTTGCGCGCTCACGCTGCACTCAGCGGTTGGGCCTACGGCTGGAATATCTCGTCCTCGAACGCGTGTCCTGACCAGGGCGAAGGCTTCAACTGCGACAACTCCGCCCCTCCTTACTATCACATCGGCACGGTCGAGGGAGGTATTGCGGGAGGGACAACTACCATCGCTGCCGGAAGTTTTGTGGAGGTACTCACGCTGTTTGACTTCCATGGCGATACCAAGTTGATCAATGGCGGAACTCTGATTACGCCCGACTTTCAGGTCGGGCTCGGGGAATACTGGAACTACCGTGGTTACGCGAAGCTTGAGATGACCAATACCGGGTCATTCGAGCTCACGAGGTACTCATCGATAGGTGGTGGTGGCGGTGACGGAACGTTTAACGTGACCGGAGGGACCATCAAGGCGGTCATTTTTGTACTGGGAGACTTTGACGATCTGGTTCATCCGTATACAGGTGCCCTAATAGAGCGAGGCATTGGCAACGTCTCGGCAACCAGTGTGACCTCATTCAACGTCACGAACGACCTTCAGGTGGCTAATGGCGACTTCAAGCTGTCAAATTCCACTCTTGAGGTTGACGGGGCTCTCTCCATCGCAAGATGGGGAGGAGCCGGCTCTGCATCGTTCTCAGATCTGTCGAAGGTTAACGCGAACTCTCTTGTCGCCGGCGAAGGCGGCGGTACCGCCACCGTTTCAATTGACTCCTCCAAGGCCGCATTCAGCGATTCCGTCATCTTGGGAACGGGCACCGATTCGGTCGGCACCATGACCGTGAAGGGAAAGAACGAAGATGACAGCCCAGTACTCAAGGTTGATAAGCACGTAATGCTTGGCTACCAAGGAGGGGATGCGACTTTCGTAGCAACCGACACCAGTATTTCATTCGGCAATGACCTGACCATTGGCGATCAGGGCACGGGTCAACTGTCAGTCACGGGCTCTGTCCTGTCAGTGGGGGGCTTCGCCAACATCGGCTGGAACAAAGACGGTGACGGCAGCGCGTCTTTCAAGGGCGACACGGAAAAGAAAACAGAAGTGACCATCGATAGAAATCTCACGATCGGGGGCAATGGCGGCAAGGGACTGGTTACGATAGAGCAGGCCACAATCGCCGTGACGGAGAATCTCATTGTCGGGTACCTGAACGATAGCAATGGCACGCTAACGGTTATAGGCAACCCTGACGATGAGACATTTCCCGTGTCGCCACATGTCACGATAGGAAGCCACCTACTCTTAGGTGAAGGCAAGGCGGCATCGGTAACATTGGACGCGAAGGACATGGCTCACATTGCCGTTTCCAAGGACGTAGCACTTCGCGACAAAACCCTCGTCAACCTGAAGGATTCCCTCTTGACGATCGATGGCTCTCTACGTATCGCCGATGCGAAACTCGACGTAGGTGCGATGATCCTTGACGGCGCATCGAGAATTTCACGCCCATCCCCTACTGGACAGGCTGGAACACCAGGCAGTTTCTCGCCGGTGGAATTCGTAGCGATAGGTCACCAGGGAAACGGCTCCCTGGATGTGAAGTCCGACTCTCAGGTGTTCGCCAAGATACTTTCGATCGGGCACGAGAAAGATTCTTTCGGGACTTTGAGTATTGCCGGCCGACAGGGAAACACCGATCCAACGAGTATTGTTCGGGTGACCGAGGATGCCTTGGTTGGCTATCGAGGTACTGGAACTCTCAACGTGGAAGCGGGCGGAAAGTTCGTGGTTGGAAAGTACCTTGCTATTGCGTTCGAAGGGAATAACTCAGCACTGAATGTGCGCAACGGCGGCGTTGTTGAGCTGCTTCACTATCCAGATGAGGTGCTGTTTGATCGCGTTTCTGTCGGCCGTATGAAACCGGAGGGCGGAAGCCTTCTTGTCGATGAGAGCAGCGTGTTAAAGATTCAAGGGAGCGGGAATCTCGTAAACGTATTCCGCGGCAAGGCGGATCTTTTGGGTGAGACTAAGATCGAGTTGTACGGCAGACTTGTGGGCATTGATTCCAAGATTGCAGAAAGTATTGAAAGAACGGACTCGACGCTACGGTTTTCGCGGAGCCTGACGGTCGATACGAAGAACGCCACGATAGAACGTGTTGGAGAAAGCGTTGCAGTCGGCACGGCCGGATCCATATCGATCGGTGAGCTACCAGGCTATGCGAAAACATGGAATGCTAGATCTGGGAGCGTGCAACTTGGGAACTTAAACGTTGATACACGCGCCACCGCGGGTAGCGTGCCTGGAGGCCGGCTGGTGCCAGAACTTCTGCGTGTGGGCTGTACAGCGTCCTTCTTCGACTCCCAGTCTTGTGGAGTCGATACGCTATCGTTGCGAGTCTTTGCGGAGGCGTCAGAATCCACCTCGGGAGGCGGCGCAGTCGGGAGCATCGCTAATTCGTTCGACGCCTGGGAGTTTGTGAAAGCGCCAAGAACCTTCTCGGCCGCTGTGCTCTCTGATCAGATATATTCGCTCGGCCAAGCAGGTCCTCTCGACATAGGATTCTTGGAACTTGATGGCCTTCGAGTCGCTGCGCGTCAAACCCAATCCGGAGGGGGCGGAGGAGGAGAAATCACCATCTTCATTAGAGGCACTGACCCATCATTGACGGTGAATTGGGCGGCGAACGCAGGCTTCCTAAATGCGTCCGATACGATGCAAGCATATCTTGGGAATCTTAGCGCGTTCACTGCCGGAGTGGTCGCATTGAATCCAGGAGCACAGATTCGATTCGTAGGTCATTCACTTGGAGGTGGGCTAGCCATGATGCTAGGCGCGGTATCCGGTTATGACGCGTTCGCATTCAATGCGCCCCATATCGGGACGTTGTACGACCAAGACGAAGCTTATGGCGACGATGTCAATGCCATCGTTGGCTTGCGCAATACGGATACAGGTCCTAACGGAAACAAGTCATTCGATCGCCTTGTTAACGTTACGTACATTAATGATCCAGTGAGCGGAATTCCCGTACTGAGACGCATGGGACAAGAACTAACGATAGTCGGAGATCCGTTCGAGTACTACGCCCGATACCCTGGGCAGCTATCGGAGCAAATTAGTCCTTTGGCACGTGCCGCTATCACTACCATCTTGAGTCAGTTTACTGATTTCGTCACTTTCGGTTTGGAAGCGCACAGCATAAAAACATTGTTAGATAAGATGACTGAAACGCGCATGGAAATAGTGCGGGTATGCAATGAGAGCGGTTGCACCGAGTATCAGCCAGACATCGAGCCTATGCTCGAGCGGATTTTCTTTCCCAACACAACTACCGGGTCGGACCTTGGTAGATTCGTTGATCGCTTTGTGGAGAAGTCCGTCCTGTACTTCTTGGACCCTGATGCATACGTGGGATTCTTGTTTGACAGTGAAGCGGGAAGCCCTTCCTTTCAGTCGGTGTTGGCGCCAGACGTTGGGATGGAGGGATTGCAGTACGACGTTCAAGTGCTCGCAGGCGAGACGTGGATCGAAGTAGGTTCCGCGTCACCGAACGAAAGGGTGGCGCTTCCTGATGGAACGAGGCAGTTTCGACTCATCCCTTCTTCATCGATCATTACCGACGATGACCTGTTCTTCGGCGTGTCTTTCGCATCGAGCGGCCAGTTTACGGGCAGCATTTCCGCGGTCCCAGAGCCAGACACATACGCGACCATGTTATGCGGTCTACTGCTTTTGTTCAGCTATGCTGCCCTTCGGGGATATCGGGGAATGGGTCAGCGCAGCCAAGGTCGGTAGCGGGAGTACCTATCTCTGAGCGGCTCGGCGGATAACCTGGCGGATTCCGCCCCACCCTGCTCCGAAACCCAGAACCGGCGCGGGGGCTTGCGCTGGCTCCCGGCACCACCTGTGCACGCCTCGAGACGAGGGCGTGAGATTCGAGCGGTACTGCAGATCCATCCGCTCAACAGCGATATAGTGGCCCCATGCGTGGGCGCTCCGGCGTTGTGAGCCGGATCGACCCGCCAGCGAGGGCGACGGGGTTGGACAGACCGAATCCAGACAGCAGAAAGCAGACTCTCGACTGCGTCCGCCAGCGGACTCTGCAGTTCTGGCGACAGTTGTTCATTGCGGCCATCTGTTCCGTGGTTGCAGGCACCAGCGTTGCCGACCCGGGAAGCGATTGCGAGTTTCGCCGTATCGACCCCCAGGGCGCGGAAGTCGACGGCGCATGGAACGGCATGACTCCCGAGTTCGGACCGGGGCATGCCCTGCTGGACATCTACAACCCGGCATCGCCGACCGCGGACACCTTCCACGCGGTGCTGAACCGCCCGGCACCGGCGCTGGCACGTCTGTGCAATGGCCACATGTCGAACACCGTGACCCTGGACGTGAGGCCGCTGCCCGGCGATCCTCCGCTGAAGGTCTATCTCGACTCGTTGGGGTGTGTGGATTTGATCGCCTCGAAAGCCACGGCGGCCGTCACCCGTTGTCCCTTTTGCGGCGACCTCGAGCTGCCGAAGTATTCGTCGACGATCACTTGCGCCAACACCGCTGCCGCGCCCCCGCCGGCCCGCACCATCTCCGCGCTCTACGGGCTGCGCCAGTCGGACCACCTCGGCAACCTTGCGTCTCAGCCGTGGATCACAGCCGGAACCCGATTTTCGCTGCCGCTGGACGAGACCAACCACCCGATCCTGATCAGCGCCCGCAAGGTCCGGATGGAGTTGTGCCTCGACACGGAGTTCCTGACCACGATCGAAGTCCATGCAGATCGGCTGGGCTCTGCGACGACTTCCGAAGGCTTCAGCAGCGGGTGCACGGTCATCGAAGGCAGGCAGTTGTGGCTGCGACCGCATCGGATTTCGATGGCCCAGGTGAACACCGTCCTCGTACCGAACCGGTACGGCCCGCCCATCGCCGTCCTGTTTCCGTCCATCGTGCCGCGGGTCGACCTCAATGCGGGCAGTTACGTTCGCGGCCGCTATCGCATTCTCGAGATTCGTCCCGACTGAAGCCGGTTACCTATCGGTGCGCGATGCCCGCGCGCTCGATCATCGCGTGCAGCAGCACGTTGCAACCCGCAGCGAGATGCTCCGGCCTGGCGTTCTCGATCTCGTTGTGGCTGATGCCACCTTCGCACGGCACGAAGATCATGCTCGTCGGGCACACCCGGGCCATGTAGACGGCGTCGTGGCCGGCGCCGCTCACGATGTCCATGTGCGACAGGCCTGCTGCCTGCGCACCCTTGCGCACCTGGGCAACGCAGGTCTCGTCGAACTTGCACGCGGCATAGCTCGCAACACGATCCACGTTTGCCGTGCATTGCGCATCGCGCGCCAGCCGGTCGCACGCCACGCGCATCTCCTGCTCCATGCGTTCGAGATCGCCATCGTCGGCATGGCGCAGATCCACCGAAAACCGCACCTCGCCCGGAATCACGTTGCGTGAATTGGGCTTGGCCTGCAGGAAGCCGACGGTGCCACGCCCGTTGGGCTGATATCGCTGCGCGATCGCGTTGATCTCGGCCACGATGCGCGACGCCGCGAGCAACGCATCCTTGCGCAGACGCATCGGCGTCGGTCCGGCATGGGCGTCCTGACCGGTCACCACCACGTCGTACCAGCGCAGACCGAGCGCACCGACGACCACGCCCAGCACCTTGTCCTCGTCTTCGAGCACCGGCCCCTGTTCGATGTGCGCCTCGAAGTACGCACCGATCGGCCGTCCGCCCACCGGCTCCGGTCCGGCGTAACCGATGGCCTTCAGTGCCTCACCCACCGTGACGCCGTCGAGATCAGCGCGCGCGAGCACCGTGTCGAGCGGAAAAGCGCCCACGAAGACACCGGAGCCCATCATCACCGGGGTGAAACGCGACCCCTCCTCGTTGGTCCAGACCGCGACCTCCAGCGGCGCCCGGGTCCGGATGCGGTGTTCGTTCAGCGTCCGCATCACCTCGAGACCCGCCATCACGCCGTAGTTGCCGTCGAACTTGCCGCCGGAGGGTTGGGTGTCGATATGGCTGCCGGTGACGATCGGCGGCAGATCATCGTCCTGCCCGGCGCGCCGCGCGAAGATGTTGCCGACCGCATCGACCTTGACCGTGCAGCCCGCCTCTTCGCACCAGCGCACGAACAAATCGCGCGCCTCACCGTCGAGTTCGGTCAAGGCGAGCCGCCGCACCCCGCCTTTGTCGGTGGCGCCGATCTTCGCCAGGGTCATGAGGGAATCCCACAGGCGGTCCGGGTCGATTGCAATCTTCATGTCAGAAGAGATCCGGCCGGACGTACCAGTCGTCCCAACTCGAGAACAGTTCGAACTCGCGGCGGTAGCCATTGCCTTCCAGCACTTCACGAATCGCATCGCGTTTGGTGTCCACGTAGTTGTGTTCGACCGAAACGATGCGGATCCGATAGCGGCTGAAATCGAAGGCCGAAAGGATGTCGAACTCGCTGCCCTCCGTGTCGACGGACATGTAGTCGATGTCCCGGGGCGCCCCGTGCTGATCCAGAAGATCCATGAGCGAGACGGTCTCGACCTGGGTTTCGGCGGCACCAGCCATGCGCCGCTGGACGTGCATGTCCTCGTCGGCACAGATGCTGAGGCCGGCAAGCTCCGGCTCTTGTGACGCTATGAATGACATGGTCTCCCCGCTCGCAGTCCAGACACACCGGTGGTCGATGACGGCGCGCCGGTTCGCCGCGAGCGCCTCGTGCCACACCGAGAAGGGTTCCGCGAGAATGCCGGTCCAGCCGTATTCGCGCTCGAGCAGATAGGTATTGCTGAGGTCGATCCCGTCGGTGGCACCGAACTCCACGAAATATCCGCCGCGCCGCAAGCCTGTGCGATGGAGGACGAACAGGTCCTGCATCAGTTGCGCGTGCGATTGCGTGAAGTGTTCGACGCAGAACCCGAGGAACGCCATCTGGTCCGAATGGGCAATGGCGTCGGACTTGTCGAGCTCGCGGTGCCTGGTTAGAAACTCCCACAGAAAAGCTCGACCCTCGGGCGTGACCAACGTAGGCAGATCGACGGGTGGCATGAGTGACGGACCCCTTCCAGTCAGTTGCGAATCACGAGGGTAATGCCGAAATCACCCCGCAGCAGGTTCAGCACGAGCGGCCGCTCCACGCTGCGCAACTGCGCGAGCAGCTCGTTGGTGTCGCGCACCTTGCGGCGATTGACGCCGATGATGAGGTCGCCGGGCCGCAGACCGTGGTTCCACGCCGGACTGCCCCGATCCACCTCCACCACCATCACGGCCTCGGCGCGGCCGCCGCGCTCCAGGTTGCCCACGCGCGCCCCGGAGAGCTCGGGTACGGTCTGGCGACCCGTGGCTGCCGTGGCGCGCGCCGGTTCGATGGTCACGCGCAGCAGCATCGACTTGCCGTCCCGCAACACCCGCAGCTCGACGGTGTCGCCCACCGCGACCAGACCCATCTGATTGCGCAGGTCGCCGGAGCCGCGCACGGGCCTGCCGTTCATGGCCGTCACGATGTCGTTGCGCCGCAGGCCCGCTTTCTCGGCCGGCGCATCCTTCGCGATGTCGACGATGACAGCACCGTCGTACGGCGTGACGCCCAGCGCCTGCGCGATGTCCGGGGTCACGTCCTGCGCGGTGGCCCCGAACCGGCCGCGCCGCATTTCGCCGAAGCGTGCGAGCTGCGCCACCACTTTCTGCGCCATGTTACTGCCGATGATGGCCGTGTTGATGCCGATCAGTTCGCCCTTCAGGTTGATGAGCGCGCCGCCCGAATTGCCGGGGTTGATCGACGCGTCGGTCTGGATGAAGTCCTCGTAGCCCTCGGTGTTGATACCGAAGCGCCCGAGCGCACTCACGATGCCCGAGGTCACCGTCTGGCCGATGCCGAACGGATTGCCGATGGCGAGCACGTAGTCGCCGACGCTCAACGCGTCCGAGTCACCGAACCTGAGCGCCACGAGGTTCTGCGGATCGATCTGCAGCAAGGCGATGTCGGTGCCGGCATCCGAGCCGAGCACGCGCGCCTGGAACTGACGGCGGTCCTTGGTCGTCACCAGCACTTCGCGGGCGTTCTTGATCACGTGGTGGTTGGTGATGACGTACCCGTTCTTCGCGTCGACGATCACGCCCGAGCCCGCACTCACCTGCGGCCTTGCCGGTTCCGGGGCTCCGAAGAAGCGCCGGAAGAACGGGTCGCGCATCATCGGGTTCTCGGATTCGGTGCCGCCGGCCAGTACGGCGATGTTCACTACCGCCGGCGTCACCTGTTGCAGGAGCGGCGCCAGGGACGGCACCTGACCATCGGCCGCCACCGGCGGAATGCCCGCACGCGAGTGGCCCATCCCGAGCGCCAGGAGCCAGACCACCATCCAGAACCACTGACGCTTCATGCTTCCAGACCCGAGTTCAGCCGGTGATGAGCGTGGGCCACGCTTCGAAACCGAGCAGCGCATCGGGTTCCAGCAGCACGATCGTCTGGCGCGCAAGTTCACCGGCCGTGGGGGTCGCTTTCGCGCGCAGGTAGCGTTGCAGTGCGGTCACCGGCTCGTCACCCGGCTTCGCTTCGATGCTGCGCCCTTGCACGTCCACGGCGCGCCCCTTGAAGCTGTCGGGCAGCGCCGGATCGCGGCCGAAGCGCGAATCGCCGTAGTCCTCCCGCGCCTTGCGATGGGTCGGAAAGGCGGCATCGGGGTGTACGGCATAGAAGCTCCAGACGTCGAAGCGCTCGAAACCGGTCACGCCATTCACTGCATGGGCTCCGGCCTCACCGGCCAGAGCAACGCATAGAAGCCGCTTGCCGTAGAGCAGCGCCCACGCCGGATTCAGGCCGAAGAAGTCTTCGCGCTCGCGCCGGGCGACCGCCGCGATGCGCTTGAGATCGCGCCGCGTGATCGGTTCGGTGCAGCGACTGCCCATCGGCTCTGCGCGGCCTGCCGGCCTATGCGAGCGCCGTTGCCCGCGACGAAGCCTCGCGCGATTCGCGGAAGAAATCCCGGACGGCCTGGGCGAACGCCATCACATCGGCACGGTTCACGTCGAGGTGCGTGACCAGGCGGATCGTCGGCGCCGCGGAGATCATCATGCCGTGCCGCGCGAGATGTTCGCGCAGCGGCCCGGCGAGATGCGGGGCAACGGCCATGAAGACCATGTTGGTCTGTACCAGCGCCGGGTCGATCTTCACACCATCGACACCGGCAAGCGCATCGGCGAGGGCGCGTGCGTTGGCATGATCGTCCGCGAGGCGGGCGATGTTGTGGTCGAGCGCGTAGAGACCCGCCGCAGCCATCAACCCGGCCTGCCGCATGCCACCGCCGAGCACCTTGCGCCAGCGCCGCGCCCGGTCGACCAGAACCTTGGAGCCCACCAGCACGGAGCCGACCGGCGCACCGAGCCCCTTCGACAGGCATACCGAGACGGTATCGAAGTGGCGTGCGATCCCGCCTACGGGAACGCCGAGTTTCACGACAGCATTGAACAGGCGCGCACCGTCCAGATGCATGCCGAGGCCCCGTGAGCGCGCGAGCTTCTCGGCCTCTTCGATGTAGGCGAGCGGAATGACCTTGCCACCTAGCGTGTTCTCGAGCGCCAGCAGGCGCGTGCGTGCGAAGTGCGAATCGTCCGGCTTGACCGCCGCGGCGACCTTGGAAAGATCGAGCGTGCCATCGGGCTCGTTGTCGATCGGCTGCGGCTGGATGCTGCCGAGCACGGCGGCGCCGCCGCCTTCGTACTTGTAGGTGTGGGCCTGCTGCCCGACGATGTACTCGTCGCCGCGCTCGCAGTGGGCCATGAGCCCGATCAGGTTGCTCTGGGTCCCGGTGGCGACGTAGATCGCAGCTTCCTTGCCGAGCATTTCGGCGAGGCGCGCCTCGAGCCGGTTGACCGTGGGATCCTCGCCGTAGACGTCATCGCCGACGTCAGCCGCTGCCATGGCGGCGCGCATGCCTTCCGAAGGCTTGGTGACGGTGTCGCTGCGCAGATCGATGATCTTCATGAATCGACTCCAGGTTGGTCAGGGGCGCCGGGCCGCCCCAAGCCACTGACGCGCCCCCGCGGGGGGCAGCGACCGCAGGGAGCGTGGGGGCTGTTTCATCCTAACCGCGATTGAATTTTTCAGCGACACCGCGCAGTCCGCGCTGCTCGCGGATCAGCGGCACCATGCGTGCTTCGCGCGACTCGATGTCGAGCGCGTACTTCAACACAGCCTCGGCGTGCTCCTGCGGAACCACCACGACGCCGTCGTCGTTGCCCACCACGATGTCGCCCGGCCGCACCGTAACCCCGGCACACGTCACCGCGACCTGCCGCCCGACACTCAAGTGCCGGCCCACCGACGCCGCCGGCGATACGGCACGGGCGTAGATGGGCAGGCCGATCGCGCGCAGTTCGTCGAGATCGCGCACGGCACCGTCGCAGACGATCGCCGCCATCCCGCGCGCATGGGCGGCGACCGCCATCAGGCCGCCGAGGCCGGCGACGTCGAGACCATCCTCCAGAACGATGATGCCGACCTCGCCCGGCAGGGATTCGTCGATCATGCCGACGGAATCGCGCAGCGACGCTTCGCGGTTCGCCACTTCGCGCGGTGCAGGCTTCAACAGCGCAGTCGCGGCGCGACCGACGAATGCACCTCCAACCATCGGTCGCATGCCACCGACCATGCAGCCTGGCGTGCCCACCACGGTATCGATGGCATCCGACAGCGACGCCACGCTGGTCGCATGGAACTGCTCCAGCAGCGGATCGGAGGGCGGTCGCGTCGAATTCACCGGGTAACGGTCAACTGCACTAACCAGGGAATCGACATTGTAATCGGGCGGGCGCGGAAATCACTCTCGAAGCGGTGACTTCCGTCAGGTCGAAGGATTCAGCGCCAGCTCTCGAAATCGCGCTGGAGCGCGCGCCACCAGATCCACACCTGCTTCCTCTTGCCGACTTCGATCACGCCGGTGCCTTGGGCACCCGGCCGGGTGCGCTCGCTGACGTCCTGCAACAGCGCTTCGATGCGCACGCGGTTGTGGCCCGCATGCAGTGTCGACACACCGGTCAGGCGCTTCACGGTGAACCCGAGCGCGGCAGTCTCGCCCGGCAGCGCGATGGTCCCCGCCTGGCCTTCGCGCAACAACGAAAGGTCGCGTTCGTCGACCCACAATACCAGCCGGTAGCTGTCGACCGGCGCAATTTCCACCAATGCTTCACCGGCCTCGACCCGCGACGCGCTGGCATTCAAGCCCGAGCCGCCCACGACCACGCCATCGGTCGGACTCACGACCCGGGTGCGGGCGAGCCGCTCCTCGGCCGTGCGCAGCCGTGCCTCGACTTCCTTCAGCTTCGCATCGAGCGACTCACTCGCGACTCGGTCGCGGATCTCGCGCGCCTCGCGCGTGACCTGTGCCAGCTGCGTGCGCTCGGCGGTGAGCCGATCGCGCTCCAGCAGCAGTTCGCTGTCGTCCATGCGTGCGACGAGCTGGCCGCGGCGAACGGCATCACCCTTGCGCACCAGCACTTCGCCCAGCACGCCGCTGAACGGCGCCGGCAGCGTGCGCGGCGCCTGGCCCTCCACGGTGCCCTCGACCGGGACGGCGTAGTGGCCGGTAGCGCCGAGCATGACCAACGCGAGGGTCAGCAGCGCGATGAGGGCGAGCTTCAACTTCATGCGCACCGGACCGAACAGCGCCACGAAGGCGCGCCGTTCGCGCGTCACCGTGACCGGCCGTGCCAGCGGCTTCGCCTCGATCAGGGGTGCAGCCTGCAGCGCGATGGTCTCGAGGCTCGCCACCTCGTCGTGGGAGAACGGGTCGCCCAACGTGCGCTCCACGAGGATCGCGCCGGCCGGCCCTTCGGGTCGATCGGGGCCGGACTGCGTTCCGGCTCGCCGTCGGCGACGGGCTCGTGGCGCTCCACGCTCATCGCGCGGCCGACCTCGAGGACGCTGTGGAGCGCGGGCGTGATGTCGACCGGCGCCGGCGACGTGACCGGCGCCGCATCCCCTGCCTCGGGTGTCGGCTCGTCGGGCACTTCCGGGCTCTGCCATTCGGCCTTGACCGACAGCACGCCACGCCGCAGCACACCAACCGACACTGCGGAAGCGCCGAACGCCGCACCGATGCCGGTGGCGAGCGCCATGGAGGCCGTGCGCGCATCGCTCTCGCGCGCCACGTTCTCGGCCAGTCGGGCAGCCAGTTCCAGGCGCTCCGCCTGGGCGGTTGCAGCAAGCGCGATGCCGCGCGCGCGCGCCGCCTCGAGCCAGCCCACACCCCAGTGCAGGGTATCGAGGGTGCCCTGCAGGGCGGGCGCCGACAGCGGGGCCACCTCCACGGTGGCCACCCACCCGTCGTCGCCGCTCAAGGGACAGACCAGATGGAAGCCGCGCGCGGCGGAGCGCACCAGGGCCACACCCTGCTGCACGCCCTCGCGGGCGCTCTCGGAAAGATCGCCCGGCAGGGTGTCCGAATCGGGCCAGGCAGCGATCAACGCCATGCCGTCGGGCGTTACCCGGAACACGGCACAGGCACGCGCACTGCGCATCCGGCGGGCCTGCAATCGCGCCCACGGCCCGGCTGCAGCCTCGCCGGAACGTGCCGACGAAAAAGCCGCCCACAGGGCGGCTTCTTCCTCCTGCTCGTCGGCACTGGGGCCGACGATCGGCTCGATATCGGGCTGCGGCTGGATCATCGCGGCCGGCGGACCCTGCGGCGGTTACTTCAACTCGCCGTAGCGGTTTTCGTACTCGGCCATCAGCTTCTGCAGCAGATCGGACAGCCGCTTGGCCGCGAACGGGCTCAGGATGATGCGGTGGTCGAGCTCGATCTCGACTTCGCCGGACATGCGGTCCCAGTTCTGGTTGACGCCGAAATTCAGCACGACTTCCTCGCGGGTGCTCGTCGCATTGCAGAAATTCGCGTACGTGCTCTTCAAGCTGTGGGTATCCCACTTCACCTTCGGGGCCTGCTGCGGCTCGGCGGGTTTCGCGCCTTCTTCGGCGGGCGATTTTGCCATCTGCGATTCTCCTTCGGACTTGGGACTTCGAGGAACGGGCGGACCAGCGACTGCGCGGTACCGGGGCGGCGGCGGGAACGACCGATGAATCCTTGTCAGGATACCTTGGGAACCGGGCGACCGGTACGGTCAAGACGGACGACGACCGTACGACCGGTACTCCAATCCATTGTTATTCCATGGAAAGCGGTTTCCGGGTGCCGTCTCCCGCCGGACCGGCACTGCGAACCGGAAAGCTAGCACGAGACGTTTCCGATGGAAACCTCGTTTTTTGTGAGGTTTGTGACTCGAGGGGTTTGCATAAACCCTTGAATTCACCCGACGGCCGCATACACTGCGGGCACTTTCGCTGCAGTTTCCCACGCCCCGTGTTGCTCGCCATCAAAACCATCGATAACGACGGTCGCCTCGAACCGTTGCGGCGCTCCCTCCAAACCCCGTGGACCTGGGTCGTCGCCGACCATACGGACCACACCGCGTTCGCCCAGGCGCTGGCGCAGGCCGACGCGGTCGTGTCGATGAACTGGCCCGTGACCTTCCCACCTGCACCGAAACTGCGCCTGCTCCAGCTGCCCGGTGCCGGCACCGACGACATCGTCTTCGACGCGGTGCCGCCGGGTGCGGCAATCTGCAACGCCTACGAGCACGAGATCGGCATCGCGGAATACGTGCTGGCGGTGATGCTGGAATGGCGCATTCGCATCCGTCGCATGGATACCGAGCTGCGCGCCGGCCGCTGGTGGGGCTCGTGGCTCGGCGGCCCCGCGGCGACCCACGGTGAATTGTTCGGCAAGACGCTGGGAATCGTGGGTTACGGCCGCATCGGGCGCGAGGTGGCGAAGCGCGCCCACGCGTTCGGCATGCGCGTGATTGCAGTGAACCGCTCGCCCAAGCCCGCCGACGGCTGGGCCGAGCGCATCGCCGGGATGGAGCGCTTCCACGAGCTGTTGGGCGAGGCGGATTTCGTGCTGTCGGCCCTGCCGCTCGACGATCGGTCGCGCGGCCTGTTCGACGCAAGCGCTTTCGCCAGCATGAAACCGGATGCGGTCCTCATCAACGTGGGGCGCGGCCGCACGGTCGACGAGCAGGCACTGTTCGAAGCCTGTCGCGACCGCCGCATCGGTGGTGCGGCGATCGACACCTGGTACGACTACCCGCCCCAGAACAGCCGCGAAGTGCCGACCTTGCGACCCTCGCGTTTCGCGTTCCATGAACTGGACAACGTGATCATGACTGCCCACGCATCGGCCTGGACCGACGCTCTGCTGGAGCGCCGTTGCCGGATCATGGCGGGCAACCTCGACCGGCTCGCGCGCGGCGAACCGCTCATCAACCTGGTGCGCGCGCCCCTCGGTGCCGCGGCCACAGCCTGAAGCACGAACATGACGCCCCGAAGCATCGACGAAGCCGCAGAAGTCCTCTGGAATACCTGGCAGCAGGGCGCGACCCTGGACGCGCTGCCCGAGAAGGTCCGGCCGACCTCCCGCGAAGAGGGGTTCGCGATCCAGCTCGCCATTGCGCAGCGCTCGGGCGACAAGCGATTCGGCTGGAAGATCGCGGCCACGAGCAGTGCCGGTCAGGCGCACATCGGCGTCGATGGGCCGCTGCCCGGCACGCTGCTCGGCAAGCGCGCCCGCCCCTGCCCGGCCCGTTTTCCGCTCGCCGGAAACATCATGGGCGTGTTCGAAGCCGAGTTCGCATTTCGCATGGGACGCGATCTGCCGCCGCGCGTGGCGCCGTACGGCACCGACGAGGTGCTGGCAGCAGTCGCCACCTTGCACCCCGCCATCGAAGTGCCCGATTCCCGCTATCGCGACTTCGTCCGCGTGGGCGCGCCGCAGCTGATCGCCGACAACGCCTGTGCCTCGTGGTTCGCGCTCGGCCCGGCCACCGACGCCCCGTGGCGCGACATCGATCTCGCCCGCCATCCGGTCACCGCGTTCGTCAACGGCAAGCTCACGCAGACCGGGAGCGGCTCGAACGTACTCGGTGATCCGCGCGTCGCACTGGCGTGGATCGCCAACGAGCTGTCGCGCCTCGGAACCGGTCTGCGCGTCGGTGAGGTCGTCACCACCGGCACTTGCGTGGTTCCGGTGGCGGTGAAGGCCGGCGATACGGTGGTCGCGGATTTCGGACCCATCGGCCGTGCCGAAGTCGCCTTCGACGCCTGAGATCGAGCCCGTGGAAAGCTCGAGCCTGCCGCGTCCCGAGCCCCTCATCCGGCTGCTGCGGGTGCTGACGCGCCCGATCTACTACCCGAGTTCCTTCCTCAAGCTGATCATCGCCGGCTTCCTGCTGGTCTCGCTGCCGCTCATCTTCGCCATCGTCAACAACGCGGTATCGATCCACGAGATCGTGGAACGCAGCCAGCGCACGGTGCAGCAGGCGGTTCAGGCCACGCAGACGAGCCGGCTCATCATCGAACAGACCAACGCGATGGAACGCAGCGTGCGCCAGTTCACCGCACTCGGCGACACCGCCTTGCTGGAAGGCTACGACCATGCTCGCGCCCGTTTCCTCGAGTCGGCGCAGCGCATGGGCAGCTTTCGCCTGGATGCGGAGCAATCGAATCAATTGAAGGCGTTGAAACAGCGCGAACTCGATATCGCCCAGGCGATCGAGGCCGGCCGCAGCAAACCGGCGTCGCTGGAGCCATTGCTCGCGGAGTTCCGTGCGCTCGATGTGCTCGCCCAGGCGCTGGACGACATGGGCAGCGGCGTGGTCGAGCGCGAAGTCGCCTCGCTGCAGTCCGTGTCGGAGGGGGTGCAGCGCTTCATCTTCTGGCAACTGGTCGCTCTCGTCCCGGTGGCGCTCTTCATCGTGGTCGGCGCCATCATCCTCATTTCGCGGCCGATCTCGCAGATCGACGCGGCGATCCGCCGCCTGGGCGAAGGCGACTTCGGCTCGCGCGTCGAAGTGCAGGGTCCGGAGGACCTGCAGCATCTCGGTCGCCAGCTCGAATGGATGCGATTGCGGTTGATCGATCTCGAAGAGCAGAAGACACGCTTCCTGCGCCATGTCTCGCACGAACTGAAGACCCCGCTCGCGTCGCTGAAGGAAGGCATCGACCTCCTCGAGGAGCAGGTGCTGGGCGATCTCTCGCCCGCGCAGCGCGAGGTGGCCGGGATACTCAAGCAGAGCACCCTTCGGCTGCAGCGGCTCATCGAGGATCTGCTCTCGTTCCACACCGCGCAGTACCAGCGCGGCGCGGTGGCGTTCTCGCCCGTGCCGCTGTCGGAGGTCATCGCCCGCGCCGGCCAGCAGCATCGGCTCACCATCGCGTCGAAGGGCCTGCAATACCAGGTGGACTGCCCGGCGATCGTGCTCGAGGCGGATCACGACAAGCTCGCCGCCGTGGTCGACAATCTGGTTTCGAATGCGGTCAAGTATTCGCCGACGGGGGGACGAATCCTGGTGATGGCGCGCTCGAACGGGTCCGAGGCCCGCCTCGAAGTGGTCGACGACGGGCCCGGCATCGCGCGCGAAGAGCGCGAATCGGTGTTCGAGCCGTTCTTCCAGGGCAGCACGCCGTACCAGGGGCCGGTGAAGGGCACGGGGCTGGGCCTCGCCATCGTGAAGGAATTCGTGGCGGCCCATCGCGGCCGAGTGGAAATCGTCGACAGCGGCTCCGGCGGCGCGCACATCCGCGTGTCACTGCCGCTGTCGCAGAAACAGCTCCAGGCAGCCTGAACTTGAAGACCATCGTCATCGCCCTGCTGTTCGTCTTGCCGCTCGCGGCATGCCAGGTGCAGCCGCCGCGGCCCGAACCGGAACCGGAACCGCAGCCGCCCAAGCCGGTCATAGCGGAGCCTGTCCCGTGCGAACCGCAGGTGAAGGAAGTGTTCACCGGGACCGACGACACGCTGTTGTTCCTCGCCAACCTCAAGCAGAAGTCCCAGGCCGATCTGAAGACAGCGCTGTACCAGGCGCGCAAGGATTTCACGGCAAACGGGAGCGAATCGGCGCGCATGCGTCTGATCCTCCTGTACCTCCAGCCGGGTTCGTCCTTTCGCAGCGAGGCACAGGCCCTGCAGTTGCTCGACCCCTACATCCGCGGCGATGCGAGTCCAACGAGTCCGTATCGCGGGATCGCACAGCTGCTCCTCGCCAACCTGGAAGAGTCGCGCAAGACCGACGCGGCGGTGCAGGTGCAGGTCGTGAAGGTGAAGGAGGAACAGAAGCGCGCGGATGAGCTCCAGCGCAAACTCGACGCACTGAAGGACGTGGAGCGCGCTATGATTGAGAAGGACCAGAAACAGAGGAAGAAATGATGCGAGCCACGGCAAAAGTGTTGGTGGTTGACGACGATGCGGACCTGCTGAAGCTTGTATCCATTCGGCTACAGTCCGCCGGATTCGAGGTCGCCACCGCCGACAGCGGCGAACGCGCACTGGCGATTCTCTCGGCATCGACACCACAGGTGGTCGTGACCGATCTGCGCATGGGCGGCATGGACGGCATGGCGCTGTTCGACCAGATCCATCGCTCCAATCCGGTGCTGCCCGTCATCATCCTCACGGCCCACGGCACCATTCCCGATGCGGTGGCCGCAACGCAACGCGGCGTATTCGGCTATCTCACGAAGCCGTTCGACGGCAAGGATCTGGTGACGCAGGTAACGCGTGCGGTGAACCTGTCGGCACCGCTCACGACCGACGACATCTCCGAGGCATGGAAGAGCGGCATCGTCACGCGCAACCCGGAGTTCGAGGCCGTGCTGTCGCGCGCGAAACTGGTGGCCACGGGTGATGCCAGTGTCCTGATCCGTGGCGAAAGCGGTACCGGCAAGGAACTGCTCGCCCAGGCGATTCATCGCGCGAGCCCGCGGCGCGATCGGCCGTTCATGGCGATCAACTGCGGTGCGATTCCGGAAGCGCTGCTCGAGTCCGAATTGTTCGGTCACGTGAAAGGTGCGTTCACCGGGGCCGCGCGCGACCACGAGGGCCTGTTCCAGTCCGCGAACGGCGGCACCGTGTTTCTCGACGAGATCGGCGACATGCCGGTGGCATTGCAGGTGAAGCTGCTGCGCGTGCTGCAGGAACGGACGGTGCGTCCGGTGGGCGCCACGCAGTCGGCGCCGGTGGACGTGCGCATCGTTTCGGCGACCCACCGCGACCTCGACGCAGCGATTCGCGAAGGACAGTTCCGCGAAGACCTCTACTACCGGTTGAACGTGGTGAGCTTCACGCTGCCCCCGCTCAGGGATCGACGCGAAGACGTGCCGCTGCTCGCCGGCCATTTCCTGACCAACATCGCGCGCAAGTACGGCAAGACCGTCAACGCATTCTCCGCCGACGCACTGCAGCGGCTCGTGAAGTACGACTGGCCCGGCAACGTGCGCGAACTGGTGAACGTCGTCGAACAGGTCGTGGCGCTCACCACCAGTGCCGTCGTGAGTCCCGCGCTGGTCGAGAGCGCACTGCGCATCCAGGCCACCGAACTCGATTCGTTCGAGCAGGCCCGCGGCCAGTTCGAGCGCGATTACCTGGCACGGTTGCTCAAGATGACCAGCGGCAACGTGACCCATGCGGCGCGGCTCGCCAAGCGCAACCGGACCGAGTTCTACAAACTCCTGCACCGGCATCACCTCGACCCCGGACTCTTCAAGGCCCTCACCTGAAAACGCGCCGCCAGGCGCCGTTCTGTCGTCGTGCAGTGACAGACGACCCCGTCCTCGACGCTTGCCGACAGGACCCAAATGGGTGATTTATCAGAGATTTGCGCCTTCGGCACGCGCGTTGCTCTAAAGGCCTGTGCTTCTCGGCCGATATGGACCCTGCTACGGGGACCGATCGTGCTCCCCGAGGGAAGCGCAACGGAGGGGCAACATGGAATCGAGGAGCAGGCTGCTGTTTCCGCTGATGGTCGCCGCGGCGCTATCGGTCGCCGTGTTCAGCGGGATCGGGGTGGCAGCCATCACCGGCAATCTCCCACTCGCACGCAGCGGCAATCCCGCGGGCGAGTTCTCGTTCAAGGTTTCGAAGGCAGCCGCGGCAGCCAAGGCCAAGGGCGACAAACCACTGAGCATCTCGTCCGACGACTGCACCACCTGCGGCCGCGTCCAATCCATCGAGGCGATGACGCCCGATGCGCTGGCTGCCGCTTCCGGCGGACCGCTCGTGATGCGCGATCCGAACGGATCTTCGGCGGGCAATCTGAGCGCTCCCGATACCGGCTCATCGGCCACCGGCTTCGTCGTCAAGCTGCGCATGGACGACGGCACCATGCGCGTCATCCAGGAACACATCAAGCCGCGCTTCAGCGTCGGCCAGCGCGTGCGATTGATGAACGGTCTGGTGCTGACCATCGGCTGACGCACCGCCGCCCCGCAGTTCGAACTTCCCGGCGAGGCCCGACGTGAGAACGTCGGGCCTCGTCGTTCTGGCAGTGTGCTGCTCGGCCCTGGTGGCGGGCGGTTGTGCGACCAGCGGCGGATCCGGCACCGCACAGAAGGCGCCGGCGCGCTACAACCTCGCGGGTTACCCGCCGCCGTTCCGCGACGGCTTCAACGCCGGCTGCGAGGCAGCCAAGCGCAAGGTGACCGAGGCCGAGGACAAGGCGCGCTTCGCGTCCGACGCGCAGTACCGCGCGGGTTGGAAGGACGGCCAGTCCGTCTGCAAGCCGAAGTAGCGCGGCCTGCGTTGCCCCCATCCCAGCCTTCCCCCGGCAAAGCCGGGGGAAGGAGTGACTGCGCTTGCCGGAGACGAGGCGCATGCGCACGTACATTCCCTCCCCCAGCGACGCTGGGGGAGGGCCAGGGTGGGGGCAGCGATGCGCCTCACCGCCACGACCGCT
>LNDQ01000104.1 GCA_001464695.1 Betaproteobacteria bacterium Ga0077523 | reverse complement strand
CGCTGGGGGAGGGCCAGGGTGGGGGCAGCGATGCGCCTCACCGCCACGACCGCTGGTCCCTGCCTGAACGTCAATGACGGTACCTTCCGCGACGCTGGTCGCGTGACCGCAGGAGACGAGCACGCGGATCGTCGAAGGCTAGTAGACGGACACCAACAGACTGCACGGCGTTTGCTCGAGCAGCGACGACCCCACCCAGCCGCGCCACCAGCGTGCAGCGAACGACGTCGCCCGTGGGTGCGCGACCAGGATCATGCTTGCCTTCAACTGCCCGGCAACCTTGCAGATCTCCTCCACCGGTTCACCCCAGGACATGTGACCGGTCGCCGGAAAACCCTGTGCGATGAGCGCGGCCACGCATTCGTCCAGCAACGCCTTGGCCTCGGCACGCTCCTCGTCGATCACCTGGCCGGGCACGTAACCCTCGGCGAGGAACAAGCCGGCCGGCATCGGCAGCACCGCGAGCAGGTGCGTCTCGTCGTGGGGCAGCAGGTTGATCTCGGGCGCCGCGAGCAGGGCGCGCTGGCCTTCGATCGTTCCGTCGTACGCCATCAGGATGCGCATCGGTTCCCCCTGTTGAACACACGTCAGACGCTACTTCTCGGTAACGGTACACCGGAGGCCGGTGCAGGTTCCCTGGGCGCGGGGCCCGTCACGGCAGCAATCACCCTAGCCGGCCACCCCTCCACCATCCACCACGAGCGTATGTCCGTTCACGTAGTCCGACGCCGGGCTCGCGAGGAACAACCCGGCGCCGGCAAGTTCTCCGGGAATGCCGGCCCGCCGCAACGGATTGTGAGTCTGCAACGCATGGGTCACCCGCGGGATGACTTTCTCCGTGAGCTTGGTCGGAAAGAATCCGGGTGCCAGCGCGTTCACTCGGATGCCGTGCGGGCCCCACTTCACCGCGAGGTCGCGCGTGAGGCCAAGCACCGCCGCCTTGCTGCCGGTGTAGCCGACCGCATCGAGGATGTCCGGCGACTCGCCCTTCAAGCCTGCGACCGAGGCGACGTTGATGATCTTGCCGTAGCCCTTCTCCATCATGCCGGGCGCGCATGCCTTGCACGCATAGAACGTTCCGTAGAAATTGACCGCGGTCACCTGTTGGAGTTTCTCCGACGGCATGTCGACCGCGGGCGCTGCCCACGACACTCCGGCACCGTTGACGAGCACGTCGACCACGCCGAGCTTGGTTTCGACTTCGCGGACCGCCTTGACCACGTCGGCTTCGATACTCACGTCGCCCACGATACACAGCGCGTCCGGCAAGGACTTGAGGGCCTCCTCGAAATATTGCGGACGACGCGCCATCAGCGCGACTTTGGCTCCGGCCTCGACGAGCGCTTCCGCGATCTCGAGCCCCAGACCACGCGAACCGCCGGTGACGAACGCGACCTTGCCGTCCAGACGAAATCGATCAAGATGCTTGCCCATGGAATTCTCCTGTTCAGTGGCGCCGGGTCGCCCCAAGCCACTGAAGCGCCCCCTCAGGGGGCAGCGACCGCAGGGAGCGTGGGGGAGTGTTCATCTCAGTGGCGCCGGGCCGCCCCAAGCCACTGAAGCGCCCCCCAAGGGGGCAGCGACCGCAGGGAGCGTGGGGGAGTGTTCATCTCAGACGGTGGCGACCGGCGTGGCGGGCGATCCCACTGCACCGGGAAGGCACAGCGGCGGTGCAGTCAGCATGAAGCGTGTGCGCTTGTGGGCACGCAACCATTCGCCGAGATCCTTGAGCCACCACAACTCGCCCAGGGGCACGCCCAGCTTGAAGAGGCAGTGCTGATGCAGCGGCAGATGCGCACTCGCGCCGGGCACGTCGCGCGGCGGGTAGAACTCCACCGCGTAGTTGTCCGCGCAGATCGCGGCCACGCCGCTGTCGCTGATCCATTGCAGCAACCGCTCGTCGCGACCGTCGAGACCCATGCTGATCGCTTCCAGACGCGCGAGATCCGGGTCGCGGTTCATCTCGAGGATCGCATCGGTAAAACCGGTGCGCATTACCAGCAGATCGCCCTGCTCCACCGTGATGCCGTCCGCATCGAGCACGCGCTGCACGTCGTCGTAGGAAAGGGCGCGCCGCACGGCACCGAAATGCGCATGGAAATCCAGCATGACGCCCCGCCCCTGGATCGGCTTGGTGGCGAAGTTCGAGATCGACAGCTTGAGTGCCCCGAGGTGCGCGCCGCACGCTTCTTCGTGATCGTCGTGGTGGATGACCGGACCGACCACGTGTTCGTTTGCGCGCCAGCCGTTGTAATAGACCATCTCGGGCTTGCCATCGCCGTCGGCGTCGAACCATGCCCCCACGTGCGCCAGCGAATCCCACTGGGTCGAGTACTGGAGGGTGAGCAGCACCTGGTCGTCGCACACCACGTCCGTGCTGTGCCCGTTCTCCTTGCGCAGCGGGAAATTCATGTTGGGCTTGCCCAGGCGCGAGGTGGGTGTCAGCTCGGGCGGGCCGCGGCGCGGGTTCAGTTTGCGTCCGCCCGGATAGTCGAGGGGAATCGACAGACAGAAACTCACGCCCTCGCGGATCTCCGCGGCACCCTGCCGCACCTTCTCAGCCGTGAGCAGATTGATGCGGCCCAGTTCGTCGTCGGGCCCGAAGTCGCCCCAGGTCGATCCGGGCGGCCGCTGCCGCCAACGTGGATTCACAAGTCTCCTCCCTCTTGTTCTTGCGCCGCCGCCCACGTGTCCGCGGGCACGCCCGGTATGGCTGGACCCGGATTCTACACACGCCCGGCCCTGCGCCCGCTCCGCTGCTGGCAAGCCCGGGCGCGCGCCGCTACCATGCGTGTCCGGCCGCCAATCACGGAGTCGCCCATGAACGCCCCCGCCCGCAAGCCCGTCTTCCAATGGGAAGACCCCTTGCTGTTCGAAGAACAACTGACCGCAGATGAGCGCATGGTGCGCGACAGCGCCCGCGCCTACTGCCAGGAAAAACTGATGCCGCGCATTCTCGAGGCGAATCGCCACGAGAAATTCGATCGCGCGGTGATCGACGAGATGGGCGCGCTCGGCTTCCTCGGCCCCACCATCGAAGGCTACGGCTGCGCCGGCGTCAACCACGTGAGCTACGGCCTCATCGCCCGCGAGATCGAGCGCGTGGACTCGAGCTATCGCTCCACCATGAGCGTGCAGTCCTCGCTCGTGATGTACCCGATCTACGCCTTCGGCAGCGAAGCGCAACGTCAGAAGTACCTGCCGAAGCTCGCCACCGGCGCGATGGTGGGCTGCTTCGGGCTCACCGAACCCGATCACGGCTCCGATCCGGGCAGCATGATCACGCGCGCACGCAAGGTCGATGGCGGCTACCGCGTTACCGGCGCCAAGATGTGGATCACCAATTCTCCGATCGCGGACATCGCCGTGGTGTGGGCGAAGAACGATGCCGGCGCCATTCGCGGCTTCATTCTCGAGCGCGGCATGAAGGGGCTCTCCACGCCCAAGATCGAAGGCAAGTTCAGCCTGCGCGCGTCGATCACGGGCGAGCTGGTGATGGACGAAGTTTTCGTGCCCGAAGAGAATCTGCTGCCGGACGTGGAAGGTCTCAAGGGACCGTTCTCGTGCCTCAACAAGGCGCGCTTCGGCATCTCCTGGGGTGCGATCGGCGCCGCGGAATTCTGCTGGCATGCCGCGCGCGAGTACACGCTGGATCGCAAGCAGTTCGGCCGGCCGCTCGCCGCCAACCAGCTCATCCAGTTGAAGCTCACCAACATGATGACCGAGATCACGCTCGCCCAGCAGTCGGTGCTGCGCGTGGGACGGCTGATGGACGAAGGTCGCGCTTCGCCGGAGATGGTGTCGCTGGTCAAGCGCAATTCATGCGGCAAGGCGCTCGACATCGCACGCCTCGCGCGTGACATGCACGGTGGCAACGGCGTTTCGGACGAATACCACGTGGTGCGCCACATGCTGAACCTGGAAGCGGTCAATACGTACGAAGGCACGCACGATGTCCACGCGCTGATCCTCGGGCGCGCACAGACCGGCATTCAGGCCTTCTCGGCCTGAAGTCGTGGGGGCACTAGACCACCTCAAGGTCCTCGATCTTTCGCGCGTCCTCGCCGGCCCGTGGTGCGGCCAGATCCTGGCCGATCTCGGCGCGGAAGTGATCAAGGTGGAACGCCCCGGTGCGGGGGATGACACGCGCACCTGGGGTCCACCCTGGATGAAGGACGAGACCGGAGCTGACACGCGTGAAGCGGCCTACTTCATGTCTGCGAATCGCGGCAAGAAGTCGGTCACGCTCGACATTTCGAAGCCGGCGGGACAGGACATCGTCAAGCGTCTGGCGCAACGCGCCGACGTGCTGCTCGAGAACTACAAGGTGGGCGGGCTGCGCCAGTACGGGCTGGACTACGAGAGCCTTGCGAAACTCAATCCGCGGCTCATCTACTGTTCGGTCACGGGCTTCGGCCAGACCGGCCCCTACGCGCCGCGGGCAGGCTACGACTTCATCATCCAGGGTCTTGGCGGATTGATGAGCATCACCGGCGAGCGCGACGATCTGCCGGGCGGCGGACCGCAGAAGGTGGGCGTGGCGGTGGCCGACCTGATGACGGGCATGTACGCGACCGTCGGTGTGCTGGCCGCGCTGGCGGAACGCGAGAAGAGCGGCTTCGGCCAACACGTCGACATGGCCCTGCTCGACACCCAGGTGGCCATGACCGCGAACATGGCGATGAACTACCTCGCCTCGGGCAAGCCGCCGGTGCGTGCCGGCAACGCGCATCCGAACATAGTCCCCTATCAGACGTTCGCGGCGGCAGATGGTCACATCATCGTCGCGGTGGGCAATGACGGGCAGTTCGCGAAACTGTGCGAGATCGCGGGGGCTCCCGAACTCGCCACCGATCAACGCTTTGCCACCAATCCGATGCGCGTGAAGAATCGCGCGACTCTCGTTACGTTGCTCGCGGAGCGAGTCGCGCGGAGACCGATGCGCTTCTGGAGCGACGCACTCGAAGCGGTCGGCGTGCCCTGTGGGCCGATCAACGACATCGGACAGGCGTTTGCCGATCCGCACGTGCAACATCGCGGCATGCGCATCGAACTGCCCCATCCCACCGCCGGCACGGTGCCGCTGGTGGCGAGCCCGATCAAGCTGTCGCGCACGCCGGTCGAGCATCGCGCCGCGCCGCCGCTGCTCGGCCAGCACACCGACGAGGTGCTCGCGGGCATCGGCCTCAACGAGCAGGCGATCGCCGCCTTGCGCACGCAAGGCGTGGTCTGATCCGCACCCGGGAGATGGATGTGCGCTGGCGGCTCCGCGCACCGGTCGCGCTGTATGCCGCGTGGTGCGTCGGCGCCTACGCGTTGCTACTGTCCTCGGACTGGCACTACATGTGGCACATAGGACTGCATGGACTCGCGGCATTCCTGCTATGGAAGCCCGGTCTGTTGCGCCCGCGTCGCGCAACCGCGACCACCATCTACCTGGTGCTGATCGGCACCGTCTACACGGCCTTCGTCGCCGAGCCGCTGGCGCTGCTCGCGCGCGGCGATCTCGACCCGAACCTGCTCGTCAATGGTTTCCTGTGGGTCGGCAGCTACGCCGGTGCCTACCTCGCATGGGCCTGGCTGCTGACGCGTAGCCGGTGGCATCCGGTGACGGTCTTCTTTCTCTGCGGAACGCTCGCACTCTTCGATCACAGTCTGGCGCTATGGAAAATGGCGTATGCAGGTGCGGTGCAGGATTTCCTGGTGTTCGCTCCGATGCTGCACCTCACCTACGCTTCGATGCTTGCCCCGGTCGTCATCGCCTATCGGACGGCGCTCCAGCGCAAGGACGTCGCACCGCACATCGGGTTCGTCATCGCCGCGGTGCTGTTACCCGGCGTGCTGTTCCGCCTCGGCAGCCTCTGGATCCCGTTCGCCCGCGCGGTCGTGGACAGCTTCTGAACCGCGTCAGAAGTACCGCAGCCAGGCGAGCTGGAGCACGCACAGCACGATCGCATCCCAGAAGATCACCTCGCCGGTCGAGAACCAGCGGCGCGGCCGATTCCAGCGGCTGAAGGCCCACCACACGATCGCCGCGGCGATGAGCGGCACGAAGCCGAGCAGGCTCACGGCAGGCGCGCGCCGGTGACCGGGTCGAACCAGTGCAGTGCAACCCGGGGAAAACGGACGTGGACGGTGTCGCCCGACTCCGCCGTGATGTCGTCCCCCGAACCGCGCACGATCAACGACCGGTCGCCGGCCCGCAGAAACCACAGGATGTCCGGTTCCACCGGCTCGCAGACGTCGAGCACCAGCGGGAACGCATCGTCCGTTGCAGCGGACACGATCTCGATCTGTTCCGGGCGGATACCGAGCACAGCAGGGCCCGCAGGCCGATCTCCCACCGGCACCGCCCATCCCGGCGCATGAAAGCGGCCGTCGCGCACTTCGCCGTCGAAAGTGTTCATGGCCGGCCGGCCGATGAACTCCGCCACGAACCGGCTCGCGGGCTTGCGATAGATGTTCCGTGGCGCTTCGAACTGTTCGAGGCGACCGTCGCGCAGCACGGCGATGCGGGTGCCCAGAGTCATCGCCTCTTCCTGGTCGTGGGTGACGAACACGAAGGTCTTGCTGAGGTCGCGATGCAGGCGCTTCAACTCGGTCCGCAGCTGCAGGCGCAGCAGCGCGTCGAGATTGGACAGCGGCTCGTCCATGAGACAGATCGCCGGCTCCCAGACCAGCGCGCGCGCGACCGCGACGCGTTGCGCCTGGCCGCCCGACAGTTCCGCCGGACGGCGATGCAGATAGGGCTCGATGCGCAACAACGCGGCGATCGCCTGCACCTTGGACCGGATCGAATCGGCGGCGAACTTGCGCACGCGCAGCGGATACGCGATGTTCTCGAACACGGATTTGTGCGCGTACAGCGCGTAGTTCTGGAACACCATGCCCATGCCACGCAGACGCGGCGGCAACGCCGTCACGTCGCGTCCGTCGATCTCGATGGACCCGGCGCTCGGCACGTCGAGGCCGGCAAGCATGCGGCAGGCCGTGGTCTTGCCCGAACCGGAGGGCCCGAGCAGCACGATGAACTCGCCCTGCTCGAACGCGAGGTCGAGGCCATGCAAGGCGACGGTCCCGTCGGGAAACGTGCGGCGGATGCCGCGCAGCGCGACGCCCATCAGCCCTCGCCGGCCTCAGCCCACAAGAGGGCTGGCCCCCTTGGGGGGAGCCGCCGCAGGCTTATCGAGGGGGATCTCATATCAGGCCTTCACCGCGCCGAAGGTGAGGCCGCGCACGAGATGGCGCTGCACCAGCATCGCGAACACGACGATGGGCAGAGTCGCGACCACAGCCACTGCGGCGACCTGCCCCCACAGCGTGCCGTGCGGAGTGACCAGTCCCGGGATGCCCACGGTCAGCGGCCGGCCTTCGAACGCTGCCAGCAGGAAGGCGTACAGGAACTCGTTCCAGCTCAGGATGAAGCAGAGCACCGCGGTCGCTGCGAGACCGGGTGCCGCGAGCGGCAGCACGACGCCCACGAAGGCGCCGAGCCTCGAGCGGCCATCCATCTGCGCGGCCTCGTCGATCTCGCGCGGGATGTCGGCGAAGAAGCCGCGCATCATCCACACGACGAGCGAAAGATTGAACGACGTATGGGCGATGATCACCGCGTACAACGTGTCGATCATGCCGGTGGCAGTGAAGAACAAGAACAGCGGCACGGCGATGGAAATAGGTGGGGCCATGCGTGTGGTGAGGAAGAAGAAGAACAGATCCTCCCGCCCCGGAAAGCGCTCCCGCGCGAAAACGTAGGCCGCCGGCGCGCCGATCGCGAGCGACAGCAGCGTGGAGCACCCGGCGATCGAGAGCGAGTTCCACAGCAGCGGCAGGTACTCCTTGCCGATGAAGACCGCCGGATAGTTGGCCCAGGTGGGGGCGAACCGCCACGCAGGTTGCGGCGACAGGATGTCGACGCGCGTCTTGAACGACGTCAGCAGCAACCAGAGGTACGGCGTGACCGCAATCACCACGGCTGCCGCAAGGATCGCCCACGCGACTCGCCGCCAGGCAGCACTTGCCGTCATGCCGCGACCCTGTCACCGGAACGCTTCCAGTAGACGGCCTTGTAGAACACCGAGCAGAGGACTACCACGACCAGGTACACCATGAACGCCACGGCGGCCCCATAGCCGATGTCCCAGTTCTTGAAGTTGACGCGATAGGCGTAGATCGAGAGCAACTCGCTCACCGTGCCCGGACCGCCGCCGGTCAGGATGAAGACCTTGTCGAACTCCTTGAACGCGTCGATGCCCCGTAGCAGCAGCACGAGCGCGATGATGGGCCGCATGAGCGGCAGCAGCACGTCGAAGAACTGCCGCCAGGGACCGGCGCCGTCCATGGTGGCGGCCTCGAACGGTTCGCGCGGCAGGCTCATGAGCCCGGCCAGCACCACCAATGTCACGAACGGGGTCCATTGCCAGACGTCGATGGCGACGATCGCCGGCATCACGAGATCCGGATTGGAGAAGATGGCCGCGTCGCGGCCGAGCAACCCGACGCTGCGCAGGTAGTACGCGACCATGCCGAAGTCGCCCTGCAGCAGGAGCTTCCAGAGCAGCCCCACTGCCACGGGTGCCAGCATCATCGGGATCAGCAGCAGTGTGAGCAGGATACGGGTCGAGCGCACGCTGCGATGGATGAGCAGCGCGAGCGCGAATCCCAGCACGAACTCGAGACCCACGCTGGCCACGACGAACCGCAGCGTGCGCCCGAAGCTCGACCAGAAGATGTCGTCATCGCGCATCAGCCGGCGGAAGTTGTCGAAGCCGATGAACGACCCGTGCTGGTCCGGGTTCGCGAACGACAGGTCGGTGAACGCCGTCCACGTCATGTAGTAGAACGGCCCCACCAGGAAGATCACCACCAGCACCGCGGCCGGTGCCAGCAGGAACCAGGCAGTACCCCGATCGAACAGCAGGCGACCGCGGGCGCTCACCGGCCGCAATGGCGCTCCCAGGCGTCCGTCACTTGACCGGATACTTGAGCGGCGCGCACTTGCCCAGGAGCTTGGAGATGTCCTTCGCCGACGTGTCGAGCGCGGCCTTGGCGGTCTTCTGACCCACCAGGAACGTGGAGATCTCGCGCACGAGGATGTCGGTCATCTCGCCCGACTGCGGCAGCGTGGCCTTCGGCTTGGCCACTTCGTTGGTCTGCATCGACGCCTTGGCATAGGCGAGCTTCTGGACTTCCTTGGCGGCATAGACATCGGGGCGTGCGCTGGCCCGCCATCATCCACTGGATGAAGAGGTAGGCCGCCGCCTGGTTCTTGGCCGAAGCCGGAACGAGATAGCTCCAGCCTTCCACCTGGCCCACCTTGCCGCCATTGCCCTGAGGCACGAGATCGAACGCCATCTTGCCGGCGACGGTCGACGCTTCCTTGTCCTCGGCGACCGCGTAGGTGGCGTCGTTCCACATGATGAGCTCGAACACCTTGCCCTGCTGCATGAGTGCCATCACGTCGTCCCAGAAGTAGTTGAGCGTGTCGGGCGGCGAGAACTTGACGAGACTCTTGTAGTACTCGAGCGACTCGATCGCTTCCGGACTGTTGACGATGACCGGCCCGCATTCGGAGCCGGCCTTGACGTCGAGCACGTCACCGCCGAACGAGTAGAGAAAGTTGATCCACTCGTACCACAGCGCCTCGTGGCGCTTGCCTTGCAGAGCCGTTCCGTAGAACCCCTGGTCCGGCCGGGTGAACCACTCGGCGAGATCGCGGTACTGCTTCCAGTCGCGCGCCGGCTGCAATTCGTAGCCGTACTTCGCCTTGAACCCGGCCCGTTCCTTCGGATCATTCAGCAGATCCGCGCGATACCACGCGTACATGGTGAGCGCCGTGAAGGGAAAACCGTAGACCTTGCCCTGATACCAGGAGATCTCCTTCCACAGGCCCGGGTAGAGCACCTTCGCCGGATCGAACGACGGGTCGCGCAACTTCGGATCGTCGAGAAACCGGTCGATCGCCTGCAGGTGCTTGTTTGCGACGAACTTGCCCAGCTCGCGATGGGGCTGAAGGATGAAATCGTAGCGTGCACGCTTGCTGTTGAGATCGAGCATGACCTTGTTCACGGCCTCGGAGTGCTCGTACATCTCGATCTCGACCTTGATGCCGGTGCGCTTGGTGAACTCGGGCGCCATGGCCTTCATGGCCTCCAGGGGCGGCAGCGACTCGCCGATAGTGCGCAGGGTGACGCCCTTGTAGGGCTTGGCCGCCTCCTCCAGAGTCCAGGCATGGCTTTGTGGTACTTGCCACAATAAGACCCCGATTGCCAATCCGCGCAACCACCCGTCGATCCGTCCCATATTTCTTCTCCTTCGCATGGAAAGAAAACGTCGGCACGGGCTGCTCCGAGAGGCGCCGCGCACCGCGATCCTGTCATACCAGATTGGAACTTGCAAAGCCATTTTGTGTGGGTTACAACATCAGTCCAACGATCAGGCGCGCCCCTTCGAGGCACGCCGGGCAGCCCGGAGGAACCCGACGATGGACTTCATCTTCATGCTGACACGGCAGGACCGGACCATCGAGGACTGCCTCGAACTGTTCGACCTGATCCGGCCGCTCGGGCTGCGTCACGTGGGCTTCAAGGATGTCGGCGTGAGCGAGAACGTGTTGCGCCGCCTGACGGGTCGCATCCGCGCGAGCGGTGCTTCGGTCTACATGGAAGTGGTCAGCACTTCGCCGGAAGCCTGCCTGAAATCCGCCGAGACGGCACGCCGTATCGGTGTAGATTGCCTGCTCGGCGGCACCCAGGTGAAGGAGATTCTCGAAATCGTGGCAGGCACGAACATCGGCTACTACCCGTTTCCGGGCACACCGTTCGGCCACCCCACGAAGCTCGCCGGCAGCATCGACGACGTGGAGCGACAGTGCAGCGCGTTCATGGCGCACGGGTGCGCGGGTGCAGACCTGCTCGCCTACCGCGCCACCGATGCCGACCCGATCGAACTGGTGCGCGCGGCGCGCCGCGGCCTGGGCCATGGCCGGCTGGTGGTCGCCGGCAGCATCGACACCATCGATCGCATGCGTGCCATCGCTGCAGCCGGCGCCGACGCGTTCACCATCGGTTCGGCCGTCTTCTCGGGCACCTACAGCCCGCAGAAGGGATCGGTCATCTCGCAGCTCGCCGACGTGATGGCCGACAGCGCCCGCCTGCGGCTCGAGCAGGCCGCCTGACGTGACGCCCCCCCTCGACTGGCCTGGCGGCCTCTCCCCCCAGGGGGCCAGCCCTCTTGGGACGGCCCGGCGAGGGCTGTGACGTGACCCTCCCCCCGACAGGCCTTGCGGCCTCTCCCCCCAGGGGGCCAGCCCTCTTGGGGCGGCCCGGCGAGGGCTGATTTGGCGTTCGTCGGCGTCGACATCGGCACCCAGAGTCTCAAGGCGATCGTCACCGACGATGCCCTGCACGTGCTCGGCTCCGCTTCCATCGCCTATCGCCCCCACTTTCCGCAAGCGGGCTGGGCCGAGCAGGACCCGAAGATCTGGATGGGTGCGATCGGGCTCGCGATCGGGCGCGCGCTCGAACAGGCAGGCATCGGGCCGCAAGCGGTGCGGGCGCTCGGCATCGCAGGGCAGCTCGACGGCTGCATCCCCACCGATGCATCGGGAGCAGCGCTGGCGCCCTGCATCGTGTGGATGGATCGGCGCGCCGATCGCGAGATCGCCGACGTCTCCGCCGATGTCGTCCGCCACCGCGCGGGCCTGGTCCTGGACGCGAGCCACATGGCGGCGAAGATCCGCTGGTTCGAACGCAACGACCCGAACGCCGCACGGGTTCGCACATGGCACCAGCCCACCTCGTATCTGGTGGAGCGCCTCACGGGGGAGCGCGTGTTCGATCACGGCATCGCGTCCACCACCATGCTCTACAACGTGCGGACCAGGGCCTTCGATCCGCAGCTGCTCGACGCCTTCGGCATCGATGCGGCTCGCCTGCCTCGAATCGACGAGGCCGGGAACGTCGCTGGTCGGCTGAGCGACGACGGCGCCAGGTTCGCCAGCCTCGTGGCGGGAACGCCGGTTGCCGTCGGTACCGGTGACGATTTCTCCAACCCGCTGGGCGCCGGCGTGCTCGATCCCGGGCGCCTCGCCTGCTCCCTCGGCACCGCCGAGGCCCTCGGAGCGGTCTCCGACACGCCGGTCATCGACGACGGTGCGCTCGTGGAAACCCACGGATGGTTCGGCGGCCGGTCCTACATCAGCAACCCGGGCTGGCTGTCAGGCGGGGCAGTCACATGGTTCTGCGACACGTTCTCCGTGGATTCGCCGCAGGCCATGTCACAGCTTGCCGCCACCGCGCCGATGGGCAGCGACGGCGTCACCTTCCTGCCCGCGCTGTCGGGCGCGATGGCGCCGCGCTGGATTGCGAACGCGCGGGGCACATTCCACGGCATGACCGCCAAACACGGCAAGGCGGAACTCGCTCGCGCTGTTCTCGAAGGTTGTGCCTGCGCCATGCGCGATGTACTGGACCGGTTGCGAGCGCTCGATGTGCCGATCGAATCGATCCGGCTCGTCGGCGGCGGCGCCCGCAGCGCTGTGTGGGCGGACATCCGCGCCACGCTCGCCAACTTGCCGGTGGAGACCAGCGCGGTGACCGACACCTCGCCCCTGGGCGCCGCAGCCCTCGCCGCACAGGCGGTCAATGGTGGTGCCCTGGTGGCGCCCGATGCAGGCCCCTTCCGCGTGATCGAGCCGCAAGCGGCGGACCGGCAAGCGGCGGAAGCCGCGTACGCCCGCTACCACCGCCTGTTCGAGGCACTCGCACCGATGTACCAGATCTCGTAATGGAGCGAGCCTACGACATCGTCATCGTCGGTGGCGGCATCAACGGCGCTGCCGTGGCCCGCGACGCCGCTGGACGAGGCTACCGCGTGCTGCTGGTGGAGCGCGATGACTACGCCGCAGCCACTTCGTCGGCCTCCTCGAAGCTCGTGCACTGGTGCGTGAGTCGCTGCACGAGCGCGCGATCCTGCTCTCGATCGCACCGCACCTGGTCGCCCCGCTGCGCTTCCTGCTGCCCATCACCCGGTCACAGCCGCGCCCGGCCTGGATGGTGAGCCTGGGGCTGACCCTCTACGACGTGCTCGCCGGCAAGCATCGCCTCGAAGGAACCGGTCGGCTGACGCCTGCGCAAAGCGCCGGACTGAGTGAGCTCAAGACCGAAGACACCAAGGCGATCCTGCACTATCCGGATTGCTGGACCGACGACGCGCGCCTCACCCTCTGCACGCTGCTCGATGCGCGCAAACGCGGCGCCGACATCCGCAGCCGCTGCGAGGCAATGATCGTCGTCCCGCTCGAAGCGGGCTATCGCGTCGAACTGCGCGACCGCGGGACGCGAACCGTGGTCACTACGCGCACAGTGGTCAATGCATCGGGGCCGTGGGCCGACCGGTTGCTCCAGCGCGTGGAGGGACGATCGTCGTCTCCGGTGCGCCTGCGCCTGGTGCGCGGCAGCCACATTGTCGTCGCCGCACGTCCGGACAGCCGGCCCGAGGCCTATACGCTGCAGCACGACGACGGCCGGGTCGTCTTCGTCATCCCGTGGCTCGGTGGTCGATTCCGCATCATCGGCACCACCGACATCCCCCACGATGCCGATCCGACCGCAGCGCAATGCACGCCCGCGGAACGGGACTACCTCATCGGCGTCCACAACCGCTATTTCCGTCGGCCCATCGCGGCGGGCGATGTGGTCTGGAGCTGGTCCGGCGTTCGCCCCCTCGTGGACGACGGTGCCGCTCGGCCATCGAAGGTCACCCGCGATTTCCGGCTGCAGATGGAGCCGCGCGGCAAGGCCGCGTTGCTGACCATCTTCGGCGGGAAGCTGACGACGCACCGCGTGCTTGCGGAGCGCGTGCTGGCAGCACTGGAACCCGCCCTGGGCTTTCGCCGGAAACCCTGGACTGCCCACGAGCCGATCACCGGTGGCGACCTACCGGTCGACCGCCACGCGGCGCTGGCCGCGAGCGGGCCCATGTACCTCGCCCCGGCATTGCGTTCGCGCTGGGTTGCGACATACGGCAGCGTGGCGGCCGAACTGTTCGAAGCGGTGCGCCAGCGTCCGTCGCTCGCGCGCGAAGTCGCACCCGGCGTCTGCGAGGCGGAGTTGCGGCACGCGTCCGCGCGCGAGGACGCCGTCACCGCCGAAGATTTCCTCTACCGGCGGACCAAGACATTCATCGACCTGGATCCCGCGGGGCGCAACGCCGTGCGCCGGTGGTTCGGGGAGCAGGATGCGGAGGCTGCCGCGTGATCACCGGACTGGAGGTACCGCGCTGATGTCCAACAATCTCGAACGCCTGCTCTCGGGCCGGTTTCCCGACCCCGACGGCAGCGGCATGTTGTCGGTGCCGGTGCGCACAGTGGTGATCGGGACCGATCTCGGCCGTTCCGCCGCGGCGCTGCTGGCGCCGCTCAGGCTCGGTGCGAGGCTCGCAGTTCTGCACGACCCCGATACACGAGCCGCCCTGGGAGCGGAAGTGGCGGCGGCCGCCACGACAGCGTTCGACGTGCAGGAAGTGGTGCTGCCACCGCATCCGAAACCCGATGCCGACACCGTTGCCCTGGTGCGCAATGCGGCATCGGCATGCGATGCGATCGTCGCCGTCGGCTCGGGGACCATCAACGATCTCGGGAAGTACGCCGCCCACCTGTCCGGCAAACCGTACGTCGTCTTCGGGACCGCTCCTTCCATGAACGGCTACACGTCGGTGAACGCCGCGATCACCGAACGAGGTCACAAGAAAACCCTCCCCGCCTCGGGAGCGGCGGGCGTGTTCCTCGACCTTGACGTACTGGGCAAGGCGCCGCCGCGCCTCATCGCCGCCGGTTTTGGCGACTCGGCATGCCGCACCACTGCGCAGGCAGACTGGCTGCTCGCGCACCTGCTGCTCGATCAGACCTACCGCCGCGCGCCGTTCGCTCTGCTCGAGGATGACGAGCCGGCCCTGTTCGCCCAGGCCGCGGGCCTCTGCCGCGGCGATCGCTCGGCGCTTGCCCTGCTCGCCCGCACCTTGGCTCTCTCAGGGTTCGGCATGGCGATATGCGGCGGCTCCTACCCCGCGAGCCAGGCCGAGCACCTGATCAGCCACTACATCGACATGCTGGGCGAGCCCGGGTGGCCGGAGAGCTTTCACGGTGAGCATATCGCGGTCACGACTCTCACCATCGCGCGCCTCCAGGCACAACTCTTTGCGGCGGCCGATAGTCCGGCACTGCAGCCGACCGGCGACACGCCGCAAGCTTTCAGCGCACACTTCGGCGAAGTACTGGGACAGGAATGCTGGAAGGCATTCGCGCCCAAAGCCTTCGACGGTCCCGCGATGGCCGCACTCGACGTTCGGTTGAGACGCCAATGGCCCGAGATCCGTGCTGCCGTTCATGAAGTGCTGCTGCCGGTCGACACCATCGAAGGCGCGCTCGCAGCGGTGAACGCACCCATGACACCCGGCGACGCTGCACGCACGCCGCATCCGCGATCGCTACACGTGCCTCGACCTGGCCGCCGCTGCCGGCACTCTGCAAACCTACGTCGACACCCTGTGAACACGCTCGAACCCTGGAACCGCTGTCCCCGTGAAGTGCGGGCCTCCGTGCACGCCGTCCTCACCGACATCGACGACACACTCACCCACGAAGGCCGCCTGCCGGCGATCGCCTACGATGCGCTGGAACGTCTGCAGCTCGCCGGCTTCCTCGTGGTGCCGGTCACCGGGCGGCCTGCCGGCTGGTGCGACCTGATTGCGCGGCAGTGGCCGGTCGACGCCGTCGTGGGCGAGAACGGCGCGTTCTACTTCCGTTACGAGCCGGCGACGAAACGCATGATCCGCCGCTACGCCAAGGACGACGGTCAAAGACGCATTGCCCGCGACCGCCTGGACGAGATCCAGCGCGCGGTGCTGACCGAAGTGCCCGGTGCCGCCGTCGCGTCGGACCAGGCGTACCGCGAGGCCGATCTCGCCATCGATTTCCGCGAGGACGTGCCGCCCCTGCCGCGCACGGCCGTGGACGGCATCGTCGCCATCTTCGAGCGCTTCGGGGCGACGGCCAAGGTATCGTCGATCCACGTGAACGGCTGGTTCGGCGGTTACGACAAGCTATCCACTTCGCAAGTGCTGTTCAAGGAAGCGTTCGGTCGCGACCTCGGTGAGGCCCGTGAGGCCGTGGTCTTCGTCGGCGATTCGCCCAATGACGCACCGATGTTCGGCTACTTTCCGAACGCGGTCGGCGTCGCGAACGTGCGCGATGCCCTGGATGCGATGACAGCCCACCCGCGCTGGATCACCGAAGGACGCTCCGCACGCGGCTTTGCCGAGGTGGCGGATGCGCTGATCGAAGCCAAGGGCCAGGAGCACAGGGCGTGAACAAGAAGGACCGCCACCACCTGATCGTCTCGGAGGTGCGCTCCAGCGCCGCCATCCGCGTATCCGAACTCGCGCAGCGCATCGGCGTCTCGGGCGAGACGATCCGTCGCGACCTCGCGGAACTCGTCGATGCCGGGCTGGTGAGCCGTACCTACGGCGGTGCGACGCTGGCACCCTTCGTCGCGGAACCGAGTGTGGGCGAACGCGATCGCACGCTCGTGGCGGAGCGCTTCCGCATCGCCGCGGCTGCGGCACAGGAGGTCGAGAACGGTCAGCTCGTCACGCTCGACGGTGGATCGACAACGCGCGCAGTCGCACGCCATCTCGCACAACTGCGACGCGACCTCACCATCATCACCAACAGCCTCGGTGTCGCGATCGCGGCCGGGGCCAACCCCACGTTTCGCGTGTTGCTGTGTCCCGGTCGCTATCATGCCGGCGAAGGCAGCGTGTTCGGCGAGGACACTACCGAATATCTCGCGCGCTTTCATGCCCACGTCGCGATCATCGGCGCGAGCGGCCTGGCGGGCGAAGGTCCGAGCGAAGCCGTACCTGGAGCTGCCGCGGTCAAGCGGGCCATGCTGCGGCGCGCCGCCGCCACCATGCTGGTGCTCGATCACAGCAAGTTCGAGCGCACGTCGGTCGAGACGGTGTGCGATTTCTCGGCGCTGGGGACGATCGTGACCGATGCGCCGCTGCCCGAACTGCTGGCACGGGCCGCCACGGAGGGCGGGACCAGAGTCGTCGTGGCCTGAGGTGAGGTTCACACCCAGGGACCGCCGGAGTCCGAGCTGTGGCATGAGTCGCCCGCCAAGGCGCGTACACTCGAACCCACGCGTCATGGGGAAAGCTTGCATGGTACTCACGGGCTCCGCCGGTTCTGGCTCGCCGTGCGCAGGGTGCGTCCGGCTCGGTGCTGCCCCGCGCTGGAAAGCCTCGACGTAAGCGTCAGGGCACCGGTGCGCGATACCCGCACCATCCCGTTCCCGAAGGAGGAGAGGATATGAACGTCAACCTGAATCAGACGATCACCGCATTCGGCCTGGGCCTGTGGCTGGCCGGTGCGTCATGCATCGCTTCGGCGGCAGACGCAGGTGACGGCGAGGCCATCGTGAAGGCGCGCTGCACGAGCTGCCACAACCTGGAGAAGCTCAAGGTCTATGCGTCGCGCTCGCCCGAGGACAAGCGCGTCGCCAAATGGGAGAAGTTCCTCCCCAGCCACAACCTCCCCAAGGCCGACGAACGGGCTGCCGTGATTGCGTGGCTCGTCGACTTCACCAAGACGCCGTAGGGACTCCGGTTTTCAGCACGGCGCTGCAGGCGCCCGCCGCTATATGCACCGCCCGCCGTCGACTTCCAGGCAAGCCCCGGTGATGAACTCGGCTTCGTCGGACGCAAGGTAGAGCGCTGCGTTGGCGATATCGAGGGGTTGCGACAGGCGGCCCAGCGGAATCGATGCAACGAACTTCGCGCGGATCTCTGGCGTGTCCTGCCCCATGAACTCCGGCAGCATTCCGGTCTCACCGGCCACGGGGTTGATGATGTTCACGCGGATGCGATCCGGCGCAAGTTCGCCAGCCATGGACCGGCTGGTCATGATCACAGCGCCCTTGGAGCCGTTGTACCAGGTCAATCCCGGCCGAGGGCGGATTCCTGCGGTGGACGCGATGTTGACGAACACGCCGCCACCGATCGAACGAAAGTGCGGCACGCAATGCCTGGCACTGTGGAAGAGACTCTTCACGTTGACCGCGTAGATGCGGTCGAACATCTCTTCCGGGACGCTCAGCATCGGCTGGTTGCGATGGGTGATGCCGGCGTTGTTGATGACGATGTGAAGTCCACCGAAAGCATCCTTCGCGGCCTGCACGAGCGCGGCCCAGTCGGCATCCTTCGAAACGTCGGCATGGACGAAGCGCACCTTGCCGCCCGCTGCCGCGATCTCCGCAGCGACACGCTGCCCGCCTTCATCGTTGATGTCCGCAGCGATGACGGCGCAGCCTTCCTGTGCGAAGCGCCTGGCGATCCCCGCCCCGAACCCGGAGCCGGCGCCGGTCACGATCGCGATCTTGTGCTCGAGCCTCACGTTCCACCCCTCTCCAAAGTGAAGCGGGAGCCCTGAAGGCTCCCGCGCTGTTCCATCCTGTCCTCAATGCATCAACTGCAGACCGTCTGCGTCGCGGACTTGTCGAGTGTCTTGATGCCCACCGTTTCCAGCGCCACGTCGTGGCGCACAGCCGTCATTTCCGCGAGGATCGCCACGGCGATCTCCGGCGGCGTCTTGCTGCCGATGCGCAAACCCACCGGACCGTGCAACCGTGCGAGTTCGGCCTGCGACAGGTCGAACTGCGCGAGCCGTTCACGGCGCTTCTCGGTGTTGAGACGCGACCCCAGTGCCCCGACATAGAACGCCGGCGACTTGAGGGCTTCGATGAGGGCGAGATCATCGAGCTTGGGGTCGTGCGTGACAGCCACAACGGCGCTGTGGCTGTCCAGATTCAGTTCCACGATCACGTCGTCGGGCATGCCCCGCACCAGTGCGGCTCCCGGGACGTCCCACATGTCGGCGTACTCCGCCCGCGGATCGCAGACGATGACCTCGTAGTCGAGTGCCTGTGCCATCTGCGCTACGTACTTGGAGAGCTGACCCGCGCCGATCACCAGCAGCCGCCAGCGCGGCCCGTGCACGGTGGTGAGCCGTTTGCCGTCGAATTCGAGGATGTCGTTGCGGGAGGCGGCCACGAGGGTGGCAACACCCGACTCCATGTCCAGAGTGCGCGCCACCAGTTCGTGGCGTTCGATGCCGTTCAGCACCCCGTCGATGCTGGCGCGGTCCGCCACGGGCTCCAGGACGAGCTGCAGGCGTCCGCCGCAGGGCAAGCCGAAGCGTTGCGCATCTTCCTTGCTGATCCCGTAGATCGTCGTCTCGGGCCGCTCCGCGGCCAACGACGAAGTCCTGACCTTCTCGATCAGGTCGTCCTCCACGCAGCCGCCGGAAACGGAGCCGGCCACCATGCCGTCGCCCCGTACCGCGAGCATGGCACCGACCGGACGAGGCGACGACCCCCATGTCTCCGTGACGGTGGCCAGGATGACGCGGTGGCCTTCGGCCAACCAGGTCGCGGTGCTCTTCAAGACCTGCAGATCGACGCTGTCCATAGTGCTTGTGAATCCTTTACCTGACCGACGGGCGACCCCGTCGGGAGAGCATGCCTCAAAAAGAATTTGGCCTCAACGCCCCGCCTTGGAGGGCGGGAGGTTGAGGCCAGGGTGCTGCGGCCGCGGGTTGCCCGCGGCGAATTGTTGCTGTTGCCTTAGGCCTTCATCGAGCCCTTGATGTTCTCGGGCGTGAACGGCATCTTGCGCACGCGGATACCGGTTGCGGCGAAGATGGCGTTGCCGATGGCGGCCTGGACCAGCGCCGTCGCGGGCTCACCGAGACCACCCGGGGTGTTGTTGCTCTCGAGCCAGTGGATGTCCATCGCCTTCGGCGCTTCGTTCATGCGAACTACGCGA
Source organism: Betaproteobacteria bacterium Ga0077523 (assembly GCA_001464695.1). GTDB lineage: Bacteria > Pseudomonadota > Gammaproteobacteria > Burkholderiales. The sequence continues at coordinate 64,481 of LNDQ01000104.1, read as the reverse complement.
TAGCCGTCGAAGTTGGTCTGTTCCACGCCACCGTTCTTCACGGTGATCTCGCCGTACATGCAAGCGGACTGGCCGAAGATGGTGCACGACTCGACCTGCGCCTTGGCCTGATCCGGGTGGATCAGCTGGCCGGCGTCGATCGCGTAGGTCACCTTGTCGACGATCACGTCATAGTTCTTCGTGACCGACACTTCGGCGACGCACGCGAGGCAGGTGTTGTAGCCTTCCATCACCGCCACGCCCTGGCCGCGGCCTTCGGGGTACTTCTTGCCCCAGCCGGACTTCTCGCGAACCATCTCGAGAACCTTCTTGAGACGGCCGCCGACCGCCACACCCGCGGACAGGCCTGACCACTTGTGCTTCTCTTCGGTGTAGTCGAGGTTGTCGATGCGGAACTGGATCGGGTCCTTGCCGACCGCATGCGCCACCTCGTCGATGAAGCCCTCGACCACGTACGCGTTCAGGTTGTGCGACACGCCGCGCCAGTAACCCGGCGTGATGCCCGTGTCGTGCATCTGATACGTGAGCTTGTGGTTCGGGACCGCATACGGGAAGTTGTCGATGGCCTCGACCGCAAACGGGTCGATGCCGTCCTTCACGATGCTGGGGAACAGGCGCGAGGAGATCGACGGGCTGGTGCCGTGATAGCGATAGCCGACCAGCTTGCCGCCGGCGTCGACGCCCATCTGGACCTTGTAGTAGCCGCCCGGACGATAGGAGTCGTGCGTCATGTCGTCTTCACGGCTCCACACCATCTTCACCGGAGCGCCGACCGCCTTGGAAATTTCCGCGGCATCGATCGTGTAGTCGACTTCCACGCGGCGACCGAAACCGCCGCCCAGGAACGTCGTGATCACGGTGATCTGCTCGGGCTTGAGGCCCGTGGCACCCGCCACCACGAACGGCACCAGTTGCTGGAACTGGGTCGGGGTGATGATCGTCGCGCCATCGGCACGCACGTCGGCCACGGTGTTCTGCGGCTCCATCGGCGAGTGCGACAGGTGCGGCAGCTCGTAGGTGGCCTCGTAGACCTTGGCGGCACCGGCGATCGCGCCGTCGGCATCACCGGCTTCACGGAACACGGCACCGGGCTGGTTCGACGCATCCTTCAGGCCGGCCCAGACCTTGACCATGTCGTTGTTGGCGTTGGGGCCTTCATCCCAGGTGATGAGGAGGAGGTCCTTAGCCTTCTTCGCCTGCCAGTACGACTCGGCCACCACGGCGACGCCACGGCTGTACTGCACCACGGCCTTCACGCCGGGCATGTTCTTGGCGCGGGAATCGTCGAAGCTCTGCACCTTGCCGCCGATCATCGGGGGCATGGCAACCGCGGCGTACAGCATGTTGGGCACACGGACGTCGATACCGAACGTAGCCGTGCCGGCCACCTTCATCGGCGTGTCGAGACGCTTCTGCGCCTTGTTGCCGACGATCTTGAACTCCTTCGCGGGCTTCAGCGGCACATCCTTCGGCACTTCCATCTTCGCGGCCGCTTCGGCCACGGCACCGTAGGTGGTCTTCTTGCCGCCGGGGCCGGTGATCATGCCGTTCGCGGCCTTGCACTGGCCGGCGTCGACACCCCACTCCTTGGCGGCAGCGCCCACCAGCATCATGCGGGCGGAGGCACCAGCCTTGCGCAGCTTCTCCCAGGCGTCACGGACAGCGGTGGAACCGCCGGTCAGCTGACCACCCAGCAGGGAGTTGATGTAGACCTCGGCAGGCGGGGCGAACTCGACCTTGATCTTGTTGATGTCGACTTCGAGCTCTTCGGCCACCAGCATCGGCATCGACGTGTAGACGTCCTGCCCCATTTCGGAGCGGGCGCACATGATCGTGATGCTGTTGTCGGTGCCGATCTTGACCCACGCGTTGGGCGAGTTGGTCTTGGCCTGGGCTTCGGCAACCTTGGCACCCAGCGGCAGGTACATGCCGAGCGTCAAGCCGCCACCGACGGCTGCGGAGGCCTTCAGGAAATCACGACGGGCAGTCATTTGAATGTTTTCCATGGTGTGGGGCCTCCGTTACGCCATGCGCGCGGCGTCTTTGATCGCAGCGCGGATGCGTGGGTAGGTGCCGCAACGGCAGATGTTGCCCGACATCCAGGCGTCGATGTCCGCATCGCTCGGCTTCTTGTTCTGCGCGACCAGTGCCGCGGCCTGCATCATCTGGCCGGGCTGGCAGTAACCGCACTGCGGGACGTCGAGGGCGATCCAGGCCTTCTTGACCGCATGGTTCGCGGGCAAGCCTTCGATCGTGGTGACCTTCTGACCGGCGACGGAGCCGATCGGGGTCTGACAGGAGCGCACGGCATTGCCGTTCAGGTGCACGGTACAGGCGCCGCAGAGCGCTTTGCCGCAACCGAACTTGGTGCCGGTCATTCCCAGGGTATCGCGCAGGACCCAGAGCAGCGGCGTGTCGGGGGCGACGTCCGCGCTGGCTGGTTTGCCGTTCAGATTAAAAGAGATATTCATCTTGTGAACTCCCCCTTTCGGTCAGGTTCGAGGTTGTTGAACTACGCCGTCCTACACAACTGCAAGACGCGCGGAAGTTACACGAACTATCTAGGGGTATCAACATCTTCCGGCGCACGCGAAGGCGTTGAAATGCCTTATGTTTTCACCGATACAACGATGGTAGTACTCGAGCACTACAACCCCGTTTCCCGAAGCCGATCAACACGCTTCGCAATCAGCGTGTTGGTGCATTGTGCGGCGCACCAAGAACCGATTGGACAGGCGCGCATGGACAACCTTGATACCGACCGTGATGCCCGTTGCGGTGCGCGCGCCACGGGGGTCGCCGGCACCCGTTTCAGCGCGGACCCGCGGCCTTGCGCAGGGCGAGGAACGTCTCCATGCCCGCCTTGCGCGCTTCGTTCATCGTTTTCGATGCCGGCCGCGCGAACATGGCCTTGAGATAGGCCGGGGCCTCCGGCACGAGAGTCGCCAGCGGGTCGGTACCGAAGATCAGCTTCGTGACGCCCACCACCGTCGGCAGGTGCACGATCGCCGCGCAATCGGCATGGGTGTATTCGGAGCCCGCGATGTAAGGCGCGAACCGTGCGCTGCGCGCCAGCGCCCGCAGCCCCTTGGTGAGCAGCTTCTCCACCTCGCGCTTGGCCTCGTCCGAGGCCTTGCCGCCGAAGAACGCCTCGCCGTACAGGCGCCGGGCCGGCAGCTCGAGATGCAGTTCGAGCAGCTCGATCAACTCTCGGGCCTTGGCGCGCTGGTACGAATCGCGCGGGTAGAGCGGCGGCTCCGGATGAGAATCCTCGAGGTATTCGGAGATCGCCTGAGATTCCGCCAGAGACCCGCCGGGAAGCCGCAGGAACGGCACCTTCCCCATCGGCGACTCGGCGAGCATCCCGTCCTCCTGGGACGGATAGACCAGTTCCTCCTGGAACGGGATGCCCTTCTCGAGCAGCGCGAGCTTGACCTTGTTGTAGTAGTTGCTCGCGGGGAACCCGCAGAGCCGGATCACCGGTGCTGGTACTTGCGCAGTTCGAGCTTGGCGATCTGGCTCCGGTGCACTTCGTCCGGGCCGTCCGCCAGCCGCAGCGTACGGTTGTGCGCGTACATCTGCGCCACCGCGAACTCCTGCGATACGCCGCCGCCGCCGTGCGCCTGGATCGCCCAGTCGATCACCTGTTGCGCGACGTTGGGCGCCAGCACCTTGATCATGGCGATCTCGGCCTTGGCCGCCTTGTTGCCCACCGTATCCATCATGAAAGCCGCCTTCAGCGTGAGCAGACGTGCCTGCTCGATCATGATGCGCGATTCGGCAATGCGCTCGTGCCACACGCTCTGTTCGGCCACCGGCTTGCCGAAGGCGACGCGCGCCTGCAGGCGCTTGCACGTCAGCTCCAGGGCGCGTTCGGCCTGACCGAGAATGCGCATGCAGTGATGGATCCGCCCCGGCCCGAGACGGCCCTGGGCGATCTCAAAGCCGCGCCCTTCGCCGAGCAGGATGTTGCTCGCCGGCACCCGGACGTCGACCAGATCCACTTCCATGTGCCCGTGCGGGGCGTCGTCGAAGCCGAACACGGTCAGCGCACGCAGCACCTTGACGCCCTTGGCGTCCGCCGGCACCAGCACCATCGATTGCTGCAGGTGGCGATTGGCGTTGTCCGGGTCGGTCTTGCCCATCAGGATGAAGATCTTGCAGCGCGGGTCGCCGGCGCCGGAAGACCACCACTTGCGGCCGTTGATGACGTATTCGTCACCCTTCTTCTCGATGCGGCACTCGATGTTGGTCGCGTCCGAGGACGCCACGGCCGGCTCGGTCATCAGGAACGCCGAGCGGATCTGGCCGGCGAGCAGCGGCTCGAGCCATTGTTTCTGCTGCGCCGGGGTGCCGTAGCGGAGCAGCACTTCCATGTTGCCGGTGTCCGGCGCCGAGCAGTTGAAGATCTCCGGCGCCCACGAGATCCGGCCCATGATCTCGCACAGCGGGGCGTACTCGAGGTTGGTCAGCGCGCCGCCATGATCCTTCGGCCGCCACAGGTTCCACAGGCCGGCCGCGTGCGCCTTGACCTTGAGATCCTCGACGATGCGGGTCGGTATCCAGGCGTTGCCCTTGGCGCGATTGGCTTCGATCTCTTCGTGGAACCGGTTCTCGACGGGATACACGTGCTCGTCCATGAACGCCGAGACGCGTCCCTGCAGTTCCTTCACCTTCGGTGTGAAATCGAAGTCCATCGTCGCCCCTCCTCCGTTGTCGTTGGTATCGTGAATGCCTGCCGACGCGCGCTCAGGCCGCCGGCTTCAATTGCAGGGAACGGAACTCGAGGAACTCCTCGAGCCCGTACTTGCCGAGTTCGCGCCCGCGGCCGGACTGCTTGAAGCCGCCAAAGGGGGCCTGGATGTTGAACGCGCCGCCGTTCACTTCCACCTGGCCGGCGCGCATGCGTTTCGCCACCGCTTGTGCACGGGCTTCGTCTCCGGACCACACCGCCGCCGCGAGACCGTAGACCGTACCGTTGGCGATCCGGATCGCCTCGGCTTCCGTGTCGTAGGGAATGATCGAGAGTACCGGCCCGAAGATCTCTTCCTGGGCGATGGTCATTTCGGCCTTGACGTTGCCGAACACGGTGGGCTGCATGTACCAGCCCTGTGCCAGCCCGGCGGGCGGCTCGGCTCCACCGGCCAGCAGCGCCGCCCCCTCCTCCACGCCCTTGCGGATGAAGCCGCGCACGCGCTCGCGCTGCGCCGAGGTGACCAGCGGGCCGATCCGGCCGGCATCGGTCAGCGGGTCGCCCGGCGTGAAGGCCTTGGAACCTTCGGCCGCGAGGGTTGCCGCTTCGGCGTAGCGAGTGCGCGGCACCAGCAGCCGGGTCAGCGCGTTGCAGGTCTGGCCGGAATTGAGGAAGCAGGAGTTGAGCGTCGCCTTCACGGCCGTCGCGAGGTCGGCGTCGTCCAGCACCACCGACGCGGATTTGCCGCCCAGTTCGAGCGACACGCGCTTGACCAAGGCGCCGCCGAGTTCCGCCACGCGCTTGCCGGCCCGGGTCGAACCGGTGAAGGACACCATGTCCACTTCGGGATGTCCCGCCAGGGCTTCACCCACCACGGGCCCGAGGCCGGTAACCAGGTTGAACACGCCCGCCGGTACGCCGGCCTGGTCCACGATCTCGGCCAGGATGAAGGCGTTGAGCGGTGCCACCTCCGAGGGCTTCAGCACTACGGTGCAGCCGGCGGCCAGAGCCGCGGCCACCTTCGCCGCGATCTGGTGCAGCGGGTAGTTCCAAGGCGTGATTGCCGCCACGACGCCCACCGGTTCGCGCATCACCAGCGAGTTGCCGACCTGCTCCTCGAAGGCGTATTCGCCAGCCAGCTTCGCGTACAGGCCGAACGAGAGGATCGGCAGGTTGGCCTGGATGCGGGACGCCATCTTGAGCGGCATACCCACCTCGGTGGCGATGTCGCGGGCGATCTCGTCCTGCCGCGCCTTGAGCCCTTCATGGATCCGGCGCAGGAAGTCAGCGCGTTGCGCAGGCGGCGTCGTGCTCCAGGCTTCGAACGCGCCCCGGGCGGCGCGCACGGCACGATCCGCGTCCTCGCGCGTACCGGCCGGGATGGTCGCGATGGCCGCCTCGGTGGACGGCGACACGACTGTCAGGGTGTCGGTCGATGCAGGCGCAACCCACTGCCCGCCGATGTAGAGTCGGTCCTTGATCTGCATGGTGTCGGTGGGTCCTCGAGCGGGCTGCGGAGAACCTCGGAGTATGCCACCGGCACCCGCATTCACCCAACCGGTGCATGGCCCTCGAAGCGTGCGATGGCATCGCGCAGGAAATCCGGGACCGACGCCGACTTCCGGGTCGCCGGGTCCGCATTCACGTACACCACTTCGCCGCTGACCAAGTGGTCCTGCCCGCGGTGGATCTCGATCGCGAACCGCACGCTGGAGCGACCGATGGCCGCCACGCGCACGCAGACCTCGATCTCGTCGTCGTAACCGGCCGAAGCGTGGTACTCGACCGTGGCCTTGACCACGTAGAGGTCGCTGCCGTGCTCCGTCAGACCTTCCGGGTACGGCGTGCCGATCGCGCGCCAGTACTCGGTGATGCCGCAGTCGAAATACATGAGGTAGTGGCCGTTGAACACGATGCCCTGCCGGTCCACTTCCGCCCAGCGCACGCGCATCGGGTGCGCGAGCTTGAAGTCGCTTCTTGCCATGTGCCTGCCGAATCCTCGCGTGGGTTGCCCTTTATTCGTCGATCCTTAGCCCATACAGTGTGTCATGAGATCTCTTGTATCGGAGCTGCACATGGCCGCCCTACCCACCCTCTTCGTGTCGCACGGCGCACCCACCTTCGCGCTCGATCCCGGCAGCACCGGTGCCGCCATCGCTTCGCTGGCTGCCCGGCTGCCTCGCCCGAAAGCGATCCTGGCCGTCTCCGCCCATTGGGAAACCGCGGCTCCGGCGGTGAGCGCGGCCACCAACCCGGAAACCATCCACGACTTCTACGGGTTTCCCGAACCGCTCTATCGGCTGCGGTATCCGGCCGCGGGCGCGCCCTGGCTAGCGGAACGCGTGGCCACTCTGCTGGGTCAGGCAAAGCTTCCCGTGGTGGTCGATGCCGGCCAAGGCCTCGACCACGGCGCGTGGGTGCCACTGTTGCACATGTGGCCGAAGGCGGACATACCCATCGTACAGCTGTCGATCCAGACGCCTCTGGGGGCCGCGCATCACTTCGCGGTAGGTCAGGCGCTTGCGCCGCTAGCTGACGAAGGCGTGCTGATCCTGGGGTCCGGTGGCGTCACCCATAACCTGCGCGAATTCCGCATGTCGCGCGAGAACGAATCGGTCGCACCGTATGTGACCGAGTTCCGCGACTGGCTCGCCGATCGTCTTGCGGCCGGCGATACCGAAGCCGTGGTCGACTACCGCAACCGCGCACCGCATGCCGCGCGCGCGCATCCGAGCGAGGATCACTTCCTGCCGCTGTTCGTGGCCTACGGCGCCGCTGCCGGTGGGCAGCGGCACGAGCGTGTGCATTCTGCCGTGACCTATGGGGTCATCGGGATGGATGCGTACGTGTTTGCAGCGGAGCGGCTCGATTCCGAGATGCCGGCAGCGGCTTAGGCACTACCGAACAGCGCCGAACGCGGCGGACGCGGCGGGAACCCGCAAAGCAGAGCAAAGCCCTTCGGGTTTCCGCCGCGTCCGCCGTGTCCGCCGCGTTGATCGCCCTTCTGTACAGTCAGTCGTACCTACGCGTAAGCCACTCGGCAACGAGGCAAGGCTTGTCGCTGCCCTCACGCTCCATCGTCACGTTCCACTGGATCTGCACTCCGCCCGGAATGTCCTCCAGCTTGCCCAACACCAGTCGAGCCCGGAGTTTGCTGCCCACGGCCACCGGATCAGTGAATCGCACCCGATTGCCGCCGTAATTCACACCCATCCTTGACGGACCGAAGTCCACCGACTCGTTCAGGAACTTCGAGAGCAGCGACAGCGTGAGAAACCCATGGGCGATCGGCGCACCGAACGGTGAGTCGCGCTTCGCCCGCTCCACGTCCACGTGGATCCACTGGAAATCGTCGGTGGCCTGCGCGAAACGATCGACGCGCTCCTGCGTGACCTCCACCCAGTCGCTCACGACCACTTCCTTGCCCACCAGAGCTTTCAGCTCGGCGAGACTCCCGAACTTCACTTTCGGCATCGCACACCCCTGCCCGGTCGATCGAATGCGCGGCATTATACGGAGCGGTCGACTAATGGACCGGTGAGGAGAAGCGATGCAGCTCGGCATGATCGGATTGGGGCGCATGGGCGCCAACATGGCGCGGCGCCTGGCACGCGCCGGCGTCGAAGTGGTCGCGTACGATGCGAACGCCGAGGCCCGCGCCGGCCTCGCGGACGAGGCACGCACCACCGCTGCGACCAGTCTCGAGGACGCGATCGCAAAACTCACCGCACCGCGCATCGTGTGGATCATGCTGCCGGCAGGCGACATCACCGAGCAGACCGTCACCGCCGTCGCCGGACTGCTGGCGAAGGGCGACGTCATCGTCGATGGCGGCAACGCCAACTACCGCGATTCGAAGCGCCGGGCGCAGGTGCTGTCCGAACGCGGCATCCACTTCGTCGATGCCGGCGTCTCAGGCGGCGTGTGGGGCCTCGCGAACGGCTACGCGCTCATGTTCGGCGGCACGCCGGATGCCGCACACATCGTCGAGCCGGTGATCCGTGCCCTGGCACCGACGCCCGATACCGGCTGGCTGCATTGCGGCCCGGCCGGCAGCGGCCACTTCGTGAAGATGGTCCACAACGGCATCGAGTACGGCATGATGCAGGCGCTGGCCGAGGGCCTCGCCTTGATGGAAGCGAAGCGCGAATTCGATCTGGATCTCGGTGCGATCGCGGAGATGTGGCGGCACGGCAGCGTGGTGCGCTCGTGGTTGCTCGATCTCACCGCGGATTTCCTGCGTGACGAGACGTCCGTCGATGCGGTCAAACCCTTCGTGGCCGATTCCGGCGAGGGCCGCTGGACCGCGCTCGAAGCGATCGAACTGGGCGTGCCCACGCCCGTGATGAGCTTGGCACTCATGGCGCGCTTCGCGAGCCAGGGCAAGGACGACTTCGCCTCGAAGCTGCTCGCGCTGATGCGCGCCGGCTTCGGCGGCCATGCGGTGAAGCAATGAGCGCCATCGTCCTGATGGGCGTGGCCGGTTGCGGCAAGACCACCGTGGGCCTGCTGTTGGCCGAGCGGCTTGGCTGGCGCTTCCTTGATGCCGACGATTTCCATTCGCCGGCTAACGTGGAGAAGATGCGCAGCGGCCAGCCGCTCACCGACGACGATCGCTGGCCATGGCTCGACCGTCTCAACGGATTGCTGCGCGAAGACGGCCCGGCGATCCTCGCGTGCTCCGCCCTCCGGCAACGCTACCGCGACCGGATCGCGGCCGGTGTCGACGACATACGGTGGGTGCACCTCGTGGGTACGTTCGAACTGATCGGTGCGCGGCTCGCTGCCCGCAAGGGGCACTACATGCCCGCAACGCTGCTGGCTTCACAGTTCGACACCCTTGAGCCGCCGGATGCGGCGCTCACCGTCGACGTCGCGGATATGCCGGAGGTGCTGGCGGAGAGAATCTTGAAGGGATTGGGTTTGGGGGATCGGGCGTGAAGTGGCACGGAGGCCCCCATCCCAGCGTTCCCCGCATGCGCGGGGGAAGGAGTGCCTCCGGTTGGCATAGTCGCGCGCCGCACCGCTCACTTCTAACGCCCCACGTCGCGCGCCCCGACCTTCACCTCACGCCTCGCGCATTTAGCGGCATACTGCGCGCCGCAGCTAACGACAAAATCACGGAGGCATCATGGAAGACATCAGACACGGTTCCGACGCACTGTTCGTCATGCTCGGCGCGATCATGGTGTTGGCGATGCACTCGGGCTTCGCGTTTCTCGAGCTCGGCACGGTGCGGCAGAAGAATCAGGTCAATGCGCTGGTGAAGATCCTGGTGGATTTTTCGGTGTCCACGATCGCGTATTTCTTCATCGGCTACGGCATCGCCTACGGCGTGCATTTCATGTCGGGCGCCGAAGTGCTGGCCGAGAAGAACGGCTTCGAGCTGGTGAAGTTCTTCTTCCTCCTCACCTTCGCAGCCGCGATCCCGGCGATCATCTCGGGCGGCATCGCCGAGCGCGCGCGCTTCAACCCGCAACTCGCCGCGACGTTCCTGGTGGTCGGATTCGTCTATCCGTTCTTCGAAGGCATCGCCTGGAACGGCGCTTTCGGCATCCAGGACAAGATCCTGGAAGCCACGGGGGCGACCTTCCACGACTTCGCGGGCTCGATCGTCGTGCATGCCGTGGGGGGCTGGCTGGGTCTGATGGCCGTCGTCCACCTCGGTCCGCGCCGCGGCCGCTATTCGAAGGATGGCGGGGTCTCGTCGCATCCGCCCTCGAGCATTCCGTTCCTCGCGCTCGGGGCGTGGATCCTCACGGTGGGCTGGTTCGGCTTCAACGTGATGAGCGCGCAGACTCTCGACAAGATGAGCGGGCTGGTCGCGATGAACTCGCTGATGGCGATGGTCGGCGGCACGCTCGCCGCGACCTTCTTCGGCAAGAACGACCCGGGCTTCGTGCACAACGGACCGCTCGCCGGGCTGGTCGCGGTCTGTGCAGGCTCCGACGTGATGCACCCGGTCGGTTCTCTCGTGGTGGGCGGCGTGGCCGGATGGCTCTTCGTGTTCATGTTTCCGCTCATCCAGAATCGCTGGAAGATCGACGACGTGCTGGGGGTGTGGCCGCTGCACGGCCTGTGCGGTGCATGGGGCGGCATCGCATGCGGCATCTTCGGCGCCAAGGCGCTCGGAGGCATGGGTGGCGTGACCCTCGGTGCGCAGCTCATCGGAACTGCGCTGGGCATCGGCATCGCGGTGGTCGGCGGCTTCATCATCTACCAGTTCCTGAAGCGCCTGGTGGGGCTGCGGCTCGATGCCGAACAGGAATTCGAAGGGGCGGATCTGTCGATCCACAAGATCGGCGCCACACCGGACCGCGAACCGAGCTGGTGACACTGAAATCGGCCGCAGCGCGACGCGCTCCGGCCGGCGCAATCACGGCTGCAGGCTGTGGTAGAACGCCGCGAGATCCTCGATATCGGCGTCGGAGAGATTCGCCACGTTCGGCGTCATCATGCCGGCCATCGCCCCTTTGCGATCGCCGTTCTTGTACGCCTTGAGCGCACTCACCAGGTAGGGCTCGTTCTGACCCGCCAGCTTCGGATACATGGGAATCTGGGCCTTGCCGTCGGCCCCATGACAGATCGAACAGGGCGCGGACTTGGCCTTGCCCGCTTCGGGGTCACCCGCCTGCGCGCCGGTGGCACACAGGGCGAGAGCGATAAGTACGAGGGTCCGATTCATGGCAGCTCCTTCGAAGGAAAGTCAGTCGACTTGCAGGATGGCCATCATGCCGCGGTCCGCGTGCTCGGCAAAATGGCAGTGATAGAGGGTACGTCCGGTGTGCTCGGTGAAGTGGATGCCGATGCGCACCGTGTCGCCTTCGCGGATGTTGAACATGTCGCGCTGGGCACGATAGGCCGGTGCGGTGCCGTTCACGTCGAGCACCTCGTAGTGCCACGTATGCAGGTGGAACGGATGGTCCATGATGTCCACGTTGCGCACGCGCCAGATCTCCTTCGCGTCGCGGTGCGTGCGGATGTTGACCTGGCTCTCGTCGAGAAAGCGCGAACAGATGTTGAAGAGCGACAGGATGATCTCGCGTTCGATCTCGGCCTCGCTTTCTCGGAACGGCGTGTGCGGCACCAGCGCATCGGGCCACGACGCCTTCGTGAGAACGCCCGGCGGCTCGATCGTCACGAGCGGCTGCGGTTCGGTGAACGCCATGCCGCGGCGCGGCGTGGGGAAATACCAGAGTTCCACGGGCGCGGCATCGTCGAGCACCACCAGTACCTCGGCGCGAGCACCGGGCACGAGGAAGATATCCGCGGATTCCCGCGGATGATCGAGATAGCGTCCGTCGTGTGCGATCACCACCAGCGGCCGTTCGTCGGATCGCCTGAGACGCCAATAGCGCGCGTTCGAGGCATTGAGGAGGCGCAACCGCACCAGCGACTTGCGCGCCCGGATGACGGGGCGCTCCACGCCGTTCACGAGCAGCAGCTTGCCTTCCTTGCCCACCGCCCATTCGTTGCGCGAGTGCTCCTCGATCCCGTCGCCGTCGAACGTGATGTCCTTCAGCACCAGCACCCGGTCGTCGCAATCGAGTTCCCGTTCGAACGCGTAGTCGCCTTCGACCAGGATCGGCCCCGCCAGGCCGCGAAACATCGGCCGCGCCGTCTTGCCGTGGATATGCGGGTGGTACCAGTGCAGGCCCGCGTTACCGTGCGGCACGACGAACTCGTAGTCGAATGCAACACCCGGCGGCAGATGGAGCCAGACGTTGTCCGCACGGCCGCCGGGCGGCAGCGACAGCCCGTGGAAATGCAGGTTGCTGTCGGCATCGGTGCGATTCTCGAAGCGCAACTGCACCGTCTCGCCCTCCCGCACCCTGAGTAGCGGTCCCGGAAAACTGCCGTTGTAGGTGAGCGCGTTCACCACCTGGCCGTTGATCGTCGCACGCGCCGGTGCCGCGACCAGCCTGCCGCGCGCGAGCCCCGGTTCGCTGCGATCGAACGCCAGCTCCGGCACGGCCGGCAACTCCGGTTGCGAACCGAACGCCGCACGCAGCCCGACGTCGGCGAACGGCAGCACCAGGCCACCCGAGGCCTGAAGAAAGCGCCGACGCGAGATCAATATCGACCCGGTTCGAGACTGAACGCGAGCGCGGCGGCGTCGGGGATGACCCCGGCGCGGACCAGACCATCGACCACTTCGCGCCGCCGTGCAATGACGCTTTCGATGCGCTGCGCGCGCAACGCATGGACCTCAGCCGCGGTGTAAGGCTCGAAGCCGGGCTTCAGCTGCTCGCCGCTGAACTGGGTCAGCAGCCAGTTCAGCATCGCGGCGAGCCGCTCGTCGGGCAGCGACGATTGCAGTACGTTGGGCACCTGCACCAGGTACGCCCGACCTGCGCTGGTATGGGTGAACCAGCCGGCCCGCCCCTGCAGGCGCGGCACCTCCTGTACCGAATGCCCTTCGTGCCCGTGGCAACCCTGGCAGTTGCGGGAATAGTCCTCTTCCACCGGCGCCACCTTGGGCAACCATGTGCCGCGCTCGCGCACGAGCACGTCGGGCACCGACTCGGGCGAGACGGTCGGTGTCTGCGCCAACGCGCTCGTCGGCACGAACGCAATGGCCAGCGCGAAGCTGGCCATCCTCCCCTTCACGACGACTCCGCTTTGCGCTCAGATCTGGCCGACGATGGCCGCACTCGAGCAGTGATAGATCATCGAGCTCGCGCCGAAGCACCAGATGATGTCGTTGTTGAGCTGCGGAATGTACGCGGGTTTCTCGCCGGCGGAACCGAGGCAGGCACACTTGGGGCACGAATCCTTGCCGCAGCAATCGCGGTAGGCGATGAGATAGGTCTTACCGTCGTCGGGGTTCAGGCAACTGCCGACCCACGACGTGGGCGAAGGCACGGAACCCGGCGGGCACGTGGCCGGACCGCCGCCGCAGCACGAGCACAGGTAACCGTCGCTCGAGCAGTAGCGCCAATAGTTGCAGGCGCGTGGATCCTTCGTCTGCGCCTCGACCTGTTTGGCCCAGGCAGCCGCCGGATCCTCGGCCGCCTGCGCCTTGCGGCTCACCGGGAGCACGGGCAGGAACGTCGCGCCGACCATCGCGGCACCCAATCCCGACACGAAGTGCCGCCGCGACACCTGCTGCGCCGTGCGCCGGCTCATTCGTTCGAAGAACCTGTCCATGAACTGGAGTCCCTTGGCCATGACCGCTTCTCCTCTAGTCCAACGCCGTTTCGATGATAGTCAATCCGAACCCCAACCCGTTCACGCCGCTTCCCGATGCGCCGCCGCATCGTCCTTCACGTAACCCTGCGCCTTGAGATAGGCCTGGATGGTGCCGTAGCCGGTCTCGCGCGCGATGGCGAGGCTTTCGAGGTGCTCGCGACTGTTGACGAGCCCCTTGGCGCGGATGACACCGTCTTCGTCGATCAGGATCGCATAGGGCAGCTTGCCCACCTGGAACGTCATGCCGACCTGTGGCGAATTCACGTAGTCGATGCCCTCGAGCTTGTGCTGAGCGATCATCTGCCGCTGCTCGGCCAGGTCGCCATCGCCCACCAGCACGACGGCAAGCTTCTCGCCGGAGGCGAACGACTTCGCGATCGGCAGTAGCTTCTTGCAGATCGGGCACGTCGGCGACACGAACAGCAGGAGGCGCCCCTTCCGGTCCGCAGCGGCCCCGCCGATGCGGATCAGGTTGCCGTCGATGCCGGCCACCTTCATGTCGGGCGCCATCTCGCCGACTTCCGGACCGTGGTCGTTCATCATCGCGCCCATGGGCGCCACGCGCTCGTGCAGGATGCCCACTTGGCGCACCATGCCGAATATCACGGCACCAAGGGCGAGCACCACGACCCACAGCAGGATGTTCGAGTAGAGCAGCACTTCGTAGGACATGGCGTATTCCTAACCTCGCCCGGAGAGCGAGCGCTGATAGTTGTCTTCGAAGGTGGGCAGCACCCTCAGCGTGACGTAGCCCACCGACAGATAGGCGATGAACAGCGTGAGCGCCGCCATCACGACGATGAAGTTGTCGGCCCAGCCGAGTTCGCGGGGTCCGGGGGTGGCAACACAGGCGAGGGCGAGCCCCAGCAGCAAGCCGTTGCGCAGCACCAGCCACCACGACAGGTTCTGCTTGAGCGACGAGCGGAAGCACCCGCAATCGATGCCGGTGCGTCCGCGCGCGACGTTGAGTGCGATGGCCGCCGCGAAGACCACCAGCAGCACGGCCATGCCCAGCGCCGCGGCAGCACGGGTCGCCGGGATCAACACGCCGATGGCGAGCAGCACTTCCACCGGCGGCAGCAAGCGGGCGACCAAGGGCACCAGCGCCCGCGGCAGCACCCGGAAATTCGCGACGACCCCTTCCAGCTCGGCCCACGCGGCGAACTTGCTCACCGCACCCAGCCCGAAGACGAGCGCGAGCGTCAGTGCGGCGGTGAGGCCGAGGATCGGATCGAGTGTCACGGGCGCATCTCTTCGAGGCTCAGCCCTCGCCGGGCCGCCCCAAGAGGGCTGGCCCCCTGGGGGGAGAGGCCGAAAGGCCTATCGGGGGGAACGTTCACCTCAGTCGCCGTCCACGTAGAGCAGGTAGGGGGAAATGCCGAACTCCACCTCTCCGACCTCGGAACCGTCCTTCAGGTTGTACGTGATCAGGCTCGGCTTCTCGGTCTGGGTGAACAGGTACGGCTCCGCATCCTGCGACACGGTGATGGAGATGGCGTGTTCCTTCAACTTGATGCGGTCGATGCGCTTCTTGGTCTTGGCATCGAACACCCACACTTCCTCGCCGGCCTGCTTGTGGGTCCATTTCGGCCCCTTGTGCATCAGCACGTACAGCTTCTGCGTCGCCCGGTGCAGCGCGATCAGCTGCCAGCCGCCGGGATACCAGCTCTCGGCCTTGTCCTCGTCGGTCAGCAGCGACCACTTGGGCTGGAATGCCGGCTTCTCCTTGGATATATCGACCGGGAAGATGTTGCCCTCGTAGCTGACGAAATAGACCATGCCCTTCTTCTTGTCGATGCCGACGTGCTCCAGCACCGGATCGCCGTCGGGATCGAAGAACTTGCTGCTGCGCGTGATCGTCGCCTTGATGTTCGCGTCGAAGGTGGCCGTGGCGAGCGTACCGTCCGAGCAGACCGACGAGAAGCGGTTGCCGGCGGACGGGAAGATGAGCCCGCAGCCGGGAATCTCGACGTCGCCCTTGTACTTGCGCTCCTTGGTGTCGACCACGCTCACCGTCGTTGCCGGAGCAAGGTTGTAGGAGAGCAGGTAGCGCCCGTCGGGCGTCACCTCGGCATTCTGCTTCTTCGGCACCACCAGGAACCGCCCCTTGGGCAGATCGACATCCGCGCCGATCGTGAGGTTGAGCGGGTCATAGAATGTCGCCATGTCCGAGCGGGTACCGCGGAAGCCCTTCGACCAGTACGTGTCGAAGACGTAGAGCTGGGAATGATCGGGGGCGATGGCGAAGTTCGGTGCATAACCCGCGCTCATCACGGCCTCGATGTCCTGCTTCTCGCCGTTGATGACCCAGATCTTGCCGGCGACGAAGACCGGGAAGATCGGTTCCAGCACGTACACGCGCTTCGGATAGGGCTTCGACAGGGTCGCGAGGTTGTGCTGCTCGCCCCCGAGCGGCTTCGCGCTCGCCGGCAGGTCCTTCAGCTCGTCCGCCAGGACGACCGGCGCTGCTGCGAGGCAGGCGGCGGCGAAAGCGACAGACGTCAGGGTCCGCTTCATGGCTGGTCTCCCGTATTGTGCGAAGGTCGGACCGCCCGGGGATTCGCCTGATCCCGATGCGTTCCGCAACGAATCGACGCGCATTGCACCGCCGACGCCCGCAATTTCGTTCCACGGCGACACATTGTCAACCGGTGCCCGCCACCGGTGCGTGTTTTCCGCGCCGCACCATCACTGTGCGTTCCGATGTCCTGCACGCCTCTGCGTCGCACGAACGGGACGGTCGCCCGGAGCGGTCAACGCGGCCATAATCAGCGCGCCGATATCAACACCTTCCGGAGCCCGACATGTCCCGATCCACGCGGCCGGCTGCCGCCGTCTTCCTCATCCTCGCCGCCCTGTCCGCACCCGCGTGGAGCCAGGCATCCATCGGTTCGAGCACCGGCAGGATCTTCTTCGGCGGCGGCGTCGGGGTCGGGTTCGGCGACGTCACCTACATCAACATCTCGCCCTTCGTGGGCTATCGGGTCGACGAACGCCTCGCGGTGGGCGCGGGCCTGATCTATCGCCACACCAGCGACGAGCGCTTCGGCCGCGACCTTACCACTAACGACTACGGCGCCAACTTGTTCGCGCGCTACACCGTGGTGGGTCCGTTCTTCGTCCACGGCGAAGTCGAGCAACTGAGCTACGAGTACGTCCGCGCCGATCTCAGCACCAACCGCACCAACGCCACCAGTTTCTTCGGTGGCGGCGGAATCTCGCAGCCGATCGGCAGCAACGCGAGCGTCTACGCCGCCGCGCTCTACAACTTCAGCTATGAGAGCCAGTCGCCCTCGCCCTACTCCAGCCCGTGGGTGTTCCGCTTCGGGATCGGGATCGGTTTCTGAGCCCTACGACCTGAACCGCGCGGCCACCGCACTCGACTCCTTCGCCAGCAGGAACTGATCGGACGTCACGGCGACGAAGTCCGCGCCGTGATCGAACCAGCGCTTCGCGTCGGGCTCGGCGAACGCGAGGATGCCCGCACCCTTGCCGGCCTTCTTCATCCGGGTGATGGCGTCGGCAATGGCCGCCTGCACCTGCGGATGTCCCGGATTGTTGAGATGCCCGAATCCGGCAGCGAGATCCTGCGGACCGATGAACAAGCCGTCGATGCCGTCGATCGCGGCGATCGCTTCGATCTGCTCTACCGCCGCGGGCGACTCGATCTGCACGATCAGGCAGAGCTCGTCGTGTACCCGGGTGAAATAATCCTTCACGCGGCCGTAGCGGTTGGCGCGGGAACTGGTGGAGACACCGCGGAAACCATGGGGCGCATAGCGGATCGCGGCCACGGCTCTGCGGGCTTCGTCGGCGTTCTGCACGTAGGGCAGCAGGAGGGTCTGCACACCGACGTCGAGCAGGCGCTTGATGACCACAGGATCGTTCCAGGGCGGCCGCACCATGGCGGAGACCGGATACGGCGCCACCGCCTGCAGCTGGTGGTGCACGTTCTCGAGATCGGCCGGCGCATGCTCCATGTCGACGAGTACCCAGTCGAAGCCGGCACCCGCGCAGATCTCCGCCGCCGTGTGGCTCGCGAGGCTCAGCCAGCAGCCAGCCTGTTTGCGGCCTTCCTTGAGCCCACGCTTGAAAGCATTGATGGGCATGTCCATGCTGTTCCTCCCCTGCAACCGGTTGTTGTTGTACCCGGCATTGTAGACGAGCGTTTACAGCGGGCGACTGCATCGCGAGAATTCGTGCCTCGCCAAACCCGGAGCGCCCATGGTGGCCACGTCCCTCGAACCGCAAGGCGTCATCCCGATCCTCGCCACCCCGTTTCGCGAGGATGAATCGCTCGACCCCGAATCCCTCGACCGCCTGGTGCGCTTCATGGTGGATGCCGGTACCGACGGGGTCACCGTGCTCGGCGTGCTGGGCGAATCGAATCGTCTTTCCGATCGCGATCGCGAGAACGCGATCCGCACCGCCGTGGCCGCGGCGCAGGGACGCTCACCGGTGATCGTCGGCGCCAGCCATCCCGGCACGCAGGCCACCATCGATCTGGTCGCCATGGCGGCGGACCTCGGCGCATCCGCGGTGATGATCACACCATCCGCGGAACCGGTGCCCAGCGATGAACGCGTGTTCGAGTACTTCCGCCGCATCGGCGAGCGCGCACGGCTGCCGATCGTGCTGCAGGACCACCCCGCTTCCACCGGTGTGCACATGCCGGTGCCGCTGATGCTGAAGATCATCCGTGAGGTCGAGCGCGTGATCGCGATCAAGGAGGAGGCGGTGCCGACACCACCAAAGCTGCGGGCGTTGCGGGCCGGCATGACCGAGCGCAAGGTACGCATACTCACGGGGCTGGGGGCGCTCTATGGATTGTTCGATCTCGAAGCCGGCAGCGACGGCTTCAACACCGGCTTTGCATTTCCCGAAGTGTTGAGCGCGATGGTGCGTGCCGCTCGAGGCAGCGACTGGGATCGTGTGCGTGCCCTCTACACGCGCTTCCTGCCGCTCATCGTGTTCGAGCAGCAGCCCGGTGTGGCGGTGCGCAAGGAGATATTGCGGCGGCGTGGGTTGTTGTCCACGGCCACCGTGCGACATCCGGGCGGGGGATTGCCTCCGGGCACGGGGGAGCAGCTCGAGAGGTTGCTGGCGGCGGCGCTGGGGACGGTCGATATCACGCGACCGATCGCGGTTTAGGACGGCTGGCCCCCATCCCGACCTACCCCCGCGTTCGCGGGGGTAGGGGTGTACTGCTCCTTCCCCCAGCTTTGCTGGGGGAAGGCTGGGATGGGGGCCTGCGGAAACCTACCGCCCGACCTCCGCCGCAGCCTTGCTCACCCCCGCCGGATTCACATCGAGCACCGTCTCGAACGTGAGGTCCTTCGTATCCACCACCTGCGCCTTCAACTCGCCCGCTTCGCTCGCGACGAAATGAAAGCGCACGCTCGGATTCTCGCTGATGGAGAAATCCACGTCGGCCGTCATGACCGGTTCGCCGCGAAAGCTCACTGCGATGGAGCGCACGAAATAGGCAGGCGTGTAGTGACGCGTGAACTGATCCATGGCCAGACCGGAATGGTTCGGATGCATCACCGACAGGCGCGCCGTAGCCGGCCCGCCTGAAGCGGCGGCATCCTCCAGCACCAGCCGCATGCGGCCGAGCCCGGTCGTGCCGTCCGACTTCGCGGCCGGCGCCGAGCATCCGCCCGCAGCCTTCACGTATTTCGTCGCGGCGTACAGCTCGCCGGTGTTCATTTCGGCGATGGCACGCACGTGGGTGTAGTCCTCGATTCGCACCCGCGTTTCGATGTCGGCGCGCCCGCTCAGCGGCGTGAAGCGGAATATGGCCGCGACCGGAGAGGGGTTGCGATCGATCACGACGTACAACGCCCGCACGTAGCGATCGTCCGATTGCGGGCCGCCGACACTCACGGCAAGGGGAACCACGGCAGCATCCGCGGCGCGCGAAGGTATCCGCAGGCGCACAACGTCATCGGCCGGTTCCTGGATGGGACGATCCGCGAACAGGCTGGTGCGGACCAGTGTCCAGATATCGGTGCCGGCGGCATCCTCGGCCCGCACATTCGCGGCACCTAGCGAGAAGCCCATCGAAAGAAGCACCAGCGTGGCGGCGTGTTTCATGGGATTGCCTCCTCCGTAGCGACGCCGCCACTCGCGGCGGCTGCCGCGTCGACCGAACGCCGACGCTCACCCACCGCCCAAGATACACCGCAGGGCTGTGCGCCCCAGCTGCGCTGGGCGCTGCCCCACCGCGGTCGGTCAGATCCTAGTCCAGAAAGCACTGCTTCTTGGCTTTGTCCTCGAGCGAACGAAAACGTTTCGCCATGGCCTGCGCATCGGCGGCCTCGCGCACCACGGCACCGCGTTCGCCGGCAATGGTGATCGCGCGGGCGGCCGTCAGCAACTCGACGTATTCAGCGTACTTCACCTCGGCCGCGAGCGCATCGATGGCGCACGCGCACTTGTAGAGGAATTCCTGGCGCATTCCCTGGCGGTCGCGCATGCATGCTTCGACGAATTCCACCCGGTCCACCGTCGGGAAATCGTTCGCGTGCGCAATCGGCAGCGCAGCCGCCATCAAGGCGGTGCAGAGCAGCCGCTTCATTATGAGACCCTCCGGATCAGCGTTGCAGCGACAGCGCGCGTTCGCGAAAGGCGCGTGCGTCGGCGTTCTGCGGTTCTTCCTCGAGCCAGAGGGCGGTCAGTTCCAGAAGCCCCGAAGCATTGCCCGCGGCCTCCAGCGTCGCAGCCCGCAGGAAGTACGGCAGCAGGTTCGGCTGCCCTTCCCAGAACGACGCCACGCCGACGATCGGACCGATCGCCGTGACCTCGGCGCCGGCAGCCGCGTGCACCCATTCCACCGGCACCGTAAAGAAGTACGCACCACGCGCCGGCAGCCGGAACGTGAGCAGACCCACCAGGTGCCCGGCCTCGTCGAAGAGCCCACCGCCGCTGGCGCCGGAGCTGAAACCGGCATCCGTCTGCAGCACATGGCCGCCGTCGAAGGCGTGCGCCGCGCGGACCGCCCCGGTCGACGGCGACAGTCCGAAGCCGCCGCTGTAACCCAGAGCGAGAACGCGGCCACCCGGAGGCACCGACCCGGACGGTGCCGAATCCACCGATGGCAGCGACAGGCCGGGCACCGTCAGGATGCACACGTCGTGCTGGGGGTGCGCCTGCCGGGCGGTTGCTTCCCACCGCATCGTGCCGGACAGCACCGCGACTTCGGCCGCATTGCGGACCACGTGGCAGTTGGTCGCCACCCGCTCCGGCGCGAACACCACGCCACTGCCCATGCCGTTGCGCCCCTGGTCGCCGCGCGCGGCTTCGATGCGCACCACGCTGGGTGCCAGTTTCTGCATCGCCGCCCGCAGTTCCAGGGCGTCCACCGCCTGGGCCGGCGCACAAAAAGCGAGCAGCAGGCTGCCGAGGACGACCGGAAAGCGAGCATCCGCGCGACCACGACTCGCCCGCAATGCCGGGCCGGCCGGCCCGCTCGTGCGAAGTGTCGGGCTGAAGGTTGATGCCCATACGTCAGGGAACCGGATTTCCATGCTCATCCACCAGAGGCACACGATACTCCCGCAATATCTGCAGTATCTGTGCCTGATTCTCGGCGATGAGGGTTTCGATGGTGCGCTTCCAGTTCGGTTCCCCGAACCGCACGCCCATGGCGACGGCGAAGTCGAACTTGACGCCCGGCTCCGACTTGAGGGGGACGACGACCAGTTCGACACCGGTGACCCGGCGCGCCGCGTAGCCCGCGACCGGGCCCCAGACGATCGCCGCGTCGATGTCGCCAGCCACGACATCCTTCTCGACGATCTCGCCCGGGTAGAAATCGGGCCGTGCATTCATCATGCGATACGGCACGCCGGAGTCGACGATGCCGTGGTGCGCCAGCCACGCTGTGCCGGGCGAGCGGTCGTATACACCGATCCGAATCGATTTAAGTTTCTCGCCAAGCGCCAGCAGATCCGCTGCGGAACTCACGCCATCGAGCTTGCGCCCCTTGGCGTAGACCAGCGCATAGGTCGAGCGGAAGTACGCCGGGGTGGCGGCGACCTGCTCGAATCCGACCGGCACGCCCATGATGACGTCGCACCGGTAATCCTCGTCAGGCAGCTTGAAGCGCAGCGTGTTGCGCACGAAGTTCATGCGCTGGGGAAAGTAGTAGTACTCGAGCGGCAGCCCGATCCTGCCGGCAAGCAGCTCCGCGATCTTGTTCTCGAAGCCCTCGCCGGCCTGGTTCGAGAACGGCAGGTTGGCGGGGTCGCTGCAGACGCGGAACGCCTTGCGCTCGGGAGCATCTTCGGCCATCGCGCCGGCGCCAGACAGCGCGGCCGCACCGGCGATCGCCATGCAGACGCCGCGCAGCACGGCGCGGCAGCTCACTCTTTCAACTCCTCGACCTTGGTGCGCGTGATGGCTCCGTCGGAACGACCCTTGAGATACGCGTACAGGTTGTCGAGATTGTCCATGACCTGCTGGCTGGTCTTGAACGCCACCATGCCCTTCTCGAGCCGGCCCTCGACGACCGTGGTCTTGAACTCGTCCTTGGTGAGGACTTTCAGGCTGGCGATCAGGGAAGGACCGACCAGTCCCTCCTGGTTCGCGCCGTGACAGCGATCACAGGCGGCGGCGCGCCAGGTGCGAAAGCCCTTCATGGTATTGCCATCCACCTTGTAGCCGTCGACGACGGTGTACAGCTCGGTCTTCACGGTGCCTGCCTTGTCCTCGGCCAGGACCACCGCCGCGGACGCACAGGCAAGTGCCGCCGCGAGTATCACTCGATGCATTCGAAGCTCCTTCGTACGATGAAAACAAGGCATCCCGCACCAACGTGCGGGATGCCGTTACCGATGACGATCCGCGAAGGATCGAACCGTCAGTTACCGCCGGGAATCGCGAACACGGTGAGCGAACCGCCCAGATCCGTGTACTGATTCAGCTCGCGATAGCCGCCCACGGCGCCGAGGCCGTCGGTGTCCTTCTCGAGACCCGCCGCCATGCCGATGCCGGCCCAGCCGCCGATGCCCGAGAAGACGCCCACGTACTGCTTGCCCTTGTGCTCGTAGGTGAAGACGTTGCCGATGATCCCGGACGGCGTCTTGAACTTCCAGAGCTCCTTGCCGTCGCTCTTGCGGATCGCCTTGATGTAGCCCTCGAGCGTTCCGTAGAACACCAGGTTGCCGGCGGTGGCGAGTGCGCCGCTCCACACCGAGAACTTCTCGGGAATGGAATAGACGATCTTGCCAGCGCCCGCGTCCCAGGCGATGAAGTTGCCCATGCCGCCATGGCTGCCGGGCGCCGGGTACATGGACAGCGTCGCACCCACATACGGCTGACCCGCGGTGTACTCGACCGCGAACGGCTCGTAGTCCATGCACACGTGGTTGGTCGGGACGTAGAAGAGCTTGGTGTCGGGCGAGTACGCAGCCGGTTGCTGGTCCTTGCTGCCGAGGGCTGCAGGACACACGCCCTTGGTGTTGACGTCGGGACCGTTCTGCGCGGTGCTGTACTTCGCGACCACTTGCGGCCGACCGGACTTCATGTCGACGTGCGTGGCCCAGTTCACCTTCGGGTCGTACTTCT
Source organism: Betaproteobacteria bacterium Ga0077523 (assembly GCA_001464695.1). Taxonomy (GTDB): domain Bacteria; phylum Pseudomonadota; class Gammaproteobacteria; order Burkholderiales. Next base: position 41,026 of record LNDQ01000104.1, on the reverse strand, counting down.
CGGCCACCAGCAGCGCGCCGTTGGTACGGTCGAGCGTGTAGCCGAAGCCGTTGCGGTCGAAGTGCACCAGCGCCTTGGTGGCCTTGCCCTTCACGTTGATGTCGGCGAGGATCATCTCGTTGATGCCGTCGAAATCCCACTCGTCGTACGGCGTCATCTGGTAGACCCACTTCGCCTTGCCGGTGTCGACGTCACGCGCGAAGATGGTCATGCTCCACTTGTTGTCGCCGGGACGCTGGGCCGGATTCCACGTGCTCGGGTTGCCCGTGCCGTAGTACATCAGGTTGAGCGCCTTGTCGTAGCTGTACCAGCCCCAGGTGGTGCCGCCGCCGATCTTCCACTGATCCTCTTTCCAGGTCTTCAGCGAGGAATCGGCACCCACCGGCGTGACCTTGCCGTCGGCCCACGTGGTCGTGGTGTTCGGATCGATCAGCATCTCCTCGTCCGGACCGACGCTGTAGCCCTTCCAGGCCATCTTGCCGTCCTTGAGGTTGTAGGCCGCGACGAAACCGCGCACACCCCACTCGCCGCCGCTGATGCCGGTGATCACCTTGTCCTTGAAGATGTGCGGGGCGTTGGTGTTGACGGCACCCAGCTTCGGATCGCCGTTCTTCACCGACCACACCACCTTGCCGGTCTTGGCGTCCAGGGCGACCAGGGTACTGTCGGCCTGCTGCAGGATCACCTTGCCTTCGCCATAGGCCAGACCCCGGTTGACCGTGTCGCAGCACATCTGCGGAATGACGGCCGGATCCTGCTTCGGCTCGTACTTCCACACGATCTTGTTGGTGTTCAGGTCCATCGCGAACACCTTGTTGGGGAACGGCGAATGGAGGTACATCATGTCGCCGATCACCAGGGGCGAACCTTCATGCCCGCGCAGTACACCGGTCGAGAACATCCATGCGACCTGCAACTTGTTGACGTTGCTGTCGTTGACCTGCTTCAACTTGCTGTAGCGCTGGTTGTACATATCGCCGGCCTGCATCGCCCAGTTCTTCGGGTCTGCGGTCAGCTTCTCGACGTCCGCATTCGCGAACGCCGCCAGCGGGGTCGTTGCGAGCGCGAGCGAAAACACTACCTGTTTATAGGTGCACTTCATTGCGTCACTCCTCCCGAGATTTTTCCGAATGAAAATCGAGGCGGCCCGGCACGACGGGTCACCACTCTTCACATCGTTACTGCCCCCGGTTCTTGCTCCACCGATGCCGCCGTGAAGGCGGTTGACCGCAAAGTCGGAAACGCATGAGCTTCGCCGACTTCGGGAGCCACGCAACTGCAGATTTACTTCCCAGGCAGGGACGCGATGATCTAAGCACATCGCCCTGAGCGGGTCAACGCGAGACAAGGAACATTTGTCCAATCATTCAGGATGTTGCGTCGCCGCATCCAAGTCCCGACATGGCCCTTTGGCGGGAAGATTTCTGAGTGCGGAAAACGCCACTCCCAGAGGGATCGAGGTAGCTGGTCCGCGCCAGAACTGTCAGATTTTTTCTTGACGACCGCCACCGCGGAACTGCGCGATGCGAGCTGTCAGCCAACTCCAGGCCTCGCGTTCGGCCGGCCCGGCGGTCTTCTCGATGGCAATCGTCAGGTAGGCGAGCTCGGCGTCGATCTTGTCCGCCGGCAGCATTTCGAGCCGGCTCACCAGGATCGCCGCCTCCACCACGGCGGCCTGCGCGCGATTGAAACCGGCGAAAGGGCGGTGCGTGCGTTCGAACACGATGTCGCACAGCAGCCGGGGACGCGTGGCGTCGTCCTCGACGCGTGCGAGCTTCAGTTCCCGATGCGCGAGCGGATCGGCCAGGCGCACGCAGGCGATGCGCTCGCACGCCACGGTCGGCCAGTCGTGGCGTCCGGTGAGGCAGCCCGCGAAGATGCGCACATCGTCGGTCATGTTGACGGTCGCGACGCCGGTGGCCAGGACGTTGTCGAGCGTCGTGGACGGTCGAAACGGCGCAAGGACGACCCGCCCCCCCTCGATTCGGATGCCCATCGGCGCGATGTGCACTCGACCGTCCGGCGCGCGCGTCGTCACCACTGTTTCCCAGATCATCGCAGCGGCCTCATGACGAGCGCTTGCGTCGGCCGTGGGCCAGGGTCGCACCAGGCGCCTTCGGTTCGAGCAGGCTCTCCGCCGACGGCGGCAACGCCGCTCCCCACCGCAGTGCCTCGTCCTGCACATAGCGTTTGCCGAGTTGCCAGCCGATCTGCGCCCGCGCCAGTTCCACGCCCAGGTAGAAAGCGTGTGCCGCGTCGTGCTCGAGTCCCAGTTCGGGCCAGAACGCGAACGGATCGGTGGCCACGCGATGACCGTCGCGGTTGAAGACGTGCATGCCATCGGGTGCGGCCATCACGCGGAAGTTGGGATCGCGCACCGCCGCCGCCAGCTCGGCGATCTCGTCGACGTCGTGCACGAACGGCTTCTTCTCGTGCAGCGCCATCAGTACGCCGGAAACATCCTTCGGTAGTGCGCCTTCCTCCCGCGCCGCGAACATGATGCGGCGTGCCGCGTCAGCTTCGCGCACGACCGATCGCGCGTGTTCGCTCACCTGCACCACCAGCACCGCATCGATGTGCAGCTCCGACACGATGCCGAACAGCAGTGCGTTCATGCCCATGGTGTCGGCGTGAGTGAGTTCGGTCACGTTGCCGATGCCCATCATGATGCCGGCGTCCGGATGGGCTGCCCGCAACGCGTGGTAGCGAGCGATCGAGTCGGTGAACCCGAAGTGGATCGGGTCGAGGATCGGATCGGCGAGATAGCGCCGGCCCTTGTGATCGAGCAGCGCCATCGCCCGCTCGAGCGAAGCGAGATCGCCCGCCTCGGTCGGGATCAGGATCGGGGTGGCAGCCACTTCGTCGGCGATCCACAGCGTGTCTTCCTTCAGACTCAGCAGAAAATCCGCACCCGCCTTGCCGCCGCGCAGCAATTCATCCGTCTCGAGCGAATCGACACTGACGGCGAACCCGAGCGATTTCACATGTGCCACCGCCTCCTCGAGGTGGGGAAACGGTGTGGCGGGCAGGCAACCGAGATCGATGACGTCCGCCCCCTGCGCGGCAAGCTCCCGCGCGCGCTGGCCGATCACCTCCACGCTGAGTTGCGGTGCATCGATGATCTCGACGAACAGTCGTGCCTCGTACCGCGACAGGTCGCGTGCCTCAGCGGCGCGCCCGAAGAACTTCGGCAGGTCCACCAACTCCTCGGGGCCGCGCACCACGGGCACGCCCAGTTGCCTCGCGACAGGATCGAGATCGCCGCGGCAGCGGCCCGGCACGACGATCCGGTCGAACCCCGGCGCATCGGCAAGGCGCCGGCCGATCATGTCGGCAGTCATCAACGCCGCGACGCTCAAGCCCAGCTCGCGCACTTCCCACTCGAAGGGCGGCGCGGCCATGGCACCGAGGGTGCGCCGCAGGCTCTTTTCCGCCAGCCTGCCCGTCAGGAACAGGATGCGCTCCTGGCCCTCCGCCGCACTCACGTCGCGAGGCCGCTCCGCTGCCTTGCGGGTGCGGTCGCACCGAGCTCCCGTTCAACGGCGGCGAGGCGCGTGCGCAGTGCCGCCTGCAAGGCATCGAAAGTCTCGACCACTACCACCTGATCGAAATCGGTGAGGCGGCGCGTGTTCTCGAGGTCGATCGGTCGCGGATATACGGTCACCCAGTCGCTCGGCGACTCGGTCTCCATCTGCGGTGCCGTATCGCAAGCGAACACGATGGAGGGAATGCGGCACTTGCCCGCCTGGGCGAAGATGTTGGTCGGTAGCGAATCCGAGATGCCGGCCACGCATTTCGCGACCGTGTTCGAGGTGGCCGGCGCGATCACCACCGTGTGGTAGTGCCCGTGATAGAAAAGACCCACCGGTGCGGCGCTCGCCGTGTTGTCGCGGAAGATGCGAAAGCCCTCGCGCAGGCCCGTGAGCGGATGCCCGTACATGTGCAGCACCTCCTCGCCGGCGCGCGACAGAAACAGATCCACGTCCTCGAGCTCGTTGGCGAGGTCGAGGCATTCGCGCAGGTAATGGCCCGAGCCGGTGAGACCCCAGGCGAGGCGCGGTCGTTCCGGTCGATCCATGGCGCGTCGCTTCAGTAGTCGTACTTGATGTAGCGGAAGCGCTGGTCGTCGGCCGGCGTGCCGGTAAGGGCTCCGCCCGCCTTGGCCGGCTGCCAGTGCACCACCTCTTCGATCTTCTGCGCCAACTCGAAATCGCGATCGGTGATGCCCTTCGCGTCGTGGCTCTGCAGCTTCACGATCACGAATGCATAGGACACGGTGAGATCGGGGTGATGCCATGCCGCCTCGGCCAGATGGCCGACCGTGTTCACCACCATCAGCGTGCCCTTCCAGCCTTCGGTGCGGTACTTGCGGCGGATCCAGCCTTCCTCGAAGTACCACTGCGGCAGATCGCGCTCCAGCCGCTGCTTGATCTCGCTCTCGGTGTACGGATCCTGCTTCTTGCGTTCCATGGCGTTCGCTCCGTGCTCGGTGCGTCGTGTGCCACTTTACCCGATCGCCCCCTGGTGTAGCATTCCGGCCCCACCCCGACACGCGCGAGCGACGTTCCCATGGACATGAAGGAACCCCTGTACCAGCTGCATCCGCTGGTGTGGAACCGCGAAGACGACCGCGACGTGCGCGCGCTCATCATCCGCGACCTCGTGATCCCGGTGGACATCGGCGTGTACCCCCAGGAACAAGGCCACCCCCAGAACCTGCGGTTCGATCTGCGCATCGAGCTGCAGCCGCCATTCGAGTGGCACGACCGCCTGGAGGAAGTGCTCGACTACGACCGGCTGCGGCAGGGCATCCTCGACATCGTCGGTGCCGGGCATATCAATCTGCTGGAGACCCTCGCCGAGCGCATCGTGGCGATGTGCTTCGAATATCCGCAGGTACAAGGGCTGCGGTTGCAGATCGCGAAGCTGGAGGCGCATCGCGATTGCGTGGTGGGGTACGAGACGCAGCGGCGGAGGTAGCTGCCGAAGGCCGCGAAGCAGTCAATTGGGTCAGTTAAATGGGCAAGTTGAATGGGGTCAGGTCTTGGTTAAATGGGGTCATAAATGGGGTCAGGTCTTGCAACCAATCATCCCAATCCCGTCTTCCCGGCTGACTGTCGCATCACAGGCCCCCGGTCTGGTCAGCCCGCCTCATGTGTCAAGAGCCTGCTCACGGCCGCCCCGGCGCGATCAGGATCTCCCCCTTCCCGTCGCACCCGAGGTCACCCAACCACCGTGACAGCGAAGGCCGACTCCGCGCGAACGACTGGAAGCGTTTGCCGTACACGGCGAGCGACTCGAGCAGCAGTCGGATCGCCAGCAGGTCGTGCCAGCCGTTGTGATTGAACGTCGGCAGTAGCTCGTGGGGTGAGCGGCCCAGTACCAGCGTCCCGCGACGCATGAGGTAGCCTGCATCGATTCCGACCCGGCCGAGTACCACCGTGGTTCCGGCCAGCATGCGCGACGCACAGTAGTCGCCCGCGTTGCCCTCGATGAGCAGCAGCCCGCGCCGCATCCGATCGGCCGCGCGGTCGCCGGCGTTGCCGCGCACGACGATCACCCCACCGGCCATTCCCTGCAGAGTCCCCGCACGGCCGGAGCCCGCGAACGCACCCACATTGCCGGATACGTCAATGCGACCGCCGCGCATGCCGGCACCGATCAGCGCACCGGCATCGCCGCGCACCACGATCGATCCGCCGCGCATCGACTCGCCCAGATAGTCGCCAGCAGCACCCACGACCGTCAGCTCGCCACTGTCGAGCCCCGCCCCGATGCGCACCAGCCGCTCATCGGCACCATCGATCACGATCCTTTGCGCGTCGTCACCACGGACCGCAAACAGATCCCCTACCCGATGGACCTCGTTCCATCCGGTCAGCGACAGCTGCGCGATCTCCTTGCGCGACTTGCCGGCGAGCATGGCCGGCCGGAGACCGGAGACGTCGACCGCACTCGGCGGCGAATGCCTGAGCACGAACTTGAGCGCGCTCACGCGAACAGCGCCTTCAGATGGAAGTGATGCGGTCCGAGCTTGCCACCATAGTTGCCGGCCGTGATGCCCACCACGCCGGCGTCGGTGCCGCCATGGCAGGCGGCGCGGATGCCCACATCCATGGCTTGAGCGATGCTCGCCGCATCCAGCCCGTCGATCACGATCTCCAGCACTGCCCCCGTGCCTTCGGGCAATGCCGACCTGGTCAATCCCACGAGCGTCGGGCAGTACGCGTCATTGGTCGAAGCGATCAGCGCCTTGTACTTCGATCCCACCTTCGATCCCGAACGCACCACCCCGCCCGGAAACGGCAGGATCACGTTGCGCACCTTGCGCATGGCCGCGACGGCGCGCTCCGCCGCACCGCGCGCACTGTCACCATCGGCCGCGAGGATCAGGAAGTTTCCGCCGCCGATGCCCTTCACGAGCCCGGCCTTCTCCTCGCACACGAACTCGCCGTCCATCACGGGAATGCGCCAGTAGCGCTTGCCGCCGATCAGCTTGGAGATCTGCCAGCCGTCGCCGAAATAGCGCAGCGCGCCACCTAGCTGCAGCCACTCGTGGGCAATCTCTTTCGGCACACCGTTGAACGCCGCCGTAGTGGGACAGGTCAGCACGCATTGCCCGGCACGCCGCTCGAGATGCTTCTGCAGGTCCTTGGACGACATCGCGAAGATCAGGATCGCGACCCCGGGGCGACCGTCCGGCGTTTCGCGTGCCGTCAGCTCGCGTTCGATCCCGGCCTCGCAGCCGCAGCCGATCACAGAGGTCGCGAAGCCAGTGGCCGAGACCGCCGCATGCCGCGCCCATGCCCGGGTCTCGGCTGTGATCACGAGCCGCGTGGCGCGCATGCCGAAGGCTTCGGCGAACGTGTCCTCGATCGGAACGCCTTCGATCTCGCCCGCGACGTTCATGCGGTCCGCGCCCGGCAAGCGTGCACGGCAAGCCGCGGTGCGCGCCCGCACTCGCAAACTTCCTCGTCGTCGATCTTGAAGCTCGACAGCGACTGTGTGTGGTGTTGCTCGAACCAGCCCTTCAGCTTGCGCTCGATGCCGCGGTCGAAATCCGGCTTCACCGTGTGAATGGCGCCGCAAATGACGGTCTTCACTTCGCCCCGTTCCGCCACCAGCTCGCCGTCCTTGAACACCCACCGCGGTGTCGCGAACATGACCTCGGGATCGGGATGCGGCTCGTAGACGACGATGTTTGCCGCGGCCCCGGGCCCCAGGTGACCCTGGTCCTCCAGTCCGAGAATGCGGGCCGGCGCCGCGCGCGTCATGATCGCGATCTCGTGCAGCGAATACTCGCGCTCGAGACTGCCCAGCGCGCTCATGGCGGCCGCCTCAGGGTTGATGGAGGCCAGCACGCCGTTGCGGAAGCTGCGATCCATCAGCAGCTTGATGAGGTGCGGATAGCTGGTGAACGGACCGCCGTTGGGATGATCGGTGGTGAGGAACACTCGCCACGGATCGCGGATCATGAGGAACAGCTCGAGACCGATGGCCCATTGCAGCGCGTTGACGAAATCGCGATCGCGATAGCGAAACGGCACCACCCCGCAACCGGCGTCGCATTCGATGTCCATCACCACCCACTTGGGCGGCCGTCCGTGCCGTGAGTTGCGACACTGCAGCATGCTGTCGCCGGAAGCCGTGACAGTCTGGCCGAACAGGATCTGCCCGACGTCCACGCTCACGTTCGGCGACGCATTCACCTTCTCGGCAATGCGCGCGGCGGCCGACGAAAATTTGCGGTCGCCTTCGGTGCCGTAGCTGTGGAACTGGAGGTGCGTAAGATGGATCGGCAGCCCTTCGGCCGCATCGATGGTGGCAAGGGTGCTGTCGACGTTGCCGGGCACGCCGAGGTTGCTCGAGTGCACGTGCAGCGGATGGGGTACGCCGAGATCGTGCACCGCCCGCGCCAGTTCGCGCAGGATCGTCCGTGGCGTGATCCCGTAGTGAACGTGCGCCTCGTCCACGTCGAGGCTGCGCTGGTTGAACTTGAAGGCGCTGATACCGCCGGCGTTCACCACCTTGATGCCGATGGCCTGGGTCGCGTGCAGTGTCCAGGCGACGTAGTCGCGGATTTCGGCGCGGTTCGCGCCATCGGCCAGCAGGCGCAGCAGGAAGTCATCGTTGCCGAGCATCGCGTAAGCGCCCTTGTCGACGATCGGCGTATCGCCCATCTCCATGTGCGCCTGGCGTGCATTCACGGGCAGCATCGCCGGCTCGAAGCAGGCGGTGTAGCCCATGGCTGCATAACGGTATCCGGTGGCGAGCGTCGACGGCGCCGGACCGATCGTGCAGGCTCCACATACGTCCGTGGCCGCCAGGCTGTGCTGCCGCCCCAGTTCCGGCAGCAACCCGCGGGCGATGTTGACCTTGCCGCCGCCGATGTGGGTGTGCAGGTCGATGGCGCCCGCCATCACGATGGTCCCGGCAGCGTCCCAAGTGCGGTCGATCCGTTCGCCGTCGCGCGGCCGATCCACCATCCTGCCGTCGCGCACGTAGAGATCGCGAACGTCCTGTTGTGTGCCGTGGGCCGGATCGACGATGCGCGCACCAGAGAGCCTGGTCAGCATCGCATCAACCCAGCCGCGCGAGCAGCAAGTCGAGCACGGTCGAAACCGCGGGCGGCCCGCCCTCGCGCAGGCGCGGCAAGCGCAGGGTGATGACCTTGTCGCCGCGCAACAGGTGCCCGGCCGCATCGATGCCCGGAGTTGCAACCGGAATCTGAACGTTGGCCGCAGTGTCGAGTTCCACGTCGGCGCGGGTCAACACGACACAGGGCATACCAGGCACCGGTGGCGGCGCAGCACCGCTGAGACTCGACACCCAGAGCAACGCATCCGCTTCGCCCCGCGCCAGCACATTGCGCAGCGCATAGCGATTCGGATCGAAATCCACCGACCGGTTCGCGTAGCTCGCCGGCAAGGGCACGCCCGACTGCCAGGTCTGCACCGCGTTGGCCGTGAGATCGGCATCGCTGCCGGCCAGGGGCAGCGCCGCGAACCGCGTCGTCCCATTGAGCGTGCGCACGAGCCGTGCGATCGCCTGCACCGTCAGTTCCGCGTGAGGCCAATCGAGGTCCGCGGCCGACCAGACGATCACGCCGTATTGCGCCGCGCGCAGCCATTCCGCGCAGCGCTGCAGTGCTTGCGGCGTCACGCCGGCGAGACGCGCCGGCTTCACCGGACGTTCCTCCACCAGTGCGTTCAACATCGAACAGACGGCCGGCATGCCGGTGAGCGGGGCATCGAGGGCCAGGACATCCGCGTCCTTCGGCAGCGTGAGACGGGTCGCAGGATCGAGGGCGCTGAGGGTAACGATGCGGCGTTCGGTGCCATTCGGAGCCAGGATGCGTTCGACGAAGCGCGGAAAGCGGCGCCACCAGCCGTCACCCACCAGCAGCACCAGATCGGCGCGGTTGCGAGCTTCGGCAAACGTCGTCGTGATGCCACCGAACTCCTGCAACACGTGCAGGTTGCGGTACTTGATCGAGCCGCCGGCATGATCGACCACGGCGCCGATTCTCCGCGCCAGCGCGAGTACCGAACGCATGCCGGCAACATCCACGTCCAGCCCGCCGATCACCGGCCGGCGTGCGGCGCGGAGCACCTCGACCGTAGCGGCAAGGGCAGCATCCAGGGACGCCGGTTTTCCAGCGATCCGCGGTACCGGGTCGACCACGGCGCCGAGCGCAGCCAGCGCCGCCTCGCTGCGAGCGCACGCACCGCGCACCACGCGCAGCGCTGCACCATCGACCTCGACTTCGAGATCGTCGCACAGCAGGCCGCAGAAACCGCAGGTGGCTCCACGCAGGGGCATCGGACTCTTGTTCGGATGACGATCGACCGGGACCGGCGCGAGCTTACCCCGTAATGCCCGGTTCAAAAAATCGCGGTCGGCTTGTGGCACACTCCCCCGGTGCGCATTCCGCAGGGCCCCTGGCTCCCGATCGCGTCCGAACGATGACCGCAACGAACGAGAATCCGGCAGGACCGTGCGGCGCAGCAACGACACCGGCGCTGGTGCGCGTCGAGGCGCCGGCGCGGCTGCACCTGGGCTTCATCGACGTGAGCGGCAGTATCGGCCGGCGCTTCGGCAGCATCGGACTGACCCTCGAGGACTTGGCGACCGTGGTCGAGCTGCGACGTGCCGATCGCCTGGCCGCCGAGGGCCCCGACGCCGACCGCGCTCTGCACTACCTGCGCCGGCTGGTCGATGAGCACGATCCGCCCGACGGTGTCGCAGTACGGATACATCGTGCGATTCCTGAGCATGCGGGGCTCGGCTCCGGAACGCAGCTCGCGTTCGCGATCGGACGCGCGTTCAGCACCTTGTTCGGCATCACGTACTCCTCCACCGCAACTGCCGCACGTCTGGACCGAGGTGCGCGTTCGGGTATCGGCATCGGCGCGTTTGAACAGGGCGGCTTCGTGGTCGACGGCGGTCGCACCGCGGGCGGCGGCCCACCACCTGTGATCGCGCGTCTGCCCTTCCCGCCTGCATGGCGCGTGCTGCTCGTCTTCGATCGCAACGAGCGCGGCCTGCACGGCGAAGCCGAACGCGATGCGTTCCGCCGCCTGAAGGCGTTTCCGCAGGCGCGCGCCGCACACCTGGCGCATCTCGTACTGATGCGAGCCATGCCCGCGCTGGCCGAGGAAGATTGCCAGCGCTTCGGCGCAGCCGTCGGCGAGATCCAGCGAGTGGTCGGCGACTATTTCGCACTGGCGCAAGGCGGGCGCTTCGCGAGCGACGCCGTCGCGGAAGTGCTCGCGTGGTTCGAGCAGCGCGGCATCGAAGGCGTGGGGCAGACCTCGTGGGGTCCGACCGGATTCGCGCTGCTCGACTCCGAAGTGCGCGCCCATGCGCTGCTCACCGAAGTACGGCACGCTTTCAAGGATCGCACGCAACTCGAGTTCGCCCTGGTGCGCGGACGCAACGCGGGCCATCGGCTCGACACCTGGGATGCCGCCGCTGCCGAACACTCCGAACGGTACCGTCAAGCTCGACCTTGAGTCCCATGGAAAAACCTCACATCCTCCATCTGTTCACCCCGGCCGCACAGGCGAGCCCGTTCGACGTCAACATGGCCTATGACGCCGGCTTCGATGCCGTGGTCCCGTACACCGGCGTCAGCACCGCCGGTGTCGCGGCGCTCACGCAGGATGCGATCTTCTCGCGCGGACCCAAGGGCGTGCGCCGCACCGGCATCTTCATCGGTGGGCGCGACGTCGACGTCGCGCTCGACATGCTCGACGTCGCGCGCAGGGCAATGGTGCCGCCGTTCGAAGTCTCGGTATTCGCCGATCCGAGCGGTGCGTTCACCACGGCCGGCGCGGTCGTCGCCGCCGTGGAACGACATTTGAAGCGCACGCACCCCGGCGGACTGTCGGGGCGAAGAGTCCTGGTGCTCGGCGGCACGGGCCCGGTCGGACTGGTGGCCGCCGCACTGTGTGCCCAGGAGGGTGCACGGGTGGAACTCGCGAGCCATACGAGCCTTGGCCGCGCCCAGGCTGCGGCCGAACTGGTGCGCGCGCGCTACGGGCTGTCCGTCGCCCCGGTGTTCGCCGCGAGCGCCAATGCGGGTTCGCTCGCCGCAGGCGCCGAGGTAGTGATCAGCGCCGCGAAGGCCGGCGCCGAAGTCCTGCCGGCCGCGGCGCTCGCCCAGGCGAAGGCGCTGCTGGTGGCTGCCGACGTCAACGCAGTGCCGCCCGCCGGCATCGCGGGCATCGGTGTCATGGATGACGGCGTCGCACTGCCTGGTGCCGGCTCGGGCCGGGCCGTAGGGATCGGCGCACTCGCGATCGGCAACATCAAGTACCAGTGCGAACGGCTGCTCTTCGAAAGCATGCGCACGGGCGACCGGGCGGTCTATCTCGACTTCCGCGACGCGTTCGCCAAGGCACGCGAACTGGCCGCGGCGAGCTGAAACCTTTCACCGTGCCCTCGTCCGATCCCCTGGTGGTGGTTGCGGTGTCCGGTCGCGCTCTCGCGCAGTCCGCCGCGCGGAGCCATGGACCGGTGGTGATCCTCGATGCCTTTGCCGATGCCGACACGCGCCGCACCGGGCATGCGGTGAACGTGGGTCTGCACCACGGCATCGGCATCGATGGCAGGCGCATGCTGGCCGCGCTGGCGCAGGTGAGCGCAGGTCGCAACGCGACCGTCCTCGTCGGCAGCGGCTTCGAGCGTTCGCCGCAGTGGCTCGATCGCATGGCGCGCCACGGGCGGCTGTGCGCCAATGACAGCGCCGTCGTGCGGGCGCTGAAGGATCCGGACATCGCCATGGAATTGCTGCAGGCCCAGGGCTGGACCGTGCCGGAGACGCAACGCACGGTACCCTCGGTACGCGCGGGCTGGTTGCAGAAACGGGTCGGCGGTGCCGGCGGCATTCACGTGCGCCGTGCCGCAGGCCGCAAGCACGCCGCGCACCACTACTATCAGCGGGAGGTCGAAGGGATCGCACTCTCGATCACGTTCCTGGCGGACGGCGAACGGGCCCACGTGCTCGGCTGCAATCGCCTCTTGTCGGTGGCGATCGGGACATTGCCCTGGTGTCACGCGGGTATCGTGTCGGGCGTAAGCTTGCCGGGGGGACTGCGTGCAACCTTGCAGGATCGGCTCGATCGGCTGGTCAGGGTCACCGGGCTGCGTGGCCTCAACGGCCTCGATTTCCTGCTGGTCGGCGACGACGCTGTCGCGCTGGAAGTGAATCCGCGCCCAACGGCGAGTTTCGAGCTCTACGACGCGGACTACGAGGAGGGACTGGTGCATTGGCACATCGCGAGCTTCGCAGGTCCGTTGCGAGAGTTCGTCGCGCGCACGGAGCGTTCGGCCGCTCGCGCCCTGCGCGTCGTCTACGCCGACCGTGACATGGCGATATCCGAGAGCGCGGTCTGGCCCGCCTGGTGCCGCGACCAGCCGGTAGCGGGCACCACGATTGCAGCCGGGGCACCCGTGTTGACGGTTGCAGCCACCGGCGGGACGCCGGACGCAGCGCTAGACGAACTTGACCGGCGCATCGAATCCATCCGGCGGCAAATCGTGCAGTACGCAGTGCGCGATACCGTCGTCGCCCTCGGAGCCACGCCGTGAACGAAGCGGAACCGCCCTTCGCCACCCGGCCGAGCGTCAACGGTCTCGCCGCACCACTGGTGGATGCGCTGATCGGCTCGGCGACCACGCTGCGCCTCGGTCTCGCGCGGAGCGCGCGCGGCGCGACCCTGATCGACGCCGGGATCGACATGCGCGGCGGTCTCGAGGCCGGCCGCCGGATCGCCGAGATCTGCATGGGCGGGCTCGGCACCGTCACGCTCGTACCCGGCGAAGGCACCACCCAGGTGCACGTACACAGCGCCGATCCGGTCCTCGCGTGCCTGGCGAGCCAGTACGCCGGCTGGAGCATCGCCGAGGGTGATGGCCGCGATGCGTTCCGCGCGCTCGCTTCGGGACCCGGCCGCGCGCTGGCCCGCCGCGAAGCGTTGTTCGACCAATTGGGCTATGCCGACCGGGCCGATCGGGCCGTGTTCGTGCTCGAGGTGGAGCGGCCGCCCCCTGCGACCGTGATCGAGAAGGTCGCGCGCGATTGCGGGCTCGACGTGGAGCGCATCGCGTTCATCCTGACACCCACCCGCAGCCTCGCCGGAACCGTGCAGATCGTCGCGCGCGTGCTGGAAGTGGCGCTGCACAAGGCGCACACCCTCGGCTTTCCCCTCGCCGCCATCGTGGACGGCGCCGGCTGGGCACCGCTGCCGCCCCCGGCGCCAGACTTCGTGACGGCGATGGGTCGCACCAACGACGCGATCCTGTTCGGCGGTCACACCACGTTGTTCGTCGACACCACCGACGATGCGGCGCGGACGCTGGCCGACGCGCTGCCGGCCTCGGCCTCGCGCGACTACGGCAAGCCGTTCGCGCGCATCTTCAAGGACTACGGCTACGACTTCTACAAGATCGACCCGCTCCTGTTCGCACCGGCGGAAGTGCGGGTGTGCAACCTCGGCACCGGCGCCGTGTTCGAGGCCGGACGACGCGATCTGGATCGACTGCGGGAATCGTTCGCGAAGTGAGCGGCGCGCGCGCGATCGCGATCGCCACCGACACCCCAGGCTGGCACGGACGACGGCTCGCCCGCGCCTTCGCCACCTTGGGTCTCGAGACACGCGTCGTCTCGCTCGGGCAGTGCAGGGTCGACCTGGAAGCGAATCGCTGGGGCATCGTGATGCCCGGTTTCGAGAACGCACTGCCCGACGGCGTGCTGGTGCGCGAGATTGCCGCCGGCAGCTTCGAGCAGGTCACGCTGCGCCTCGGCCTGCTGCACGCGCTCGCCGAATGGGGCATCCCGGTCTGCAACTCCGCGCGCGCGGTCGAACGCACCGTGGACAAGTCCATGACCTCGATGCTGTTGCGGCATGCCGGCATCTCGACCCCGCCCACCTGGGTGACCGAATCGGTGGCGCAAGCGCGCGCGATCCTCATGCGCGAGACCGCCGCCGGCCACCGCGTGGTGCTGAAGCCGCTGTTCGGCTCGCAAGGCAAAGGCCTGTTGCGCCTCGGTGTCGGCGATTCCCTGCCGGACCCCGCGACGGTCCAGGGCGTCTACTATCTACAGCGCTTCGTGGAGCCGGCCGCGGACGGCGGACGCGACTATCGCGTGTTCGTGATCGGTGGCCGATCGGTCGCGGCCATGACCCGGCAAGGTGCCGACTGGGTCCACAACGTCGCGCTGGGCGCGCGCTGCGACGCCGTAGCGCTCGAAGCGGATCTGTGCCGCCTCGCCGAACGCGCCGTGGCCGCTGTCGGTGCCGACTACGCAGGCGTCGATCTGATGCGCACCGCGGACGGCACTCCCCTGGTGATCGAGGTGAACGGCATCCCCGCCTGGAAAGGTCTGCAGTCGGTGAGCACCGAGGACATCGCGCAGCGGCTGGCACGCCATTTCCACGATCGTCACCTCGCACTCGCCCATTCGGCGGCGCGCTGATGGGGCTAGCGTCCGCCATCGTCGCGCAGGCCTTCGTCGACGCGTGTCTACTGGACGTGAGCGCACTCAAACCCGGCAGCGTCGGCTTCCACGGGGCGGGGCACGGCCTGTCGGTGGCCCAGTTCATCGCGAGTGCGCGAGCGGCTGCGCCGGCGCTCGCCGCGCCGCGATCCACGGTCGGACAACGCATCCTCGGCGCCATCGAGGCCACGCAGGCTGCGGTCGGCACCAACACCAACCTCGGCATCGTGCTGCTTGCCGCACCGCTCGCGCACGCCGCGCTGTCGCCCGGTGGCACCCTCGCCGAAACGCTCGCCGCCCTGACGGTCGACGACGCGGAGCAGGCGTTCGCGGCCATCCGCCTGGCGCGCCCCGGCGGACTGGGCCATAGCGATCGCCACGACGTGCACGCACCGGCACGGGTGACGCTGCTCGAAGCCATGCGTGAAGCCGCACCACGCGATTTCATTGCAGCGCAATACGCCGGTGGCTATGCAGACGTGCTCGGCACCGGACACGCTGCTCTCGCAGCAGGGCGCAGGCGCGGACTCGACTGGCGCCAGAGCACAACTGAGGTATTCTTGGCGTTCCTCAGCCGCTACCCGGACTCGCATGTACTGCGCAAACTGGGACCGGGCCGTGCGGTAGCCCTGCGTGAGGAAGCGGCGCGCGTCGTCCGCGACGCGTCCAGTAGCAGGGCATTCCAGGCACGATTGTGCTCGTGGGACGGCGACCTCAAGGCGCAGGGGATCAACCCGGGCACCAGTGCCGATCTCACCGTGGCGACGCTGTTCGCAGGCTTGCTGGAAGATGCATGGGGTTGGAGAACCACCGGCGACTGAACCGTTGTCTCGCGCGCACGATGGGGTAGGAGTGTCCTCGAACCGTTGGCTGTTCAACCACGACGAGAACGGAGGAGAACCATGGCAAAGATCAACAAACTGATGGTCGGCGAATCGCTGGTCGGCGATGGCAACGAGGTCGCGCACATCGACCTGATCCTGGGGCCGCGCGGCAGCGCTGCCGAGACTGCATTCGCCAATTGCCTCACCAACAACAAGGACGGCTTCACGTCGCTGCTCGCGGTCATCGCACCGAACCTCATGTGCAAGCCCAACACGGTGATGTTCAACAAGGTCACCATCAAGGGCGCGAAGCAGGCGGTGCAGATGTTCGGCCCGGCGCAGGCGGCAGTCGCACGTGCGGTGGCTGACTGTGTGGCCGAGGGCACCATTCCCCAGGACGAAGCCAATGACGTGTTCGTTTGCGTCGGCGTGTTCATTCACTGGGAAGCGGCGGACGACGCCAAGATCTACGACTACAACTACAAGGCGGTGAAGGAGTCGATCGAGCGCGCGGTGCGCGGTGATCCGCAACCGTCGGAAGTCACGGCAAAGCGGGCCTCGGCCAAGCACCCGTTCTCGCCGAAGTAGGCAGCACCGTTTCCGGGCCGCCGCGCTAGCGGCCCGCGAAACGGGCGAGGGTCGAGCGATCCAGGCTGCCGTCGTGGATCGCGCTCGCCACCAGTGCGGCGTGTATCCCCAGGGCTTCCAGCGTTTCGAGGTCCTGGGCGTCGCGCACCCCGCCCGCCGCTATCACGCGACAATCCGGCGCAGCGGCGCGGATGGCGCGCAGCCGATCGGCGGCCGGGCCCGTGCCGGCGCCGACCCGCTCGAGGGTCATCACGATCACGCTCGCCGGCCATAGTTGCGGCTGCGCGAACACCTCCGGTGGTCCCAGCAGGGCCTCCTCGCGCGAGTCGAGCGACAGCATGGCGGCCGGACAGACGGCCAGCATGGCAGCGAGCGCCGCCGCCGACGGCAGGCTTTCCGTGCCGATCACGGGCACCAGCCCCGGCGCCAGCCACGCCCCGAGCGCCGCCGCATCGCGGCAGCCGGCGTCCACCCACACCTCGAGAGCGGGATATTCGGCACGCAACGTGCGTACGAAGTCGGCGTGGCTACCGGCACCGCCGATGGCATCCAGATCCGCCACGTACATGGCGCGAAACGGCGCCACGGCAAGCAGGCCGCGCACCACGTCGAGGGGGTGGCTCGAACGCGCCAGCGGTGTCTCGAGCGGATGATAGGATGACCGCTCGCCCCGCCGCGCATGCACCACGCGGCCGCCCTTCAGATCGATCACAGGAACGACGAACACGCGCCACCGGAACGTTCGATGAACATCTTCGCGTACGAGCATATCACCGGGGGGGGTATGCTCGGCGGATCGCTCCCCGCCTCGCTCGCGCTGGAAGGCCGCATGATGCGCGATGCACTGGTGCGTGACCTGGTGCGAGTGCCGGGCGTTCAGGTCATGACGCTCTATGACCACCGGGTGGCACCGCCGGTGGCAGCCACCCAGTCCGAGATCGTGCGCGATGCGCCGCGCTGGCGCGCCGCCAAGCGTGCGTTGATCGAGTCGTCGGACGCCGTTTGGCCGATCGCCCCGGAAACCGGTGGCGAACTGGAGCGCCTGTCGCAGTCCGTGCTGGATGCCGGCCAGCGCCTGCTCGGCAGTGCCCCGGAGACGATCCACATCGCGTCCAGCAAGCGCGAGACCCATCGCCTCTTCACTCAGAACGGCATCGCCTCGGTGCCGACGTTCCGGCCGGACGAACCGCACTCGTCCTTCGGCGGCCCGTGGGTCGCCAAGCCCGACGACGGCTGCGGTTGCGAACATACGCGGCTGTTCGCGCAGGCCGATCATGCACGGCGCTGGATCGCGTCGCGGCCCGACGCTGCCCGTTTCGTCGTGCAGCCCTACGTCGGCGGTGAACCGCTCAGCCTGTGTGCGCTCGCCCGAGATGGCATCGGCTGGCTCCTTTGCGTCAATCGGCAGCGCGTGCACGTGCGCGACGGCGTGTTCACCTACACCGGAACCCAGGTGAACGCCCTGCCGGACGAGGACGGTGCATTTGCCGCACTCGTCGTGCGGGTAGCCCGGGCCATGCCGGGGCTCGCCGGGTATTTCGGCATCGACCTCATCCTGTCGGAGGACGGCCCGCGGGTGGTCGACGTCAATCCGCGCCTCACGACCTCCTGGGTCGGGCTGCGCGCCGCACTCGGCGTCAATCCGGCCAAGCTCGTGCTCGATCTTCTGGGCGACGAGGGGGCCTTCGAAATGCCCATGCGCGGCAACACCAGCATCGACGTCGAACTGCCGGCCTGACGGGCTCGGGCACGCATTCCGATGATCCTCGGGTGGGACCTCGGCGGGGCACACGTCAAGCTCGCAGCCCTCGACGAACAAGGGCACCTGGTGCGAGCGGTGCAGACACCGTGCCGCCTTTGGCTTGGCTCCGACCAACTCGCCGAGGCCTTGCGTGCACTGGGAGCGGGCGATGCGCACACGCACCGCCACGCGCTCACCATGACGGGCGAGCTGGTGGACCATTTCCCGAATCGTGCCGCCGGCGTGGCCGCCATCCTGGACACCTTCGAGCGTGTCGTCGCCCGGCGCGATGCGATGGTGTTCGCCGGTACCGGATTCACCGGCACGGATGTCGCACGCACGCGCTGGCACGACGTCGCATCCGCCAATTGGCGCGCGACCCTGCTGCTGGCGGCGCGACTCGTCGACGCTGCGCTGGTGCTCGACGTCGGCAGCACCACCACGGACCTCATGCTGGTGGCCAACGGAACGCCGGTCGACCCGTCGCAAAACGACCACGACCGGCTCGCCGCACGGACGCTGGTCTACTCCGGTGTCGTCCGCACGCCGTTGATGGCGCTGGCCCAGCGTGTCCCCTTCGGGGGCCGCGACGTGGGCGTCATGGCGGAGTACTTCGCCACCTCGGCCGACGTGTACCGGATCTCGGGTGAACTCGACGCCGCGTTCGACCACGCGGACACGGCAGACGGGCGCGGAAAATCGCCAGCGGAAAGCACCGCACGGCTCGCGCGCATGGTCGGGCTGGATGCTGCGGACGCTACCGTATCCCAATGGGTCGCCCTCGCGGCCTGGTTCGCACGCGCCCAGGAACAGTTGCTTCTGGAGGCCTGCGAGCGCCAGTTGGCGCGCAATTGCATCCCGGCCGATGCGCCGGTGGTGGGGCTCGGCGTCGGGCGCTTTCTCGCGGCCAAGCTCGCGGCACGACTCGGCCGGCGCTTCATCACATTCGCCACCCTGGCCGGCGTTGCTGCCGACGATGCGAATGCGGTGGACGTCTGCGGGCCGGCGTACGCGGTCGCCCGCCTGGCACTGGATGCGACGTGAGCGACATCGTCCTCGTCAAGATCGGCGGCAGCCTGATGCGGTCGAACGCGGCCGTGCGATTGCTCGAGCGCTGGCCGCGCTCGCCGGGAACGCGCCACATCGTCGTGCCAGGCGGTGGCATCTTTGCCGACGCGGTCCGCACCGGGCAGGCCGAACTCGGCTTCAGCGACGCCACAGCTCATCGCCTGGCGTTGATGGCGATGGAGATGTCCGGGCGCGTTCTG
This sequence comes from Betaproteobacteria bacterium Ga0077523, assembly GCA_001464695.1. GTDB lineage: Bacteria > Pseudomonadota > Gammaproteobacteria > Burkholderiales. The sequence continues at coordinate 21,601 of LNDQ01000104.1, read as the reverse complement.
ACAGATTCAACGCCTGGCTTCGTCTGCGCGAGCACCCTGCCGGAGTTCGCCGACGCCTGGAACGGAGGCCTGACGCCGGTATGGACACCCATCGCCCTGGTGGCCGTGGCTCCCGAAATTGCCCAGACCTGGGACGTGACTTCCGACAGCCTCGCCGCATGGCTCGCGGCGCGCGTGGCGGCAACACGTCTGGTCGTGGTGAAGTCGTGCGTCGTGCCCGATGGCATGGGACAGGACGCAGCCGGGCTTGCCACCGCCGGCATCGTGGACCCGAGCTTCCCGCGTTACGTCGCAGGACAGACCTTTCGCTGGTCGATCGCCACCGGGGCGGACGATGCGCTCGATCAGATGCGCTGACCTGCGCTCCGGAGCTCAGCCCACAAAAGGGCTGGCCCCCTCGGGGGGAAGGGCCGCAGGCCCATCGGGGGGGACGTCACCTCACCCCGGCTCTATGCGCTCGACGCGCTGCGACTCCATGAGCGCTCGCGCCAGATCGGCCGCAGTGCCGCGCCCCGGAAGCACCAGCGCCGGGGCGATCTCTGCCAGGGGCACCATCACGAAGGCACGTTCGTGCATGCGCGGGTGCGGCAGTGTCAGCCCGGCTTGGTCGATGCGTTGGTCGCCATGGATCAGCAGATCGAGATCGAGGGTCCGCGGACCGTTTGGAATGGTGCGAACCCGGCCGTGCCGGCGTTCGATGTTCAGCAGCGCGTCCAGCAGCGCACGCGGCCCCAACCCCGTTTCGATCGCAGCAACCGCGTTGATGAAATCCGGCTGGCCCGCGTAACCCACCGGCGCAGTGCGGTAAAACGACGAAACCCGCAGGACCCGGGTGTCGGACAGCGCGCCCAAGGCCGCGAGCGCGCTTGCGAGTTGTTCCTGCGGCGCGGCCCGGTTCGATCCGAGGCCGACCCAGGCACGGACGACCGACTCACCCACCGCCCGAGATACGTCCAGGGACTGGGCACGGCTCAATCAAGGCCGCTGAATACTCAGGCAACACGAGCGAAATCTCGGCAGCGTTGCGTGAACCGGCGCACGCGCGCGAGATCGATGCGCGCGGACCGGTCGTTCGCAGCGCACACGCCCCCGCGCACGCCGACGATGTCGGCACCGGTTGCAGCCACGCGCGCGATGTCATCGAAGCGGATGGACCCGGCGAGCGCCACGGCGAGCCCGGCACGGTGCCCGGCGTCGACGAAGGCACGCAGCTGGGCCGCGTCGAGCGCATCGAACAACGTGCGACCATCCTTGATGGCTGTGTCGAGCATGACCACGTCGCAGCGGGCCACCGCGGCGACTTCGACGGTCGCGGCCGGGTCGATACCGCCGAACCGCGGCCAGTCCGCATAGCCGGCAGCCACCACGGTGACACCCCCATCGCGCTCCTTGCACGCGCGCTGCACCGCGGTCATCACGTCGACGCCTTCAGCGATCGACCGCACGCCGTACAGGCCAGCCTTGACGTACCGCGCACCGCTCACCACGGCCCCCAGGGCCGCCAGCGCTGCGTTGCCGGGTTCATGGCCCAGATCCCCGATGGATGCGGAAAACACCGCACCGGCACCGATCCCTTCGACGATCTCGCGGATCACCCACGGGTAGTTGGCGCCAAGCGAACCTTCCTCGACGTTCTTCACGTCGATGATGTCGGCGCCACCCTCGAAAGCCGCGCGGGCTTCCTCGAGCGTCTCGGGGCTCACCAGGACTTTCATGTCAGAGTCGTCGAACCATCCCGCGAGAAGGGCCTAGAGGCACCGGCGACACCAAGGCTCCCAACGCGGCGGACACGGCGGACGCGGCGGAAACACAGACCAAACAGATCGGGTGTTCAGGTTTCCCCCGCGTCCGCCGTGTCCGCCGCGTTGGGAGCTGTTCTTTGGTGTGCCGTAGCCAATCCGAGCGTGATGACTGTTTCATCCTAGTTCTGGTCGAGATAGAGCGTGCGTTCGTCGTAGGCGCGCAACAGACAGGGCACGTCCTCGCAGGCATCGCGCACCCGCGTCTCCCAGTCGCGGTGTTCCACCCGAATGCGCTCGCGCAGCTCGTCGTCGGGGGTGCGCCGGTACTTCAGGAAAAACGCGAATGCGAGGCGCTCGTTGGCCTCGCTCACCCGATCGTTGGAACAGATGAGGCGTTCGACGTTGCTCTTGGGCCGGCTGCAATCCTGCGCGGCTTCGATCGACACGGCGACCAACAGCAGGAGCGATATGGCGGCGAGACGAAACCAGTTCATTCGATGACTCACGCAGGACGAATCGATCCGATCATCTCACGTCGCGAGAAAGCGTTCGATCGACGCGGTCACCCGATCGCCGCGCTCGTGCACGACCCAGTGCGACGCATCGGCGATCCGCTCGATCTCGAGCTGGTCCACGTGCTCGTCCAGCCCGTCTAGGATCGAGGGCAGCAGCGCCTGGTCGCGCTCGCCCCAGATCACCAGCGTGGGCACGCGCACCCGGAACGTCGCCGGATCGAGGTCGGGCAGCGGTGTGTCCGGTTCAGGCGGATGCAATGGCGAGGCACGGTACCAGTTCAGCATGGCCGGCCTCGGACGCATCCCCGCCATTGGCGCCCCATTGCTCGATGGTCATTCGCTTCAGGCGGCGGAAGCCGTCCTCCGTCAGCACCGCCTCGGCCCGCTCGGTCCGGAACAGGGTCATGTAGGCGCTCGCCTTCTGCTGCGCGGCGTTCACCCGCAACTCCCGCAGGAACGCGATCGGATGGGGGGCGTTCACGATCACCAGCTTCTCCACCCGCTCGGGGTGCCAGGCCGCCACGTTCCACGCGATGGCTCCGCCCCAGTCGTGGGCGATCAGGGTGAACTTGTCGTGGCCGAGCGCATCGGCCAGTTGCACGACGTCCTGCACCAGCGGTTTCGCACGGTAGTCGCGCACCGCCGCCGGCTTGGACGAAAGATTGTGTCCACGCTGATCCGGGGCGACGCAATGGTGATCCCGCCCGAAGTGCTCGAGCTGCCGCCGCCACATGCCCGAATACTCCGGAAAACCGTGGAGGAACAGCATGAGCGGCCCCGCGCCCGACGCCAGGACGTGCAGGCGCTGGCCGTTGGCCAGATCGACGAACCGGGACCGGATCATGAACGAATGTTACGCGATGTGGCCTCACCTGCATCCGATCGCGCGTCCGCCGCGTAGCCTCCAATTGACGCTTGGCGCGCCGAGTTCGATGCGCTACCTTGGCGCGAGCGCAGACACCGCAGCAACGGAATTTCCCAACGGAGACCTGATTGGATACTTACTACCATCCGCACGACCTCGGCAAGTTCGCCGAAATGGGCAAGAGCAACACCGAACTGTGGGACAAGTTCATGGCCTACTACGGTGCCGTGTTCGCCGAAGGTGCCCTGACGGCTCGCGAGAAGGCGCTCATCGCGCTGGGCGTGTCGCACGCGGTGCAATGCCCCTACTGCATCGATGCCTATACCCAGGCATCGCTGGAGCAGGGCTCCAACATCGAGGAGATGACCGAAGCGGTACACGTGGCGTGCGCCATCCGCGGCGGCGCTTCGCTGGTACACGGAGTGCAGATGCGCAACGTGGCCGAAAAGCTCTCGATGTAGTCGCCCCTCACCGAAAAGGAACAGGACGTGGGTCAAACCCTGATCGCACGGCGGGCACCGCTTGCGTCGAGCCGGTCGCAACTGGAAGTGCTGGCACGGCCCGGACCGTGGACGTCGTTCGACGAACGCATCGCCGCCGCCGGTCTCCCGCCGCTCTCTGCATCCCGCATCGAGATCTTCCAGATCAACATCGGCAAGTTCTGCAATCAGACCTGCCGGCATTGCCACGTGGATGCCGGCCCGGAGCGTACCGAGCAGATGAGCCGCGAGACGGCGGAGCTGTGCATCCGCGCCCTGGCACAAACCGACATCCCGACCCTGGACATCACCGGTGGCGCGCCCGAGCTCAATCCGAGCTTCCGCTGGCTGGTGCAGGAAGCGCGCGCACTCGGGCGCCACGTCATGGATCGCTGCAACCTCTCCATCCTGCTGGTGAAACCGCAGGAAAATCTCGCCGAATTCCTGGCCGAGCAGCGCGTGGAGATCGTGGCATCCCTGCCCTACTTCCGTCCGACCCAGGCCGATGCACAGCGCGGCGAGGGCATCTTCGACAAGTCCATCACGGCCTTGCGCAAACTGAACGCGCTCGGCTACGGGGTCGAAGGCAGCGGCCTCACTCTGAATCTCGTGCACAACCCGGTAGGGGCGTTCCTGCCGCCGGCCCAGCACAGCATCGAAGCGCAATTCAAGCGCGAGCTCGCGCGTTCGTACGACGTCGTGTTCAACAATCTCTATACGATCACCAACATGCCGATCAGCCGCTTTCTCGAGTTCCTGGTGGACAGCGGCAACCTCGAGGGCTACATGGAGCGGCTCGCGAACGCGTTCAATCCGGCCGCGGCACAGGCCGTGATGTGCCGCAACACCATCTCCGTCGGTTGGGACGGCACGCTGTACGACTGCGACTTCAACCAGATGCTCGACCTGCCGGTGACGGCAGGCGCGCCGCGACATGTTCGGGACTTCGATGCCACCCTGCTCGATGGTCGAAGCATCGTCACGGCAAACCACTGCTACGGATGCACGGCCGGAGCAGGATCGTCTTGCGGAGGGGCGGTCGCGTAAGCCCCATCGACCGTCCCCTGCTACCCCCCGCCCGCGGCGCCTCGACCGAGACTCGCGTACGACTCGCGCAACACGTTCTTCTGCACCTTGCCCAGAGCATTGCGCGGGAGCTGATCGATGACCACCACGTGTTTCGGCACTTTGTAGTTCGCGAGACGTGTCCTGACCCACGACACCAGTTCCTCCGCCCTGCAGTTCGCATCGCTCGGGACGATGACCGCAACGACCGCCTCGCCGAAATCGGGATGCGGCACACCGATGACCGCCGATTCCGCGACCGAAGGGTGTGAATCGAGCACGCCTTCGATCTCGATGGGGTACACGTTGTAGCCACCGCTGATGATCATGTCCTTCGCACGCCCGGTGATCTCGAGGTAGCCATCGGCGGAAACCGTGCCCAGATCGCCGGTCCGGAAGAATCCGTCGGCGGTAAAGTCCTCCTGAGTTTTCTCGGGCATGCGCCAGTATCCCGAAAAAAGGCCAGGCCCGCGCACCTGGATCATGCCCACCTCACCCATGCTCAAGGGCCGGTCCTCCTGGTTGGCGATGCGCAGCTCGACGCCCGGCAGCGGGATTCCGACCGAACCGGCACGCCGTTCGCCCTGCAGCGGGTTCGACGTCAGAATCATGGTCTCCGTCGCCCCATAGCGCTCGACGATCCGAAATCCGGTGCGAGCATGGAACGCCTCGTGCACCTGAGCCGACAGCGGCGCCGAGCCCGAGGTGAACAAGCGCACCCCACGAATCGAATCGCGATCGAAGGCCGCGTCGGCGAGCAGCCGATGGTAGAACGTGGGTACCGCCATGAACACGGTGGCACGAGGCAAGGCATCCCGCACAGCGGCGGCATCGAACTTCCGATGGAAGATCATCCGGGCGCCCGACACCAGTGCGACACAGGACGACACGAACAGACCGTGCCCGTGGAACAGCGGCAGTGCGTGCAGCAGCGTATCGCGCTCGCTGAACGCCCAGCAACGGGCGAGCGTCCGGGCACACCAGATCATCGCGCGGTGACTCAGCATCGCGCCCTTCGAGCGGCCGGTGGTACCCGATGTGTACAGGATCGTCGCCGTATCCTCCTCGGACCGGGCGGCGGTGACGAAATGCACCGGACGATGGGCGGCGGCTTCGGCGAACGATCCCAGCCCCGCTGGATTCAACCCCGCCACATGCGGCACACCGGCCCCGCGTGCGAGCTCGCGCATCTCATCGATCTGCTCCTCCCGACACACGAAGACGCGCGGCTGCGCATCGGCGAGGAACTGGACCAGTTCCGCAGGCTGGTATGCCGTGTTGAGTGGCAGATAGATGATCCCGGCGCGCAGGCACGCCAGGAACAGCGCCAGCGCCTGCGCTGACTTCTCCACCTGAACTGCGACCCTGTCGTCGCGCATGCAGCCCAGTGCGAGCAGCGCATGGGCATACTGCGCCGACAGGCAGTCGATGTCCGCGAACGTGTACGAGACGCCGCGATCGCTTTCGATGCACTCGGCATCGGGCCGCTCCGCCCACCGGGCTGCAACCACGGCGTAGAAGTTGCGGTTACCGTTCGACGCATTCGCGCGCTCGGTGTCGCTGTCGAAGATCGCGTCCACTGCGCCGGTCGCGACCGCATGCTCAGGCGTGCTGTCGTACGCGGCCCCCGACTTGTTGATGGCAGCCAGCGCCGCTCGCGGCAGGACGCGCAGGCGGCCGTCGGCCACGATGCCGACCTCGCTCGCAGCGCAGGCAAGAGCAGCGAGAATCCCGCCGCCGGCGACACCCGTGACCATGAGCGTCACGCGGATACCGCGGCGATGCAGGTGCCGCGTCTGCAGGGCGAGGTAGGCGAGATACTCGGACAGGATGACCTGCTCGTCGGCTGCACGGGTGGAATGGCTCTCGCAGTCGAGCAGGACCGAGACCTGTCGGGTGTCCGCAGGCAAGTCCGCCAGCGCTTCCGCGAGGCGCAGCACGTCGACCGCGTCGGCCTTGGCACCGCCCAGCAAGCCGTAAAGCACGCGGCGACTGCCGTCCTTCGCGCACGCATCCAGGACCGCGCCCGATTGCCGGGCTTCGTGTCGATCGCCCAGAATGCTCTTTGCCACGAACGCATTCGCCCCATGGAGGACGACCGCGGCGCCCTCACCCGCGGGCGGCCATCGACGCACGTTCACCAGTCGCTCACGCAGACGCGCCCTGTCCTCAGCGAGCAGATCGTCGTTCGCCGGTCGGCCGGCCCCCTGACGCAGCCACTCCGACAAAGCGGTCCGATAGGCCTGCTCGTCATCGTCGATCAGAACGAACCCGGGGGAGACCTTGGCTCGCGCCTCGCCGCCAAGCAGCTGTCGAGCAGCGTCGGCATCGTTTGCCGGAGCAGGACCGTCGATCGCGCTCCACTCGATCATCCTCGGACCCGACATGCCGATCATGCACCGGGCGTTCACGATACGACCTTCGCACGATGCCGCCAGCACGCTCGCGCCGCCGAAGCAGTGGCGCGCGATCAGTGCCAGCATCCGCACGCCCGCGAAGCGGGCATCGAGCGCCGCTCGCAGAAGTCGGCGCAACGCCGCGATGCCCTCAGCGCCTTCGGTCACGCGGACACCGCTGGTGTCCATCAGAAACACCAGCGGCACCGGTTCCTGCATCGCACGCCTCAGGACCCGCACGAGCTGGTCGGCCTCGTGCGCACCGATCGATCCTCGTTCGACCGCGTAATCGAAACCGACGACCGTGACCGGCCGGCCTTCGACCGTGGCAGAGACCACCTGCAATGCCCCCGGTCCGCAAGCGATGGGACGGCCACTGCCCGCATCGAGCAGCGCATCGCATCGGGCACCGAGCGCAAGATCGGAGAACATGGCGTCGCTACGCAGACCCGTAGTCGCGATCCATCAGGGGCGCTGGTCGACGGCCGAGATGAAATCGAGCACGGTCCGGTTGAAGGCTTCCGGTTCCTCGAGATTGACCGGGTGGCTGGTGCGCGGCACGACCCAGAGCTTCGCATCGGGGATGGTGCGCTTCATGAACAGTGCGGGTTCGAGGCACGGGTCGTCATCATCGCCTGTCACGACCAGGGTCGGCACCAGCATCGCACGCAACTGCGGCTCCAGTTCATAGATCGATGCGCGCCGCATCTGATAGCCGCGCATCGTGAGCGCCGAACCGAGCGGCGAGTGCTCCGCGAACTGGCGATTGAACTCGTCGAACCCGCGCGGATCCTTCTCCCGATACCGGGCTCGGATCGGACTGTTCGCGTAGTGCGCGATGCCCTCCTGCATGCCGAGCCGGACCAACCGGCCGGCGAGCTCTTCGCAGTCGGCCAGGAAGCGCTGCCGCTTGTCCGGATCCGACCCATGGCCAGCGCCGGCGACGACCAGCGATCGCGCCATGGCGGGGTAGCGCACGCCGAAATTGAGAGTCGCGTAACCTCCCATGGATAGACCGACCACGTGTGCCCGCTCGACGCCGAAATGCCGCAGGATGCTCGCGATGTCGTCGACGGCGTGCGCCTGACTGTACTGCTCGGGATCCGCCGGCACCTCGGAGGGCGGATAACCGCGCGCATTGAAGGTGATGCAGCGGTACCGGCGCGCGAAGAAGCGCACCTGGCTTTCCCAGTTGCGGTAATCGCCCGCGAACTCGTGCACGAACACGATCGGCGTCCCGCTGCCCGTCGATTCCGCGTACAGCTTCACGCCATTGGATTCCACCGTCGCCATCGTCCGGCACCTCTCCTCGTCTCGAGCGGGTCATCGGGTTGCACCGAACTCGTGCCGTCGCTCCCCTGCGCCTCTCGCACCGGGAGCATACCGAAGTCGCATGCGCCCCCCTCTGCGGATCTCGTTCAGAATCTCGATCCCGCTGCATTTCCACCCAACGCAAAGGACGCTGCCATGAACACCGCACTGCTTGCCGGAGACGTCGCGCTGGTGACCGGCGCTGCATCCGGCATCGGCCGCAGCATCGCCGCCGCCCTGGCCCAGGAGGGAGCCCGGGTCGTGTCGAGCGACTTGCCCGGACCCGCCGGAGAAGCCGCCGTCGCCGCGCTGCGCGCCCGCCATCCGGATGCGAGCTTCGTCGCGGCCGACCTGGCCACGCCGGAGTCGCCGGAGCGCCTGTTGCGCGCCACCATCGATTCGGCAGGTTGCCCATCGATACTGGTGCACGCGGCGAGCCCGCGGAGGCACGAGCGCGATCACGTCGCGGCAGTCGACCTCAGCACCTTCGACGAGATGCTCGCGGTGAACCTGCGCTCCGGGTTCGTGCTTGCCCGGGCAGCCGCGCTGGAGATGCACCGTCGCGGCATCAAGGGCCGGATGGTCTTCGTGACCTCGCTGCATGCCGAGACACCGCGCAACCTGCCGCACTACAGCGCGTCGAAGGCGGGCCAGACCATGTTGGTGAAGGAGCTTGCGCGCGCATTCGGTCCGCACGGCATCCGGGTCAACGCGATCGCGCCCGGCGCCATTCCAGGCGGCGGCTTCGACGCGAATGCCGCCGGCGCCGATCGCCTGGCGCGTTGTACCAGCCTGCGGAGATTGGGCAAGCCGGAAGAGATCGCCAGTATGGCCGTCGCGCTGGTCGCCGACCGTTTCTCCAGCTACGTCACCGGGACCACCGTCGTGGTGGACGGCGGCCTGGCATTGCACAACTGGATCGAGCCGATGGATTCCCAGGGAAACTGATTCGTACCGATGGCGCCGTCTCGACGACGGGATGCTTCCCCATCGCGCACTTCGAGACCAGCCGACCGAGGAGGTCCGGCACGGATCACCGCGCCGGCAGCGCTTCCAGCATCACCGGGACTGCCGCCGATCGCAGGCTGTCCGGATAGTCCTTGCGAAATCGCTCGAGCAGATCGCGGGCCCGCGCCGCACTGTGCCTTGCGTCCGAACCGCTGCGTGCTGCACGCACCCAGGCGACGGCGACGATGAACCGCACTTCTTCCACGTTGGCGTCGCGCGGGTACGCATTCACCAAGCGCTCGCCAGCCTCGATCAGGGCGTGGCTCGAGGCCGGTTCAGGATCGAGCGACACCAGCGGATCGTCGCGAAAACTGTCGTAGAACCGCCCGTACACGACGCCGTAGAGCGCCGCATTCGCGCCCGCACCCTGCGGATCGAGTTCGTAGGCGGCGCCGTAGTGTTCCACCGGCGCCGCAAAGCGCCCCAGTCGCTCGGACCACGGCAACGGCGCACCGGCAGCCTTCAGCCGCTCAAGCACGAGATTGGAGGGCAGGCCCTGCACGCGCCCGTGCATGGCGAGATCGCGATTGAGCAGATCGCGAATCTCGTCCTGCATGCGGGCCAGCGCCAGGTGCGCCTCGGCGCGCCGTGTGGCGGTCTCGTCGCGCGATCGAATCGTCGCGACGTTGCGCTGCGCCTGCGCGATGTAGCGCTCCGCGGCTTCGGCAGTGATCAGATCGTGGGCCTGAACGAACGCCCCCGCGCCCAGGCTCCCGACCAGGAGCACAGCGCGGACGAGACTACTTGCTCTCACCCGCCTCCAGCGGGACGCCCGTGGCGAACGCCTGGGCACCCGCGTGCACCGGAATCTCGGTCTGATCCGTCCGCGGAACCACGAGCCCCAGATCGGCGTCGCCACCGGCCAGCGCTTCCGCGATCAGGTATCCATGCTGCTGCGGAAAATCCTCGCGGCACACCATGCGGTAGACCTCGTTCTGCACCAGCACCCGCAACGGGATCGCCCCGATGTCGCCGAACGGTGCTGCGCCGTGGTACATCGCCGTGGCATTCGACTGCGACACGATCCCGACCTCGGCCTGCCGTGTCGCGATGAGGCTCGCGATCCGCTGCACGCGGGGCCCACGACCGACGGCCGCCTTGCTGTCCGGCAGGACCGTGCGCATCACGGCCGCACATTGCTCGCCCAGATCGTCGGCGCCCGGATCGTCGCGGCTCGTCAGGATGACCAGATGAGTCTGGCGATAGACGACCCACTGGCGATACGGCGCGTGACCGGAGAGCAGGCCCGCGGCCGCCATCGCGGCGGCGGCAGTGAGAAAGCGGCGGCGTTCCATGGCTGGTGCCGCGACCCGTGAATCCGCACGGGTCGCGGCGTCCGCCTATTTCTTGATGTGCTCCAGCGGGCAGATGGTCGACACCGCGTAGTTCGGCACGTCCACCACGTTGCCGATGCGCAGGTCGCACGCCACGCTCGTGTAGACGTAGGCCTGTACCGGCGTCCAGCCGTAGGTCCGAACCAGCCAGTCGATCATCTCGTTCAGCGAGCCGCGCGCGGCCACGGTAAGGTCTTCCGAGAGGTTGACGAGCGGGCCGATCTTGTCGCCGTTCAGGTACTTGTGCTGCGGCGGAATCTCGCCGGCCTTCTTGATCGGGTAGGCAACCGTCGCGTGGAAGCGGTCCGGCTCCAGCTGCTTGATCTGCGAACCGCCCTCGAAGTGCGGGCCGGACTTGATCGTGGAGGCCAGGCCCTTGCGGATCTCGGTGCGGACCGTCACGGTGGCGCCCATCTCGATCGCGGTGCCGGCCACTTCGCCGTCGCCCTGCGCGTAGTGCACGTCACCGATGAAGAGCCCGCAGCCGTCGACGAAGCAAGGCAACAGCAACGTGGTCCCGACCACCATCTGCTTGATGTCCATGTTGCCGCCGTTCTCGCGCGGCGGGATGGTGCGCAGGCACTTGTCCTTGTGGCTGCCGTTCGGGCCGCAGACGGCCGCCGGCAACGCCCCCACGGGCTGCGGACCGAGCGCCGCGCCGCCGGCCGCCGCGAGCTGCGTTTCGCGCGCCTCCCACGCATTCACCTCGGGCTCGCCGGGCAGCACGCCTACCGTCCCCATGAAGCCGTTGAAGGGAATACGCACGCCGGGCAACTGGTCGGATACCGCCTCCAGATGATTCAGCTTCCAGTTGGCGATGAAGGGCTCGGTGAAGCGGTCGCGCAGGAAGCCGAAACCCGGCACCACGGTGGTGTAACCGTATTCATCGGGCTCGATGTCGATCAACGTGACGGCGAGGACATCGCCACGCTTCGCGCCTTCGATGGTCACCGGACCGGTGAGCGGGTGCACGAGGTTGAGGTCGATGGCACCGAGGTCCTTCGGCACCGAGTTCACCGTCAGATCCGAATCGAGCGCATCGCGGGTCTCGAACGTGACGAGCTGTCCCGGCTTGGCGGTCCCGATCGGCTTGATCGCCGGGTGATAGCGGTTGAAGCAGTTGGGATCGTCGACGCAATGCTTGCCCATCTTCTTCACGAACACCCGCGACTGCGTCTTCACATCGGTGGTGTCCGCGTAGCTGCCAGCAGCGAACAGAAGCACAGGTACGGCGAGTACGAAGGCGCGCAGCTTCATATCTTTTCTCCCGGGTTCCTACGGTCTCGAGGGGATCGCACCCGCCTGAGGTGCGACGTGGCCCGGACTATGGATACACGCCAAGCCGCCTGTCAATGTGCGCGTCATCCTGGTGCGACGATCGCGCCGATGCGCTCGAAAAGCCACCACAGGCCGAGGAGCCCGACGGCAACCGAGATCGCCCATGCGACGCGCCGGTCGGGAATCTCGGCCACCCCCGCTCGGCGCTCGAGGCGATCCACACCGTGCAACACCACCAGCGCCGTGGCGACGATCGCGAGCTGCCCCACTTCCACGCCGATATTGAACGCAGCGAGCGCCGGCACCAGCGCTTCCTGCGGCAGACCGTACTCGCGCAGCACGCTCGCGAAACCGAAACCGTGTACCAGACCGAAGGCAAAGGTGAGCGGCCAGCGCCGCCCGACGTCGCGCACGAAGAAGTTCTCCGCGGCCACGTACACGATGCTGGCGGCGATCGCGGCCTCGACCCACGCCGGATTCGGCGTCACGGCACCGAGCACCGCCGCGGTCAGCGTGATCGAATGGGCCACGGTGAAGGCGGTGATGACCTTGACCAGCGGCAGCAGCCTGCGACCCCAGACGATGGTACCGAGCAGGAAGGCGATGTGGTCGAAGCCGATGGCAATGTGCTCGATGCCGGAGAGCAGATAGCGGCCGAAGACCGACCAGGCCGACTGCCGCACGGTGGTGATCGCCAGCTCCGGCGTGCTGATCGAAAGCAATCCGAAGCGTTTGGCCTCACCCGTCACGGTGACCATGTGGCGCGCGCGCGGATCGATCTCGGCAAAAGGGGTCGCTCGGTAGACAAGCGAGCCGGCATGCCTGGGACAGTCGAACTGCGCCCGCACGCGAACGTGCTCGGCAGCTGGTTCCAGTCCGAGCACGCGCAGTTCGCAACGGGCCTCTCCCGCCTGCAGCTGAACGTGTTCGACCAGGTAGGCTTCGATGCCGCTGCGCGTGCCGTCCAGCGCTTCGGCACTCACTGTGCCCTGGGGCGACAGCAGGGTCGTGCCCAGAGCGACCTCGAGATCGCGGCCGTTCAGGTCCAGGTCGGCGCGGACGACAGAACCGGACAGTTCGAGCGCGGCACTGGACAACTGCGTGTTGTGGGCTGCGGCTGCAGTGGCGATGCACAGCAATCCTGCGATTGCGAGGCAGCGAAGCATCATTTCCTAAGGTGCACCCCGCATCGCCTCGATCGCCTGCCCGAACAGGGTGGACCCGGCCAGGTTGGACCCGCCATCCACCACCAGTACCGTGCCGGTGATGTAAGCGGCGAGCGGCGAGGCCAGGAACACGGCCGCCTGCCCGATCTCGTCGACCGCGCCGAACCGCCCGAGCGGGATCGAGCGATAGCGCGAGGACTCGTAGTCGCCACCGCCAAGCCGCTTCATGCCCTCGGTGCCTTCGATGGGTCCGGGCACGATGCTGTTCGCGCGGATGCCGTACTTGCCCCATTCCAGTGCCAGGTTCTTCATCATCATGTCGATGCCCGCCTTGGCCGCGCCCACGTGCACCTGATAGGGAAACGGGACATAGGCCATGCCGGCCGAGATGAAGATGACACTTCCCTTGGTCGCCTTGAGCTGCTCGAAGGCGGCACGGGTGGCGTTGAACGAGCCGATGAGATCGATGTCGACCACGGTCTTGAACCCGTTGGGCGAGAGCTCTTCGGCCGGAACGGGGAAATTGCCCGCAGCACCGCATACGAGGACACCTATGGGTCCGAGGGCCGCGGCCGCGTTGCCGATGACGGTCTCGAGACGCGCCGCGTCGCGAACATCCGCCGCCTCCGCGTGGACCTTGGCACCGAGGGCTCGCAACTCCTCGGCCGCCCGGTCGAGCTTGTCCTGCTTGCGCCCGCAGATGGCCACGTTGGCACCCAGCGCCGCAAAGTTCTTCGCGATGCCGAGATTGATGCCGGAGCCCCCGCCGGTGACGAAGACAGTCGTACCTTTGAAGGCATCGGCGGGAAAGAAGCGGGTCACGAGCATGGTGTTGACCTCATTGCATCATGTCGAGGACGACCTCGCAGCGGTCGGTGCAACCCTGCGTGATCACGGGATAGGAGGACGCGTTGAGAAAGCGCGTCCGGTCGCCTTCGTAGATCTTCACGAGCAGCGTATAGCGGTGCTTCTCGACGATCCGTTCCGGGTCGTACTTGACGCGGAAGACGATCGGCACCTGCCCCGGGTTGCGGATCTCGACCTCGTCGAGCACTTCCGCCACGGCGTCCAACTTCGAAACGTCCTGCAGCCAGATCTTCACGATAGCTTCGGGCGACAAGGCGACGCGCTGGCGGTAGGTGATCGTGCCATCGAGCGTCTTGAGCGGCTTGTCGGGAATCGCGGGCTGCGCCGCACATCCGGTCACCAGAGCCAGGAGTATCGAGAAGACGATACGCATGCAGCCTTCCTTTGCGGACAACCTAGGGTTGAGAAATCGGCCCGTACGGCGTACGTCGGATCGACTTCACGTACGGCAACGCGGCGACGGCCTCCATGCGCCCGCGCCAGTTCGGCGCGCCCGTGCGCGCATGCACGAGGATCTCGTCGGCCGTGCACCCGGCGCGCCCGGCGACTTCCGATTCGAAGCGTGCCGTCGGGTCCAGCTCGGCGATCTCGAGCCGGCGCGCCTCCGTATTCGGCACACAGAACTGGTACTGGATCTCGCGCTTGCCGGCGGGCGGCCCTTCCAGACCGTTGGGGTCGATCTTCTTCAGGTCGAAGCGGATCTTCTCGAGCCCCTTCGGGGCTTGCGTCACGCAGGCCGCGAGCAACAGCACGGCACACCAGGCGCAGAAGGGCATTGCGCGGTCAGACTGCAACCAGGCGACCATCGGTAAGGCGCGGCACCAGATCGATCTCGGAACGACGCGAGGCGTACTCCACCTCGTGCACCAGGTCCCGGTCCTGCATCATGCGCCCCACGCGCGAGTTCATCAGCGCTTCGAACGGATCGACCGAACGGAACAGATGCAGTGCCGCCAGCGCGGCGTCGGAGAAATCCTCCTCGCCGGCCAGCGCCTTGGCGAACAGTTCCACGTAGTAACCCGCGCCCACCATGTCCTCGAGATTGACGCTGCCGGCCGAACCCGAGCACACGATGATCACGGTGTCGCCGGTGTGTTCGGTCAGAACGTGCTCGACCACCGCGGTCGCATTCAACATGGCGCCGGCGTAGACATGCGCTGCGGTCGATGACATCTGCAGTGCCACCGTGCCGTTGGTCGTCGAATACACCAAGGTGCGCCCGGACACTCCATGGTCGATCAACGCTAGCGGCGTCGGCGAGGCGAAGCCCTCGATCGTCTCGGCGTACAACTCACCGGAGGCCACGTATGAATCCTTCGGCAGCTCCTTCAATTTGGCTCGGGCCGCCTGCTCATCGAGAGTCGGGATGACATCGGTCGCCCCATGGGCCAGCGCACTGACGATGGTCGAGGTGGCGAACAGGATGTCGAGGACGATGACGACCTTGCCCGCCAGGCGATAGCCGTCGAGATCTTCCTTGCGATACAGCACGTGAATCTTGTTCGACCCGATCACGATGCCGCCCCGCGAACCTTGAACATGCCGTAGCCTTCCATCGTCATCACCCGTTCGTCGTTCTGGTTGAAGACTTCCCACAGCGTCTTCACGATACCCACATCCGGTTTGCTGGCGGAACGGCGCGACTCGAGTACCGTGCGCATCGCGCGGATGGTATCGCCGGGACGTACCGGCTTCAGCCACTTCACGTGGTCCACGCCGGGTGAACCGAGGCTCGCCGAATCGAGCAGGTAGTTGTCACACATCATGCGCATGACCATCGCGACCGTGTGCCAGCCGCTCGCGATGAGGCCACCGTACATGGACTGGGTTGCCGCCGCCTCATCCACATGGAATGACTGCGGATCGAACTGCTGCGCGAACGCGATGACCTCGCTCTTGGTCACGGTGCGCCGGCCCATCTCGCTCACTTCGCCCACCTTGAAATCTTCCCACCAGTATTTCGCACTCATCGCGTCTTGCCCTCGTAGCGGTACCAGCCGCGCCCGGACTTCTTGCCGTTGTAGCCGGCCTGCACCATCTGCTTCAACAGCGGCCGCGGCCGGAAGCGCTCACCGTAGGCGCCCTGCAGGATCTCCTGCACCTGCAGCGACAGCTTGTTGGTGACCGCGTCGCACAACTCGAACGGGCCGACCGGATGCCCGAGACCCAGCTTGCACGCGAGGTCCACTTCCTCCGGCGTACACACGCCCTCTTCCACCAGGCGCACCGCCTCGATCATGAAGGCGTGCAGCACGCGGTTCACCGCGAAGCCGACCACGTCCTTGACCCTGATGGGCACCTTGCCGACATCGCGGCTGTACTGCATCAGCGCGTCGACGGTGTCCTCGCCGGTATCGATGCCGGGAATGACCTCGACCAGCTTCATGCGCGACACCGGCGAGAAATAGTGCGTGCCTGCAAAGCGCGGCCGCCGCCCCGGCGCGACGTAGGACGCGAGCCCCGTGATGGCGATGGTCGATGTATTGCTGGCAATCAGGGCATCAGCCTTGCAGACCTGGTCGAGCTTGCGAAAGACCGCCGCCTTGACCTCCTCCGACTCGAACACCGCTTCGGTCACGAGATCGCACTCTGCGAAGTGCGTGAGATCGGTCGTGGTGGTGATGCGACCGAGGGCTTCGTCCTTCTGCGTCTCTTTGTAGAAGCTGCGCTGGATGCCCTTGTCGAGCACCTTGCCGAGATTCTCGATAGCCTTCCCCAGCGCTTCGTCACTCGTGTCCGCCAGCACCACGCGCTTGCCTGCGAGCGCTGCCACCAACGCGATCTCGGCGCCCGACGAAGCGCTGGCGAAGGCCATCGAGAATCTCGGCAAGGTGCTCGACAAGGGAATCCAGCGCAGCTTCTACAAGGAGACGCAGAAGGACGAAGCCCTCGGTCGCATCACCACCACGACCGACCTCGCCCCCATCCCAACCTTCCCCACCAAAGGTGGGGGAAGGAGTAGAAACACTTCTCCGTATCCTCCGTGCTCTCGGTGGCTCAGCCGTCGGGGTTGTGCTCGGGCGACGAGAAAACTAGATCCGCCGCCACTTCGCCCGCGGCCGCTCGAACGCGGTCACGTTGAGCGGCTGCGCCGACTCGGCTTGCGCGAACCGGTCCAGATGGTGATCGGCATCCCCGAACAAGGTATCGATGGTCGTCAGCCGTTTCACGTAGTGACCGACGTTCAGTTCGTCCGTCATGCCCATGCCGCCGTGCAACTGGATCGCCTGCTGACTGATGTATCGACCTGCGCGGCCGATCAATTCCTTGGCGGCCGACACCGACTTGCGCCGTTCGACGGGATCGGCATCGTCCACCTTCACCGCCGCGAGCAGCGCCATGGACTTCGCCTGCTCGTACTGCATCACCATGTCCACCATGCGGTGTTGCAGCGCCTGGAACCGGCCGATGGGCACGCCGAACTGCTGGCGCGTCTTCAAGTACTCGAGAGTCGCATCGTTCAGCACCTTCATGCAGCCTACGGCTTCGGCACACAGCGCCGCGATGGCGCGATCGGCGATGAGTTCGATCAAGGGCAGACCACGGTCGGCGGCGCCGATCAGCGAATCGCCGCTGATCCGCACGTTCTCGAAGCCGATCTCCGCCGCACGATTGCCGTCGTAGGTCGGATACTCCCGCCCGCTCACGCCCTCTTCGGCCGGATGCACGAAGAACAGACTGATGCCGTTGCGGTCGTTCACGTCGCCGGAGGTCCGCGCCGAGACGATCAGCAGATCGGCCACGGCACCGTGCATCACCACGGACTTGGATCCGTTGAGTACCCACTGGCCGTCGTCCATGTGCGCCGTCGTGGCGACGTGATCGAGGTCGTAGCGCCCGCCGTCTTCCGTGAACGCACACGCGAACTTCATCTTGCCTTCCAGGATCGGCGGCAGCAGGTACTGCTTCTGTTCGTCGGTGCCGGCCGTGGCGATGCAGCTTGCGGCCATCACCACCGTGCCGAGGTAAGGCTCGACCACCAGGTGGCGGCCGAAGGCTTCCATCACGATCATGGTCTCGATGCCGCCACCGCCGAACCCGTCGCGGTCCTGTGGCACGGGCAGGCCCAGCAACCCCAGGTTGGCGAGGCCTTCCCAGGCCGTCGCGCTGTAGCCGACGCGCGAGGCGACGATCGATCTACGCTGTTCGAAGGTGTAGTTCTTCTCGAGAAACTTCGAGACGGAGTCCTCGAGGAGTTGCTGTTCTTCCGTGTAGTCGAAGTCCATGGTCCGACCTATAAACCTAGAATCATCTGCGACACGATGTTCCGCTGGATCTCGTTCGACCCGCCGTAGATCGAGACCTTGCGGAAGTTGAGGTACTGCGCGGCCAGCGGCGCGGCATACTCCGGTCCGACGCGCTCGCCCAGCCAATGGTCGCCCCACGAATCAGGCAGGTGGGGCAACGCCCACGGACCTACCGCTTCCATCATCAGTTCGGTCAGTGCCTGTTGGATCTCGGTGCCCTTGATCTTGAGGATCGAGGCTTCCGGACCGGGTGGACGACCTTGCCGATCCGCCGCCAGCACCCGCAGCACCGTGATCTCGAGCGCCATCAGATCGATCTCGACCCGCGAGATCTTGTCGCGGAATCGCGGGTTCTCGATCAGTGGGCGGCCGCCCTGCGTCTGCTCGGCAGCAATGTGCTTGAGGAACGCGAGTTCGCGCTTCGAGCGCGAAACGCCCGCGATGCCGGTGCGTTCGTGCGACAGCAGGAACTTGGCGTAGGTCCACCCGCGCCCTTCCTCGCCGACGAGGTTCTCGACCGGAACCTCGACGTTCTCGAGCCAGACCTCGTTCACCTCGTGCTCACCGTCCAGGGTGATGATCGGCCGCACCGTGATGCCCGGGGTCTTCATGTCGATCAGCAGGAACGAGATGCCGTTCTGCTTCTTGCCTTCGGTCGACGTGCGCACCAGGCAGAACATCATGTCGGCATACTGCGCGAGCGTGGTCCAGGTCTTCTGGCCGTTGACGATGTAGTGATCGCCCCTGCGCTCGGCGCGCGTCTTGAGCGAAGCCAGGTCGGAGCCCGATCCCGGCTCCGAATAGCCCTGGCACCACCAGTCCTCCGAGGACAGGATGCGCGGCAGGTAGCGCTCCTTCTGCCAGGGATGACCGAACGCGATGATCACCGGGCCCACCATGTCGACGCCGAACGCGATCACGCGCGGGCCGCCGGCGGCGGCACACTCTTCCTCGAAGATGTGGCGCTGCACCGGGTTCCAGCCGGTGCCGCCGTATTCCTTCGGCCAGCCGGGCGCGATCCAGCCCTGGGCGTACAGGGCCTTCTGCCAGGTGACCCAGTCGTCTTTCACGAGACGCTTGTGCTCGATCACCTTGCGCGCAATCTGCGGCGGCAGCTTGTCGCGCACGAACGCACGCACCTCGTCGCGGAACGCGAGTTCCTCGGGCGTGTAGTTGAGATCCATCTCGCTCCTCCCCCGGTCTGTTGCCGTCTACGCGGCTTTCGAGAGCACGAATCCGGCTCTCGGGAAATGTACGTTCACCTCGCCGACCGCGGGATCGGACCGGCGGATGACGATGTGCTGGGCGTTGGCGGCCACCAGGGTACCCGCCACAGGGTCCTTGCCGTAGTCGTCGGCGGCGACGGTCACCGCCGCGCCCACCGAAAAACCCTCCGGGAGTTCCGGATGGCCCAGCTTGATGGCGGCAGGTGCCGCGGCCTGCGCGATACTCAACGCCTCCTTCGCATCGAGCTCCACCGGGCGCCCATGCCCGAATGCAGTCATGCGTTCGAACCAGGCGAGTGTGCGCGGCATGTCGTTCGCCGCGCCCAGTTCCGGCACGCGCCGTTGCACCATCCAGACCGGGTGATACAGACAGAAATCCGCCCACGTGGGTGTCGTGCCGAGCACGTACCGGCGCCCGTCTTCGAGAGCACGTTCGACCCAGAACAGATGGGCCCGCAGCTGACTGCGCAGCTGGGTCTGCTCGCGCTGGTAGCGGTCGATATCGATCATCCCGCCGGAGAATCTCATGCGATCCTCGCGCAGATCGTTCGGGACCATGCTGGCGAGCGTGCCGAACACGACGCCGACAGCATCGAAGAAGAACGTCCGGTCGGCCCAGGCGCCAATCATCGTCGCGATGCCGTGGGAGTCGGCAGGAAACAGCGTCGTATCGGGATGGCGCCGCTCGAGTTCGCGCACGATGCAGGACGAATCGCAAAACACATCCGCGCCGATCTGCATCACCGGGGTCTTGCGGTAGCCGCCGGTGAGCGGCATCAGGTCCGGCTTGGGCATCACTCTGGGAATCTGCACCGAGTGCCAGTCGAGACCCTTGTAGCCGAGGATCAGCCGGACTTTCTCCGCGAAGGGCGAGTTCGGGTAGTTGTGGAGGATGAGGTCCGGCATGACATGGTGGCGCGCAACCCAGGACCCTGCACTGTAAGTGAGATGCCCCGGCCGAGGCAAACCGCCCTCGCCGCACCTGCCTGCCGGGGCCTATAATTCAAGGTCTTGATCCATCGAGCCCGCCGGCCCACAGGAGCACCCATGAACATCCGCGACATCAAGCCCGAAACCCTCGCCGACCTCAACATGGATCCGCTGTGGCTGCCGTTCACGGCGAACCGGCAGTTCAAGCAGCAGCCGCGGTTGCTGGTGTCGGCCAAGGACATGTACTACACCACCATCGACGGACGGGAGATCCTCGACGGCATCGCGGGCCTGTGGGCGGTCAATGCCGGCCACTGCCGCGCCCCCATCGTCGACGCAATCAAGCGCCAGGCCGAGAACGTGGACTACGTGACCGGCTTCCAGCTGCACCACCCCGCTGCCTTCAACGCCGCCGAGCGCCTGGTCCGCATCACGCCCAAAGGCATGGGCCACGCCTTCTTCGTGAATTCCGGTTCCGAGGCCGTCGATACCGCGCTCAAGATCGCGCTTGCCTACCACCGCGCCCGCGGCGAAGGCACCCGCACCCGCTTCATCGGCCGTGAACGCGGCTATCACGGCGTGGGGTTCGGCGGCATCTCGGTGGGTGGCATGGTCGCGAATCGCCGTGTGTTTGCCGGCGGCATGCTGCCGGGCGTCGACCACATGCGTCACACGCACCTGCCCGAGAACGCCTACGCGCGCGGCCAGCCGGAACATGGTGCGTTCCTCGCCGAAGACCTCGAGGCGCTGGTCGCGCTGCACGGTGCCGAGAACATCGCAGCCGTGATCGTCGAACCGGTCGCGGGTTCCACCGGCGTGCTGGTGCCGCCCAAGGGCTACCTGGAGCGGCTGCGCGAGATCGCCACGAAGCACGGCATCCTGCTGATCTTCGACGAGGTCATCACCGGCTTCGGGCGTACCGGCAAGGCCTTCGCCGCGCAGACCTTCGGCGTGACGCCGGATCTGATCACCTGCGCCAAAGCGCTCACGAATGCAGCCGTGCCCATGGGCGCGGTCATCGTCAAGAACGAGATCTACGACGCGTTCATGAACGGCCCGGCGAACACGATCGAGTTCTATCACGGCTACACCTACTCCGGTCACCCGCTGGCGGCCGCCGCTGCCATCGCGACGCTGGACCTGTTCGCCGAGGAAAAGCTGTTCGAGCGCGG
>LNDQ01000103.1 GCA_001464695.1 Betaproteobacteria bacterium Ga0077523 | reverse complement strand
TCCACCGAAGGCGGGGCAAGGAGCTGTACGTCCCCTCCTCCACCGAAGGTGGAACAAGGAGATGTACGTCCCCTCCTCCACCGAAGGTGGGGGAGGGTTAGGGTGGGGGCCGCTCACGCATGGGGTCTCGATGACGTCGGTATTCGGGCGGCGCTTGCCCCCATCCCAACCTTCCCCCTGCGTAGCTGGGGGAAGGAGTGACTGTTGCGAGGGCATGCAGTACATCTCTTCCCGCGCACCATCGAACCCAAAGAAAAGGCCGGGACATTTTCATGTCCCGGCCAAAGGGAGGAGCTACGTCAGGAGACTGCGGGTGAAACCGTGGTTCAGGCGGCGCTGCACTCGCTCACGAACTTCTTGCGCGCATCGCCCTTCAGAGCCTTGCCTTTCGCGTCGGCGATGCACGCCTTGGCCTTGTCGACCTGGGCCTGACGCTCCTGCTTCTCGGCAGCGGTGAGGGACAGGCACTGGCTCATGAAGGCACGGCGTTCATCGCCCTTCAGGGCCTTGGTCTTGGCTTCGGCGTTGCAGCCCTTCATCTTTTCCTTCTGGGTCTGGGCGAAGGCAGGGGCGGAAACGGCGAGGCACAGCGCGACGGCGGTGATGACGAGTTTCATGGTGTTCCCCTTTTTGAGGTGTCGGTAGTCGGCGGCGGTGGGACTTCGGATCGTGTGGTGCGACCCGGGGCGGATCGTAGGGGCCGTGCCGGAAAAGTTCTCTGCGCCGCGACTCCAGTGCAGATCGCGCACCTCGAAGTCTCGGATCGCGCTACCAACCCTTGCGCATGACGGACGCTTAACGTGTATGGTCCGGGCTGGCCACGACCAACCGCGGGAGCGCCATGAACTGGAATCGCGAGATCGACCTGTACTGCGAACGCACCGGCCCCGGCCTCTTCGAGGAGCCGCTCAACGCCCTCTCGAACCTGGGCTTCGTGCTGGCAGCCTGGCTGGTCTGGCGCAAGGGGCGGGGACGCACCTGGGACATGCGCGTGCTGGCCTGCCTGATCGCGCTGGTCGGCATCAGCAGCCTTTCCTTCCATACCTTCGCCATGCAATGGGCCGCGGCGCTCGACACAGCGGCCATCGCGCTATTCATCTGGTTCTTCCTGCAGCGCCTCCTGGTGCGGGCAGTGGGCTTCGGCAACATCAGCGCGCTGCTGATGGTCATGAGCTACGCCGTCACGGCGTACATGGTCGAGCGCTACTTCAATGCCGAGTGGCTGAACGGCTCCATCGCCTACGTGCCACCGCTGGCAGTGCTGGGTGGCGTATCCGTGTCCTTCGTGGCGACCAAGGGCGCGCTCGCAGCGCCCTTCATCATCGCCACCATCCTGTTCGGCTTGTCACTAGCGCTGAGGACCATCGATCTCGCGGTGTGCCATGTCTTCCACGAAGGCACGCACTTCCTGTGGCACCTGCTGAATGCCGCGGTGCTCTACGCCCTCGGCATCGGCCTCGCCGGGTTCATTTCACGGCGCTCCCGACATTGAGCATCGGCGCGATGCTGGTGCCCGCCGGAATGACGACGGTATTGGTGTTGCCCTTCTCCGCAAATTTGAGC
The DNA here is from genome assembly GCA_001464695.1 of Betaproteobacteria bacterium Ga0077523. Lineage (GTDB taxonomy): Bacteria > Pseudomonadota > Gammaproteobacteria > Burkholderiales. Next base: position 6,872 of record LNDQ01000103.1, on the reverse strand, counting down.
AGCGCCAGGTTGGCCTCGTGCTGGAGGTATTCCCGCGTGAGGCTGCCGGCGATGATGCGATTGGAACGGGCAATGCCGTCGGCCTCGGTCACCCGGATCTCGGCTTCCTTCTTCGCGATCTCGGTCTGCACGGCCATCGCTTCGAGCTTCTTCTGGTTCGCGACCGCGGCCCGGATCGCCTCCTCGATGGAGGGGTCGGTCATCACCGACCGGATCACCACTCGCGTAATGGCGAACACGGACTGATCCGCCTTCTCCAGCTCGGCCAGCATGTTCGTGCGGATGGCGTCCGCCAACTGGTCGCGGCGCGTGTGCATGACCAATGAGTCGACCTTGGCGATCTCCTCGTAGGCCACATTGCGGGCCACGCGAAAGACGAGTTCGTACGCCGGCAGGTAGTAGCCGCCCTCGGGCGCGCGCACCGATTGCCCCGCGTACTTCGCCTGCAGTTCGGCAATGGCAGCGTCCTTGACGCGGTAGTACACGGTGACGTCGAAATCGCGCAGGCTCAGATTGTCCTTGGCCTTGGGGGTGAGGTCATTGAGGTCGAGCGCGATCTCCTTCGCGGAGTGTTCCTCCACGCTCGAGATGGCCGGCCACTTCACGTACACACCCGGGCCGATCTCGTGGGGGCTGATGACCCCCAAGGTCGTGCGCACGCCGACGTTGCCCGTGCCGATGGTGCCGGCCACACCGAAAACGACACTCAGGACAATGAATGCCAGCACCAGGGTACCGACGATTCTCGGCACTCTGCGCGCCACCCCTGACACCCCCGGTTCGCCGCGACCCAGTATCGCCATGATTCAACCCCCGCGCTTGGTTTTCGCGCGAGAGGAAGCAGCGATCAGGCCAGCACTCCCCGCACCGGCTGCCGCTTGCGGCCGATGAACAGGTAGTACGGCACTCGCACGAACGGAATTCGCGGCACGGGACCCGAATGTTCGAGCAGCACGTCGGTGCGACAACGCGACATGAGGTACGGCAGATGATCGGGGCTGGGGAACACGCCATCCCGATCGAACCAGGCGCGCCAGAAGCTGCGCGCGAAGCTGCTGTGCCGCGCGCGCCCCGGCATGGGGTCGCGCCGCGACACGTAGAAGTCCACCACGCCGAGCAACCCACCCGGCTTCAGCATCGCGAGCGCATTGTCGATGGCGCGATACCAGTCGGGGATCATCGACAGCGAGTACGAGAAGTACACCGCGTCGACGGGCTGCGAGGGTGCATAGGCGGTCGCGTCGGCCTCGACGACGTGCACGTTCGGCCATTGCTGCACCCGCTGCCGCGCCTGGTCGAGCAGCGGCCGGCACAGGTCGACGATCTCGACGCTCTTCAGGAACGCGAGGCGCTGGCGGAAGAACGCGACGTTGCGCCCGGTGCCACCGCCCAGTTCCACCACCGATCCGCCGGTCGGCACGTCGAGCAGCTCGATCAATTCGCGGCGGCCATGCAGCAGGTGCTCGCGCGAGCGATCGTAGTGCTCCGCCTGCGGACCGTAGAAAGCGGCGAGGCGGTCGGCGTGCGTGCCCTTGCGCGGCTGCCCGCGCAGCAAGCGGAACAGCACCCGCGCATCGGCGAGCAGCATGTGGCTATGGGACGAGGACATCGGCGATGTGAAATCCGGCGTAGGTGTGCACGCGATCCTGCCGCGTCAGCGCGCGTGCCCATTCGTCATGGAAGCGCAGCCGCTCCTTGACCGGTTGCCGTCCGCCGGCGATCGCGATCGAGACCCGATCGAGATAGCGCGGGCGCGCATGGGCGGAACGGAAGATGGCCCGTGCACCCGGCGCCGCACGATCGAAGATGGCTTCCCATTCGGCGGCGAGCGCTTCGGGGTAGTAGGAACTCATCCAGTCCATGTGATCGAGCAGCACGAACTTGGAGATGCGGTCCGACGTAGAGTGCAGGAACTCCGTCACCGTCGATGTATGCGGCTGCACGCGATCGGCCAGCCCGCCCTTCAAGCGCTCGAATCCCTCGCGCTTCAGGTACTCCGGGCAGCAATGCGGCGTGTAGTGCCCGCGCAGATACACGCGCCAGAAGTAGTTGTCCGCCACGGGCAGATGTCGGAAGACGTATTCGATCGCATGCCGCACGTAGCCTGCCACGCCACCATGGTGCTGCGCCTGCACTTCCTTGCGCTGCGGATGCGGCACACCCAGCAGCGACAGCGTGAGTTGCCGGCCGAGCATCCAGTTCATGGGCTTGTTCCACAGCAGCGGCTTGATGCGGCTGTCGTAGATGTGGCGCTGCTCGTCGACGCTCGGGGCGTCGGTCAGGTCACGGATGGCGCGTTCGAGCTTGGGACGCAGCTTGAGATAGCTGCGCATGCCGCGGGCCACGATCCCCGAGAGGCCGTGGTAGTAGAAACTCCCGCGCTCCTCCGGATGGGTGAACCAGTTCCCGTTGCGATCCCAGAACGCCTGCGCGAACGGCGAGAGGTCGGCCCGCAGCGCATCCCCGTAGATCTCGCGAAACTGCGGGTGGCGCCCGTGCCCGAAGACCTTGAAGAAGTCGTCGTGGTCAAGCCGCCGGATGCCCGCCAGCTTGAGCTCGAGCAGGGCCGTCTGCCGTGGATTGGCATCCACCGCGTGGACCCTGCGAGGCCCGCACAAGGCATAGTCCAGGGTATTGCAGCCGGCGCTGGTGATGACCAGGACGATGTCATCGGCGTTCAGCTCGAGCGCCTGACGGTCCACCGCCGGATCTTCCCAGCAGGTGTTGTAGACCAGGGAGCGGGAATAGATCGCATCGAAAACCCGCTGGTCGATGCGGTCGAGGAACGTCAAGTCGTCGGGTTTCAGGCGAGATCCCTTGCCGCCGGCGCGGCCTAGTGAAAACCCGCTGGAGGCTAGGCACCTCCCATGACAGGGGTATTACCCTGGCATGCCAGTTCTATTGCATGCTCTGCCGCTGCATGGCTTCCGTCGGCGACGTGGCCACTGGCACCAGAGGGATCACCCGCCGGCGCGGCGCCGGTTCGCTCCCGGACATGGACGCGAAACTGGGGCACCGGTAGAGGGCGATGTCAAGGCCGTTCTCCGGGTAGCGGCCGCAGGCGAGCTTCTTCCAGAACGGCGTGTTGTAGATGCGGCAGCGTGATTCGCCCTTTTCGCTCCAGTCGAGAAAGATGCAGCTCTTGTGCATGCAGCAATTGCCGCAGTGGGTGCACTCGCCGACGATCGCCTCGCGGCGGAACACGCGATTGCGCTGGTACAGCACATAGCGCGAGAACGCCCGCGATTGCACCTGGCCGCGCAGATGTCGGGCCCCTTTCAGCACCGTGCGCCGGTAGTCGCGCAGGTACGCAGGATCGCGTGAGATAGCGGTAGCCACGATGGGCCCCACCGGAACGAACAACCCCATGAACCCGGCCATCAGCCAGTCCAGCGCCACCGCTGCCTTCATCGGGCCTCCAGGAACGAAGTTGAGGCGAAATGTAACCCGATCCGGACGGATCAGGGAACTGCCTGGATGTGTGACACAAGCGCTACACTGAGCGTTCCCACTCCCTTAGCGTCAGCGATGTCTCTGGACCCCATCACGCTGTCCGTCATTCAGAACGGCCTGCAGCAGGTCTGCAACGAGATGGATCTCGCTTTCGTGCGATCGGCCTTCAGCCCGGTGATTGCCGAGGCACTTGACCGCTCCGACGGGATCTACCACCGGGACACCGGCGAGCTGATCGCTCAAGGCGATCTCGGCCTGCCGGTGTTCGTGGGCACGATGCAATTCTCCACTCAGGCGGTGATCTCGCGCGCACGCGACCTGTCGCCCGGCGACGTCTTCATCGTCAACGACCCGTACCTCGGTGGCACCCACCTGATGGACGTGAAGTTCGTGATACCGTACTTCTATCGCGAACGGCTGTGGTGTTGGCTCGCGAACACCGGCCACTGGCCCGACACCGGCGGCATGGTACCCGGCGGCTTCTCCGCCAACGCGACCGAGGTGGAACAGGAAGGCCTGCGCCTGCCGCCGGTGAAGCTCTTCAAGCGCGGCGTGTTGGACGAAGAGATTCTGTCCATCATCCTGTCCAACATCCGCCTCGCAGATCAGCGCATCGGCGACATCCAGGCCCAGGCCGCTGCGCTGGCCGTCGGCGAAAAGCGACTCACCGCCCTGCTCGATCGCTATGGTGCCGACGAGGTGGAGGGTGCCATAGCCGAACTCAAACGCCGTGCCGCCCAGCAGATGCGCGCGAAGATCGCGAGCATTCCGGACGGCACCTATCACGGCGAAGCCTGGGTCGATTCCGACGGTGTCGTCGACGAGCCGCTGAAGATCGCCATGGCCGTCACCAAGGCCGGCGATGCGCTCACCTTCGACATGACCGGCTCGTCGCCGCCGTGCGCCGGCCCCATGAACAGCGTGATCGCCACCACGAAATCGTCGATCTACCTCGCGATCAAGCACGTGTTTCCTGAAGTGCCCATCAATGCCGGCACCTTCGAGCCGCTGCACATCGTTGAACCCGACGGCACGTTCCTCTACGCGAAATACCCGCGGCCGGTCTCGGGCTGCGCGGCGGAAGTGAGCCAGCGCATCGCCGAGGCGGTGTTCGACGCGCTGGTCAAAGCCATCCCCGACCGCCTGTTCGCCGCACCCGCCGGCACCTCCGGCAACTTCGCGCTCGGCGGCACCGATCCGAAGACCGGGCGCCCCTACGTGATGTACGTGATCTCCGGCGGCGGCTACGGCGGCTCGCGCGCGGGCGACGGCATCTCGAACGGCTGCTCCACCATCGGCATCTCGAAGACCACGCCGATCGAAGTGATGGAACAACGCTATCCGGTCGTGTTCGAGCGCTACGCCATCCACGAAGGCTCGGGCGGCGCCGGTGAGCAGCGCGGCGGCTTCGGCGTCACTTATTCAGTCCGCCTGCGCCGCGGCGCAGCGCGCGCCTCCATGGTGATGGATCACGGCCGCTTCGGGCCGCGGGGTGCACTGGGCGGCGAAGACGGCGGCACCAATGCCGTGCAAGCCAGCATCGACGGCACCGAATATGTGCCGCCGCACCGCTCCAAGGACCAGGATATCCCGCTCAAGGCCGGCGACACCGTCACCGTCTCCACCCCGGGCGGGGGCGGCTATGGCGAACCGTTTGCGCGCGACCCGCTCGACGTGGCCCGCGACGTGCAGCGCGGCTACTACACTGCGGTCGAGGCGAAACAGCGCTTCGGCGTGGTGCTGGACTCGCACGGGAAACCCGATATCCCGGCCACCCGACGCCTGCGCGTCGACGCGTTGCAGGGGCTGGAAGAAAGTCCCAGAATCGAAGCGCACGGCGGCTGACCGCGCAGTCCGCCCACTGACCACCGCTGTAACCCGAGGGAGAGCGAAATGAATGCAATCGATCGTCGCAGCTTCATGAAATTCGCCGCCGGTGCCGCCGTTGCCGGCACGTCCGCCGGCTGGCTTGCGCAGGCCCTCGCCCAGGGCAAGATCACGCCGGGTCCGAAAGACGTCTTCATCGTCGTGGACGTGCAGAAGTGCTTCATCCCCGGTGGCTCGCTCGCGGTAGAGCGCGGCGACGAGATCGTGCCGCTCATCAACTCCATCGCGAAGAAATTCCAGTACGTCGTGATGACGCAGGACTGGCATACCGCCGACCACATCTCGTTCGCATCGCAGCACGAGGGCAAGCAGCCCTTCGAATTGATCGACGTGCCCTACGGCAAGCAGGTGCTGTGGCCCGACCACTGCGTGCAAGGCACCGAAGGCGCCGAGTTCGCGCCCGGGCTCGACATCCCGCACGCGATGCTGGTCATCCGCAAGGGCTACCACCGCGACGTGGACAGCTATTCCACGTTCATGGAGGCGGACAAGAAGACGCCGACAGGGTTGACCGGTTACCTGAAGCAGCGTGGCGTTAAGCGATGCTTCCTTGCTGGGCTTGCGACCGATTTCTGCGTGGGGTGGAGTGCGATGGATGCGACGACCGCGGGATTCCGGGCGGCGGTGATCGAGGATGCCTGCAGGGGGATCAACCTCGGGGGCACCGGGCTCGAGGCGGCGTGGAAGGAAATGGGGAAGAAGGGGGTGAAGAGGATGCAGTCGTCGGATCTTGCGTAGCGGAAATCGCGGGGTGGTTCTTGAGAGAAAGGCTCGCCACTGCGGGCCTTTCTCGTTTCGGGGCCTGGTTCGCTTTACATACGGCGACCGCGCATCAAGGTGTGTTTGCCATTTGCATTTAGGTCGTACTAAATTGCCGTAAATGGTTCAACCAAAGTCACAATAGATGCACCACGACACCCCCAAGGCGCTTTGCAAGGCACCTATTGGGGTGCCTACTTCTAGTTGGGCATAGCAGCGTCATGAGAAAGGCAACCTCCGCATACCTGATCGTCAATTTCGGCTGCATGCTGCTGTTTGCGTATGTTGTTTTACGCATTCAACAGCGTATCAACTTGGAGAAGCGCACGTACTCCGATTTTGGAGACAACCTTTACTTCTTCATATCAGCAGTTCCTGCCTTTTCTGTCTCCCTTGTTTACAGTATCGGCTGGGGAATTGCATCACTGATCGCGATCGTGCGACGGCGTGCGTACCAGGGATTCACGGCTTTGGGTCTGGTAGTTGTGTCGTGGATTGGGCTTTTTTTTGTTCTCAAGCGGTTTTCATAGTCCAGTTCTCGCCGTCACGTTCTTCTCCGACCACCGGAAAGCATATGCAGCAATGGATGTACGCTCTTGCCTATGCCCAACCAGTACATCCACCTGACCAGCAACGGCGCGCTTCGCCCGCCGTTGCAGTCAGGTGATGCCTATCGTTGAACGAGCCCCGCTTCGCGGAGGGGAACGAAGCGTCACGACGCAAAGAATCGGAGTTGCGGTAAAGCCCATCGAACCACACTGCTGTTGGCGAAG
>LNDQ01000102.1 GCA_001464695.1 Betaproteobacteria bacterium Ga0077523 | reverse complement strand
CTCGGCTATGGGTATTCATCCGGCAACGTGCTGTCCGATCCGAGCATTCCACTGACGGACGTCAATGCCCGCATCGACTCCCTGGTGGCCGGTTACGGGCGCAGCATCTCCGTCTTCGGCCAGTCAGGCGTGGTCGGATTCGTCGTACCCTGGGCCACGGTCGACGCCGAGGGCCAGCTCGAAGGCCAGGCTCGGGAAGCCCACCGCGTCGGTTTCGGCGACCCGGTGTTCCGGGTCTCGACGAACCTGTACGGGGCGCCCGCCATGGAACTCAAGGACTTCCAGGGTTGGCGCCAGGAAACCATCGTCGGCGTGAGCCTGACCGCCGGTGCGCCTTGGGGTCAGTACGACCCCGACAAGCTGGTGAACATCGGCACCAATCGGTGGTTCGTCACGCCGGAGATCGGCGCGTCGAAGGCGTTCGGACGATTGACCATGGAGGCAGCGCTCGGGGTCACGGTCTTCGGCGACAACGACCAGTTCCTCGGCAGTTCCCGCAAGGAACAGGATCCGATCGTCTCTGCCCAGTTTCACGGGATCTTCGACGTGCGCCCCGGTATCTGGGTTTCGGCCGGCGGCACCCACTACACCGGTGGGCGGACCACCGTGAATGGCGTCGAGAAGAACGATCTGCAACAGAACTGGCGCTGGGGCGTCACTCTCAGCATCGCCATCAATCGCCGCAACGCGCTGAAGGTGTACGGTAGTACCGGGGTACAGACACGCACGGGTACGGAGTTCGATACGCTCGGAATCGGCTGGCAGTATCGCTTCGGCGGCGGATTGTGATTCCGGCCGATCGCTCTCGGTCCGGAGCGATCGGCCGTGACGGCATCAGAAGTCGAAGGCCGCCCGCATCGTCAGCGCCCGCTCGCGATCGGTGGTGAAACGTTCCACCGGCCCCGCCGTCGTCACGGTGATCGGCGCACCGAATTTCGTATCGACGTAGTTGAAATAGATCTTGAAATTGGGGGTCCAGATCCACTTGAGGCCCACCGTGATTGCCTGCGCCTTGGTGACGACATTCGGTGCCGTGAGGGTCGTCACGATGACGCCGGTGTTGTTGTTGGCGTTGGCCAACTGGAAGTCGGAACCGTCCCACTGGCTGTAGCGCAGCCCCAGCTCCCAAGCGCCCCAGCTCGAACCGCCCGGCGTGTAGTTCTGGATCGGAATCATGCGCCCGAACACACCGTTGCGATACGACTCGGCATAGCGCTCGCCGGTCACCATCCACATCAGGCTCGCGTACCACGACGAGATGCTCTTGTCGTACTCCGTGGTGCCGTTCTTGCCCTCGTAGTTGACCTGCACCCACTGGCTCTGCAACTTGACCGGCCCGTAGGCGAGCGCGCCTTCGACGCCAATCCGCTCCCGGCGAACGTTGTCGCCGCCGAACGAACCGACGGTGAAGAACTGGTAACCGCGAGCTTCCGTGGTCGCAGCCTGGGCCGTGGTGTTGAACGGCAGATCCCCGACCGATCCGGCGAGACCTATGTGGTAGACGGCCCTCGCCTGTTGATTGAGAGCTTCAGCGAAGTTGTACGTCACCCGGCCGATGACATCGGGGGTATCGGCGCGCGGGTTGAGCTCATTGCCGTTCTTGCCCTGCCCGTTGGACAACGCCAAGCCGTAGGTGGCGCCCAGGAACGGCGCGCCGTGCACCATCAGGCCGCGTTCCTTGGCGGGAATCAGGGCGTCCATCAAGGCGCGTTCCTGGAAATCGATGAAGCGCGAGCTCTGCAGCTGCTCCATGCTGAACGGCATCTTGAACTGGCCCATGCGAAACTGCAGCGCGTCGCTGTAGGCCGCGTTCACCCACGCCACGTCGAGGATCGAGCCGCCGTTCTGTTGCGTGCCGGCCACCGAGGTGGTCGGCTGTGCAAAGTCGCCCGTGACGTCCCAGGTGAGCCACTCGTTCCACTTGCCCGACAAGGTCAGGTAGGCGCGGCGGACGTCGAAGCCGCTGGGTGCGGTGTTCTCGTCGAAGTACCGATAGTCCGCATGCACGCGGCCGCTGATGTTGAACGAGTTGCGGTTGTCCGGCGTGGCGAAGGTGATGCCGTTATTCCACCGGCCGTTGTAGCGCTCCTTCGCGGATTCCGCCTTCTGCACTTCGTTGGCCTCGCGCGTCGCCTGCCTGCGCCGCTCCGCGCGTGCTTCGGCACGGGCCTCCGGCGTGTTGCCGGACAGCTCATCGTACTCCTCGTCGGAGATGATGCCCTTGGCCTTGAGCTTGTCCAGCAGCTCGGTCATCTTGTCCTTCTTCGACGCCGGCGCGGCGTCGTCTTCCGCGTAGGCCGGTACGGTGCCCAATCCCAGCGCCAGCAGCAAAGCGGCGGCGATCGGTGTGAAACGGAAGCGCCCATCGGGCGTGCGCGTGTAACCCATTCAGTTCTCCCGGTCCTAGAGCGAGTGCTTGGTCAAGTCCGGGCAGCCTTGAAGACCCAGGCTGCCTCGATGGGCCGGGATTGTCTTCAGGGAACATGACGCTTTAATGACAGGCCCCATCGACGGGACCGGTCAGGTGTCAGTGGCGCGCCGCGAAGACGACGAGGAGAACGATGAGGAACACGAGTGCGGCAATGACCACCACCAGCAGCTGCGACTGCTGGCGCTGCTCACGGATCAGTTGCCGCAAGGCAGCCTCGAGCTGGTGCTGGGGCGGCCCCTGCAGCGCCCGGTAGACGAGCCGGGGCAACTGCGGCAGCGTGACGCCCCATTGCGGGGCTTCTTCGCGGATCGAGCGCAACAGGCCGCGCCAGCCGATCTGCTCCGACATCCAGCGCTCCAGGAACGGCTTGGCGGTCTTCCACAGGTCGAGGTCCGGGTCCAGTTCGCGGCCGAGGCCTTCGATGTTGAGCAGCGTCTTCTGCAGCAGCACGAGCTGCGGCTGCACTTCGAGGTTGAAGCGCCGCGCCGTCTGAAAGAGGCGCAGCAGCACGCGTCCGAAGGAGATTTCCTTGAGCGGCTTGTCGAAGATGGGCTCGCAGACGGCCCGGATGGCGGACTCGAACTCGTCCATGCGGGTTTCCGGCGGGACCCACCCTGCCTCCAGATGAGCCTGGGCCACGCGCCGGTAGTCGCGGCGGAAGAACGCGAGAAAATTCTGGGCGAGGTAGCTCTTGTCGACCTCGGTCAGCGTTCCCATGATGCCGAAGTCGAGCGCGATGTAACGCCCGTCGGCGCCGACGAAGATGTTCCCTGGATGCATGTCGGCGTGGAAGAAGCCGTCGCGGAACACCTGGGTGAAGAAGATCTCCACACCCATGCGCGAAAGCTTCGGGATGTCGATGCCCTGTTCGCGCAGGGCCGCCACCTGCGAGATCGGCGTGCCGACGACGCGCTCCATCACCATCACTGCGGAAGTGCACCAGTCCCAGTGGATCTCGGGGACGACCAGCAATGGCGAGTCGCGGAAATTGCGCCTTAGCTGACTACCGTTGGCGGCTTCGCGCATCAGGTCGAGCTCGTCCCGCAGGTGGTTGCGGAATTCCGCAATCACCTCTTTGGGCTTCAGCCGCTTGCCGTCCTGCCACACCAGCTCGATCAGGCTGGCAGCAGTCTCGAGCAACTCGATGTCGCGCCCGATGACCGGTTCGATGCCCGGGCGCAGGATCTTCACGGCGACTTCGCGGCCATCGGGCAAGGTCGCGAAATGGACTTGTGCCACCGAGGCGGACGCCACTGCAGTGCGATCGAAGCTCGCGAAGACGTCGTCGACCTTGCGGCCGTAGGCCTTCTCGATCACCGCCACGGCCTGCTCCGCGGGAAACGGCGGGACGCGATCCTGTAACCGCGCGAGTTCGTCGGCGATGTCGAGAGGAATCAGGTCGCGCCGCGTCGACAGCACTTGCCCGAACTTCACGAAGATCGGGCCGAGATCCTCGAGCGCGCGACGCAGTCGCTCCCCGCGCGGGCGCTCCAGCCGGCGCCAGAAGAACACCACGCGGATGAGCGGTCGCAGCCAGCGCACCCGCTCGTGGCCGAGCGCGAACTCGTCGAGCCCGAAGCGGAAGACGACGGCGAGAATCTTGGCGAGGCGCAGCAGACGCAGCATGTCCTAAGAGCCCCGGAATTCCCGGCCGCGACTACCGCGCGGCGGCTTCGAGCCGCGCGATGCGCTTCTCGAGGCGCTCGGCGTCGTCGCGCAACCGGTCCACGTCGGCGAGCCAGGCCTCGAACTCGTGGCGCGACGGCATCAGCTGTGCCTCCTCGGTGGCGAACTCGGCGGCCGCCTGGCCGATTCTCTCGCCCGCGGAACGGGGCCATGCGGCGAGCGATCTCAGCATTCCTGCCGCGCGATGGGCCGCGATGTCACCCACCACCTTCGACAGGTCCTCTTCGTAGTCCCAGCGCAGGTTCTGCGCGAGCTGCCGCAAGGTCGCGCCGAACGCGGCATCGCCATCGATACGGGCGACCTCGCTCAACAATACCTGTCCCGTGGCAACGCGCGCGGCAGCGCCAGGTGTCAGCTCGACCCGGAGGTCCGGGGTCTCAGTCTCGCCGGCCGCCTGGAACGTGCCGGCCGCGTCGATGCTGAGCGCAAACTCGAACGGTGCGACGACAAACGCGGCCGTGTTGCCCGTGTGCTTGAGCAGCGCCGCCTGCGCCCAGGGTGCCTGCCCGACCACATGGTTGAGCGCCGCCGCCACGACCCGGTCGAGCGGTCCGTTCAAGGTGCCCACCCCCGATGCACGGCCACGACGCCGGCGCTGAGATTGAAATACTCGACGCGCTCGAGGCCGGCGCCCTCGAGCATCGTCTTCAGGGCCTCCTGGTCGGGGTGCATGCGGATCGATTCGGCGAGGTAGCGGTACGAATCGGCGTCCTTGGCGACGACCCGCCCCATGAACGGCAGCACGCGGAACGAATAGAGGTCGTACAGCTTCTCGAGCGGCTTCCACACGCGCGAGAACTCGAGGACGATCAGCCGGCCGGCCGGCTTGAGGACGCGGCGAAACTCCGCGAGCGCCGCATCCTTGTGCGTCATGTTGCGCAGGCCGAAGGCCACCGAGACACAATCGAAATAGCGGTCGGGGAACGGCAGGCGTTCGGCGTCGCAGCGGACAACCGGCGGGGCGAGTCCCACGTCGGCGAGGCGATCGCGCCCGGCGGCAAGCATGGGACCGTTGATGTCGGTCAACCACACTTCGCCGGTTGGCCCGACCCGCTCACTGAAAAGACGCGTCATGTCGCCAGTGCCGCCCGCCACATCGAGCACGCGCTGTCCAGGATGCACCAGCGCCGCATCGACCGCGAAACGCTTCCACAATCGGTGCAGGCCCGCGGACATGAGGTCGTTCATCGCGTCGTAGCTCGGCGCGACCGACTCGAACACGCCGGCGACCTTGGCAGCCTTGTCGTTCTCGTCGACCTGGGTAAAGCCGAAGTCCGTCTTACTCATCGGAGGGTGGCTTGGAAAACCGCGGCGGGTCCATGCGCTGCAGCTTGTGCACCTTCACGCCGCCGGCCGGATCGCGGCTGGCACCCGCCGCTTTCATGCGCTCGAGGTAGCGCTGCCAGAGCGCTTCCTGCTCGCTCGCCAGCTCGTGCAGGTAGTCCCATGAATAGAGTCCGGTGTCGTGGCCGTCGGTGAAGACGAGCTTGACCGCATAGCTGCCCACCGGTTCGATGGCGGAGATGTTGACCTCGCGCTTGCCCGCCTGAAGGACCTCCTGCCCGGGACCATGGCCACGGACTTCCGCGGACGGGCTGTAGACGCGCAGGAACTCGCACGGCAGACGGGCGCGCAATCCATCGTCGAAGGCAATCTCGAGCACTTTCGACTGCTGGTGCAGCACGATGTCGGTCGGCTGCGGGCTGCTGCTGCGAGATGCGGCCAAGAAAAGCGTTCTCCGGGATGATCGATCCGGTCGCGACGCGACCGGCCGGATCATAACCGAAGCCGATGCCCCACCTTGCGGGGGCTTCGTGCGGTCAGTTGTCGGGGTAGCTGTAGCGCGATTCGTGACGGACGGCCACCAGGCGCTCGGCCTCCGAAACGCGACGCTGGCGTGCAATCAGCCGGGCGCCTTCGGCCTCGGTGAGATCGCCGGCAGCCACGCTCTCGCGGATGGAGGCAGCGTAGGCCGCGTATTCGGCCAACCACGCGTCGTCACTCGCCAGGGCCCGATAGCGTGCGGCCTGGCCTCCGTCCTGGCCCGTCGAACGGCCCGCGGCCTGCTCGATCCGTGCACCGGACTGGCGGGCGGCCCACTCTTGAGCACCCGGGTCGGGCGTGGTAGCGCAACCGGCAACCACGATCGAACCCAACAGCACCCACCCCAGATTCTTTTTCATGGCGCTCCTCCCCGAGGTTCGACCGGTTGCGCCGCCCCGATCGGGCGGCGCATCGTCCGTTCGGCATATTACAGATTTGTGACAGCGTGGGTAACATGGGGCTGTCGACCCATCGAAACAGGCGGACCACGCAATGAGCAAGCACACCCTCTCCCTCGTCCTCGCCGCCTGCGCCGCAGCCGTCTGCGGCTGTGCCGGCATGCCCGGGGACACCGACAGGACGGCAAAAGACGTCCGGGCAGAGTGCGCCAAGCTCTATGCGGACCCCACGATTGATCCGGTGCGCAGCCATATCCTGCTGCCCATCTCCTTCGAGGCACCGCAACCCATCGAAATGCTGGCCGACAAGTCGCGGCCGACGGACGCCGAGAAACCCGCCATCAAGGCGCTGGCCGAGGCCATGCACGAATGCCGGCGCGTTTCCGAGAGCCGCATCGGTCCGTTGCCGATCTACCGGTTGAAGAGCGAAGACCGGGTGCTCGAAGCCCTGGCCGACCTGTACGAGGGTGCCACGACCTACGGCCAGTTCGCTCGGGAGGTGCTCTACATCGGCGAACGCGACAAGATCGCCCGCGAGACGCTGGACGAGGAGATCCGCGGGCGCGAGAAGTGGCGGACGCTGCACGACAACGGCGGCTGATGCAGAGGAGGGTTTGCGACCGGTTCCGGCCGATCGATGTCACGGCGCTGTAACAATCGTTACATAGGATCGCAAGGCATTGATAAGCCGAGGAGTGACGTATGGCCGCCACCATTCTGGTGATCGAAGATGAGCCGGCTATCCAGGAGCTGATTTCCTACAACCTGAAGCAGGCGGGCCACCAGGCCCTCAAGGCGGACAACGCCGAGCAGGCGCTCAATCTGGTGCAGAACGCGCTGCCGGACCTGATCCTGCTCGACTGGATGCTGCCCGGCATTTCCGGCGTGGAGTTCGCCCGGCGCCTGCGCTCGGACAAGCGCACCAAGACCATCCCCATCATCATGCTCACCGCCCGCTCCGAGGAGCAGGACAAGCTGACCGGGCTGGAGACGGGTGCCGACGACTACATCACCAAGCCGTTCTCGCCGCGGGAATTGAATGCTCGGGTCAAGGCAGTCCTGCGTCGGCGGGCACCGCAGATGACGGACGACATGGTCCAGGTCGGCGGCCTCAGGCTCGATCCGGCAAGCCATCGAGTCACCGGCAACAGCACACCCGTCGATCTCGGCCCCACCGAATTCCGGTTGCTGCACTTCCTGATGACCCACCCGGAACGGGTCCACTCGCGGACCCAGTTGCTCGACCAGGTCTGGGGCGATCACGTCTTCGTCGAGGAGCGCACGGTCGACGTGCACATCCGCCGACTGCGCAAGGCGCTCGAACCGACGGCGCTGGACAGCCTGATCCAGACCGTCCGCGGGACCGGATACCGGCTCTCACCCAACTGACAGAGTACGCAGCGATCCGATGCCGGGCCGGCATCTGCAATAATCCGGCACCACGTCCCGGCCCGGAGCCTTCGTGAACCCGCACTGGCGCAAGCCGCTGCTGACCATTGCGATCGTGGCGGCAGTCGTCCTGCCGATCTGGCCGATCGCCGGCAAGACCGCAGCGCTGTTCGTCGCATGCGTAGTGCTGGCGCTGCTCCTCGCGCAGCACCTCTACAACTTTTCGTTGTTCCACAGCTGGTTGCTGGATCCACGCCCGGACAGCGTGCCCAACGGCACCGGATCCTGGGAACAGTTGTTCTCCTACCTCCACCGCCTGGTCCGACGGCAGGGGCAGACCGAAGCGCGCCTGCAGGAAGCCCTCCTGCGCTTCCAGAAAGCCGGCGCCGCTCTGCCCGAGGCGGTGATCCTGCTCGACGCGGACAACCGCATCGACCAGTGCAACCCGAAGGCCGAGAAGTACTTCGGCCTGCGCGCCGCGCGCGATCGCGGCCAGCAGATCACCTACCTCGTGCGCCAGCCGCAGTTCGTCGAATATCTGCAAGGCGGCGATTTCACCACGCCGCTCAACCTCAAGTTCCAGACCGGCACCGTCGGCGAGGCGATCCTGTCGATCCAGATCGTCGCCTATGGCGACAGCGACAAGCTGGTCCTGGGCCGCGACATCACGCGCTGGGAGCGGCTCGAGACCACGCGGCGCGACTTCGTCGCCAACGTGTCGCATGAATTGCGCACCCCGCTCACCGTGCTCAACGGGTTTCTCGAGACCTTGACCGACATGGAGCAGCCCGACCCTGCGATGACGCGGCGTTCGCTCGATCTCATGATGCAGCAGTGCGTCCGCATGAATCACCTGGTCGAGGATCTGCTGACTCTCTCGCGGCTCGAAAGCACGGTGACGCCGCTGCGCGACGATCCGGTACCGGTTTGCGACCTCGTTCAGCACCTCTACCAGGATGCGCTCGCCCTGTCGGGCGGCAAGCACGACATCCGCCTGCGCCTCGAAACGCGTGTCGGCCTGCGCGGCAGCGCCGAGGAGTTGCGCAGCGCGCTCGGCAACTTGGTGAGCAACGCCATTCGCTATACGCCCGAAGGCGGCCGCATCGAGTTGCATTGGGAAATGCGCGACCACGCACCGGTGTTCTCCGTCACCGATACCGGCATCGGCATCGAAGCCCATCACATCGATCGTCTCACCGAGCGCTTCTATCGCGTGGATCGCAGCCGCTCGCGCGAAACCGGCGGTACCGGTCTCGGGCTCGCGATCGTGAAGCACGTGCTGTCGCGGCATCACGCACGGCTGGAGATCCAGAGCGAGCCGGGGCGGGGCAGCACCTTCGCTGCCGTGTTCCCGCCGGATCGCACCGTGATCTTCGATGCCGAGGATATCGCGATCTCAGGCCCGGCAGCCGCGCCCCGCGCGATCGAGGACGCTACGACAGCAGCGTCTTGAGGCGCGTGGCGATACGGGCCCGGTAATCTGCCGGCACGGGCACGGGGCCTTCCCGAAGGCGCTGACCCCAGACGGGATTGGGGAAATGCGGGTCGTCGGTAAACCGCGGAACCACGTGCCAGTGAAGGTGGGGCACGACGTTGCCCAGGCTCGCCACGTTGACCTTGTGCGGGGCCAGCAGCTCCCGCATCGCCGATTCAGCGGCGAACACGACTCGCATGAAGTGCTCGCGATCGCTCACCGCGAGATCGGTCATCTCGGCGACGTGCTCGTGCCACACCACGCGCAGGAAACCCGGATGGTCCTTCTCTTCGGGGACGATCACGCGCAGGTGCCGGTCGCGCCACAGCACTTCACCGCCATCCGTTTCGCAGAACACGCAGCCGGCCACGCTCATAGCAGCACGCGCTCGATGCCGCCGCTGTTCGCCTTGCTCACGTACTCCTGGAGCCAGTTGCTGCCCAGCCTGTGCCTCGCGATCTCGACGACGATGTAATCGGCATCGGTGCCGGAGTCGTCGTTGAAGCGCGACAGGCCTTGCAGGCATGAGGGGCACGCCGTCAGCACTTTCACGGGACCGCTGAACCCATCCTCGCGCAACGCATCGGCGCCCTTGCGCATCTCCTCTTCCTTGCGGAAGCGTACCTGGGTGGAGATGTCCGGCCGCGTCGCGGCGAGAGTGCCGGATTCGCCGCAGCAGCGCTCGTTGACCTTCACGTCGACGCCCATGAGCTGATTGACCACCTTGATCGGCTGGTGCGTCTTCATCGGCGTGTGGCAGGGATCATGGTAGAGGTAGCGCACCCCCTCGATCCCGTCGAGCTTCACGCCCTTTTCCATCAGGTACTCATGGATGTCGAGCAGGCGGCAACCGGGGAAGATGCGGTCGAACTCGTATTTCGCGAGCTGATCCATGCACGTGCCGCAAGACACGATCACGGTCTTGATGTCGAGATAGTTGAGCGTGTTGGCAACGCGGTGAAACAGCACGCGGTTCTCGGTGGAGATGGCCTGGCCCTTCTCCGCTTCCCCGGCAGAGGTCTGCGGATACCCGCAACAGAGGTACCCCGGCGGCAGCACCGTGATCGCACCCACGTCGTACAGCATCGCTTGCGTCGCCAGGCCCACCTGGCTGAACAACCGCTCCGATCCGCAGCCCGGAAAGTAGAACACCGCGTCGGACTCTTCCGTGACCCGGCTCGCGTCGCGGATCACCGGAACCATGTGCTTGTCCTCGATGTCGAGCAGTGCACGCGCGGTGCGGCGCGGGACCGATTTCGGCATCGGCTTGTTGATGAAGTGGATCACCTGCTCCTTGATCGTCGGCTTGCCGAGCGTGGCCGGCGGTTGGCGCACCTGCGGCTGTATGAGGCCCAGACGCTTGGCCACCACGTGCGCCGTACGCTGCGCCTTGTAACCCCAGCCGATCATCACCTGGCGGACGACCTTGATCGTCGCCGGATCGGTCGCGTTCAGGAACAGCATCGATGCGGCCGTTCCGGGGTTGAACTTCTTGCGGCCGTGTTTGCGCAGGAAATTGCGCATCGCCATCGACACGTCGCCGAAGTCGATGTCCACCGGACAGGGATTGGCGCACTTGTGGCAGACCGTGCAGTGATCGGCCACGTCGGAGAACTCGTCGAAATGCTGCAGCGAGATGCCGCGCCGCGTCTGCTCCTCGTACAGGAATGCCTCGATGAGCAAGGACGTCGCCAGGATCTTGTTGCGGGGCGAGTACAGCAGGTTGGCACGCGGCACGTGGGTCGCGCACACCGGCTTGCACTTGCCGCAGCGCAGGCAGTCCTTGATGGAGTCGGAGATGTGGCCGATCTCGCTCTGCTCGAGGATCAGGCTTTCGAGTTCGAGCAACCCGAACGAAGGCGTATAGGCCTGGTCGAGGTTGGCGCCCGCCAGCAGCTTGCCGCGGTTGAAATGCCCATCCGGGTCCACGGTCTCCTTGTAGCGGCGGAACGCTTCCACCTCGCCCGCCTCCAGGTAGTCGAGCTTGGTGATGCCGATGCCGTGCTCGCCGGAGATCACGCCACCCAGCGACTTCGCGAGCTTCATGATGCGCGTCACGGCGGCGTTGGCCCGCTGCAGCATCGCGTAGTCGTCGGAGTTGACGGGGATGTTGGTGTGCACGTTGCCGTCGCCGGCATGCATGTGCAGCGCCACGAACACCCGCCCCTTCAGCACGCGCGCGTGGATCGCGTCGATGCTCGTGCGGATCGGGTCGAACGGCCGGCCATCGAAGAGCTGCATGAGCGGTTCGCGCACTTCGGTCTTCCACGACACGCGCTGCGAGTGGTTCTGCAACGTGCCGAAGACGGTCGCTCCACCCTCTGCCGGATCGTCGAGGTGATCGAACAGTCCCTGCCAGCGCGCCCGTGCCGAGCGCAATACCTCGAGGGCGCCTTCCGGCCGGCCGGCGAGAAGTTCGGCGGCGGCAAGCGTTTCACCGTGGGCGCTCACCGCGAGCTCGCCCGCAAAGTAGGCGCCCAGCTCGTCGAGCAGCGCCAGCTTGTTCTCGAGCGACAGTTCGATGTTGATGCGCTCGATCCCATCCGAGTACTCGCCCAGGCGCTCGAGCGGAATCACCACGTCTTCGTTGATCTTGAACGCGTTGGTGTGCTTGGCGATGGCGGCGGTACGAGCCCGGTCGAGCCAGAACTTCCGGCGTGATTCGGCAGATACGGCGATGAAGCCTTCGGCACCACGCGCATTGGCGATGCGCACCACCTGGGACGCCGCTTCGCCAGCTGACCGTTCGTCGTCGCTGGCGATATCCGCCAGCAGCACCATCTTCGGCCGCGCGCCGCGCTTGGCTTTCGTGGCATAGCCGACGGCTTTCACGTACCGCTCGTCGAGATGCTCCAGGCCCGCAAGCACGGCACCGGCGTTGCGGTCCATGAACGACTTGATCTCGACGATGGAGGGCACCGCGTCGCGCACCTGCCCGAAGAACTCCAGGCAGACGGTGCGCACGTGTGCCGGCATCCGATGCAGGATGAAGGTGGCGCTCGTGATGAGCCCGTCGCAGCCTTCCTTCTGCACCCCCGGCAGACCCGCCAGGAACTTGTCGGTGACGTCCTTGCCGAGCCCCTGCTTGCGGAAGCTGCGGCCTGGAATCTCCAGCACCGTCGCTTCGCCCTCGGGCGTGCGCCCGTCGGCGCGGAAGCGTTGCACTGCGAAGCGTGCCACGTCGACGTCGTGGATCTTGCCGCGGTTGTGCGCAATGCGCGTGACTTCGATCAGCGCGCCGTTCGCGTCGACCATGCGCCACGAGGCGAGGTTGTCGAGCGCCGTGCCCCAAAGCACGGCCTTCTTGCCACCCGCGTTCATCGCGACGTTGCCGCCGATACAGGAAGCATCCGCAGAAGTGGGGTCGACCGCAAAGACCAGACCGGCCGCTTCCGCCGCCTCCATCACCCTGCGGGTGACAACACCCGCGCCACAGCGGATCACCGGTACCGGGCCATCGACACCGGGCAGTCGCGCCTGCTCGACCGACCCGAGTCGATCCAGCTTCTCGGTATTGATGACCGCCGACAACGGGGTCAACGGCACGGCGCCGCCCGTGTAGCCCGTGCCGCCACCGCGCGGGATGATGGTGAGGCCCAGCTCGATACAAGCCCGCACCATGGGTGCCACTTCATCTTCGGTATCGGGATAGAGCACGACGAACGGGTACTCGACACGCCAATCGGTTGCATCGGTCACGTGCGATACGCGAGCAAGGCCATCGAACGCGATGTTGTCGCGGCGGGTCACACGGCCGAGGCGGCGCGATGCCCTGCGGCGCAGCTCCCCCGTGCGCTCGAAATCCGCTTCGAACGCGTTCACGGCCTCGTGGGCGGCGCCGAGCAACTCGTTGACCCGGGCATCCTCGCCGGTGCGGCGCGCCTCGATTTGCCGCAGCCGATGCCGCAAGGCTTCGATCAGCGCGCTGCGGCGCTTGCGGTTGCCGAGCAGGTCGTCCTGCAGATACGGATTGCGGTTGACAACCCAGATGTCGCCCAGCACTTCGTACAGCATGCGCGCCGAGCGGCCGGTCCGGCGTTCGGCGCGCAGCTGCTCCACCAGCGCCCAATGGCGCACACCGAGCAGGCGGATGACGATCTCGCGATCGGAATACGACGTGTAGTTGTAGGGGATTTCGCGCAGCCGCGGCGTGGTGGCGGGTGCGAGGTCGAACGGGTTCATGCGCGGAACGATCGGGAACGGGAGCCGAGTTTACCGGACCTCCCCACGACGGAGGCTACGGAACGACCGACCCGAACACCTTCTTGATGAGGCGCTTGCCCGATTCCATCGGATCGGCGCGGATCGCACGCTCCTCGTCCGCAACAGTGGCGAACAGGCCGTCGAGCGCCTTGCGCGTCACGTACTCGTCGAGGTTGGCGTCCTCGGTGCGCACCAGACCAAGCGCCACACCCCTGTTGGCGAAGCGGTTGTAGTAGTCGGCGAGCTTCAACTTCTTGGTCTCGCGCGCGACGATGGGGAGGAAGCGCTGCGTCAGTTGCTCGCCGCTCTGTGCCCGGAAGTACTGGGTCGCGGCGTCGTCGGGGCCGGTGAGGATCTTCTTCGCGTCGTCGATCGTCAGCTTGCGCGTGGCGTTCACCAGCAACATCTTCGCTTCCGGCACGGCCTGTTCGGCCGCCCGGTTCATGGTGGCCACCAGCTCGTCGGCCTGCTTGCCCATGCCGAGCTTGCGCATGCCGGATTCCACTTTCTGCAGGCTTTCCGGCATCGGGATCCGTACCGCTTCATTACCCATGAAACCGTTCTCGTGTCCCAGCTTGGTCACTGCGTTCGTGACGCCCACTTCGAGGGCTTCGCGCAGACCCTTGGCCACCTCTGCATCGCGCAGATCCGACAGATTCGCCGCGTGGACGGTGGGTGCCAGGAGGCAAACGGCAAGCAGCGCGGCGATGCGAAGGTTCATGCGGGCTCGGGCGGGAACGGTACCCCCGAAGAATAGACCGCCCGCACCGGGGGCGGCAAATGGCATCGACGGCGCCCGGCATGCGATACTTTTGCGCGTATGAGCCGACAGCACAATCGCCCATCGATGCACGTGACCTTGCGGCAGCTCAAGGTCTTCGAATGCGTCGCGCGTGTCGGCAGCTTCACGCGCGCGGCCGAAGAGCTGTACCTGTCTCAGTCCACCGTCTCCATGCAGATGAAGCAGCTCGGCGAGGTGGTCGGACAGCCGCTGCTCGAGCAGCTCGGCAAACGGATCGTGCTGACGGACGCCGGCGCCGAACTGCTCAAGACCACCACCGAGATGTTCGAGACCTGGTCACGGTTCGAGACCACCGTCGCCGACCTGCGCGCGTTGCGGCGAGGCCGCTTGCGGATCGCGTGCGTCTCCACGGCCGAGTACTTCGTTCCGCGCCTGATGGCACCGTTCCGGGAGCGCCACCCGGCGATCGACATATCCATCGAAGTGGGCCATCGCGACACCGTCATCGAGCGCCTGGCGCGCGCCGACGACGACCTCTACATCATGGGGACGCCGCCGCAGCATTTCGACATCGTGCAGTACGCCTTTCTCGACAACCCGCTGGTGGCGATCGCCTCCGCGCACCATCCCCTGGTCGGGAAGAAGCGCGTTGCGCTCCAACGCCTGAGCGCCGAAACCCTGCTGCTGCGCGAACGTGGCTCCGGTACGCGCCTCACCACGGAGCGACTGTTCCGCGAGCAGGGCATCGATCTCAAGGACTGCCTGGACCTCGCCTCGACCGAGGCGATCAAACAAGCCGTGGCCGAAGGGCGCGGCGTTGCGATCGTGTCGCGGCATGCCCTGGATCCTGCGGACAGCGGTATCGCCGTGCTCGATATCGAAGGCTTTCCCGTCGCACAGCACTGGCACGTCGTGCATCTGGGCGGGCAGCAGCTGTCGGCGGCGGCGCAGGCATTCCTGGACTATCTGCTCCAGCAGAAGCGGGATCCGCTACAGGACACGTCGTCCGAAGTCTCTGCGCCGCGTGCGGCGGTGGGCTAGGGGCCGAGTCCCGACCTTCCTGCGCAGTCGCGGAAGGCGAAGCATCCGCACTATGCATCCCCTCCCCCAGCGAAGCTGGGGGAGGGCCAGGGTGGGGGCAGCAATCGCACTCACTGCGCACGACGCTCGCCCATGCCTTGGTGTCGAAGACGATCGCTTTTCAGCAGCGGCGGAGCATGAGCGCGATGACCTAGGGACTTACGGGAGCAAAGGCCGCGCGGTCGCGATCGCACGACGCCTGCGTTAAGCTCCCGGTTCATCGTCGATTTCGACGCCAAAGGCCGTTCAAGTTTTTCGTTTCTTCGAATCCTTCGTCCGCGGGACCGCCGTTCCACCGGGAACGGTAACGCCAACCTCCGGACCGCCCGCTTCGCTCTGGGGCTTCTACCGGCATTTTCTGCGGCAGCACCCGCGCGTGTACGCAGGCATGCTGGCCGCGAGCTTGTGCGTGGCGCTGCTCGACACGGTGGTACCGATCTTCATCGGTCGGCTGGTGGGGTTGATGACCGCGAGCGACCCGGTCGCTGCACTGGCCGCCGATGGCCGCACCTTGCTCCTGCTGGCAGCGTTGTTCTTGTTCGCCCGGCCCGCTGCGGTCTTCCTCGACTGCCTGATGCGGCTGAACGCCGTGCTGCCCGGCGTCACCACCGAGATCCGCTGGCAGAACCACTGGCATGTGGTGCGCCAGTCGTGGAGCTTCTTCCAGAACGATTTCGCCGGCCGCATCGCCAATCGCGTGATGAACACGGCCAACTCGCTGCGCGAGAGCGTGGTGTCGAGCATCCGGGCCATCTGGTACATCGCGGTCTACGGCCTGTCGGCCCTCGTGGTCATGCTGACGTCCCATCCGATGCTGGCGATCCCCACGATCGTCTGGATGGTGGCCTACGCGACGTTCCTGTGCATCTTCGTGCCGCGCATGCGCGATCTGTCGCGTGCCAGTTCCGAAGCGCGCTCGCAGGTCATGGGGCGGGTGGTCGACAGCTACACCAACATTCTCACCGTGAAGCTGTTCGCGCGCGCCCGCGACGAGGATGCCCATGTTCGCGAGAGCCTCGATGAACACGAGCAGCGGATGCAGCGGCACATGCGCTGGAGCACCTTGTTCGTGGGCACCCTGGCCGCGATGAACGCGCTGCTCGTCACCAGCACCGCCGTGCTCGGCGGGTGGCTCTGGTATCACGGAGCGGCCACTCCTGCCGTCGTCGCGACCGCGATTCCCCTCGCGTGGCAGATCTCCAACATGGCCGGCTGGGTGAGCTGGGAAGTGAGCGGCATCTTCGAAAACGTCGGCGTGGTACAGGAAGGCATGGACAGCATCGCGCGCCCGCTCGCTCTGGTCGATGCGCCGGACGCGGTACCGCTCCTGGTGACGAAAGGCGAAGTACGTTTCGACCGCGTGCGCTTCAGCTACGGCCGCCCTGGCGACCCGAATGCGACGGTGCTCCACGATCTCGACCTCGTCGTTCGACCCGGTGAACGGGTCGGCGTGGTGGGGCGCAGTGGAGCCGGCAAATCGACGCTCGTGAATCTGTTGCTGCGGTTTCACGATGTCGAAGGCGGTGCGATCCGCGTCGACGGCCAGGACATCCGCACCGTGACCCAGGAGAGTCTGCGCGGTGCCATCGGCGTCGTGACCCAGGACACCTCCCTGCTGCACCGCTCCATCGCCGACAACATCCGCTACGGTCGCCCTGACGCGACTCGAGCCGAGATCGAGTCCGCCGCCATGCGCGCCCACGCGCACGAGTTCATCCACGCGCTGCGCGACTGGAAGGACCGCACCGGCTACGAGGCCAACGCCAGCGGGTTGCCCTGGCGCGGGTAATCCTCAAGGACGCTCCCATCCTGGTGCTCGACGAAGCCACGTCTGCACTCGACAGCGAGATCGAGGCCGCCATCCAGGAACAGCTCGACACGATCATGGAGGGCAAGACCGTGATCGCCATCGCTCACCGCCTGAGCACCATCGTGCGCATGGACCGGCTGGTTGTACTCGACCGCGGGCGGGTGGTGGAAAGTGGCCCCCACGCGCAATTGCTCGCCGCCAATGGCCTGTACGCCAAGCTGTGGGCGCGCCAGTCGGGCGGGTTCCTCGGGGAGGAGATCGAGGAAGGGGCGTTGGAGGCGACTGCGTAGCCCCCATCCCAGCCTTCCCCCGGCAGAGCCGGGGGAAGGAGTGCCCGAGTGATCGCATTGCCTTGATGTTGGCATTCCGGCCAACCGACCCACAGGCACTCCTTCCCCCACCGCAGGTGGGGGAAGGCTGGGATGGGGGCTGTTCGCTGGACCCCGACCGGTGAAGCCAACCATCCAGGGGAACCGACGAATCGACGTTGTCGTCCAGCGACAGTTCAACCCGATCGAAAGCCGCAAATGCGGCCGGCCGGCAAAGTCCCCCGGAGCCTGCGTCAAGTCGGGATGCCCTTTCCGCGGAGACAATGCCGCCCATGCTACTCACCGCTCATGCCCTCGATGGCTTCCTGCGTGCCGCCGGCGATCCCGTCGCGGAGCTGCGCCATGTCGGACCCGGTCACGCCGAGTTCGAACAGGCGCAGATCATCCGGATCGCCGTGGGCGTGCTCGCGAAGAATCCCGCCGCATTCCCCGCCATCGCCGCGGCGATCGCGGCCTTCGACGGCATGTCTCTCGAGGCGCGCACCGAGGCCCACGTCCAGGCCGCAAAGGTGTGGTGTTCGGGTGACCCTGTGGCCGCGGCGGAAGCCTACGTGGCAATCGCGAACCGCTGGTCCGACGACCTGGTCGCCTTGCGGTTGCTTCAGTCGTGCTTCTTCTTTCTCGGCTGGCACGAGCGGCTGTGCCAGGTGATGGACGAGCACCTGGCCGGCTGGAGCGGCGACCAGATCGGTTTCGGCTTCGTACTCGCCATGACGTGCTTCGCCCATGCCGAGGGGGGTGATTGCGACTATGCCGAGTCGCTCGGGCGGCAGGCACTTGCGGGGGATGCTTCGTGCCCGATTGGTGTTCACGCGGTCGCGCACGCCATCGCCGCTTCCAGCCGATCGGCCCACGGCGCGAGTTGGATGCGCGAACAGCGCGCTCACTGGGAAAGCGACAGCCGCATGCGAACCCACAACGCGTGGCACCTCGCCATGTTCCATGTGGAGCAGGGCAATTACTCCTCCGCGCTGGGCATTCTCGATGGCTGGCTCTTGCCTGCCAGCGCCCAATCCGCGCTGGATGCGTGCGACGCAACAGCGCTGTTGTGGCGACTGCACGACGACGGTGGCGATGACGAAGGCCGCTGGCTGCGCCTGTCCGATGCCTTCGAGCGTTCGATGACGCCGGGATTCTGGCCGTTCGTCGACCTGCATGCCGCCGTCGCGCACGAAGCCGCTGGCCAGCATGATCGTGTGCAGAGGCTGGAGCGTGTCATCGATCACTGCGCGATGGGGCAGGACTTCGCGGCATCGCGCGCGCGTCGCATCACTCAGCCGGGACTGCGGGTGCTGCGTGCGTGGTCCGAAGGCCGATACGGACAGGCACACGAGCTGTGGAGCGAGTTGCGTGCAACTCTGGGTGATTGCGGTGGCAGTCAGGTGCAGCTGGATCTGTTCGATGCCATTGCGCGCGGAGGCGATCAGCACATCCGGTGGGCGGTGGGCACTGCGCACTCGAGCACTTCCGCCAGATCGACCGTCGGCTTGAGGCAGGCAGCCTGACCACGAGCCCGTCGTCGGGCGAATCGGCGGTAGAGTTTACGACACCGACGTTGGTGTGTCGGCGCCTCAGGTTCACCACCCGGGAAACTGCGACAATCGACGCTCACCGAATCTCACGGAGCGTTGAAGATGGAATACAGGCAACTGGGCGGTTCAGGGTTCATGGTGCCGGCATTGAGCCTGGGCACCGGTACGTTCGGCGGCGGAAACGAGTTCTTCAAGTCCTGGGGAAGCACCGACGTAGCGGCGGCCACGCACCTGGTGGACGTGTGCCTGGATGCCGGTCTCACCATGTTCGACTCCGCCGACGTCTACTCGGGCGGCCTGGCAGAGGAAATCCTCGGGCAGGCGATCAAGGGCCGCCGCAATCAGCTGCTGATCTCGACCAAGGGCTCGTTCCGGCTCGGTACCGGGCCGAACGACATCGGTTCGTCGCGCTTCCATCTGCAGCAGGCGGTCGACGCTAGCCTGCGGCGGCTCGGCACCGACTACATCGATCTGTACCAGTTGCACGGTTTCGATGCCAGAACGCCGATCGAGGAAGTGCTCGGCACGCTAGGCGATCTCGTGCGTGCCGGCAAGATCCGCTACATCGGCTGTTCGAACTTTTCGGGCTGGCACCTGATGAAGTCGCTGGCGACCTCGGACCGCTACGGTTGGCCGCGCTATGTGGCCCATCAGGCCTACTACAGTCTCGTCGGGCGCGACTACGAATGGGAGTTGATGCCGCTGGCACTCGACCAGAAGGTCGGTACCGTGGTGTGGAGTCCGCTGGGCTGGGGGCGGCTTGGCGGAAAGATCCGCCGTGGGCAACCGTTGCCGGAGACGACGCGCCTGCAGAGCAAGATCTCCAACGACAAGGCACCGCCGGTTCCGATCGAGCATGTCTACAAGGTCGTCGACGCGCTCGACGCCGTGGCGAAGGAGACCGGCAAGACCGTGCCGCAGATTGCGCTCAACTGGCTGCTACAGCGGCCCTCGGTCGCGACGGTCATCGTCGGAGCGCGCAATGAAGAGCAACTCCAGCAGAATCTCGGCGCCGTCGACTGGAAGCTGACTGCGGAACAGGTGGCGAAGCTCGATGCCGCGAGCGAGACGACACCGGCGTATCCGTATTGGCACCAGCGCAACGTCTACGGTGAGCGGAATCCGCCGCCGGTTTGAGCGAACTCACGATCCGCGGCAGCGGCGACCGAATAGCGCGAGCCTGTGCCCTGACGAAGAAAAGGCTGGGCGAGTAGCCCAGCCTCATGATGGATTGGCGCGCCCGACACGATTCGAACGTGCGACTTCTGCCTTCGGAGGGCAGCACTCTATCCAACTGAGCTACGGGCGCGCTGAGGAGCGAAGTATAGCCTGTTGCCCTACAGCCCTCCATTCACGCGGCTTCCGGGGGCGCGGGCGGTCACCTATAATTCAGCCCTTTCCGAGACCTGCCGAACGCAGGAGACCGCCATGACCGAAGAAGTCCACATCGAAGCCCACGAGTCGCCCATCAAGACGCCGACGCAGCTCGTCGTCGTCATCCTGCTGGCGTTCCTGGTGCCGATTGCCATCATCGTCGCGATTTCGCAGTACCTCACGAGCGGCCTCGACACCAGCCCGTCGAACCCGCTGATGGCGGAGGACGCCGTGGCCAAGCGCATCAAGCCGGCCGGCGAAGTGGTCCTCGGCGAAGCCCCGCCGCCCGCTCCCGCCCCTGCGCCCGGTGGTTCGGCGCCTGCTGGCCCGGTCGACGGCAAGGTAGTGTACGAAAAGGCCTGTACTGCCTGCCACGGCGCCGGGATCATGAACTCGCCCAAGACGGGTGACAAGGCCGCCTGGGCGCCGCGTATCGCCCAGGGCAAACAGACGCTGTACGAGCACGCCATCAAGGGCATCCGCATGATGCCGGCCAAGGGCGGCAATGCTGCCCTGTCGGACAACGAGGTGAAAGCGGCCGTGGACTACCTGGTCGGTCTCGTCAAATAGGCACGCTCATGCACACACCGGGCGCAGCATGCTGCTGCGCCTTTTTTTCGTCCTGACGCACCGACGATGGCGACCTACGCAATCGGCGATCTGCAAGGCTGTTTCGAGCCGCTGGAACGGCTGCTGGACGCCTGTTCGTATTCGCCATCGCGCGACCGGCTGTGGTTCGTGGGCGACATGGTCAACCGCGGTCCTGCCTCGCTCGAGACGCTGCGGTTCGTACGCAATCTCGGTGACCGAGCGGTGGTCGTGCTCGGCAATCACGATCTGCATCTGCTGGTCGCCGCCGCAGGCTTTACCAAGCTCCATCGCGGCGACACGCTCGACGACATTCTCGCGGCGCCGGACCGCGACGACCTGCTCGACTGGTTGCGCACATGTCCGCTGATGCATGTGGAAGACGAGTACGCGATGGTGCATGCGGGCTTGCTGCCGCAGTGGACCATCGAGCAGTCCATGGAGCTCGCTCATGAGGTCGAGGCCGCGTTACGCAAGAAGAGCCCGACCAAGTTCTATCGCCACATGTACGGCAACCAACCGACGCGCTGGGAGGATGATCTGGAAGACTGGGATCGGCTCCGCGTGATCGTCAATGCGATGACGCGGCTGCGCATCTGCACTGCCGACGGCGAGATGGAGTTCTCCCACAAGGGCGAACTGGACGACATCCCGGCGGGCTACATGCCGTGGTTCGATGTACCCGGTCGGCGCAGCGCGACGCACACCGTGGTGTGCGGGCACTGGTCGGCACTCGCGCTCAGGGTCGCACCACGGCTTCTGGCGCTGGATACGGGCTGCGTGTGGGGCCGGGAGTTGGTGGCGGTGCGCCTGGAAGATCGGAAGCTGTTCCGCGTTTCCTGCCGGGGGGGATGAGCGACAGCGCTTCGGCGACGAGGCGCGCCGTGTATTCCGCGAGATCGCGGCGATGTTTGCCGGTCGCAGGGACAGCGGGCAGGAAATGTATCTCCGCGGAAAGTTCGCGCCGGGCCGCGATGAGCTTGAGCGAATCCCACAGCGTGCGATCCTGGACGTAGGCAGGCGCATTGTCGATGCCACCGTCGGCGGTCACATACCGCAACGCCACCGGCACAGCCACGCCTTGGGTCTGCACGATCGGTTGCAGTAGCGAGGCGTGAAACGCCCTCACCTCGGTACCGTCGGAAGTGGTGCCTTCGGGAAACACGACCGCACAGTAGCCCTTGGCAAGCGCTTCGTTGACGGAATTGTTGATCCGCGCGGTGTCGTGCCGTCGCGCCCGCTCGACGAACAACGTGCCCTGGCGGGCGATCAGCCAGCCCACCACCGGCCAGCGCCGGATCTCGGACTTCGCGACGAAGCGCGACGGCACTTCGCTCGCGATCAGGAAAATGTCGAGCCAGGATACGTGGTTCGACAGGAGCATGGTCGGCGCGGTCCGCACGATCGGCGGCGCGCCGTGCACCTGCACGCGCACGGCCAGGATGCGCAGCAGCGTCTTCGACCAGCGGCGAAAGATGGCAAGCCGGGCATTACGGCCGACCAGGGGAAACACCACTGCCGAGGCCGCGAGACCCACAGCCAAGTGGAGGAACATCCGGAAGATGCGGTAGTTTCGAGTGAGTGCGTCAGTGGTCATGCTTCATGAAGTGCCGCGCGTACCGGCGGTCGAGCCGGGACATGGGCAACAGCATGAGCAGATCGGCGGTGTTGAAGTCGGGGTCCCACGCGGGGTCGCCGCACACGTAGGCGCCGCAACGCACGTATCCCTTGATGAGCGGGGGGATCACCGCGTCGACGGCACCCTCCAACCGCTCGAGCGGCAGGGGATGACGCGGGAACACCCGGTACTCGATCGGGCTCAGGCTGGATTGCCGGAGCCTATTGTAGATGCTGACCGCCCCGTGTCCACCGTCGGCCATCGAGACCGAGGCGCAGCCGATCATGTATTCGTAGTGGTGCGCCTGCATGAACTGCGCGAGACCCTGCCACAGCAGCGCGATGGTCGCGCCGTTGCGGTGGTCGGGATGCACGCACGAACGACCCACTTCGACAGTGCGGTCGCGCAGGTGGTCGATGCGCGTGAGGTCGAACTCGTTGTCGGAGTAGAAGCCGCCCAGCGTGCGTGCCTGCGCACCCGGAAGAATGCGGTAGGTGCCGATGACCTCGCCGTTGGCGTGCTCGCGCACGATCAGGTGTTCGCACCACGGATCGAAGGCGTCGATGTCGACACCGGTTTCGCACGTGTCGAGCCTGGCGCCCATTTCCTCCGCGAAGATGCGCCAGCGGAGTTTCTGCGCCTCGCGCACTTCCGCGTCGCTGCGCGCGAGATGCACGGACAACCCGACGCGCTCGCGTGCGCGGACTTCGACTTCGCTTCTCAGCATGTACGCCTCCGGGGTCGGATGAGACGGCGCACATGGTCGTGACCGCTGGTGACAGCGGGGTTACGGCGGATTGAAGTTTGTGTTAAATCAAAATGATGTGACGTGCTTCGTCAGCTTGCCGCACGGCGTCACCAGGGTCGCGTGCCGAACGCTTGCTTGAATTGCGCTTCGATGTCGCTGCGCGTGAAGCTGTGGTTCTGTGCGCCGCGCTGGGCAATCTTGATGGCGCCGATGAGTGACGCGAGTCGTCCGGTCAATGCCCAGTCCATGCCATTCGCAATGCCGTAGAGCAGACCGGCGCGGTACGCGTCACCGCAGCCCGTCGGGTCGACCAGCGCCTCGGCCTTCGCGCTCGGAATATCGATGCGCTTGCCGTCGGCGAAAACCGTGGAGCCATCGCCACCGCGCGTGATGATGAATGCCTTCACCTTTTTCGCGAGTGCTTCGGCGGTTTCGCCGGTGCGTTCCTGCACGAGGCGCGCTTCGTAGTCGTTCACGGTGACGTAGGTCGCCATGTCGATGAAGCGGTTGAGATCGGCACCGTCGAACATCGGCAGTCCCTGGCCCGGATCGAAGATGAACGGAATCCCGGCTTCGTGAAACTCGCGCGCGTGCTGCAGCATGCCGTCGCGGCCGTCCGGCGCGACGATGCCGAGTGCCACGTCCTTCGCGTCGGCAATGTGGTTCAGATGGGAGTGCGACATCGCACCCGGGTGGAAAGCGGTGATCTGGTTGTCGTCGAGGTCGGTGGTGATGAACGCCTGCGCGGTGAAGCTGCCCGGCACTTCCTTCACGTGCGCGCGCGACAGGCCGAGCGTATCGAAGCGCTTCTCATATGCCGCGAAATCCTCCGAGCCCACCGTCGCCATCGCCAGCGGCTTGCCGCCCAGCATCGCGAGCGAGTAGGCGATGTTGCCGGCACAGCCGCCGAACTCGCGCCGCATGTCCGGCACGAGGAACGACACGTTCAGGATGTGGATCTGGTCAGGCAGGATGTGCTGCTTGAACCGGTCGTGGAAGACCATGATCGTGTCGTAGGCGACGGAACCGCAGATGAGCGTGTGCATGATTGAAAAGTGTGGGACGAGGTTCGAGATCAGCGTACGACGACGAAGGGCTTCAGGCCCGATCGCTCGTCGATGCGGGATGCTTCGCGGGTCGCAGTGTCCCGATCGGCGTAGGGACCGGCATGGACGCGGAACAGGTTGTCCTTCGACCAGATATGCAACGGCACTTCGAGCGCGTCGAGTTCGACGCGCATCTTGTTGAGAAAGTCATCGGCATTCTCGCGACTGCCGAACGCGCCCAGTTGCAGGAACACGCCGGTGGCCGGCACGGCGGCGGGCAGTGGCTCTTCGACGGTGACCGCCACGGCCTTCGGCGGCTCGGCAACGGCAGCTTCGGTCCCTGGCAGGATGGACTCGACGTCGACCAGACCGCTGCCCTCGCCGACGTAGCCCAGCTTCCACGCGGCCACGTACGACAGATCGATCAGCCGGTCGGAATGGAACGGCCCGCGATCGTTCACCCGCACCACGACCGAGCGACCGTTCTTCACCGACGTCACGCGCACGTAACTCGGGATCGGCAGCGTCGGGTGCGCGGCCGTCATCGCGTACATGTCGTAGATCTCGCCGCTCGAGGTGGCCCGCCCGTGATAGCGCTTGCCGTACCAGGATGCGAGACCGCGTGCCTTGTATGGGGTGACCTCGCGCATCGGCGTGTAGGTCTTGCCCATCGCCGTGTACGGGCGTGTCGTCGACACCTTCACCGGCTCCGGACGCGGCACCGCGTCAGGGATCGCTGCGAGATCCTCCGGCGGGTTGGCACCGGGACCGTCGTCGAGATAGTAGCCGCCGGGTTTCTTCCCGGGCGTCACCGGCTCCGCGGGTCGCGGCTGCGTCGTGCTCCCGGTGGACGGCTGCGGTGTCGGCATGCCGCGCTCGTTCTCCTGGATCGGTGTGCCCGCGCATGCGGCAAGAAGCGAGCAGACGGCGACCGCAAGGAGCCCCCTCCCATATCGCGCCGATCTCACGTCGTCACCAACCGCTTGTGCGTGTGAATGCTCATCAGGATGCCGATACCGAACAGGAGTGTCACTGCCGATGTGCCGCCATAGCTGATGAGCGGCAGCGGTACCCCCACGACCGGGAGGATGCCGCTCACCATGCCCATGTTGACGAAAGCGTAGGTGAAGAACGTGAGCGTGACGGCACCAGCCAGCAGGCGCGAGAAGAGCATCGACGCGTTCGCCGAGATGTAGAGCCCGCGGCCGATCACGAGCAGGAAGAGCACGAGTAGGATCATGTTGCCGAACAGGCCGAACTCTTCCGAGTAGACGGCGAAGATGAAGTCAGTGGTGCGCTCCGGCAGGAAGTCGAGTCGCGCCTGCGTACCGTTGAGCCAACCCTTGCCGAACACGCCGCCCGAACCCAGGGCGATGGTCGACTGGATCGTGTGATAGCCCCGACCCAGCGGGTCCTGCGCCGGATCGAGCAGCGTCAGCACGCGCTGGCGCTGGTAGTCGTGCATCATCCCCCACAGCAGCGGCAGGCTGCCCGCTGCAGCGATGCCGATCGCGGCGAGCACCTTCCACGACAGCCCCGCGAGAAACAGGACGAAGAAACCGGCGGCCGCGACCAGGATGGCGGTGCCCAGGTCGGGCTGCATGGCGATGAGCAGCACCGGCACCGCCAGCACGATGGTGCCGATGACGTAGTCCTTCAGCTTGAGAATGGCCTCGTAACGGTCGAAGTACCACGCGAGCATGAGCGGCACGCCGATCTTCATGAGTTCGGACGGCTGAATGCGCGTGACACCCAGGTCGAGCCACCGCTTGGCGCCCTTCGCTTCGTCGCCGAACAGCGGCACGCAGATCAACAGGACGAGGCCCACCACGTACACCGGCACCGCGAAACGCAGAAGGTGCTGGGGTGCGACGTTGGCCGCGATCCACATGACGGTCACCGCGATCAGGATGTTCGCGAGCTGGTTGCCGATCCGGCCGAAGCTCTCGCCCGACGCGCTGAACAGCACCACCAGCCCGAGCGCCACCAGCACCCCCACCACGGTGGCGAGGAACGGGTCGAGATGCCGCGTGAGGAATGCGATCAGCCGATCAATCACCTTCGGCGTCCTCCTTGCCTTCGTCCTTGGGCACCTTGGGCTCCTTGCCGAGCAGCAGGAAGTCGAACACGGCGCGCGCGATCGGCGCGGCGGCCGAGCCGCCGTGACCACCATTCTCCACGAGGATGGCGAGCGCGATGCGCGGTGCGTCCGCAGGAGCGTAGGCGATGTAGAGCGCGTGGTCGCGGTGCTGCTCGGCCACCTTCGATTCGTCGTATTTCTCGTTCTGCTTCATCGCGACCACCTGCGCCGTACCGGTCTTGCCGGCAACGGCATAGGGCGCGCCGGAGAACGCGGCAGCAGCCGTGCCGCCGGACTTGTTGACGTCGATCATCGCGTCGCGCACCCGGGTCAGATTGTCGTTCTTGATGGTGAAGGTGGTGAAAGGCTCGGCTTCGATGGTGCGGCGATCGCCGCTCTGGCTGTCTTCGATCTGCCGCACCAGGTGCGGGCGATAGACCACGCCGCTGTTGGCGAGAATGGCCGTGGCGAAAGCGAGCTGCATCGGCGTGGCAAGGTTGTAGCCCTGCCCGATGCCGACCGAAATGGTATCGCCGCCGAACCATTTCTGGCCGAAGCGCTTCTGTTTCCATTCTTGCGAGGGCAGCAACCCGCCCGATTCGCCGCTGATGTCGATGCCGGTCCGCTTGCCGAACCCGAACTGCCCGATGAACTGGTGAATGCTGTCGATGCCGAGATCCTGCGCGAGGCCGTAGTAGTACGTGTCGCACGAGATCACGATCGAGCGATGCAGATCCACCATGCCGTGGCCGCCCTGCTTCCAGTCGCGGAAGCGATGGGCGGCGCCGCCGAGGATGAAGTAGCCGGGGTCGTAGATGGTGTACTGCGGCGAGCGCTTGCCCAGTTCCAGGCCGGCGAGCGCCATGAACGGCTTGAAGGTCGACCCGGGCGGGTACACGCCCTGCAGCGCTCTATTGTTGAGCGGCTTGTCGGAGGCGGTGTTGAGCACTTCCCAGTTCTGCGGGTCGATGCCTTCGACGAACTGGTTCGGGTCAAAGCCGGGCTTCGACACCAGCGCCAGGACTCCGCCGGTGGAAGGCTCGATGGCCACCAGCGCGCCACGCCGGTTTCCGAACACGCGCTCGGCGACCTCCTGCAACCGCACGTCGAGCGCGAGGTGCAGGTTGTTGCCCGACACCGGGAGGATGCGGCGCAGCGTGCGCACCGCGCGGCCGCCGGCATCGGTCTCGACCTGCTCGAAGCCGGTGACGCCATGCAACTCTTTCTCGTACTTCTCTTCCAGCCCCACCTTGCCGATGTAGTCCGACCCGCTGTAGTTGGCCGCGATACCCTTCTTCTCGAGCGCCTCCTTGTCGCGGTCGCTGATGCGCCCGATGTACCCCAGCACGTGCGAGGCGAGTTCGCCGTTGGGGTAGTGGCGGAACAGGCGCGCGTTGATCTGCACGCCCGGGAACCGATAGCGGTTGACCGCAAAACGCGCGACTTCCTCGTCGGTCAGGCGGGTGCGGATCGGCAGCGAATCGAGATCGTGGCGCTCCTCGAGCAGCTTGCGAAAGCGCTTGCGATCCTTGGGCTGGATGTCGATGATCTCCGCCAGTGCGTCGATCAACGGCTCGATGGCACCGACTTCCTTGGGCGTGATCTCCAGGGTATAGGCGGAGTAGTTGTGGGCGATCACGACGCCGTTGCGATCGAGGATCAGGCCGCGGTTGGGAATCACCGGCAGCACCGAGATCCGGTTGTTCTCGGCGAGCGTCAGGTAGTACTCGTGCTGCACCACCTGCACACGCCGCCGCCGCAGATCGCGAGCCGCAGCTGGAAGCGCTGCAGGTCGCGAACGAGATCGCGCATCTCGACCCCGCGCCCGCGCGGCCGGAACCCGGTGCGGGAGCCCCGGAACAGGCCGATCTTCAAGGGCAGGCGCAGCAGCATCGTGATGACTCGCGTCGCGACCTCAGCCCGCTTGGGGGAGAGGCCGCAGGCCTATCGGGGGGATACTGACCTCAGACATCGTCCGCGCCGGAACGCCGACGCAATGGCGCGTTGATCGCAGCCATGACGGCCGGCCACAACACCGTGGCCGTCAGGCTCGCCACGAAATAGGTGAAGCCCGGAAACTCGGCGTCGTCAGCGAGCCGGATGAGCAACTGGATGCCCTGTTGCGCGAGCAACAGCGCACCGACGTGCGCCATCTGGTACGGCAACGGGAACATCTGGATGCGCCGGTGCAGGAAGATGGCGGCGAACATCAATGCGGAATACGCGAGGGCGTGCTGGCCGAACAGGGTGGCATCGGCCACGTCCATGAGCAGGCCGAGCAGCCACGCCGGCAGCAGGCCGAGGCGCCGCGGCTGGAAGATGCCCCAGTAGAGCAGCGTGACCGCCACGAAGTCCGGGCGCACCCAGGCGATCCAGCCGGGCAGCGGCACCAGGTCGAGCAGGACGGCCGCGAGGATCGTGAGGAGGATATAGCCGGTGCGCACCGGCAGCAGGATCTCGCCGCCCTGGATGTTGTCGCCTAGGCTGGAGCGGCTCATGGCTTGGTGCCGACCTTCTTCAGTTTGGCCTGCGCCGGATCCTTCAACGGATTCGCCGGCCGCGGAGGCGCATCGGACAGGACCACGACCCGGTTGAAGCTCGACACACCCGCCGACGGCGTGCACGTGATGCGTGCAAAGGCGAACGCGGCATTGCGCTCGATATTGGCGACGACGGCCACCGGCAACCCGGCCGGGTAGGTCCCGTCAATACCCGAAGTCACCAGCACATCGCCGATCTGCATGTCGGCGTTGACTGGAATGAAGCGCAGCTCGAGCGCGCCGTCGTGGCCGGTCCCGAACGTGACCGAGCGCAGCCCGCTGCGCGCGTTCTGCACCGGCACCGACTGCGTCTTGTCGGTGATCAGCGTGACCTCGGACACGAACGGAAACACCCGCGTGATCTGCCCGATGACGCCGACATGATCGATGACCGCCTGGCCTTCGTGCAGGCCCTGGTTCGAGCCATGATCGATGATCACCCGGCGCGTGAACGCATCGCGGCTCTCGTAGAGGATCTCCGCGATGATCGTGGTGCGCTCGGGCGCGGGCTTCGCGTCGAGCAGCCTGAGCAGTTGCGTGTTCTCCGCCTCCAGCACCATGAGCCGCTGGAGCTTCGGCGCATTGGTCAGGTTCTCGCGGCGCAGCTGCTCGTTCTCGCGGTACAGCGCGGCCTGGGTCACGAAGAACTCACCGGTGCGGGCAAGCAGGATGCCCGGCATGCTCGCCGCCTGCTGCAGCGGATACAGCACGACCGAAACGACGCTGCGGATGCCTTCGAGATAGCGGAAGCGCGAGTCCGACACCATCAGCACCAGCGACAGCAGCGTGAAGAACACGAGCCGGACAACGAGGCTCGGACCACGCTTGAAGATCGGTTGCGGCGAGGCTTGCATCAGGCCGGGCGGAAATCGAGTCGGCGCGCAGCACCGGCGCCCGCGGAGGGCTCGGCGCCGCTACGCAAGGGAACCGGTCAGTCGTTGGTGAAGATGCCGGTCCACTTGTCCATGTTCTCGAGCGCCTTGCCGGAGCCGAGCACCACGCAGGTCAGCGGATCCTCGGCAACGATGACCGGCAGGCCCGTTTCTTCCATCAGCAGGCGGTCGATGTCGCGCAGCAACGCGCCACCGCCGGTCAGGACCATGCCCTTCTCGGCGATGTCGGCGCCCAGTTCCGGCGGCGTCTGTTCCAGGGCGGACTTGACCGCACTCACGATGGAGTTGAGCGGGTCGGTGAGCGCTTCGAGGATCTCGTTCGACGAGATGGTGAAGCTGCGCGGGATGCCTTCGGCAAGATTGCGGCCTTTCACTTCCTTCTCGCGCACTTCCGAGCCCGGGAAGGCAGAGCCGATTTCCTTCTTGATCTCTTCCGCGGTGGTCTCGCCGATCAGCATGCCGTAGTTGCGGCGGATGTAGTTGATGATCGCCTCGTCGAACTTGTCGCCGCCGACGCGCACCGAGGCCGAGTACACGATACCGCCCAGCGAGATCACGCCCACTTCGGTGGTGCCGCCGCCGATGTCGACCACCATGGAACCGGTGGCTTCCGACACCGGCAAGCCGGCACCGATGGCCGCGGCCATGGGTTCTTCGATCAGTTCCACCTTGCGTGCACCGGCGCCGAAGGCCGATTCGCGGATCGCGCGGCGCTCGACCTGGGTCGACCCGCAGGGCACGCAGATGACGATGCGCGGCTGCGGGCTGAACAGGCGTGCGTCGTGCACCTTCTTGATGAACTGCTTCAGCATCTGCTCGGTCACCGTGAAGTCGGCAATGACACCGTCCTTCATGGGCCGGATCGCGGTGATGTTGCCGGGCGTGCGGCCCAGCATCTGTTTGGCGGCGAGACCGACCTGCTCGATCACTTTCTTGCCGTTCGGACCGTCCTGGCGAATGGCCACCACCGACGGCTCGTTCAGGACGATGCCCTGGCCGCGTGCGTAGATGAGGGTGTTGGCAGTGCCGAGGTCGATCGCGAGATCGTTGGAGAAATACCCGGAGAGAAAACCGAACATATTGTTGAGCCCTTATCGGGGGAGCCCGTTTGTGCCGCGTGGAAAGAAGCGCCGAAGTGGTGCCGAATCAGTCGGATATGGTACCTTACGGCGCTTGGTTGAACAAAGTTCTCGCCGTTGTTTTCGTCCGTTTTTCCCCGCGATTGAGCCCGTTCGAGTCCCGTCCGACTCCGTTCCCGGCCTTTCCTCCGTTTCGGCTTCAGCATGGCGCTCACCCTCGACGACGTCGCACGCATCGCCCATCTCGCCCGAATCGAGATCACGGATGCGGAAGCCCGCCGCACCCTGTCACAACTGAACGACATCTTCGCGCTCATCGCGAAGATGCAGGCGGTCGACACCGCGGGCGTCGAACCCATGGCGCACCCGCTCGGGGGCGCGCAGCGCCTGCGGCCTGATGAAGCCTCGGAGACCATCGACCGCGATGCCGCACTGCGCAACGCGCCAGCCCAGCAGGACGGGTTGTTCCTGGTGCCCAAGGTGATCGAGTGAGTCGGCACACGGCGTCCCTCGCGGAGCTATCCCGGCAGCTCCGTGCCAAGCAGGTTTCTGCCGTCGAACTGGCCCAGGCGTACCTGGCGCGGATCGAGGCCCATCGGGATCTCAATGCCTTCCTCGATGTCCGCCCGGAGGTCACGCTGGCCCAGGCCCGTACCGCCGACGCTCGCATCGCCGCGGGCGACGCCACACCCCTGACCGGCATTCCGATCGCGCACAAGGACATCTTCGTCACCAAGGATTTCACCTCCACGGCGTCGAGCCGGATGCTGGAGGGCTACATGAGCCCGTTCGACGCGACCGTGGTGCAGAACCTCGGCAACGCCGGGATGGTGACCCTGGGCAAGTTGAACTGCGACGAGTTCGCCATGGGCTCCTCGAACGAGAACAGTGCCTACGGCAATGTGCTGAACCCCTGGGACAAGGGGGCTGTGCCCGGTGGCAGCTCGGGCGGATCGTCCGCCGTGGTCGCCGCGCGCATCGCACCGGTCGCCACGGCCACGGACACCGGCGGCTCGATCCGGGAACCGGCGGCGTTCACCGGCGTCACCGGCACC
The DNA here is from genome assembly GCA_001464695.1 of Betaproteobacteria bacterium Ga0077523. Classification (GTDB taxonomy): domain Bacteria; phylum Pseudomonadota; class Gammaproteobacteria; order Burkholderiales. The sequence goes on along the minus strand of LNDQ01000102.1, from coordinate 20,486 downwards.
AAGCCCACCTACGGCCGGCCGTCGCGGTGGGGCATGATCGCCTTCGCCTCCAGCCTCGACACGGCCGGCCTCATGACCAACTCGGCCGAGGATGCCGCCCTGGTGCTGGGTCCCATGGTCGGGTTCGACCCGAAGGATTCCACCAGCGTCGATCGTCCGGGCGAGGACTTCTCCCGCGATCTCGGCAAACCGGTGAAGGGCCTGCGGATCGGCGTGCCCAAGGAGTTCTTCGGTGCCGGCCTGCAGCCCGACGTGGAAGCCGCCGTGCGAACCGCCCTGGAGGAGTATCGCCGCCTCGGCGCAACCCTCGTGGACATCTCGCTCCCCAGCGCCGAGCTGGGCATCCCGGTCTACTACGTGGTGGCGCCGGCGGAGTGCTCCAGCAACCTGTCGCGCTTCGACGGCGTGCGCTACGGCCACCGGGCAAAGAGCTACGGCGACCTGAACGACATGATCGCGAAGTCGCGCGCCGAAGGCCTCGGCGCGGAACCCAAGCGCCGGATCCTGATCGGAACCTATGTGCTGTCCCACGGGTACTACGACGCCTACTACATCCAGGCCCAGAAGGTCCGACGCCTGATCGCGGACGAGTTCCGTCGCGCGTTCGAGCAGTGCGACCTGATCGCCGGCCCGGTGACCACCAGCGTGGCCTTCGGCTTCGGCGAGAAGGCGGCCGACCCCGTGGCGATGTACATGTCCGACCTGTACACGATTCCCGGCAGCCTCGCGGGCATCCCCAGCATGAGCATCCCGTGCGGCTTCGGCGCCAAGGGCCGTCCGGTGGGCCTGCAGCTCATGGCCAACTACTTCGAGGAAGCGAAGATGCTGGGCGCGGCGCATCAGTACCAGCTCGCCACCGACTGGCACGCCCGCATTCCGGAGGGTTTCCGGTGAGCACGTCGCTCGCGCGCGGCTGGGAGACCGTCATCGGTCTGGAGACGCACGCGCAACTGTCCACGCGTTCGAAGATCTTCTCCGGCGCGTCAACGGCCTTCGGCGCGCCGCCGAACACCCAGGCAAGCGTGATCGATCTGGCGCTGCCCGGCGTACTGCCGGTGCTGAACCGTGGCGCGGTGGAACGCGCGATCCGTTTCGGCCTGGCGATCGGCGCGAAGATCAACCCGCGCTCGATCTTCGCGCGCAAGAACTACTTCTACCCCGATCTGCCGAAGAACTACCAGATCAGCCAGTACGAGATTCCGGTGGTGCAGGGCGGCACGGTGCACATTCGCGTCGGCGACGCCGAGAAGGTCGTGACCCTGACGCGCGCGCACCTGGAAGAAGACGCCGGCAAGTCGCTGCACGAGGACTTCCACGGCATGAGCGGCATCGATCTGAACCGCGCCGGCACACCGCTGCTGGAGATCGTGTCCGAACCGGAACTGCGGTCCTCCGCCGAAGCTGTGGCCTATGCGAAGACGCTACACGCGCTCGTGCGCTGGATCGGCATCTGCGACGGCAACATGCAGGAAGGATCGTTTCGCTGCGACGCCAACGTGTCGGTGCGGCGCATCGGCGATCCGAAACTCGGCACGCGCTGCGAGATCAAGAACCTCAACTCGTTCCGGTTCCTCGAGCGCGCCATCGAGTACGAGATCACCCGGCAGATCGACCTGCTCGAAGACGGCGGTCGCGTCGTTCAGGAAACGCGTCTGTACGATCCCGATCGCGACGAGACGCGCCCCATGCGCTCGAAGGAAGACGCGCAGGACTATCGATACTTTCCGGATCCGGACCTGCTGCCGCTCGAGATCCAGCCGGCGTGGATCGAGGAAGTGAAGGCCACAATGCCAGAGCTTCCGGAGGCAAGAAAAAGAAGATACGAAACTGAACTGCTCTTCTTTCCCGAAGATGCAGAGGCTTTAACCTCTTCTATTGAGATGTCGGAGTACTTTGAGGATGTGCTAAAGGAGCTGAAGAAGCGGACTGATATTAAGTACGGTGTTCAGTCACCAGATCAGGCTAACGCCAAGTCCGCAGCGAACTTGATCATCAATGATCTGGTTCAATTGATGAACCGAACAGAGACTCCGTTCGCCGAAAGCCGGGTGTCGCCCGTCCAGATGGCCGGGTTGCTTGCACGGAGCTTCGATGGAACGCTATCCAGCAAGCTGACGCGAGAAGTCCTAGCGCGAATGTGGGCAGTCGCCGAACAACCGGCTAGCCGATCCGACCCCAATTTGGCCGATCTTCTCATCGAAGAGGGCGGCCTTAAACAGATCTCCGACGCCGGCGCCATCGAGAAGATCATCGACGAGGTGCTGGCCGCCAATGCCAAGTCCGTCGAGGAATTCCGCGCCGGCAAGGACAAGGCGTTCAACGCCTTGGTGGGCCAGGCCATGAAAGCCACCAAGGGCAAGGCCAATCCGGCCCAGGTGAACGAGATCCTCAAAAAGAAACTGGCCAGCGGTTAGGCTGGCCAGTTCCCGCCAGGTGCTGGCCGATCGGGCGGCTGGGACTTCGTCGGGCTGTGATTAGTTTACTGCCGAACTGCCGCGATGGAAGACAATTCGCGAAATCGCAACTTGTCGGCGTCATATTTCTCGCGGATATGGGTCGCCTCGGTCTGCTTGGCGCGCAGCTCCGACTCGAACAGGGCGACCTCCTTCTCCTGGAGGGAAATGTCTTCCTTGAGACCGTCGGGCACGGGCTGGCCGGCCTTCAGGTACGGCTCGGTCTGCTTCTTGAGCGCTTCCAGCCGGGCCCACGAGGCCTTGAGCCGCGGCTCGATGCCCTTGATCGCCTGCATCGGCAACGCGAGGTTACGGTCGCGTGCGACGTCGATCTCGGCTTCGGTCGTGTACGTGTTGATCAGTGCGTGGTCGCGACGGCGCTGCTCGTAGACGCGCTTTTCCGCGAGCTTCTTGCGCGCGACTTCCTCTTCCGTGAGCTTGCTCTGATCCACCGGGATCACGGCATCGTTCTTCTTGAGAACGCGGCCGCGCTTGTCGATCTCGGTGGAGCTCTGGTCCTTGTATTCGGGCGGCATGCTCTCCGTGTAGTGGACCACACCCTTCTCGTCCACCCACTTGTAGAGCTTGGCAGCACCCGATGCGCCGCTGGTCGCCAGAGCCAGTGTCGCAGCTAACATGATGAATATCGGGGACTTCATGGGGAATGTACTCCATAGCGTTGCCGGTACGCCTGGACAGTCTGCAAGTGGTGTGCCAAATCCTCACGGCCCGACAGATATCCCTCGATGTCGTCCAAGGCACAGATACTCAAGACCGGAATGCCGAATAGCTGCCGGACTTCCTGGGCGGCGGACAGGTCGCCCTTGCCCCGTTCCTGCCGATCCACGGCAATCACCACCCCGGCCGGTTCGGCCCCAGCCCCCCGGATCAGGTCGACCGACTCCCGGACCGACGTACCGGCCGAAATCACGTCGTCGATAATGAGGATGCGCCCCTTCAAGGGGGCCCCGATCACGGTCCCGCCCTCCCCGTGATCCTTGGCTTCCTTGCGGTTGAACGCGAACGGCACATTGCGCCCAATTTCGGCAAGGGCCACCGCGGTGGCCGATGCCAGGGGAATGCCCTTGTAGGCCGGGCCGAACAGAACGTCGTAGGCGAGCCCGGAAGCGTTCAGGGCCTGCGCGTAAAATTGCCCCAGGCGCCGCAGACTGGCGCCGTCGTTGAACAGTCCCGCGTTGAAGAAGTAAGGCGATTGCCGGCCGGCTTTGGTGGTGAAGTCGCCGAACAGCAGCACGCCCTTCTCGATCGCGAACGCCACGAACTCCCCGCGAAACTTCTGCTTCTCATCCATGCTGCGTATCGTCTCCGTCAATGTGAACGGCATCCGCTCCGCGGTTGCCAAGGGTTTTCTGCCGTGGCTCGAACAGCACAACGCCGACGTCGTGTGCCTGCAGGAGATCAAGGCGCAGGCCGGCGACCTCACCGATGCCATGCGCGCCCCCAAGGGACTGAAGGGTTGGTTCCACCACGCCGAACGCAAAGGGTACAGCGGCGTGGGCCTGTATTGCCGCCGCGAACCCGACCGCATCGTCGAGGGCCTGGGCATCGCCGATATCGATGCCGAAGGCCGCTACCTGCAGGCGGACTTCGGCGACCTGTCGGTGGTTTCGTTCTATCTGCCTTCGGGCTCGACTTCCGACGAGCGCCTCGCGATCAAGTTCAAGTTCATGGAACGCGTCATCCCGAGGCTGCATGAACTTGCGTTGAGCGGCCGTAACGTCGTCATCTGCGGCGACTGGAACATCGCGCACCGCGAGATCGACCTCGCGAACTGGCGGTCGAACCAGAAGAACTCCGGCTTCCTGCCGGAAGAGCGTGCCTGGCTCTCCGGCGTGTTCGATCACCTCGGTTACGTGGACGTGCACCGGCGACTGGACCCGGAGTCGCGGGTGTACACGTGGTGGTCGAATCGCGGCCAGGCACGCGCCAAGAACGTGGGCTGGCGCCTCGACTACCAGATCGCCACACCCGCTTTCGCGCAACGGGCGCGCAGCGCGTCGGTCTACACGGCGCAGTGGTTCTCCGATCACGCGCCGCTCACGATCGACTACGAGGATTGAGACTTCTGACTCTCCGCGCTTGCCGGAACCTCGCGCCAGGGCGCGATCTTGAACAGCAGCAGCATGCCGGGCACGGCGAGCGCCACGCAGAGCCAGTAGAAGCCGAACCAACCCATGCGTTCCACCAGCCAACCGGTGGTCGCGTTGATGAACGTGCGTGGCACCGCGGCCAGGCTGGTGAATAGCGCGAACTGCGTCGCGGTGTAGGCCGGATTGGTGGTACGTGCGATGAAAGCGACGAACGCTGCGGTGCCGAGCCCGACGCCGAGCGCCTCGATGCTGATGACCAGAGCGAGCGCGATTCTTTCGTCAGCACCGATGGCGGGGTACGGCCCCGCCTGGGCGAGCCACGCGAAGCCGAGAATGGCCACCAGCTGCACTACGCCGAACACCCACAGTGCGCGATTGATGCCCAGGCGCACCATCCACAGCCCGCCCAGCAGCCCGCCGATCACGCTGGGCCAGAGCCCCGCGTGTTTGGCGATCAAGCCGATGTCCGACTTGGAGTACCCCATGTCGAGATAGAACGGCGTGGCGAGCGCGGTCGCCATGCTGTCGCCGAGCTTGTACAGAAAGATGAAGCCGAGGATCAGCGCAGCACCCTTCAATCCGGTTTCGCGGTTCACGAACTCGCGGAACGGTTCGACCACCGCCTGGCGCAGCGTCTTCGGTGCCGCTATCCGCATGGCCGGCTCGCGCACCGACAGCGCCATGGCGAGGCCCGGGAGCATGAACACGGCGGTCACGACGAACACGGCGGACCACGGGAGATGATCGGCAAGGATCAGCGAGAGCGACCCGGGCACCAGGCCGGCGATCCGATACGCGTTGACGTGTACGGAATTGCCCAGCCCCAGTTCGTTTTCCTCGAGCAGTTCGCGGCGATAGGCATCGAGAACGATGTCCTGGGTCGCGCTCAGGAATGCAAGCAGCGTCGCGGCATACACGATCCAGGTGAGATCGTCCTTGGGGGATAGCGACCCCAGCCACGCTATGACCATCAGCAGGCCCGCCTGGGTGAGGATCATCCAGCCCCTGCGCCGACCCAACACCGGGATCACGTAGCGGTCGAGCAGCGGTGACCAGAGAAACTTCCAGGTATAGGGAAACTGGATCAGCGCGAACGCGCCGATCGCCTTCAGGCTGATGCCCTCGGTGCGCAGCCACGCCGGCACCAGGTTGAGCAGGATGTACAGCGGCAGCCCGGAACTGAAGCCGGTGAAGATGCAGATCAGCATGCGCCGCGTGAGCAGCGCCGACCAGATCGACGGGCGGACGCTCGTCGTCACGGGGCCGCGTTCAAGCGGATACCGGTGCGGCGCCGCCGGTGCGATCGAGGCGATAGACCGCCAACGCGCCGAACATGTTGGGCCAGGTCGTCACCGACTGTCCGCCGGCGAGCACGACTCGCTCGAGGATGCGCACGCCATGGCCGCGGCAGAATTTCTCGAAATCAGCGAGCGTGAAGAGGTGGATGTTGGGTGTGTCGTACCACTGGTAGGGTAGTTCCTTCGACACCGGCATGTGTCCGCCCATCAGCTGCAGCCGTGCGCGCCAGTAGCCGAAGTTCGGGAAACTCACGATGCCCTCGCGCCCGACCCTCAGGATCTCCTTCAGGAGACGTTCGGTGTGCTTCATCGCCTGCAATGTCTGCGACAGGATCACGCAATCGAAGGAACCTGAATCGAACCCCGACAGCCCGGCCTCCAGATCGCTCTGGATCACGTCGATGCCGTTCTTCACGCAGGCGAGCACGTTGTCGTCGGCGATGTCGACCCCATACCCGGTGGCGTTGCGCGCCTCCTTGAGAAAGCGCAGCAGCGAGCCGTCGCCGCAACCTAAGTCGAGCACGTGCGCGCCGGGCTTGATCCAGCCGGCGATCGCGTTGAAGTCCGAACGGGCGGGGAGTGCGGAGTTCACTTCAGTAGTCCTGCCGGCGGGGGGCCAGGAACCGATCGGCCTTGCTCCCCTCTCCCCACGGGAGAGGGGTCGGGGGTGAGGGAGGCTGTACGAGCCAGCCACTACCGTTGGTCAGGCATCGGGTCACTGCGGCAACGACTCCATCGTGGCGCGAATCAGCGCGTGGTAACGCGGATCGTCCATCAGAAACGCGTCGTGGCCGTGCGGCGCATCGATCTCGGCATAGGTCACGTTCAGACGGTTGTCGAGCAGCGCCTTGACGATCTCGCGCGACCGCGCGGGCGAGAAGCGCCAGTCGGACGTGAACGACACCACGAGGTAGCGCGATCTCGCGCCTTTCAGCGCCGCCGAAAGATTGCCGCCGTGCTCGAATGCCGGGTCGAAATAATCCAGCGCCTTGGTGATGCGCAAGTACGTATTCGCATCGAAATACGTGGAGAACTTGTCGCCCTGGTAGCGCAGGTAGGACTCGATCTCGAACTCGACGTCGAAGCCGAACTTGAACTCGCCGCCGCGCAGCTCACGACCGAATTTCTCGGCCATGGCGTCATCGGAGAGATAGGTGATGTGGCCGAGCATGCGTGCGAGTCGCAGGCCGCGCCGCGGCACCACACCGTGCTCGTAGTAGTTGCCGCCGTGGAAATCCGGATCCGTCGTGATCGCCTGGCGCGCGACTTCGTTGAACGCGATGTTCTGGGCCGAGAGCTTCGGCGCGCCGGCGCTCACCAAGGCGAGGCCGACGCGGTCGGGATAGGTCATGGTCCATTGCAGCGCCTGCATGGCGCCGAGGCTGCCGCCGATCACGGCTGCGAAGCGCTCGATGCCAAGATGCGTCGCGAGCCGCGCCTGCGCCTCGACCCAGTCGTCCACCGTCACCACGGGAAAATCCGCGCCCCAGGGCCGGCCCGTGGCGGGATTCACGCTGGCGGGACCGGTGGAGCCATGACAGCCGCCGAGATTGTTCACGCCCACGACGAAGAACCGGTTGGTGTCGACCGGTTTGCCCGGTCCGATCAGGTTGTCCCACCAGCCGATGTCGCGCGGGTCACTCGCGTACCAGCCAGCCACATGGTGCGAAGCGTTCAGGGCATGGCATACGAGGATCGCATTGGACCGCTGCGCGTTCAGCGTGCCGTAGGTCTCGTAGCGCAGGTCGTACTGCGGCATCGTCGCGCCGCTCTTCAGGCGCAGCGGCGCGTCGAAATGCACATCGACCGGCGTGACCGCGCCGACCGAGTCGGCGATGTTCGGAGCGGCGGCGTTCATCGTCGGCGGGTCGGAATCAGGTGTCTATCGTCGAAGCGGCACGGATCGCCTGAATGCGCCGGAGCACCTGGTTCACGGCATCGCTCTGCATGTCCTTGAACAGCAGCTGCGCTTCGGCTTCCTTCGCAAGCACCTGGGTATCGTCGTAAGTCAGGTCGCGGCGCAGGATCACTTCGTCGGCGGGCAGCCACTCCTTGCCCTTGCCGTCGTGCACGCGGAAGCTCACGCGATAGCGCAACTGGAACTCGCGCACGCGACCGCCGCCGGACAACGCCAGAATGGTCCGCTCCTGCGACTCCGCGATCAGCGTGAGGATCGCCTGGGCGGTCTCCGGGTTCTCCGCGAGCTTGGTGCTGCTCGCCGTCTCGATGGCGCGACGCAACTGGCCGGTGAAGGGCGAGTACTCCATGCCCTCGACGAAGATGGTGTCGAAGGGCAGGTCGGTGCGTCCGCGCAACTGGAAGCCGCAGGAAGTCACGAGCGCGACCGACGCGAGCGCAAGCAACGCTCGTCGGCGGCCGTGCAGTTGCGCCTCACGGCTCACGCTTCACGCCTCCCTTTCAGACGACCACATTGACCAGCTTACCGGGTACGACGATCACCTTCTTCACCGGCTGACCGGCGACGAATTTCTGCACGTTCGGGTTCTCGATGGCGAGCCGCTCGATCGCATCCTTTGCCGCATCCTTGGCCACGGTGATGTTGCCGCGCAGCTTGCCGTTGACCTGGAGCACCAGTTCGATCTCGTCGCGATTGAGTGCCTTCTCGTCCACCTCGGGCCAGGGCGCGACGGTGATGTCGGCACCGTAACCGAGTTCGGACCAGAGTACGTGGGACAGATGCGGTGTCACGGGGTAGATGACTCGCAGCAGGATACCGACGCCTTCGCGCAGCGCAGCCGCGCCGGCCTTGTCGGCATGCTCCTGCAAGGCGTTCAACAGCTTCATGGCGGCCGAGGCCACGGTGTTGAACTGCTTGCGCTCCATGTCGTACGTGGCCTGCTTCAGCACGGCGTGGACCTCGCGCCGCAGCGCGCCGTCCGCCGCGGTCGAGCCGTTGGCCCCGCCGCCGCGCAGCGCTTCCGCCCGCTCCTGGGCGAAGATCCAAAGGCGCCGCAGGAACCGGTACGACCCTTCGACCCCGCTGTCGGACCATTCGAGGGTCTGCTCCGGCGGGCTGGTGAACATCATGAAGAAGCGTGCGGTGTCGGCCCCGAACTTCTCGATCAACGCCTGCGGATCGACCCCGTTGTTCTTCGACTTCGACATGGTGCCGATACCGCCGTAGTCCACCGCCGAACCGTTCGACTTGAGCACGGCACCGACGCGCTGGCCCTTGTCGTCGAACCGGACCTCCACGTCTGCCGGATTGAAGTACTCCAGCCGCGGTCCGTTGCGGCGCGAATAGATGTCGTTCAGCACCATTCCCTGCGTGAGCAGGTTGGCGAACGGCTCGTCCTGCTTCACGAGACCGAGATCGCGCATGGCCTTGGTCCAGAAACGCGAGTAGAGCAGGTGCAGGATCGCATGCTCGATGCCGCCGATGTACTGGTCCACCGGCAGCCAGTAGTGCGTGCGCGCATCCACCATGGCCTGATCGTTGTCGGCACACGCATAGCGCAGGTAGTACCAGGACGAATCCACGAAGGTGTCCATGGTGTCGGTCTCGCGCCGCGCCGGCTTGCCGCACTGCGGACATTCCACATCCAGGAAATCGTGCCGCTTGTTGAGCGGGTTACCGCTGCCGTCCGGCACGCAGTCCTCGGGCAGTACCACCGGCAACTGGTCTTCGGGCACCGGCACGTCGCCGCAGCCCTCGCAATGAATGAGCGGGATCGGGGTGCCCCAGTAGCGCTGGCGCGAGATGCCCCAGTCGTGCAGGCGCCAGGTCGTCTGCTTTGCGCCCAGGTCCTTCGCCTCGAGATCCGCCGCGATGGCGTCGACCGCCGCCTGGAAACCCAGGCCGTCGTACTTGCCCGAGTTCACGCACCGGCCCTGGGTCTTGTCCGCATACCATTCGGCCCACACAGCGGTCGAATAGGTGTTCCCCGGCACGTCGATGACCTGCGCGATCGGCAGGCCGTACTTCTGCGCGAACGCGAAGTCGCGCTCGTCATGGCCGGGCACGCCCATTACCGCACCTTCGCCATAGCCCATCAGCACGTAGTTGCCGACCCACACCGGCACCTTGGCACCGGTCAGCGGATGTGCGACCACGAGACCGGTGGGTACGCCCTTCTTCTCCATGGTGGCGATGTCGGCTTCCTGGACGCTGCCGTGCCGGCATTCCTCGATGAAGGCCGCCACCTTCGGATCGGACTTCGCGGCGTGCTGCGCGAGCGGGTGTTCGGCCGCCACTGCGCAGAACGTCACGCCCATCAGCGTATCCGCGCGCGTCGTGAAGACGCGCAGCTGACGCTTCTCGCCCGCGAGTTCATAGGGAAACGCGATGTTGACACCCGTGCTCTTGCCGATCCAGTTCGCCTGCATCAGCTTGACCCGCTCAGGCCAGCCGGGCAGCGTATCCAGAGCCGCGAGCAGTTCTTCGGCGTAGCCGGTGATCCGCATGTAGTACATGGGAATCTCGCGTTTCTCGACTTCGGCGCCGGTGCGCCAGCCGCGACCGTCGATCACCTGTTCGTTGGCGAGCACCGTCTGATCGACCGGATCCCAGTTCACGACGCCGGTCTTGCGATAGACAATGCCGCGCTCCAGCAAGCGCAGGAACAACCACTGGTTCCAGCGGTAGTACTCGGGCTTGCAGGTCGCGATCTCCCGCTCCCAGTCGAGCGCGAAGCCGAGCGACTGGAGCTGCTTCTTCATGTACGCGATGTTGTCGTACGTCCACTTGGCCGGCGGCACGCCGTTGGCCATGGCCGCGTTCTCCGCAGGCAACCCGAAGGCGTCCCAGCCCATGGGCTGCAGCACGTTGAAACCACGCATGCGGTGGAAGCGCGCCAGCACGTCGCCGATGGTGTAGTTGCGCACGTGCCCCATGTGCAGCTTGCCCGACGGGTAGGGGAACATCGACAGGCAGTAGTACTTGGGCCGGTCCTTGGCGTCGTCCCTGGCGCGGGCGCTCTCGTTCTGGCGCCAGGCGGCCTGGGCGGCGCGCTCCACGTCCGCCGGCTGGTATTGCACTTGCATCGTCATCTTGTTCGGTGTGCCGTAGAAGCGGTCGATTATAACCGCGACCCCTCATCCGACCCCGGTCCAGGCCCGTATCTCACGCCGGGCTGGTGGGGAGCGCGGCCCGCAGGATTCTCAGGAGAACGTCATGTTTTCGAAGTGGTTAATCGCGGCAGCGCTGGCAGCAGCGGCTACCGGTAACGCGCTCGCGGCCGCCGACGTCCTGGTCGAAGGCGTCAATATGCCCGCCTGGGTGACGCGGGGCGGACTGAAACAACCGCTGGGCGCCGGCGCGATGTTGCAGCCCGCCGACGAAATCACCACCGCCATCGGGTCGCGCGTGCTCTTGCGCCTGGGCGACGGCAGTGCGGTCAAGCTGGGCGAGAACGCTCGCTTCGTGGTAGCCGCGGCGGCCCCCGCACCGGAGAATCGCAATCTGTTCCGCGCGACGTTGCAGGTGGTGGCCGGTGCGTTCCGCTTCACCACGTCAGCGCTGGCCAAGGCACGCTCGCAGCGCGACGTCACGATCCAGCTGCCGACCGTGACCGCCGGCATCCGCGGCACCGACCTGTGGGGCAAGGCCGAGGCGGATCGCGAGTTCATCGTGCTGATCGAGGGCAGCATCGCGGTCAAGCGTGGCACCGAGGCCGAAGTGGCCATGAGCGAACCGCTATCGGTGTTCAACGCACCGAAGGACATGCCCACGCCACCACTTGGCACCGTGTCGATGCCGGACCTTGGCAAGTACGCCGCCGAGACCGAGATCGCGAGCGGCACCGGCGCGACCCGAGCCGGCGGCAAGTGGAAGCTGACTCTCGGCACGTTCACGAATCAGGAAGACGCGCTCGGGTCCTACGACCGGCTGCGCGTGGCCGGGTATCCCGCGGTGATTCGTCCGATCTCGTCGGACACCGGCACCACCTACCGCGTCCGCATCCTGAACCTGCCCTCGCGCGCCGAAGCACTGGCCTTGGGCAAGCGCCTCAAGGCCGAGCTGGATATCGGGGAGACGTCAGTCTCGATGTAGGCCGGGGAGGACCGACACCTTCCGGGTGTCGGTCCGGGCCCCCGGGAGTTACTCGGCCGGCGGCTTGCAGAACCGCGACCACTCGACCATCTGCTTCACGGCGTCCTTGCGCCGCGCGCCGTACGGCCGGTGAAGTTGATCGTGGACAGCTTGCCGACGATCACGTCGCCGGGCGCGAGCGGAATGATCGGGTCCATCTTGAGCACGATGCCGTAGCCCTCGTCGTCCTTGGTCAGCATGAACTCACAGCGTCCATTGGTGGCCAGCCAGTCGATGGTGACGGAGACCGGGCCGGGGGCTTCGGCGGCCGCGACGGGGCCGGCACAGAAAGCGAGCGCCACCGCGGCGAGGCAACGCCGGATGACGGTGGAGGCAGTCGGACTCGCGGAAAAAGTGTTCGGTTTCAAAGCGTGCTCCTAGAACGAAAAACGACCCCCACGCTCCCTGCGGTCGCTGCCCCCCGAGGGGGTGCATCAATGGCTTGGGGCGGCCCGGCGCCATTGACGTGGCGGATGGATGCGCGCCGTCAGGCGCGGACCGGACCGGAACGATACCAGATGCCCCGCGGGCAAAATGCCTCGGCCCGCGTGGAGCGCCCTCTATAATTCGGACACAACCCGAATCGCTCCATGAACTCCTCTCTTCTCGACGGCCTGAATCCGCAGCAACTCGAGGCCGTCACGCTGCCGCGCATGTCGGCACTGATCCTCGCCGGCGCCGGCAGCGGCAAGACCCGGGTCCTCACCACCCGGATCGCGTGGCTCATCCAGACCGGCCAGGTGAGCCCCATGGCGCTGCTGGCAGTCACGTTCACCAACAAGGCGGCGCGCGAGATGCTGACCCGCATTTCGGCAATGCTTCCGATCAACACGCGCGGCATGTGGGTCGGCACGTTCCACGGGCTGTGCAACCGGCTGTTGCGTGCACACCATCGCGATGCCGCACTGCCGGCGGCATTCCAGATCCTGGACTCGGCCGACCAGCTTTCCATCGTCAAGCGCGTGATGCGCACGCTGAACATCGACGACGAGAAGTATCCGCCGCGCCAGGCCCAATGGTTCATCAACGCGCAGAAGGAGGCGGGGCTGCGATCGTCCCAGGTGGATCCGGCGGACGACTTCGCACGCCGCCTGAACGATATCTACGAGGCGTACGACCGGCAGTGCAACCAGGAAGGTGTAGTGGACTTCGCGGAACTGCTGCTGCGCAGCTACGAGCTGTTGAAGCGCAACGAAGTGCTGCGCGCCCACTACCAGTCACGCTTTCAGCACATCCTGGTGGACGAGTTCCAGGACACCAACAAGCTGCAGTACGGCTGGTTGAAGTTGCTGGCGGGCCAGGAAGCAGCGGTGTTCGCGGTAGGGGACGATGATCAGTCCATATACGCCTTCCGTGGCGCCGACGTGGGCAACATGGCGTCCTTCGAGCGCGACTTCCGCATCGAGAAGGTCATCAAGCTCGAGCAGAACTACCGTTCGCACGGCAACATCCTCGATGCCGCGAACGCGCTGATAGCCAACAACCGCGAGCGCCTCGGCAAGAACCTGTGGACCGCGGAGGGCAGCGGCGAGCCGCTGCGCGTGTTCGAGGCGGCCACGGACAGTGAGGAAGCCGCCTTCATCGTCGACGAAGTGAAGAGCTTGCAGCGCGAGGATGTGCGGCTCTCGGACATCGCGCTGCTGTATCGCTCGAATGCTCAATCGCGCGTGCTCGAACACGCGCTGTTCAACGCCGCCATTCCCTATCGCGTCTACGGCGGCCTGCGCTTCTTCGAACGGCAGGAGGTCAAGCATGCACTGGCCTATCTGCGACTGGTGGCTAACCCTGAGGATGACGGGGCGTTGCTGCGGGTGATCAATTTCCCTGCGCGCGGCATCGGCGCACGCAGCATCGAGCAGCTGCAGGAAGCAGGCCGGCAGCGCGGCACCAGCCTTTGGCAAGCGGGTTGCAGCGGCGCGCTCGGCGGCAAGGCCGGCAGCAGCATCGCGACCTTCGTCCAGATGGTCGAGGGGCTACGCCGGCAGGTCGCAGGCTTGCCGCTCGCGGAGATCGTCGAACACGTGGTCGAGGGCAGCGGTCTCAAGCAGCACTACCAGACCGAGAAGGAAGGCGCGGAACGCCTCGAGAACCTCGACGAACTGGTGAATGCGGCCGCGGCCTTCGTCGTGGAAGCAATCTATGACCCGGCCGCCGAAGCAGGCGGCACCGCCGATCCGAACGATCCGCTGGCGGCATTGAATGCCTTTCTCGCACACGCGGCGCTGGAAGCCGGGGAGCATCAGGCCGGCGCGGGAGCGGAGGCGCTGCAGCTCATGACCGTGCATTCGGCCAAGGGGCTCGAGTTCCACACGGTCTTCGTCGGCGGTCTCGAAGAGGGTCTGTTCCCGCATGAGAACAGCCTGAACGAAGATGACGGCCTCGAGGAGGAACGCCGGCTCATGTACGTGGCGATCACGCGGGCACGACGCCGCCTTTACCTTTCCTACGCGCAATCGCGCATGCTGCACGGACAGACGCGCTACGGCGTCGCTTCGCGCTTTCTCGAAGAGGTACCGCCGCAGCTCATGAAGCGTCTGAACGCCGCACCGATGCGGACGTGGGCGGCACCTCCGTTCCGCTCCTCGGCACCGCCCGCGTTCACGTCGCTGTCGGCCCGCGATTCCGGCTGGCGCGTCGGGCAGAACGTGGTGCATCCGAAGTTCGGCGCCGGGGTGATCGTGAGCTCCGAAGGGCGAGGCTCGGACGCGCGGGTGCAGGTCAACTTCCGCAATGCCGGGCTCAAATGGCTTGCGCTGGAGTACGCGAAGCTCACGGCGGCTTGAAGTTGCTGCCCCCATCCCAGCCTTCCCCCACCGAAGGTGGGGGAAGGGGTGTACGTCCCCTCCACCGGCTTTGCCGGGGGAAGGTCAGGGTGGGGGCCGCAGCCTACGCAGCCTTGAAAATGTCCCGATAGCTCACATACACGCTCGGCACCAGCACCGGCATCATCAGCCACACGCTGATCCCGAGCGCCGCGCGGACCCCGAACAGCACGCTGGCGACGCTGAACAACGCGACACCGATCGCGAGCCACACCACGCTGTAGAGCAGGAACGGCAACATGTTGCGCACCATGGCACGCAAGGAGCCGGCGAGCGCATGCAGCGGACGCACGCCATCGAGCATCACGGCGAATGGGGCAAACCAGACGGCCATCGCCACCGGCAAGCCCACCACCACACCAAGCAGCAACGCCTGCGCGATGCGGGCCGATGCCTCGGCCACGGCTGCCGGATCCACCGATGTCGGATCGCTCATCAGCTTGCCGAGCATGTCGCCGCCGGCCGCGAAGACGATCATCAGCACGAGCAGATTCGCGATGACGTTGAAGCCGCCGACCGCACCGAGCTCCGCGGTGCGGCGCCGGAAGCCTTCGAAGAACATCGTGACCGGCACCGGTTCGCCGCGGGCGATGGTGTCGCAGGCGGCGACCCAGCCGCCCAGGAACACAGGGAGCAGCACCGCCACCGCGGCCGCCAGCAAGCCGTGAATGCCGCTCAGGTAGATGATGGCCCACAGCGCGATCGTGAACACGATGGCGGTGAGCGGCTTGCGCAGGAACAACTTCCAGCCCTCGACGACCCAGAACCAGCCGCGGATGAAGGGGACGCTGCGGACCTCGGGCAGCGGGACGCGCGGCGTTTGTGCCATATCAGCCCTCGCCGGGCCGTCCCAAGAGGGCTGGCCCCCTGGGGGGAAAGGCCGTCAGGCCTGTCGGGGGGGTCGTCACATCACAGCCCTCGCCGGGCCGCCCCAAGAGGGCTGGCCCCCTGGGGGGGAGAGGCCGCAGGCCTATCGGGGGGGACGTCACACTGAGCCCTCGCCGGGCCGCCCCAAGAGGGCTGGCCCCATGGGGGGCAACAACTGCAGAGAGCGTGGGGAGCGCTTCATCCTAGGCCACCAACCGCAAGTGCGGTCCCGTTAGTCCGGTACTTTCCACATGGTGCCGCAGGATGCGCTCGAAGCGCACCGGATCGTGCGCGTGGGTGAGATCGCCCGGACGCGGCAGGTGGAAGTCGTACAAGCGGGACACCCAGAAACGCAGGGCTCCAGCACGCAGCATCACCGGCCACGCCCTTCTTTCCGCTTCGGTGAAATCGCGGGTACCGCGATAGGCATCCAGCAGGGCGCGTGTACGCACCGGATCGAGTTCGCAATCTTCCGTCGTGCACCAGTCGTTCACGGTGATGGCCACGTCATAGAGCAGGACGTCGATGCAGGCAAAGTAGAAGTCGATCACGCCTCCGATCACTTCGCCGTGGAACAGCACGTTGTCGCGAAACAGGTCGGCATGCACGACACCGCGCGGCAGGTCGTCGAGCCGATGGCTCGCCTGGAACGCCACTTCGCCGGTCAGCATGGCCTTGTTCGTGTCGGACAGGAACGGCAGCAACTCGGGCGCGGTGGCGGTCCACCACTTCGGGCCGCGCAGGTTGTCGAGATGCCCGCGGTAGGAGCGCCCCGCGAGATGCAGGTCGGCCAGCACTTCGCCGACGCGCGCGCATTGCTCGGGACCCGGAGTCATCACCGGCGCACCGTCGAGACACGTCACGAGCGCGGCCGGCTTGCCGTTCAGGTGCCCGAGAAACGAGTTGTCGAGATTGGCGATCGGCTTCGGACACGGCAAGCCATGATTCGACAGGTGCGCCATCAGTTCGAGATAGAACGGCAGTTCGGCCGGCTTCAGTTTCTCGAACAGGGTGAGCACATAGCGACCGTTGGTGGTCGTGACGAAGTAGTTGGTGTTCTCGATGCCGGCGAGAATGCCTTTCAGCTCGCTCAGATGACCGACGGAATAGCCCTTGAGCCATTCGGACAGTTGCTCGGCCGTGACGCGGGTGAAGACGGACATGTCAGTACGACATCGGCTATCGCGACGGGCCCGCGGCCGGCGCAGCCGGGTCGCACGGGCCCTCTCGTAACGAACTTCGAGGTGGGTGTCGCCGGGCCGCCCCAAGACGCTGACGCGCCCCCCCGGGGGGCAGCGACCGAAGGAAGCGTGGGGGCTGTCTCATCTAAAGATTGAGCAGAGCCTCGCGCTCCGCCGCGGAAGGCTCGAACCCGCGCTTCTCGTAGTGGCTGAAGATCGCCTGGACGACGGCGCTCGGCTCGTCGATCACCTGAATGAGATCCATGTCCTCGGGGTCGATCATCTTCTCGGCGACCAGGGTCGAACGGAACCAGTCGAGCATGCCCTTCCAGAACGACGCCTGCACCAGGATGATCGGAATGCGGCGCGTCTTGCGGGTCTGCACCAGGGTCAATGCTTCCATCAGCTCGTCCAGCGTGCCGAAGCCACCGGGCATCACCACGTAGGCCGAGGCGAACTTCACGAACATGACCTTGCGCGCGAAGAAGTGGCGGAAGGTCTGGCTGATGTCCTGGTAGCGGTTGGAGAGCTGCTCGTGCGGCAACTGGATGTTGAGGCCGACCGACGGCGACCGCCCGTAGAACGCGCCCTTGTTGGCAGCTTCCATGATGCCCGGACCACCGCCGGAGATCACGGTGAAGCCGGCATCGGAGAGTTCGCGCGCGATACGCTCGGTGAGCGCGTAGTAGGGGTGGTCCGGCGGTGTTCGCGCGCTGCCGAAGATGGAGACCGCGGGCCGCACGGCATTGAGACGTTCGGTCGCCTCGACGAACTCTGCCATAATCGCGAGCACCCGCCACGACTCGCGTGCCGACCAGGATTTGTCCAGGAGCTCGGGCGCAAGCGGAACAGGAATCTTGTTCCCGATCGTCATGGGTTTCCTCGAGCGGTGATTCGGAAGAACACGTGAAGACGCTTTTGTTGGTGGACGGTTCGTCCTATCTGTACCGCGCGTTCCACGCGATGCCGGACTTGAGGAACCGGGCCGGAGAGCCGACCGGCGCGGTGTACGGCGTGGCCAACATGCTGCGCCGTCTCCGTCGTGAGGTGCCGGCGGATTATATCGCCTGCGTTTTCGACGCGAAAGGAAAGACCTTCCGCGACGACTGGTATCCCGAGTACAAGGCGAACCGCCCGTCCATGCCCGAGGACCTCGCGCGCCAGATCGAGCCGATCCACGAACTCGTCCGCGCACTCGGCTGGCCGCTGCTCATGGTGGACCACGTGGAGGCGGACGATGTGATCGGGACGCTGGCGGCGCAAGCCGAGCAAGCCGGCATCAGCGCCGTGATCTCGACCGGCGACAAGGACCTCGCGCAACTGGTGACGCCGCACGTGACCCTGGTCAACACCATGTCGAACGAGACGCTCGATGTGCCCGGCGTCGAAGCCAAGTTCGGGGTGCCGCCGGAACGGATCGTGGACTACTTCACTTTGGTGGGCGACAGCGTGGACAATGTGCCCGGCGTGGAGAAGGTGGGGCCGAAGACCGCGGTCAAGTGGCTGCAGCAGTTCGGAACCCTCGACGAGATCGTCAAGCGCGCCGACGAGATCGGTGGGGCCGTCGGGGACAACCTGCGCAAGGCGCTCGACTGGCTGCCCCAGGGCCGCCGCTTGCTGACGGTGAAGTGCGACGTCGAACTGCCCCTCGGTCCGGAAGAGCTCGCGGCGCAACCGGAAGATCGCGAGCAACTCGCGAAACTGTACGAGCGCTTCGATTTCAAGACCTGGCTGCGCGAGCTCAAGGATGCGAATGCCGCCGATCCGCAACCCGCCTCGGCGCCGGCACTCGATGCCCCGCCGCCGGAGCGGCACTACGAATGCATCCTCGACGCCACGGCGCTCGACCGCTGGATGGCGAAACTGGACGCCGCCCCGATCACCGCGTTCGACACCGAGACGACCGGCCTCGATCCGATGACGGCACAAATCGTCGGCCTGTCCTTCGCGATCACGCCCCATGAAGCAGCTTATCTGCCGCTTGCGCACCGCTATACGGGCGCACCGGAGCAGCTCGATTTCAAGGCGACTCTGGCCAGGCTGAAGCCCTGGATCGAGAGCGACCACAGGCCGAAGCTCGGCCAGAACGCGAAGTACGACGCGCACGTGCTGTTGAATCACGATATCCGCTTCGGCGGCGTCGTGCACGACACCCTGCTCGAGTCGTATGTGATCGAGAGCCACAAGCCGCACGACATGGACTCCATGGCCATGCGGCATCTCGGGGTCAAGACGATCACCTTCGAGGAAGTCGCCGGCAAGGGCGCCAGCCAGATCGGTTTCGACCAGGTCAGTGTCGAACGCGCCACCGAGTACTCGGCGGAGGACGCCGACATCACGCTGCAGCTGCACCAGGCGATGCTGCCGCAACTCGAACGCGAGCCCGCGTTGGCCCGGGTGTACCGCGACATCGAGATGCCGGTGATGCAGGTGCTGCTCAAGATGGAACGCCAGGGCGTGCTCATCGACGCCCGGTTGCTCGAGTCCCAGAGCACCGCGCTGGGTCAGCGCATGCTGGAGCTCGAACGCGAGGCGCACGAGCTCGCCGGGCAGCCGTTCAATCTGGGGTCACCGAAGCAACTCCAGGAGATCCTGTTCGAGAAGCACAAGCTGCCCGTGGTGAAGAAGACCCCGAGCGGCGCGCCTTCCACGGACGAAGAGGTGCTGGAACAGCTCGCCCTCGATCATCCGCTGCCCAAGCGCATTCTCGACTGGCGCAGCGTATCGAAGTTGAAGTCGACCTACACGGACAAGTTGCCGCGCATGGTGAACCCGTCGACCGGCCGCGTGCACACCAACTATGGGCAGGCCACTGCGGTGACCGGACGCCTGTCCAGCACCGATCCGAACCTGCAGAACATTCCGGTGCGCACCGTCGAAGGCCGCCGCATCCGCGAAGCGTTCATCGCGCCGCCCGGTTCACACATCGTTTCGGCCGACTACTCGCAGATCGAACTGCGCATCATGGCGCACCTGTCGGGGGATGCGTCACTGCTCAAGGCGTTCGCGGCAGGTGAGGACGTGCATCGGGCGACAGCGTCCGAAGTGTTCGGTGTCCCGGTGGGTGAAGTGAGTTCCGAGCAGCGCCGCTACGCCAAGGTGATCAATTTCGGGTTGATCTACGGCATGTCGGCGTTCGGCCTCGCCTCCCAGCTTGGTATCGAACGGTCGGCCGCTCAGCAGTACATGGAGCGCTACTTCGCGCGTTATCCGGGTGTGGCGGACTACATGCAGCGCACGCGCAACTCGGCTCGCGATTCCGGGTACGTCGAGACCGTGTTCGGGCGGCGCCTGTATCTGCCGGAGATTCGTGCGCAGAACCAGGGCCGGCGTCAAGGCGCGGAGCGCGCCGCCATCAACGCGCCGATGCAGGGGACGGCCGCCGATCTCATCAAGCTCGCGATGATCGCGGTTCAGCAATGGATCGAGAAAGAGCACCTCGTGTCGCGTCTGATCATGCAGGTACACGACGAACTGGTGCTCGAGGTGCCCGATGCGGAACTCGCGCGGGTGATGGCGGAACTGCCGGGATACATGACGCGCGTTGCCGAGCTGGCAGTGCCGCTGGTGGTGGATGTAGGGTCGGGTCCGAATTGGGAGCGGGCGCATTGAGGAACCGGCGGCGCCCCCTCCCTAACCCTCCCCCGGCAAAGCCGGGGGAGGGGACGTACACCCCTTCCCCCACCTTCGGTGGGGGAAGGT